>JAPMTS010000026.1 GCA_026552955.1 Candidatus Methanoperedens sp. | reverse complement strand
ATGAATTGAATCCGATGTTTGCCTGAGCGCCTGCGATCCGGGTACCCATGGGGTCAATGGTTATGTTCACATTAAAAGTCTCCCCCTGTGAAACTATTTTGGTTGATGGATTTAATGCCACTTCTGCAGCAGGGGCACTGATAGTGAAGCTTCCATTTGTCGTGTTAAGGCTTACAGCCAAACCATTTGGGTCGCTTATCTTCACATTGGAAAGATCGAATCCTGATGTTCCTGTGATACCGATAGCAGTAACATTAATGATTATGAATGTTCCCCTGGTTGTGACGTTTCTATTTCCGATAATAGAATCGAAGATATTTATTGCCGTGCCTATGGAATTGTTGATCGTGCCGGCATTGAAGAACGTATTTGTTCCATTCCGAGTGAAAAGGTCTCCTTCAGATATGGTGTTTACCCTGAAAAGCGATGAATTGAATCCGATGTTTGCCTGAGCGCCTGCGATCCGGGTACCCATGGGGTCAATGGTTATGTTCACATTAAAAGTCTCCCCCTGTGTAACTATTTTAGTTGCCGGGTCTAATGCAACTTCTGCTGCAAATACCTGACCTGTGATAAGGATGAGTCCACATATTAATAATATTGATTTAAATATCTTCATATTTATATGTTATTTATGAACATATGTATGAATAATATGGACATAAAACATGCATATAAAAAAAAATGGACTTAATTTTCCTTTTGCTTTAAGTATTTGATTTTGATCCTCAAATACTCTCTAGCCTCTTTACCATTCCCTCATAAAATCCGCACCATTCCCCAAAATCACATCCTGAGTTCATTGGCATTCCTGCCCTGAATTCCCTTGTAAGATCAAAATACTCCTTCGAAAACCAGGGTGCTTTGAAATCAAACTGGTCAAAACCGCCCCACTCTTCAAGGGTGTTCAGTTGCTTTAATCCGTTCTTAACCGAGGCTTCGTACAGTTTAGTGTGCGGGTATGGGGTAAAGAACGACAACAGAATATCCATATGCTTGAGTTTTCCCATTTTTCCATACGCACAAATGATGTGGTGGATCTCCTCAAATGTTCTTGTAACTTCTTCTTTGGCATTTACACCCGGGATTCCTACCATAAATGAACCGCGAATGTCAATATCATGTTTTATGCATTTATCTATGCAGGCCTTTATCTGGCTGGTCTTAGCTCCTTTATTCATCGCATCAAGCGCTTCCTGGAGCCCGCTTTCAAAGCCAATGAATATCTCACAAATGCCGGCTTTTCGCAGCAGTCCCCATACTTCGTCATCCATCCGTGAAAGGAGTTCCATCCTTCCGTTAACGCTTGTGAGGCGGATTCCTGAATTTCTCCCTATCAGGAGGGAACATATCTTTTTCACCCGGCTCACATTTATGAAAAAATCACTGTCCCGGATCATGAATGTATCTATGTTATAGGTCTTTGCGAGGTATTCAAGTTCCGAAACCACCGTTTGTGCAGGCAGTCCTGACCAGCGCCTGCCGCAAAACAGGGGCTCTGAGCAGAAATCACATCCCGCCGCACAGCCGAGGCTTGAATAATAATCAATGCAGCGCTTTGCGAATTTATATCCTTTGACATGCCCCTCTACATCGATCATGTCATACGGGATGGGCGGGAAAGAATCAAGGGGTTTGAACTCCTGATCCCTATTTTCAATTATTTTCCCACCTTCTTTATAAGAAATACCGGGAATCCCCTTAAGAGATTCATTCTTCTTAAGTTTTCCAACAACTTCTTTAAATGGGATCTCTCCCTGCCCCCTGATAACAATGTCGATATTAGGATTTTTGAGGGTTTGCACGGGCTCTGTTGATGGGTGATAACCTCCCCAGATTACCGGAAGCTGTGGATAAAGTTCCTTAACAGCGTTACAGACATCGATACCGTCAGTGATCTGGTGGCAGGTCATGCTGCTTACTGCCAGGCACAGGGCATTTTTACCTATATCAACAATATTTCTCTTATAATCGTTATCCACTACGGCATTGATTATCCTGGTGTCAAATTCACCCCTGACCATCCTTCCCAGCGCGAGAAGCGACAGGGGAACATTGACAAGCGGCACCTGCAGGGATGTGGTCATTTTGTTCAGGATGGCGACAGGATGTTCAACAGGCATCGGATTAAATAAAATGATAGTGTTCTTTTCCATTTATACACACTTCGCGTTTGGATATCATATAAATATTATGCAGATTGGTCAAACAATATGGGTGAGAATAAAATGATCGAAGTTACAAATTCTCCAGTGGAAATAAGGGGGTTATGATTAGTATTAGCATCATTATTATGATGGTAAAATTTGGTCCATATCCTATTCATGTACATGTAATAAGTTCTAAATAGAAGATTTAATAATTCATAGAGTAATAAAAATATGTACTAAAGGAATTCGAATTAAGCATGGAACCGATAATAGAATTTCGCTCAATAACCAAGAGCTATGGGGATTTCAAGGTGCTGGATAATGTCACCCTGGGTATTGAAAAAGGGACCATATTCGGTCTTCTGGGACCAAACGGTGCCGGAAAGTCAACATTGATAAAAATCCTGTCATGCCAGTCAAGACCATCTTCGGGTCATGCATACATTTCCGGTCTTGATGTGGTATCGGATAAAAAAGAAGTCCTTTCCATTATCGGAGTCGTCCCGCAGGAAAACAGTTTCTACGATGAGCTTACTATTAATGAAAATCTGAAATTTTTCGGATCATTATACCGGATCAGGCCAATTGAAATTAAGAAAAGAAGCCATAAGATCCTTGCATTACTAAAACTTGATGAAAAAAGTGATACCAGGGCAAACAACCTGTCGGGGGGCATGAAAACAAGGCTGAATATCGCCTGCGCGCTCATACATAAACCGGAGGTATTGATCCTTGATGAACCAAGCGTAGGCCTTGACCCTGTATCAAGAAAAGCCCTGTGGGAAACCATTCGTGTTGTTAACAATGAAGGGACTACCATCCTTCTCACCACACATTATATGGAAGAGGCGGACTTATTGTGTGACAGGATACTGATAATGAACCGGGGTAGAATAGTTATCGAAGGGAAACAGGAAGAACTGAAAAAAAAGGTGGGGGAAACGATGATCCTTATAACAAGCTCACCCGGGAACTACCATGTCCTTAAGGGTGAGGTTGAATCGCTTGGAAATATATCCTGCAGTTTTAGCGATAAAGGGCTTAAAATAATCCTTACCGGGCAGATGCAGCTTCATAACATATTTGATGTTTTTGAATCACATGAAGAAAAGATCATCACGGTAGAATCAAGCACTACCAGCCTGGAAGACGTATTCATTCATGCTTCGGGAGAAGAGTGGCATTGAGCATCATTCCAGTTATAAAGAAAGATTTCCTGGTATATGTCCGCCACAGGAAAACATTGATTTTGATATTTCTTGCACCTATTCTTATTATGATATTGATCGGTTCTGTGTTTTCCGGGGCCTCTGACCAGGGTTTGAAGGAGGTAAAACTGGGTGTGGGGGGCGGGTCTGAAATGGGGAATGACATAATTGAAGAATTAAATGACAGCGAGATGTTCATAATCGTTAATGAGAACACCAACGACCCGTCAGTTATCGAAGATGGTGTCATGAAAGGAAAATACAGCGCCGGTATTTTTATCCCTGGAAACGAGACGAAGTCCATGAAATTGTTTATCGATAATTCAAGAGTGCAGATAGCTCCGGTCATATCTACGGTCTTCCTTACCACTACCGAAAAAATGTCATATGAACTTACCCTGGGTTTTATCAGTAAGCTCTGGGAAAACCTTGGGGAGATGGAATCGGAACTGGGTCCGCTAAAAAACGGTGTATTTTCTATAAATGGGGATATCGGCAAACTGAACAATGATACACAAAACGTGCTCGTCCGCCTGGATGAGATCAATGTGACCCGGATGAATGAATCCATGGGTGTGATGAAAAGTACGCTTGACCAGATGAAGATAGACCTCTCCCAGACATCTGTGGACATAAACACCACCAGAAATGATATTTTGGAACTTGATAAGAATGTAAGTTCGATCTATAATGATTCTGCGGCATTGAGGGATGACCTCAAGCTTGTAGTCGATAATATTGATTCTACCGATGCCGCATTATTGGCGATGCGGACAGATCTGCAGGGGACATATGATTCAACATGTTCTATTCCTTCAACACCACAATGCATATCCATCGCAAACACTATCCGACAAATCCAGGATACAAGGACGCTTTTAATTGAAAAGACAGACCGTATAAGATCACTTTATAACGGCCTTGCCAATGTTGCCCAAAAAGGCTCCCAGTTGCATGAAAAACTTGAACGGACAGATATCAAATTGCGGGACATGCAAGAATTGATGGGCAATTACACATTTGAGATCTCAAATATCCGGGGAAATATCTCAAACATCGAGACAGCAACTGTAATACTGGATCAGGTCAAAGTCCGATCGGCCAATGTTTCCATCCAGATGGAGAACCTCTCCACAGAAATGACAGGTAGTACCCAAGACCTGATATCAGAAATTGACAGGACAAAAGATATCCTTGGCGAAGTAAGAATAAAGTCACCTGCTTCTATTGCTGCCCCCATCAAACTTGAAAGGAATCCAGTATTTCGGGACATGACTTATCTTGATTTCCTGATGCCTGCCATCGTATCTATCGTTCTGATGTTCATTTCATTCCTGCTTTCATCAATTACGATCGTTCAAGAGAGAACTAAAAAGACCCTCTTAAGGACACTTTTAACACCTTTATCCCTGGAAGAGTTCATTTCTGCAAAAACGTTCGCCCTTATTTTAATAGCAATGATGCAGGGAATTATCCTTGTGGTTGTTGCTTTCCTTTTCTATGGGGTCTTGATCCCGGCCAGCCAGTTGGGGCTATTGTTCCTCGTGATCCTTGTCTATTCATCAGCTTTCATTGGTATCGGTATGGCTCTTGCAACATTTGCAGAATCGGAAAACACAGCCATGTTATCATCACTTGTACTCAGTATTCCCATGTTATTCCTTTGCGGTGTTTTCTTCCCGTTTGAGACAATGCCGCAATTAATGGTAAAAGTCGGGAACGCCCTTCCGATAACTATGGGTATAAGGGCTCTTGATTCTGTATTGATATACCAGGAAGGATTTGGCGTGCTTACAGGATATCTTTTGCCGCTTCTTCTATATGGCATTACAGGACTCGGACTGGCATATGTTTTGTTAAGGAAAGAAGTAATGGACTGAAGATATGGCCGGGTTCGAAGTAGATATTTTCAAGAAATGTGTAGAGGTTGACCTGCATAATTATTCCATAAGGACTGCACTTATTGCAGCCCGTGAAAAGATCAAAGAGGCTTACGAGCACGGTTTCAGGCACATCAGGTTAATTCATGGGGCGGCAAATATTGTGAGTAAGAATGAGCGCAAGACCATAAAGTACTCATTGCGTACAATGTTAAAGAATCGGGAATTTGATAAATGGGTAGACCAGAAAGGTTGGGTTTTCAGGGATGAATCCTTGATCCTTGAAATCAGGAGGAATTCAGCGCCATTGAATCGAGAATGGAATGAAATGCCTCCGGAAGATTATTAACCAGGTCAAAATTGGATTAAGGAAAAAAAGAAAGTTACGGGATATCCGATCGAATCGGAGGTGCCCCCGCTTTTTAAGCGGGGGTATTTGCTGAATTGCAGTCAGTTTTGTTTATTTACTGATGGTATATGTTGCGATTTTTGGTGTAGTCCATGTTGGATTTTCATGTTTCCATGTCAATACCAGGTTATTTTCAGTGGTATGTGTATAGAAGATAGATGCATACGGATCTTCTCCATCCACGGTTTTCTTGCCTGATATGCCCGCATCAACATGATATACGCCGCCTACTGTATTCACAGTGGCATAGTGTGTATGTGCACCGACGAATACTGAAACCTTTTGAGATACAAATAAATTCTGTAGTTTATCCCTGTTGGCCGTGTTTGCATCTAAGGAATCTCCTACATGTCTTTTCTTCGGGTATAATGGTTCATGACCAAGAACTATTTTATAATTGGTTGTACTTGACAAATCCGTATTCATCCAGTTATAGAGAGCCTCAGGTACATAACCACTACCATATGCATCATTGGTTTTACCATCCCAATATTCGTTCATGTTCACAACATGTATTCCACCCACATCAACAGAATATGTTGTCTTCTCTGTCCCTGTGGGTCCTTTATTTACTGGCATCTTAAGTGTCATAGCTTTAATTGCCGCCACATCACCTGATGTTGCCACTTCGTGATTTCCAACTACAAAGAAAATTGGTATATTCTTTACATTCGAAGCATAATACGCTTGTTGAGTCTGTGATATCTTATCCATATCACCGATCATGAATATGGCATCAACCTTACCTGTTGGTGATTGTGGAACAACTTGATTAAGGTCTTTTGTTAATTCGGTTATTCCTGCTGTTCCAAATTTCGATGGTCTTGCATCACCAAGATACGCTATCGTTGAACCAGATATTGGTGGTGGTGTTATTGTTGGTGTTGCTGTTACAGTAGGTGTTGGTGTGCCGCATGGTTTCCATGTTGAAGGTATTGGACGGTGATGCCCGCAATTTGCACAAACTGTTTTACCTACATATTTTTTCATTGATGATGGAACGCCACCAGGGATGACATAGCATGACCCTGAGGGAGTAGGGGAAGGAGTGGGTGTTATTGTAGGTGTTGGTCTGTCTTTCAATTTTAATTCTACATCATCCATCCAGAAATTTCCATAACCATTCCAGATATTGGCATAGACATAAAGATATCTTGTATTCGCAGCTGTCT
Source organism: Candidatus Methanoperedens sp. (assembly GCA_026552955.1). Classification (GTDB taxonomy): domain Archaea; phylum Halobacteriota; class Methanosarcinia; order Methanosarcinales; family Methanoperedenaceae; genus Methanoperedens. Next base: position 22,458 of record JAPMTS010000026.1, on the reverse strand, counting down.
GGAATTCCGTTGTTCTTTGTGTCCAGTCATTTGTCCCCCTGCCGAATACGGGGAGGATGTTATTCTGGCGTATCCAGTTCTTGTTCGCATCTAGCTCCACTACCCTGGCTGCCGGAGTATTCGAGCCACCTGTATTTTGGGTTTTTCCCCAAACTGAGGCTGTATATGTTGATAGGGGCTGTGCATCTATGAGATCCGATTGTGGATATCCGGAAATAACATTCGTTGTTCCGGGGATGCTTATTTTTATTGATCTTAATCCGCGGTGAGAAATGCTATCCCAGATCGGTATGTTTCCGCCTTGATCTACAAAGGTCCAGTTCAGAGGAGTGGTTATTCCACTTTCTAAACCCGGATTTAAGACCAGATTTGTGTCTTTCAAGCTTAAAACTACATCATCCATCCAGAAATCCCCATAACCATTCCAGATATTGGCATAGACATAAAGATATCTTGTATTCGCAGCTGTCTGGAATTCTATTGTTCTTTGTGTCCAGTCATTTGTGCCCCTGCCGAATACCGGGAGGATGTTATTCTGGCGTATCCAGTTCTTATCTGCATCAAGCTCCACTACCCTGGCTGCCGGAGTGTTCGAGCCGCCTGTATTTTGGGTTTTTCCCCATACTGAGGCAGTATATGTTGTAAGGGGCTGTGCATCTATGAGATCCGATTGAGGATATCCTGAAATAACATCCGTTGTTCCAGGGACACTTATTTTTATTGATTTTGATCCGCTGTGGGAAACACTATCCCATATCGGTGTATTTGCGCCTTGATTCACAAATGTCCAGTTAGAGGGGACTGTTGTTCCACTTTCTAAATCCGGATTCAAAACAAGGTTTGTATCTGCAAGGACTGAGGGTGCTAAAATAGGGCAAGTTAATATTAAAAAAGAAGTGAGAAATGCAAGATTCATAACGTTCTTTGATTTAACATTAATTTTTCCTAAATACATCCCTATGGATTGTACTATGATAGTGCTTATCATAGTATATGGAATTTTATGGACATTACATAAGGTTCATGGCCATACAAGATGAGTATACAAATGAAAATGAATTGTGATATTGAAAACTGCAAATCACGCTGCTGCCATAACTGCGCCGTACTGACTGAAGATGAAATCTCGAATTTGATCTTGAACGTCAGGAAGAAATATACTATCGAACTTGAACCCAGAAAATTTTTCAAGAAGGTAAAGGGAGAATTTGGAACATATTATGCCATTAAAATGATCAAAGGACAGTGCATCTTTTTAAATAAGGAGAACCGCTGTCGTATATATTTGTGCCGCCCGACTTTATGTGAATTATATCCTGTTATCGATATTGATATGGTGGATAAGAGGTGCCCGATAGCAAATATGCTGCCTCCAGAGATGCTTTCTGGCTTGAAACGGCGGTATGCACAAGAGATCGATGGAAACATAAAAGCTGAACAGACATTTTTGTTTGTTTGACTTTTCAACAGAATAAAACAAAAAAAATTTCTAAAAACTAATAGAAATGTTTAATTAAAATGAGAGCCTTTATTGTAATGTGGTACTAGAATTAATTATAGTTATATTGGCAATAATCGGAGTTATTGCAGCATATTATATCCTGAAAACCGCGACAAAGCTTATGATAAATGCTGTGCTGGGGCTCATTATTCTGGTTGCAGCTAATGCAATTTTCAATCTTGATATCAATTATTCTGCCTATGCATTACTTGTTTGTGCATTTGCAGGGATTCCCGGTGCAATCATTGTTATACTGCTTCATGTGTTTGGTATAGCTTTCTAATGAGAAAGATAATAATATCAAAGAACAATCAGATATTCCATGAAGATCATAGTTTCAATTGGTGGATCGGTTCTCGCTAAGGAATTGCAGCCAGAGAAATTCAAAGGCTATGCAACTGTTATTAAAGAGATAGGAAAAAATCATACCGTATTTATTGTAACAGGGGGAGGAAAAGCAGCTCGTGAATATATAGGAGTGGCACGAGACCTTGGTTCTGATGAAGCGACCTGCGATTTTATTGGTATTGATCTCACACGGCTCAATGCCAGGCTTCTGATTGCAGCTCTTGGTGAAACGGCGTATTTTGAGCCCCCTTTGAACTACAAAGAGGCAAGAACTGCAAGTATGACCGGTAAAATAGTAGTAATGGGAGGCGTAACCCCCGGACAGACAACTGATGCCGTTTCTGCTGTTCTTTCAGAATATGTCGGCGCAGATCTGCTAATAAATGCGACTTCCATAGATGGGGTTTATACGAGCGACCCGAAGAAGAATAAGGATGCCAGGAAATGTGAAACCATGACACCCCATCAACTTATTGAAATCGTGATGAAGACTGAAATGGTCGCCGGGGCCAATTCACCGATCGACCTTCTGGCCGCAAAGATAATCGAGCGAAGTAATATTAAAACCATCGTTCTTAATGGGGAAAATCCACAAAATATTCTTGATGCGGTAAGCGGAAAACATAGGGGGACGGTCATTGAGAAGGCCAAACCGGAAAAAACCAGGAAAGAATAAATTGGAGAAGGATGCATCATGTTTGAAAATATATTCAAGGGTTTCCTCTTTATAAAAGAGAGTTTCAGTCTGATCATAAAAGATGCAGATGTCATTAAACCATCTTTCTATTCTATATTTGTGGGAATGTTCTTTACTATTTTTTCAATCGTTATCATGCTTTTTATTGAATCAAACCTGCATCTTGGGAATTTATTTTATATATTTGCCTTTCTTGTTTTTCTTGGAAATTATTTGATCTCCTATTTTTTCTCAGGGATGACAGCATTCCTTGTTTACGATTATTTCAAAGACGGCGACGCGACAATGTCAGAAGCATGGGCTGCAACAAAGAAAAATGTATTAACGATATTCTATCTTGCAATAATTTCGTCGATCGTTAATATAATTACAGGCATCATAAGAGGCAGTGCGAGAAGATACTCAGCAGGAGGTTTTTTCGCGATGATCCTGGGATTCTTCGAAAGAGCCTGGACTGTTGCTACTTATTTTATGATCTCTGCAATAGTTATTGAAGACAGGGACTTAAAAGGGGCCTTAGAAAGAGCAACCCAGATCATAAGAAAGAACCTTCTTCCCATAGGAGTGGGTGAAATAGCTGTAGAATTAGTTACCGTGCTTCTTTCTGTCATTGGCATCACTATCGCTATTTTTATCGGCGTATCATCGCTCAATGTGACAGGCCCTGTACTGGCATTATTGATGACGGCGATTTTGATCCTCATTGTGATAGCGCTTTCTTTGTATGTAACAACAGCTTATCATACATGCCTTTTCCTGTGGGCAAGGAGTATCGAAAGCACAGGCATTCGAGGAAGTGCTATGAGCCCCCCGGCACCGATCGCGAATGTGCTGGGGCTCAATTGATAATTTCCCCTTCAAAAAAGGTTACCATCTGGATAATCGTCACTTGTAGGAGAAGAGTTCTCCATCATCATAGATTAAATATTATATTATAAAAATGAATGAAAAATTAATTAAAAATACTAATTCCAGTAAACTTAATATAAATAAAACCAATAATGCGGGTGAAGGTGACTGAATGGACGAACTTATGGAGAAAATTAAAAAACTCCAGTCGGAATATTTTAAACGGCGTCAGTTGCTGTTAATTCTTGATTTCGTCACAATTTTTGCCATTATTTATACAATTTTTATTATCTTATCAGCTGGATTTTTCCTGGATACATTTTTTAATGACCCGCGAATTCCGACCAGGATAATCCTGCCAATTATTGCTTTTATTATTGCCATAATAGGAGCTTTTTTACTCCACAGGAACGATCGTAAGATCAAATTCAATTTTTTGGTCGAAAATAAGTATCCTGAACTCAAAGAAAAACTCAGGACAGCTTATGACAATATCTCTGAATCCAATGTTATCATAGATTCTTTAAAAAGTCTTGTCCTGAACGGACTGGAAATCGTTTCATCCTCAAAACTGATACTGGGAAGTGTAATAGCCACAAAGATAATATTGGCGATACTGTTCATTTCCACGGCAACATTCATATCACTGAATCCTGATAAATACAGCATCCCGCCGGATACCATCACCAATAATTTCAAGAATTTGACCGGAATTGGGAATGCAGACACGAATGGAACGATTGACATCACAAGCCTTCAAAATACTGATAACATAGGACAGAACGGAAGCGGGAACATTTTTGGGAAGCCAAAGATCGCATCCATTGAAGGAAAAAATATTGACCTTACCCTGTATTCAGGACAGGATACGGGTTTTGAAGTAAAGGATACAAACCAGGCAAGTAATCAGTTCATAAAGTCAGCAGCGTTCCCGGTAGATGTCCTGGGTTCCAATGTTTCTGATGGCGGTTACCGTATGCTTATGAAAAAGACGGAAAGTGAAAAGCAGCTTATCAATCAATATGCAGTGAAAAGGAGTAAAATATGAAAGAGGTTAAAATATGAGTAATGAGACCTATAATAGCTCTACCAGGATCTTCAAAGAGCTTCTTGATGAGATAGGGAAAGTGATCGTGGGCCAGCACGAGGCGGTCGAACAGATGATGATAGCCATTCTTTGTAACAGCCATGCGCTTGTTGAGAGCAACCCCGGACTTGCAAAAACACTTACCATCAGCACAATTTCAAAAGCTCTTGACCTGAAATTCAACAGGATACAGTGTACTCCCGACCTTATGCCTTCTGATATTACAGGCACGTATATTATCGAGGACATCGGGGGAAAGAAACAATTCAGATTTGAACCCGGACCTGTATTCGCCAATATCGTTCTTGCAGATGAGATAAACAGAGCATCCCCCAAGACACAAAGCGCCCTGCTTGAGGCAATGCAGGAAAAACAGGTAACAGTGGGCAACAAAACTTATCCGCTTGATAAACCTTTCTTTATCCTTGCCACCCAGAACCCCATCGAAATGGAGGGTACATATCCTTTGCCGGAAGCGCAGCTTGACAGGTTTCTCCTTAAGATCTTAATGGACTATCCTACATTTGAGGATGAGAATGAGATCGTTAACAGGTACACAAAGAATATTATTCCAACGGTAAGGAGCGTAGTCTCAAAAACGGAAGTCCTTGAACTCCAGACACTCACGCGGGATGTTCCCATAGCTGAAGATATCAAGGTCAGGGCAATAAAGATCGTGGGCGCTACCAGGGGGAAAAATGAAAATATCGAATATGGCGCATCCCCCAGGGCTTCGATTGGCTTGATCCTTGCAGCAAAAGCGCGGGCGCTTATGAAGGGCAGGAATTATGTGAGCAAGGAAGATATCGATGCCATGGCATATCCGGTGCTGCGCCATCGTGTCATATTGACTTTTGAGTCCGAACGCAAGGGGATGACCACAGATCAGGTTGTTGCGGATATTTTGAAAAATGCAAAGTAAATGAGCTTTCGGGAATGTGCAATTATAACTTTCGGGAAAAATCTATGAAAAAGAAACCGCAGATGAACGTAGATGAACGCAGATTTGTAACTATTAATAGGCAAAGCTGTGCCATCCCTGGGACCACATATGAAAAGGCGCCGCCATCACGACATAGAACACAGATGACGCTGATTACGCGGATTTGCGCGGATAATCATCCGCGTTTATCCGCGTCATCCGCGCAATCCGTGTTCCAATTCATTGCATCTGCGTTCATCCGTGTTAATCTGCGGTTGATACTTTCAATGCAAACCGGAAAAGTGAACTGAATGATTGACACCTCGTTCTTCAAAGAGCTTGACCGCTTCTCATTCATGGTGAGAAAGCGCGTTTCCACCGCATATAGCGGAAGCAGGCGCTCCATACTTAAAGGCAGGGGCATGGAGCCTGTAAGCTATCGTGAGTACACACAGGGGGACGATTTTAAGACCATAGACTGGAAAGTGTACGGGCGCACTGAAAAACTATATGTCAAGGAATTCGAGGAAGAAAAAAGCTTAACCACGCATATATTGCTTGACACGAGCAAAAGCATGGATTTCCGGAACAAATTTAAGTATTCTGCAATGCTGGCGCTTGGATTTGCATATCTGGTCACAAAAGATAACGAAAAATTCGCTGTCGCTCCATTTGGTGAGGATATCATTATAACAAAACCCAAACGAGGAAGAAGATTTCTTTCACTGACAATAGATCTTCTTAATGGGGCACAGCTTAATGGAAAAACAAACTTCGATTATTGCATGGAAAAATATGCAAATGTTATCAGATCAAGGTCACTCGTGTTTATTATTTCAGATTTTATGGCGGATGTCGATGCCATAAGGAACTCAGTATTCAGGCTGGGGGATAATGAACTCGTGCTTATCCAGGTACTTGACCCCCTGGAAAAAAGCCTTGATCTTGGAGGAGAGGCAAAATTGATCGATCTTGAGACCGATGCAAAAATGGACATCTATACAAGCCCAAGGCTTCGTGAACAATACCTGCACAAACTTAATGACCATATATCTAAGATAAAAGAAACATGTATGACAGTAGGGGCTGATTTTCATACTGTCACCACTGATAAACCGGTCTTTGATGCCATTTTTGAAGTTGTGAGCAGAAGGGAAGTGAAGATAAAGTAGGGGTTTATAATGGCACTATTTGATTCATTGTATGCATTGGATTTCGCCAATAAAGCCGGACTCTATGCGCTTTTGTCAATTATCCCCCTTATTATAATTTATCTTCTCAGGCCAAGGGCAAGAAAAATAAAGATACCTTCGGTCATGTTCCTTCTTGATATTGAAAAGAAAAGAAGGCTTAATATTTTCAGGAAGTTCTTGAAAGACCCTCTCTTTCTCATTCAACTCCTTGCGCTTATCATCATCTCACTTGCCATCGCGGCGCCTTTTATCATGGCGAACGAAGAAGCCGGTGGCGGTTCTACCGTTATCATCCTTGATGGTTCCGCGAGCATGCAGGCTGATAGCAGGTTTGAAAAAGCTGTTTTAGAAGCAAATAAGTTCTTAAGTGCCAAAAATACCATAATCCTGGCCCAGAGTATCCCTTTGATGGTAATGAAAGAAGCGCCGGCAAGCAGCGCAAAGGATGCACTTACTAAACTCAAGGCAAAAGCCACGGTTGTTGACCTGTCAGGCGCAATTATTCTTGGACGAAGGATGCTCCCTGAAGGGGGGAGGATCGTTGTAATTTCGGATTTCATAAGCTGGAACGGTGACAGTCCTGAAATAGCAAAAAAAGTTGCCCAGGCGAGCGGTATTAACGTTGATTTCATAACGGTAAGCGGGAGGAATGACAACATTGGCATAGTGAACGGCTGGTTTGAATCCGCAGGCGATTACAAGATAGTGATAAAGAACTTCAACCGGGATGCAAGGGATGTAAAGATCGACGTTTCAATAAATGATAAGATTGTAGTTACCAGTTCGATCAATGTAAAAGGCCAGTCGAGTGAATATTTCAGTATAAGCGACCTGAACCTTAATCCTGGAACAACCAGGATTTCAATCAGTCCTGATGATGCCTTAGCTGTCGATAATAATGCTTTTATTTATATGCCGCCATCGATGCAGCGTGATGTTCTCTTTATTACGGATAATCCAAAATCGCCTTCAATTGTTGCCCTTGGTCTTATTCCCGATACGAAAGTCACAAACGCAGATCCTAAGAGCATACCTTCTATGGCCGGTATCGTTGTAGCCAGCACTACCCTGCCCCAGGATGCCATGAAAAAACTCTCTGATTATGTAAGCAGTGGAGGTACTGCCGTAATAATTGCATCCCCGGATCTAACGGATATGGACATCCTGCCAGTTGAACGGGGAACATTTTCAAATAATAGTACATCCCTGAACATCGTCCGCCAGAGTACCATAACCGCAGGCATCGATATTAAGAAAACGAACGTCAAGAAATATTTTAAAGCTCGTCTTAAGAACACAGCGGTGGGTCTTATTGAAAGCGGGGATAGAGAAAAATCAGCCATTCTTGCGTACTGGAAATATGGGAAAGGAACAGTGATCTATTCCGGGCTTGCCGATCCACGGGGAAATAATATCTACGATCCACTTAATGAAAATGTCTGGAATGATCTGCATACGCTTCCGGAGTATCCTCTTTTCTGGAAACAGATGCTTGAATGGATAAAAGGCAGTCTTGATGTGGCCGAATATAATGCAAAGACGGGAATGCTGATAAAATTCCCGGTATCTGTGACTGTGAACACACCTTCTGACAGGGTAACGACAGATACACTTCTGCTTGATGAGGTTGGTATTTTTGAAGTTCCCGGAAAGAGCATTGCTGTAAACCTGTATGATGAACGAGAATCAAATCTTGTTGGCGGCGGTATCGAGGAATCAAATGTTTCAGCTTCAAAGGAACTGGTATATAAACCTGAAACCATTCGAAAACCCAGGAATTTTGATGATTATTTTATAATAGGGGGCATGTTCCTTGTATTCCTGGAACTGTTTTACCTGCGCTGGAGAGGTGAATTGTAATGGTTATTTCAACCCAGTTCGAGCATCCTTATGTCCTTTTGCTCATAAGCCCCCTGATCCTTGCGGGTTTGTATTATATAAGGAAGGGCGTTTCAAAATGGATAATTATTTCCAGGATGTTTATCCTGAGCCTTTTGATAATGGCCCTGGCATCGCCTTATTCCCTTGGTCTAGGCAGTGTGCGTGATGATGCGCCAAAGATAACAGTAATTTCTGATGACACGTTGAGCATGGATCTATTCAATAAAGACCTGGGGAAGAAGGTATTTGATGCGCTGCAGCCGAAGACCCCCACGAAATTCAGGGAATTCGCAGGAATAAAATCACCAATTGGCGATGAGGTGATCGGTGCATCTGAGAATAATAACCTGGTCCTTGTGACAGATGGGAACGCAAATTATGGAAAAGACCTTTTCGATGCAATATCGTTTGTTTCCCAGACAGGAACAAGAGTGTTTGCCCTGGAACAGAAACCGCTCCATAATGATGCAAGCGTTGAGATAGAAAGCTCCAAGAATATAATTATCGGGAATGAGAATGTGTTCAATGTAGTGGTGAGGCAGGCTGGAAACGATCTAAGATACAAGCTTGATGTAGAAATTGATGGAAAGTCAGTTTATAGTGATTCTGTTACTCAGAAGGAACGCGAAAAGTCAATTCCAATAACAGGTTCATTTACGACTCTTGGTTCTCATAAAATTACGGCAATGATAACACCCGCCACAGAGGACAGGTTCAAGTTAAATAATGTATTCTACAGGTCGATATTTGTGGTGCCAAAGCCAAAAGTCCTGGCGGTAACGGGCGATACAGGCTCGCCCCTTTATACTATAACAACAGGCCTATATGATGTCACTACAGCTGGTTCTCTGCCAACGTCCCTTTCACCCTATAAAACCGTGATAATAGATAATAAGGGATCAACCGAGCTTAATGTCGAACCATTGCGTAATTTTGTAGGAAACGGTGGTGGGCTTGTAGTTGTCGGTGGACAATCATCGTATGATAAAGGTACTTACAATAATTCACCGATTGAATCGATACTACCCATAATTTCAAGAGCAGGAGAATTCAAAGGTGGCAGAAACCTTGTTATCTTAATTGATTCCTCCGGAAGCACCGGTTTGAGCAGCAGTATAGGAACTGATTCCCGGATCAGCCTAATTGATGCAAATGCAATAAGCGTGGTCCGAAATATTGGAAAGGACAGCCGCGTGGGGATTGTTGCATTCAGCGGTATCACAAGGCAAACAAATTTGCTGTCAATGGGAAGTGAAAAAAATAAAGAAGAACTTGAAAATTTTATCAAGGAAATTGGTCCGAAGGAAGGAGATAATCCAACCGATCTTGATAAAGGAATCCGTGCAGCTGATGAATTATTGAATTCGGTGAGTGGTACAAAAGAGATAATAATAATATCCGATGGATTTATCGATCCTAAGGGCCTTACCCAAACAAAGAATACAGTGCAGGATCTAACAAAGAAAGATACAAAAATTCAATTCGTCCAGATACTTTTTCCCGAAGAAGCAAGAATGCCAAGTGATAACTATGACAAATTAGCCAAAGAAGCTAATACTGATGTGATACTTCTCTATTCCGAAGAACGATTAAGTACCAAAATAGGGCAAGGCCCTTCTACCACCCCAAAACCTGCCGAGACTCCTTCAGTAACTTACGAATATCCCCTTGCAACAATAGATTCTAACCATTTCATAACAAAAAACATCAATATTACGGCATCAGTAACGGGATACAACGACGTCACTCCAAAGCTTGGCTCAGACCGGCTTGTCGCAACTTCACGCGGAAAGCCTATCCTTACGACCTGGGGATTTGGCCTTGGAAGGGTGGTTTCATTCACGACCGATAACGGCGGCGCAGAAACCAGCTGGGCAAGCGCTGTTTACAGCGGTGAGAACTCACGCCTTATCTCATCAATGATAAACTGGGCGATCGGTGATCCGCGCCCGAAAGAAGGAGACGTTATAAATGCTGAGGATATCTGGGCAGGAACAGCGGGAAGGATCATTGTCACATCAGATAAGCAGCCGCCTCAGGTAAAACTTGACGGCGCGCCTCTTGAACTTTCAAGAACAGGGCCGACAACATACGAAACCTCTATTGATCTTGAAACAGGGGATTTCCATGACCTCTCAGGATACGGGATAGCAGTGAACTATCCCCTCGAATACAGGGAGATCGGATTTAATGAGAAATTGAAAACGGTCATTGAATCAAATGGCGGGCGCGTGTATAATGAGGATGAAGTCGAAGGATTGCTGTTCCTGGATATCAAGGAAAAAGCTGTCAGGACAGTAAATGAGCCAATAAGCGAAAAAGAGCCGTACCTTCTTGCGGCGCTGATGGTATTCCTGACAGAAGTGATAATCAGGAGAATCAAGGATTACAGGAAGGATAGGCCTGTTATAGAGGAAAATCAACCGGAGTTAGTTCACATTGGTTGACTTTCCAGAGCTTCATTAGTGCGAATGAGGACACAGGTAATAAACAAAATACGTTCATGGAGAATACGCCAAAAGAAGATTAAACCTAAGTAGTATCGTGAGTTAAATAGGTATCAAGAGAAAATCCATGATATAGAACACGGATTGTGCGGATTATCCGTGTAAATCCGCGTCATCATCAAAAGAGCAGAAAAAAAATCCCGGCTAATAGCTATTAAGACATAAAAATGATTTCCATCGGAGTAATTACGCGAGGAAAATACGGTTTGCGCCTGATCGAGAATATCAGGAAGCATTCTGAATTTAAAGTTTCATCATTGGAGCTTCCGGAAACACTTCCTGATTTCATAGAAGACCCGGCAGAATTTGTAAATGGATTGGATAAAAGCTTTTTTTCAAATGACCTGATAATAACGTACATCATGCATCCGGATATTACACCCGAAATAGTTCGCCTTGCAGGCCAGGAAGGATCAAGAGCAGTAATTATTGCAGGAGGCCAGGGAAGAGCAGGCGGGAAAGATGTACTTTCCCAGCTTTCAAGAAAATATAGCATCCATATCGAGATACACGAAATTTGCTGTGATATGGGATCATCAGGGAATAATACCGTTAAGGAATTTACATCCGTTTTCGGAAGACCTGATATCAAAGTTACCACAAAAGATGGTTTAATATCCAACACAGTGGTCATTCGGGGAGCGCCATGCGGAAGCACATGGCATATGGCAAAAAATCTCATTGGGTCAAGAATCCATGATGCTCCTGCAAAAGGCGGTCTTTTTGTGCAGCAGTACCCGTGCAGGGCGATCCGGGGCACAACGAGAGGAATACATAAGGCAGCGAAGTTGCATAAGGAAGCAGTGGAAAAATCATTAAATGAAGGTGGTTAAATGGAAGGGTCAATTTACGAACGTTCACTCAAATTCCATGAAGCGCATCAGGGTAAAATCGCTTTGAAGAGCAAAGTGGATATAAAGACAAAAGATGATCTTTCTCTTGCTTACACGCCCGGTGTGGCACAGGTATGCATGCGGATACATTCAAACAGGGATGATGTTTACCGATATACTTCAAAAGGCAATTTTGTTGCCGTGATAAGTGATGGCACATCAGTGCTGGGATTGGGAGACCTGGGGAGTTTTAGCGCCCTGCCGGTGATGGAAGGAAAAGCCATACTTTTTAAAACTTTTGCTGGCGTGGATGCTTTCCCGATATGCCTTGATACCAGGGATACTGAAGAAATCATCAATATAGTAAAGAACATAGCCCCTGTTTTTGGCGGGATAAATCTTGAGGATATAGGTGCTCCGCGCTGTTTCCAGATCGAGACCCGACTCAGGGCATTGCTTGATATTCCCGTTTTTCATGATGACCAGCATGGTGCGGCGCTTGTCATGCTCGCAGGGCTTATGAATTCCTTAAAGGTCGTAGGAAAAAATTTCCGCGACATAAAAGTGGTTATAAGCGGGGCGGGAGCGGCAGCTACAGCAAGTGCAAAACTCCTGGTTGACAAAGGAGTAAGGGATATGATCATTTGCGATTCCACCGGGATGATTTATGAAGGCAGGGCCGGATTAAATCCCTATAAAGAAGAACTTGCCAGGTTTACTAATAAAGAACAGATGAAGGGTTCCCTTGCTGATGCCATGAAAGGGGCGGATGTTTTCATAGGCTTATCAGTGGGTGATATTGTCTCTATGGAAATGGTTCGATCCATGTCAGATGATGCAATAGTCCTGCCGCTGGCCAATCCTACCCCTGAGATCATGCCAGAGAAGGCAAGAAGAGCCGGAGCCAGGATAGTAGGTTCGGGGCGTTCGGATTGCCCGAACCAGATCAATAATGCCCTTGGATTCCCGGGTATATTCAGGGGGGCTCTTGATGTAAGAGCAACCGACATCAATGAAGAGATGAAACTTGCAGCAGCAAATGCGCTTGCATCTCTTGTATTAGAACCTACAGAGGAAAAAATAATCCCAAATATTTTTGACACGCAAGTTGCACCGGCAGTTGCCAGCGCCGTTGCCAGGGCCGCGATGGAAAGCAAAGTCGCAAGAAAATGCATTTCTCCTGAAGAAGTAGCAAGACATACAAAAGAATTAGTCAAGAGTCTATGAAATTTACCCATTTCCTGATACTATCGTGCATATCATTAAGTCTATATTTTTGGAACACAAAAGAGAATCTTGCATTCAGTGAATATGCTCTTTCTAACGGTTCTTATTATACATTGTTGACCGGGCTTTTTGTTCATGCAAATCCGATCCATCTTTTCGGGAATATGGTTTTCCTGTATGTATTCGGCAATAGTCTTGAAGATGAAGTTGGGGCTTTTAATACTGCATTGGTTTTTTTCACCGGCGGCTTCCTATCTTTCATAGTTAGTATACCATTCTACCCCGGGTCGAACATGGTGGGGGCATCAGCGGCCATATTTTCTTTGATGGCAGCGCTTCTGCTTACCCGCAAACCTGGCTATTCGATCCAATTCCTCTCCCCGATAGGTCCGCTTGCGCTTTTGTATTTATTTTTCAATATAATTGCAGTAAAAAACAATACAGGAGGAAATGTTGCGAACATTTCACATATCATTGGTTTTGTGATCGGCATGTTTTTCGGGGTGCAATGGAATAAGAAGTGGAGAAAAAGCCTGTTCCTGACTCTTGCTTTACTTGCCGTGTATATAATTTCATATAATTACGTAAAGGAATGGGTTTTTTGATACGAATGATAATTATGCTAATTTAATAAATATGCAAAACATTAATATAAAAATAAAATGTAATAGGACTAGTTTATGAAAATATCAGTAATAGGTACAGGTTATGTTGGCACAGTCAGTGCAGCTTGTTTTGCTGAACTTGGACATGAAGTTGTTTGCGTGGATATTGACAGCTCGAAGATCGAAAAGATAAATGCAGGCATTCCTCCGATATATGAAGAAGGTCTGGCTGATCTTTTGAAAAAACATGCCGGCAAGAAATTGAGCGGGACTTCTGACTACAGGTTCGCTGTCATGAATTCAGATGTCTCGTTCATATGTGTGGGCACGCCATCTGATGCCGATGGGAATATTGATCTGGGTATCGTTAAAGCAGCAAGTTCCAGCCTTGGGAAAGCGTTAAAGGATAAAAAAGACTACCATGTCGTTGTCGTAAAAAGCACGGTCGTACCTGAGACAACGGAAAAAGTAATATTGCCAATAATTGAACAACACTCAAAAAAACATTCCGGAGATTTCGGCATAGCCATGAATCCCGAATTCCTGCGCGAAGGAAAGGCAATTTATGATTTCATGCACCCGGACAAAATTGTTGTGGGCTCAATGGATAAAAGATCCGGTGATCTTGTGGCCTCCCTTTACCATGGTCTTGATTGTGAAGTAACAAGAACGAATCCGAGAACTGCTGAAATGATAAAGTATGTAAATAATTCGTTCCTGGCTACAAAAATATCTTTTTCAAATGAAATAGGAAATATCTGTAAACTATTGGATATCAATACATATGAAGTAATGAAAGCTGTCGGAAAGGATTTCAGGATCGGACCATATTTCCTCAACTCCGGTGCGGGTTTTGGAGGCTCATGTTTCCCCAAGGATGTAAAAGCGCTTATCGGGAAAGCAAAAGATAAAGGATATGAACCTTTGATCCTTGAATCAGTCATCAAGGTAAACGAAAAGCAGCCCGGACAGATGATAGTATTGCTCAAGAAAGAACTTGGGAACCTGAAAGGCAAGAAGATCGCAGTGCTGGGATTGGCTTTCAAGAACGATACGGATGACATCAGGGAATCAAGATCCATACCTGTAATTAAAGGACTGCTTGAACATGGGGCCCAGGTTAGTGCTTATGACCCGATGGCAAATGAGTTTATGAGTAAGGTTTTTGGGAATATCAAATACTATTCGAATGCATCGGATGCTCTAAAAGATTCAGACGGCTGCCTCATAATGACGGAATGGGATGAATTTAAATCGCTTGATAAGGAATTTGACCTGATGAGAAACAAACTTGTTATCGATGGCCGCCATATGCTTTCAGAACGAAAAGGTATGAAATATGTAGGCCTTTGCTGGTAAGAAGGTGAATTAATGAAAAACAAGATCAAAGTAGTGATTCCAGCAGCCGGGGCAGGTAAAAGGCTTTTTCCCCATACGTTCACAAAACCCAAGCCGATGGTATATATCGCAGGAAAACCCATAATCGGCCATATACTTGACAGGATGAGGGATGTAAAACCCGAAGAAATAATAATTATAGTTGGCTACAAAAAAGAACAGATCATATCTTATGTGAATGCTAATTATTCGAAGGAATTCAATATCCGTTATATTGACCAGAACGATCAGCTTGGCCTTGGTCATTCAATTTATGTGGCAAAGGATTTCATTGGCGATTCAGATATTATGATAGCGCTTGGTGATATGATATTTAAGGCAGGATATATTGAATTTTATAATCATTATCTGGAAAACGGGGAAACATCAGCTTCCATTGGAGTACGAGAAGTTGAAGATCCTAAAAAATACGGAATAGTCGAACTTGAAGGAAATCACATAAAAAGTCTTGAAGAAAAACCTGCCCGGCCAAAATCAAATATGGGTATCGCAGGTGTTTATTTTGTCAAAGAAACCCGTATTCTTATATCGATCATTGAGGAAATGATCCAGAAAAACAAACGCAACAGGGGAGAATTCCAGCTCACGGATGCACTGCAGGAAATGATAAACAGAGGATATAATCTCAAGATATTCCCTGTATCAAGCTGGTATGATTGCGGTCATTCCGAGTCCCTTCTGGAAACGAACCGTGTGCTTCTTGATGAAAAAGAAGATGTGGACCATATCCATCAAATAAAGGATTCGGTTGTAATCCAACCGGTCGCAATCGGGGATAATGTCAGGATCATAAATTCGGTCGTCGGCCCGCATACTTCGATCGCAAGTGATTCACGTATTGAGAACAGTATAATCTCAGACAGCGTAATAGGTTCCCGGTCACACATATCGAAAGTCAATCTCCAGAGGTCAATAGTAGGTGATGACGCCAGCGTACACGGCAAGCATAATTCCCTGAATATTGGCGATTCATCGTCTATTGAATTCTGAGGTAGCAGTGGTTTCTATGAAAATATTAGTCACAGGTGGGGCAGGATTTATCGGATCGCATCTATGCGACCTATTGCTTGCTAAAGGCCATGAAGTCCTTTGTGTTGATAACCTGGCCACAGGAAATAAAAAGAACATTGTTCACATTGAAAATGATAATTTTTCATTCATCAGGCATAATGTGACAAAGCCTCTCTATCTTGAAGAAAAGATCGATTGGATTTTTCATCTTGCAAGCCCCGCCAGTCCCATAGATTACCTGGAGCTGCCGATCCCGACCCTCAAAGTGGGCGCTCTGGGCACTCATAATATGCTGGGTCTTGCAAAGGAGAAGAATGCCCGCTTTTTACTTGCCTCAACTTCTGAGGTTTATGGCGACCCTCTTGTGAATCCTCAAAGTGAGGAATATTGGGGGAATGTGAACCCGATAGGACCACGAGGTGTTTATGATGAGGCAAAAAGATTTGCTGAAGCCATTACGATGGCATATCACAGGTATCATGGCGTTGAAACAAGGATCGTTCGCATTTTCAATACATACGGCCCACGCATGCGCTTAAATGATGGTCGTGTTGTGCCAAACTTCATTGGACAGGCTCTCAATGGAGAGGATCTTACCGTATATGGGGACGGATCCCAAACCAGAAGCTTTTGTTATGTGAGCGATGAAATCGAGGGAATATACCGTCTGATGATGTCTGATTATTCTGATCCAATGAATATCGGGAATCCGGAAGAGCATACAGTCCTTGAGTTTGCCCATTTCATACTAAAGTTGACCGGTAAAAGTTCAAAGATCATTTTCAGGGAATTGCCCGAAGATGACCCAAAACAAAGAAGACCTGATATTACAAAAGCCAGGAAGATCCTTAATTGGGAGCCAAAAGTCTCTCTTGAGGAAGGAATAAGAAATACAATAAGATATTTTGAGGGTGTTCTGGATACACAGATGTGAACGATCCACACTTTCAGAAATCTTTTCTACACCTTGATCCCCTGAAGATAAAAATCTCAAATATTAAAAAATATTATCCAGTATCACATGAAGGGCATTAGCTATTATTATTCCAAATAAAAAAATGATTCCATAAACTGGCGATATATCCAACCCGGTTGAAAGCGATTTGAATATGAGGTAATAAAATACCAGGATAATTATGCTTATATACAATATCCTGACAATCGCACCGTAAAGAATATTATGTGAACTCTGCCTGTGCTTGAAGGTCCATTTATAAGGAAGAATAAGGATTTTCAGATTGCCCCAGCGTTTATAAGCAGTACTGTTCGTATCAAGGTCTGGAGTTACAAATTCTGTTCCGATATAAAAACCCAGGCATATCGCAAGGAGACGTCCGATATCCGGATGAATTGCATTTTCCAAATAAAAGAGGAAAACAATTACAATAAAAATAATGTAATTAAATAATCTGTGTTTGTTATAACCCGGCATTATTTTGAATTCAGATCAAGAGCTACATCTTTTGCAAAATATGTCAATATCATATCTGCACCTGCGCGCTTTATAGATATGAGCGATTCATATACAGCCCTTTTTTCATCGATCCAGCCGTTTTGAGCTGCCGCTTTTATCATGGAATACTCGCCGCTGACATGGTATGCTGCTGTGGGCATCTTGAATTTTTTCTTTACCCGGTATATGATGTCAAGATATGTCATTGCAGGTTTGACCATAATGATATCGGCGCCTTCTTCGATATCAAGTGCAACTTCACGAAGCGCCTCATCTGAATTTCCGGGGTCCATCTGGTATGATGCCCTGTCACCAAAAGAAAAGCCGGAGCTTGCCGCTTCACGGAATGGCCCATAGAACACTGAACAATATTTTGCCGCATAGGACATTATTGGAATATCCATAAAACCATTATCATCAAGTGCTCTTCGAATCGCTCCCACCATGCCGTCCATCATTCCGGATGGCGCAACGATATCAGCGCCTGCGCGGGCATGGCTAACCGCGGTTTTTCCCAGTATCTCAAGTGTGGGGTCATTGAGGATCTCATGTTTTTCGCTTATCATACCGCAGTGCCCGTGGGAAGTGTATTCGCAAAGGCAAAGGTCAGTTATTACGATCAGGTCATCTCCCATCTTCTTTTTTATTGCCCGGATCGCTTTCTGGACAACATCATCATCTCCGTATGCGTGGGTTCCTGTTTCGTCTTTTTGGGCAGGGATGCCAAAAATAATTATTGCAGGGATGCCAAGTTTTGAAATACTTGCGGCTTCATCGGCAACAGTTTCAAGAGACTGGCGAAAGATACCTGGCATTGAATTGATTTCAAAGGGGCTGGATATTGATTCATCAACAAATATCGGGCATATCAAATCCCCGGCATCCAGTGTGGTTTCACGGACAAGCGACCTGAATTTAGATGAGCGCAGTCTTCTCATGCGCGTGATAGGGAACATATGTGATATAATTGGATGGGAAGTACTTAATTATTTCTTGGCGAGCTACTTTAAAATCCAAAAATTCAGGCGCCTTAAAGAATAGTAACAAATTATTTCCCGTTGAAGATTGGAAAGGTTTAAATTTAATGTTCAGATTAGGGTTCTTAAATAATAGAAAAATGATTTAAAAAAACATTGATCATGGATCCATATCTCCAAATTACAGAAGTAGATGGGAAAAATAAAGCTGTAATTAGCAAAAAATATATTACTAAATATCAAAAACTAAAATTAGCCCTCGAAGAATCAGAAGCAAAATACAGGGAACTCTTTGAAAATGCTATAGATGCTATATATACTCAAGATCTTGATGGTCGAATACTAACAATGAATGATGCTGGGCTTAAAATAGTGGGTTGCACAAGGGAGGAAATAATAGGATCTAATTTCGCTGATTGGATCTCGCCAGAAACCATTAGAAAAGGTCAAGAGATTCTTGAAGAAACAATGTCGGGGGAAGTTATCACAAAGCCAACAAAAGTTGAAATTGTCAATAAAAATGGAGAAACTAAATGGGTTGAGTTTACCATTCGACTTATTAAAAAGGATGACAAAATAATAGGAATTCATGGTATTGGTAGGGATATTACAGAGAAACAATTATTAAAGATTAAACTTAATCAAAACAATAAGCAATTTAAAAATTTTTGGTATCTTATTATAGGAACTCGTGGAGGAAATACGCGTTCCTTAATTCTGAATAGTCTTATTGAAAGACCTCAAAATGCAAATCAACTGGCTAAAGTCTTGAAAAAAGATTATAAAACTATCAGGCACCATCTTGATATTTTAATTGAAAATGAAATAGTCATGAAGGACAAAGATAATGTATATCCTTATTATTCAATATCAGATACTTCAAAAGATATCTTGAAAAGTTTAGATTTTTAGTATACCATACAAATTATTTCAGCAATTATCGGGATGTGTGGCTACAGGCGCCACTCGCGAAGAAGCTGAAAAAAAATTTGTATGAGGCTATTGAAATGCATATACAGGGATTACTGGAAGATAAGTTACCTGTGCCAGAATCAAAGTCTTTTGCAGAGTATGTAGCTGTTGCTGAGAATTCAGGTATGGAACAAACGGCTTAACGACAAGTGAGTACTGTGCCAACTGCCAATAGTCTTAATCCAAGCAAGGGAGAGTCACTGTCTCTGTCTAATCAACTTTCCTGAACATAAGATTACCATCATCCGCATCAACCTCTATCGAGTCCCCTTCCTTGAATTCCTTATCCAGTATCTTCATTGCCAGGGGGTCCAGTATCTTATGCTGGATAGTCCTCTTTAATGGCCGCGCGCCATATGATGGATCATAACCTGTTCTTGCAATGAGGTCTCTTGCCGATTCTGTAAGAGTTATTTCAATCTTCCTTTCTGTCAGGCGTTTTTTCAGGATATTGAACTGGATATCTACGATTTTTATTATTTCCGGAAACCCAAGCGAGTGGAATATTATGATCTCATCAAGCCGGTTCAGGAATTCGGGTTTGAACTGTCTCCTGACAATATCCATCACTTTCTTCCTCATTTGTGCTTCCTTTTCCTGGAGCTCAAAAATCAACTGGCTGCCTATATTGGATGTCATGATGATTACTGTATTTTTGAAATCTACGGTGCGTCCATGGCCGTCTGTGAGCCGCCCGTCATCAAGTATCTGGAGCAATACGTTGAATACATCAGGGTGCGCCTTTTCTATTTCATCCAGCAAAACGACCGCATACGGCCGGCGCCTGATTGCTTCTGTGAGCTGTCCGCCTTCTTCATAGCCCACATATCCCGGCGGCGCGCCTATGAGCCTTGCAACCGTGTGCTTTTCCATATACTCGCTCATATCAAGCCGTATCATTGCAGCCTCGTCATCGAACATAAATTCAGCAACCGCCCTTCCAAGTTCTGTCTTTCCCACACCCGTGGGGCCAAGGAACATAAAAGAACCGATAGGCCGTTTAGGATCTGAAATTCCGGCACGTCCGCGCCTCACGGCATTGGCAACTGCGACCACTGCTTCCTCCTGCCCGATCACACGCTGGCGGATGCGTTCTTCCATGTGCACAAGTTTTTGCATCTCTCCCTCCAGCATTTTGCTGACCGGGATGTGCGTCCATTTCGAGACCACTTCTGCGATATCTTCCTCATCAACTTCTTCTTTTAACATCTTCTGGTCTTTCTGGAGTTTGACAAGTTTCTTATTTTCCTCATCAAGTTGTTTTTGCAGATTTATCAATACCCCGTAACGTAGTTCGGACGCCCGTTCAAGGTTGCCTTCAACTTCCGCTTTCTCAGAATCCTTGCGGGTCTTCTCGATGTCTCCTTTTGTCTTTCGTATCTTTCCGATGGCTTCTTTTTCAAGCTGCCAGTGAGCTTTCATCTGACTGCCTTTTTCCTTCAGGTCTGAAAGTTCTTTATCAATTTTTTCAAGCCGTTCCTTTGAATATTCGTCCTTTTCTTTTTTGACCGCTTGCTTTTCAATCTCAAACTGGCGTATCTTCCTCTCGATATCATCAAGCTCGGAAGGCATGCTGTCGATTTCTATCCGAAGCTTTGAAGCCGCTTCATCAATAAGGTCAATAGCCTTGTCGGGAAGGAACCTGTCTGTTATATACCTGTGCGAAAGGATCGCTGCCGTCACAAGTGCAGCGTCCTGTATCCTTACGCCGTGGTGCACTTCATATTTCTCCTTCAGGCCGCGAAGGATGGATATTGTATCATCCACCGACGGCTCATCTACAAGCACCGGCTGGAAACGCCGTTCAAGCGCAGCATCCTTTTCGATGTGCTTTCGATATTCATCAAGCGTTGTGGCGCCGATCACATGCAGCTCCCCGCGGGCAAGCGCTGGCTTGAGAAGGTTCGAGGCATCCATCGCCCCTTCCGCCGCCCCGGCGCCGACAAGGGTGTGGAGCTCGTCGATAAACAGGATAACCGCACCCTGGGAATCCTGTACTTCCTTGATCACGGCTTTCAATCGTTCCTCGAATTCTCCCCTGAATTTCGCACCTGCCACAAGCGCGCCCATATCAAGCGCTACGACCTTCTTGTCCTTTATGGTCTCAGGTACATCCCCCGCGAATATCCGTTGAGCCAGTCCCTCTGCAATGGCTGTTTTTCCCACACCCGGCTCACCTATAAGGACGGGATTGTTCTTTGTGCGCCGCGAGAGGACCTGTAGCACTCTTCGTATCTCATTGTCCCTGCCTATGACAGGATCGAGTTTTCCAATAGCTGCTAGTTCAGTGAGGTCGCGTCCGTATTTCTTAAGGGCTTCGTATTTATCCTCAGGATTCTGGTCAGTGACGCGGGACGAACCCCGCACTTCCTTGAGAGATCTCATAATAGCGTCCTTTGATACGCCGTTCTCCTTAAGGATTCGCGCACAGATGCCATGTTTCTCATCAGCGATAGCAAGAAGCAGGTGTTCACTGCTCAGGTATTCATCGCGAAGGTTCTTCATTTCATTGAATGCAGCTTCAGTTGCGTTGTTCAATCGCGTGGACATGTATATCTGGCCGGCTCCAGCGCCTTCCACACGTGGGAGCTTGTCGATCTCCTCTTCAAGCTGAGAGATTATTCCCCCGGTATTTGCGCCGAGTTTTTGCAGGATCTGAAGCGTTAAGCCTTCTTTCTGGTTTATAAGAGCCAGTAAAAGGTGCTCTACTTCAAGCTGCTGCTGCCCCCTGTCAAGTGCTATGGTCTGTGCTTCCTGGAATGCTTCCTGGGCTTTGATAGTGAATCGGTCGAATCGAATGGACATGTGTGTTCTCTCCCTGAGGTGTTTATTGGCGGATGAGGATTAAAAGGTTGCTTCTGGAAAAATTTATCTCACATCTTCGGTCATGCAAGGATATATATTATAGTGTATTCCTAAACTTTTTATAATATTAATGCCTATATGTAAATGAGATTATATGGCAGCAACATCAAAAGTTTCAGTATTATTTCACAT
>JAPMTS010000006.1 GCA_026552955.1 Candidatus Methanoperedens sp. | reverse complement strand
AGCCAATATTTTCTCATCATCGAGATCAACAGCACCCCAAATGAAAATAGTGACTCCGTTTATTGTTATTTCTTTTTCGTCAACTGCTATCCGTTTTCTTCTCTTTTTCTCTGTTGATTCCTCGAAAAGTTCTTTTCCTTTCTGATACCATTCACGGACTGCTTCATAACTTGCACTTGCAAACATTCCAGCTTTTTCATAGCTCAAACCTGCATAATAGAGAAGCATCCCTAAGGCTCTCATCCTGTTGCTTTTTCTTTTACGGGAAAAGATTTTTCTATCTTCTAACCATTTTACTATTCGTCTTACAAGATTCATACTCTATGAAGTTTTCACCGACTTTAGCTTTAATTTCTTAGAGTATGATTTCTTACAGGATAAATCCTTAAGTTGAAGGTCTCCTCGCCGCCTTCAGCAGCAACTGCAGCTCAGTCCTCGCGACCATATCCCTCACGGTCTCAACCGCATCGATATTTGCGGAAATACTGGTTATTCCGAGCTCCACAAGCCTCTTTGCAACTTTCGGGTTGCTTCCGGCCTGTCCGCAGATGCTGGTCTTCACGCCCACTTTATTGCACTCGATGATCACATGCTCGATGAGTTTCATGATGGCAGGATGCAACTCATTATACAGGTGCGCCACATGCTCGTTGTTCCTGTCTACAGCAAGGGTGTACTGGGTGAGGTCGTTCGTGCCGAAGCTCACGAAGTTAAGCCCCTCTGCAAGGAACTGGTCGATAATAAGAGCTGCCGCTGGTATCTCAACCATTATCCCAACATCGATCTTGTCAATATCAAGCCCGTTCTTTCGCATGAACTCTTTTGCCCGCCTCAGCTCCGCTGGATGCTGGACAAGAGGGATCATTATACCCATATTATTGTAGCCGCGCTTTATCAATTCCTTAAATGCCCTCACTTCAAGTTCAAAGTGTTCCGTGTCTATGAGGTCGCGCCTGATACCGCGAAACCCAAGCATGGGATTGGGCTCAACAGGTTCGCCCTCGCCGCCTTCCATTGCCCTGAACTCATCTGTGGGCGCATCAAGGGTTCTCACCCAAACCGGCCTGGGATAGAAAGCATCAACAACGGTCTGAATTCGCGAAACAAGCTCCGCGACATACTCATCGGCCTTTCCTTCTTTTATATACTGCTTTGGATGCTTGGGAAGACCAAGGATCATATGTTCGATACGCAAAAGTCCCACACCATCAGCCTGTGTTTCAATAGCCCTGGCTGTTGCTTCTGGAATGGAAACGTTCACTTTCACTTCGGTTGCGGTAATTGGTTTTGATTTTGCAAATGATACTCCTGATTTTTCCGTTTGTGCGGATGCGGGGGTTGTGATCTCTTTTTTGCCCTCAAAGACAAGTCCCTTTTCCCCATCTACAGTTATTTTCATGCCATCAGACAATAACTCGGTTGCCTTCCTTGTTCCCACAACAGCCGGGCAGCCAAGCTCCCGTGATACAATGGCTGCATGGCAGGTAAGCCCGCCTTCATCGGTTACGATAGCTGCAGCACGTTTCATTGCGGGTACCATATCCGGGGTGGTCATTATCGCTACAAGAATATCACCGTCTTTGACTTTACCCAGTTCACTTGCATCAACAACCAGTTTTGCCTCACCGTATGCAATTCCCGGGGAAGCGCCAAGCCCTTCAAGAATGGCGGTAGTGGCGACTTTTTCTTTGGGTTCTTTCTTCTTGATCGTGGTGATGGGTCTTGATTGGAGAATGAATATCTCTTTGTTCTTTATCGCCCATTCGATATCCTGGGGTATGCCATACAGGTCTTCCAGCAATGCCCCGAACTCTACGAGCTTTAATATTTCATCATCTTCCAGGACCCTGGCATTTTTCTTGTCGGATGGCACCGGAATATCATTGGTCTTCCCTGTTTTTGGATCCTTTGTATGCATGATATTCTTGGTGGCGATCTTTCGTTCTTTTATGGTCCTGGAATTTCTATCTACCATATAATAGTCCGGTGAAACCGAGCCTGAAACAACAGTCTCTCCCAATCCCCATGCACCTTCAATTATCGTCTGTGCCTCTCCGGTTGAAGGATGCGACGAGAACATGACGCCTGCTTTTTCAGCTTCTACCATGATCTGGACAACTGCACAAAGATTTACCTTGCTGTGATCAAAACCCTGCTTTACGCGGTAATAGATAGCCCGCGCCCCATAAAGGGAAGCCCAGCATTTCTTTACCGCATCGATCACGTTTTGCTCTCCTTTCATATTGAGAAAAGTATCCTGTTGTCCTGCGAAACTGGCGTCGGGCAGATCTTCAGCGGTCGCACTTGAGCGTACCGCTACATAAACCTCCCCTCCCTCTTTCTTACATAGATCCCGATATTTCGACCTGATGCTGTTATCGATATCTTGCGGCATTTTTGCATTCATTATGATCTTTTTCGCTTTTTTCTCTGCATTCCTCAAGATATCCGCATTATCTACATCAACTTCAAGTGAGCCGAAAAGCTCATCATTGATATTATTTTCATCAATAAATCTCCTAAAAGCCTGTGCCGTCACTGCAAAACCCGTAGGAACAGGCAGTTCTGCCCGCAGCATCTCACCAAGACTTGCACCTTTTCCGCCCACGATCGCGATATCTTCTTTTCCAACCTCTTCAAGCCATACAACCGAATCTTCTGTCATATTTTTATCTCCTTTAATGATTTTTGGATCTTCACGAGTTTTCTATCATAACTTTCTACAGCCACTTTGACCATGAATGTGAGTTTTTCCCGGTTAAAACCCAGTTCTTTTGCGAGATTATCAAGGAAATATACATCGATTTCCTTATGCTGCGCCCTTTCCACCCTGATCGCTTCGATAAGTGCCATAGCATTAATGAACTTCCTGGCAAAATCAAATGTTGGAGTCACACTTCCTGTTTCTATGCGCGATATGGATTCACGGCGAAGGTCCATCAACTCCCCAAATTCTTCCTGTGACATACCATATCTCTTTCTGTACTCACAAATTACTTCCCCGGTTTCAGGTGTTAAAAATAACGCTCCAGCTATTTCTTTTTTAAATGATATAAGCCATTTCTGAGTATACAACAAGGGTTTTGATGTCAATATGAAGTATCTCTCCTGAATCGATGTTAACTTAAATGTCACACTCGATTTTAAATGCTATTTTGGATTGATGATATTAATACTTTTTCAACAAATAATGAAAAATAACATGATTATCATGCCATAGTTATAGCGGGGATAGAGGGTACCTGACTTGTAGGTGGTTGTTCACTATTCTGGAATCTCTCTCCAGGCAAACAATCCCCCGGCTGCGACCATAATCCCTGCAAGTGCAACGATATATAATCCATATCCGGCCCCAGACTGCATGGATGCCCCCATGAAGTCTCCGGAGAATTCCCATATACTCCTGATATTATGTACCCCACCACCGATTATGAGAAAACCGCATATGAACAATGCAAGTGATTGGATTTTTTCCCGAAAGAATAAGGTAATTGCCAGGCATACGATCCCAAGTGCCAGGACTCCGAGCCCCTGGAATTCCCAGCTGGCTTTTTCGCTCCAGAGCCCAAGCAAAAGCCCGCTTCCACTGATCGAGCCAAGACCATTCACGGAAATACTTGATGACATTGCGCTTGATTGTGCGCTGTACCATGGCAAGAAAACACTTACTATAGATATAATTCCACCTGCACATGCAAGAATTTGTGCATTGCTAAAACCATTTTTAGTTCCCATGCTGGCTTTTTATGCGGTTATAATATAAATTCATTATCCAGGATATTGTAAGAATGAACGAAAGGCCAAAATATGAAGCAAGCAATGATAACATATGCGTGTACTTATAATTGATGGCTATGTGGATGAACCCGCATGCCTTGGCGTTCCGCCGTATATGGCTCCTTATCCGCGGTATATTGCAGGTGCTCTTATTGAAAAAGGATTACCAAAGGAGGATATAACCTATCGGACCATAGACCGCATCCGTTCGCACAGGGAGCCTCTGCGATTTGATCTTATTATCATCATAGCGGGAATGACAGTTCCCGGGAAATATTTAAGGGCATCTCCTGTCACCCTGAAAGAAATAAGAGAACTGTCACACCTTGAGGGTACAAAGATAATAGGGGGCCCTATCAGGCTTGGATACGGCGAGGAAGGCGGTTCAACGGCAAAAGATCTCCATATCCCGGGAATAACGCTTGCAAAGAAAGACCTCGAGGCATTCGTTTACGATCTTATGGACCACAAAGATCCCTCTCTTGTCCAGCACAGGATGCGGACTACCACAGAGATAGGAAGATGGGGTTATAAAGGCGCTTTCATTATCAACCAGCACCCTGATTATCCGTATGTGATGTGCGAACTTGAGACCTATCGGGGATGTCCGCGTCATTCACACTGTTCTTTCTGTACCGAACCTTTCTATGGGAAGCCTGATTTTCGTGAAATTAAGGATGTTATAAGAGAAGTATCGGCTCTCTATGAGAATGGCGCCCGGTATTTCAGGTTGGGAAGACAACCTGATCTATTTATGTACCGGTCAAAAAAAGGTGTTCCTGACCCTGAAGCTATTGAAGAACTATATATCAACATAAGGAAAGTTGCGCCGGACCTTAAGGTCCTTCATATGGATAATGCCAATCCTGTGACGCTATCAAAGTATCCCGATGAATCAAGACATATTGCAGAAATAATCGTGAAATATCATACATCAGGAGATGTTGCAGCGCTGGGAATGGAAAGCGCAGACCCTGATGTGATAACTGCAAATGACCTGAAAGCAACTCCCGATGAAGTATTTGAAGCGATAAAACTCTTAAATGAAGCAGGAGCACGACTTGGATCAAGCGGTCTCCCTGAACTATTGCCCGGAATAAATTTTGTTCACGGCTTGAAAGGTGAAACAAGAAAGACATTTGAACTTAACTTTGAATTCCTGAAAAAAGTATTAGATAATGGCCTCATGGTCCGGAGAGTAAATATCAGGCAGGTGATGACCTTTGCTGGAACTGCGATGCAGGGGCATGATGAAATCGTGAGAAAAAACAAGGAATTGTTCCTCAGATACAAAGAAAAAGTACGCAATGAGATCGATCTTCCAATGCTTCGCCGTTTGATCCCGGCCGGGACGATACTTAAAGCTGTCAGGACTGAGATCTTCGATAAAATCACCTTCGCACGGCAGCTTGGCACATATCCTTTACTTGTCGGGATTCCCCTGAAACTTGATCCTGGCCTCTCCTTTGACATACTGGTGACAGACCATGGGCACAGGTCGATAACCGGGATACCTGTCCCAATTGATATAAACCATCTTCCAATTAAATTACTGAATATGATTCCCGGAATTGATAATAAACAGGTCGCAGAAGTGATGCGTCAAAGACCTTTCAAAGATAAAGAGGATATAATGGATCGGACTTCGATCAGGGGAAAGATACTGGATCACATTTTGTAGGACATGCGATATACAGCTGACCAAAACAAGCTCAGGTTATTGATTCAAATAATGGTAATGGAGCGATTCCGCCCCTTATTTCAATATAAAGAGTAACGCTTTAACGCATTTGAAGCAAGTGTTTTATAATATTCTTTGTTAATTCCTTTTGATATCACTACAGCTTCATCCAATACCTTTTTGTCTTTGAATTTTATCCCGATTTCAATTTCGGTTTCCAAAATCTTAAGTGAGACTGCCGACCTTTCAAGTTCATCCATAATGCTATCAGCCATAGCTATTGCTTTCTTTAAGAAACCATAACTTCTATTATCGTTAAGCCTGGCAAGCATTGAACTTGTATCGCAAAATGCCAGAATCTGATATATTGTTTTGATCTCTTTACTTTTTTCGAGTATCTCGATGGATATGTTGACCAATTCCAGCGATTTTGCCGGGTCAATACTTGCCTTTGAAAGATTCCGGTAAGCCATTGCACGATATGAATTAAATGGTATCTTTTGCGCAAGGTCAAGTGAGTCTGCGTAGATAATTTCATCTTTGTTTTCAATACCGTATCTTCCAAAACCAATTACAATTTCATGGAGAGCCACGGAAAGGTCAAGGTGGTTATCGATGCTCTTCGAAATTTTTACAGCTTCATCGAACTCATTTTTATCTTTTTGTTTCATTTTTGCAATAGCGCGGATGATCTCAACATAAGATTTGGATGGGTCATCAGTCACCATTCCCGCTATTTTCAATGCTTCTTCAATATGCTGTTGGTCGTTTGAACGCACCGCTTCCTGTGACAGCAGCACTACAATATTCTTATATTTTCGTGAACGTTCGGCCGGGTCAGGAATACCGGCAGCGGAATCCATCAACTCTTTTATTCTCGTCATATTATTGCCTGGCATATTCGAGAATTTACAGGCGCTTTTGTTATTTATGTTTGCTTATTAAGGTTGGAACAAAAGCTCGAACATTAGAGTTCCACTAAACTTATAACAAACAAACCCGAAGTAATTACAGGATACTATTTATTTCATTTTTATCCTACTTGTTGATTAAATTACAGAGTGATTCACTTTTTCCCCACAGCTGCAACATATATTACAAATTGTTCCACTCCATCAAGCCCGAGCAGATCGTTCATATAATCATCTGAAAAAGCTGCAATGGCGCATACACCGCAATCTACAGAACCTGCACCCAGGTACAGGTTCTGGCAGGCATGTCCTGCGTCAAGGTGGAGATACCTGTATCCCCTTTCCCCATACCTCCATTTCATCCTGTAAGCATCTGCCGTCCAGATAAAAGTCACAGCGCTTTTTCCAATAAAATCCTGTCCTAAACAGCCTTCAACGACCCTGTCGGCTATGCCAGGTTCCCTGTTTATTTCAACCAGTTTGTGGCCAATGGCCAAAAACCTGTAAATACCGTCCGGAACAGATAGGACATTATTGATGAGCAGATATGTTTCAAAAGCGTGTCTCGCACCAGCAGAAGGTACATTCCTGAAAGTTGCACCATAGGTGACCTTAACAACTCCCTGTGTAACCCACAATAAATATGAGAGTTCTTCAATTGTTAATGGTTCCTGGGAATACTGGCGTATACTTCTTCGACCTTCAATGGCCTTTCTTAAGTCAAGACTTCCTACTTTGATTTTTTCAGACCCTGGAAGTTCTATTACTGGTTTTGAAGCATCAAATTCCCTCTCCAATAAAGGCTGAGGTATGTTATTCGATTGGTCAGACCTGTCAAGGTACTGGAACTTTGTTTTCTTCATAAATTCTTTTCCAATAGAGCTCATTAATTCATCTCCCTTTTTCTTTTCGTTATCCCCAGCTTCCTGATTTTTCCTATCGTTCCGAGATTTGTGCCATCAAGCAAATAGGCGACTGCATTTTCAAGCTCGATCGCATGGTTGGCAAATACAGGACCAAGCAGTTTTTCACGAACGGACTCATTAAATGGTATCCCCCCACACAATTCATTAAACGCAGGCATAATAATTATATCAGGATCCATCCAATCAATATTATCCCCATAATGCTCCCTTATTGCTTCTTCAATAAAACGCGTTCTTATCCATACCTCTTCTGATACTGCATGCCCGAGTGAATCCGTGAGCCTTACCGTTGGGTGGTTGTGGGACATCACTACATTCTTTAGTGATAATAATTCCGCATCAGGCCAGGTATGACCATGAAAATAACCTGTGCCATCAAGCACAAAGCCCCGCATCCCTCGTAATGTGACCTTTTCATTAATAAGCTCCCCAATATCTCCATCGTGATTTCCCGGCACAATATCAACAGGCGCATAAGCTGCAATTGTCTCAAGAAAATCGGGAACCTCTTTTTTTTCCTGCCATGATGTCCTGGGTACATTGTGTTTAATATCACCAAGCAGCACGATCCTGTCAGGGTTCACTTTTTCAAGATAATCACATATACGCTTCTTCCTTTTTTCCACCTGGCTGGGAATGGAAAAACCCCTGTGGTAAAGCTCCCATTCGATACCCAGGTGAAGGTCTGAGATCACAAGGGCCTTTATCGTGTTATAGACAACAAGCGCCGGCTCATTCAAAATGGGGATTATTTTCATGTATTTATTTTTACTTGACGGATAGAAAGTATAAAAGGGTATCAATATCCATTCAAAAATTAATATAAATAGTTTTTCCCACGTAATTTATTATGGTTAAAGGAAATATAATTCACATGTGAATACAAAATGAATTCTATCTTGTTAAAATTCACTGTCCTCCTGGCAGTAATTATCCTGGCTATCAGCGGTTGTGTAGAGACACCAGTAAAGATGAAAGAAATCAATAATTCGCAGATATTGGTGGTAGAAAGCGAGTACGAAAGTATCAAAAAGGAATTAATTGCAGAATGGGAAATATTGGAAGAAGGGTTTCCTTTATACAGAGGGATTGATTTTTATAAAAATGCCGGATATGGAGAGACAAAAGTTACCTTTGAATATTCACCTAATTCAGGTATGGGAACATTGATCATTAAAAAAAATGAAGATGATTGGATGAATAAAAGCAAAGTAGATTATTATATTAGCGGTATGAGACTTCTTTTAAAGAATGAATCCGGCGAGGTATATGATACCGGAATGATAGAATTTCAAAAAGATGGAACCCAGAAAAAGAGTATTTCCATACCTAAGGAAAAATTTGTAAGATTCAAAGTGGAAAAGATAGAAATTTCACCCTGATCAGACCTTCCTGAGCACACCGATCTTTGGCTCATAGCATCTTCCTTCGTCCATAAGCTCTTTCAAGGATAATTCCACAGTCTGTGCATCTAATCCTGCTTTCTGTGCAATTTCAATGACTGTGGAAAAAGATGTGCCCTTTCCAGTATCAAGCTCATCTATGATTGAGGCAAGTATCTCTTTTGGTGGATTTTCTTTCACTTTTTCAAATGATCGTTCATGGGTTTTGAATTCATCTATATTTGTTCCGGCCTGATTTTTTATTTGTTCCTGAGGCGAAATATTAACTCCGCTATCCATAGTAACTGTCTCAATTGCATGGGCAAGTGCTTTTTTTATTTCGAGTAAGGTTTTTTCCAGGTTCTCATAATGCTTTATTGCATGCATCACGCCACTTACATGCGCATTGTTCGAAATTCTTTTTAACAGGAATTCCTGCAATTCGTTTCCCGATAGTCCTGAATGCAATGCATCATTCATAATGTTGATGCGCTCAAGAGTTCTTTCTGCTGTTTCCAGCACCCATCTGTCCCTTTGCTTTTCATCGGAAATATTTATTTCTTCAGGCCTCACTGATAAATACACGGCCCCGTCTTCAGGTTCATATTTTCTTGCCTTGCCTGCAATTGCAACATACGTTGGAACCTGTAATTCAGATAAAAATATGGCAGCCTCATGCTGGTACTGCCCCGCATATAGGGTAAATACTCCGGTAGGGTCAGCTATGCGCGCCCGCCAGAGGTTATTATCCTTTCCGATATTTTCAACTTCAGTGACAACCCCGATAATAAAAAGACGGTTGCATTTTACGCCCGTTGGCGTAATAATATAATTTGGCGCTCTTTCATCACCTTCACTGACAAATAAGGTTGAGATATTGAATTCATGGGCGAAAATCCGCCATGCAATTTCCCGGTCCATTATTTTTTCGATCTTTTCCATATTAATCCGCTATCCTCCCAAGAAGCCGTTGAGCCTGCTCTTTTATCGATCCGGCAGGCTCCCAGGCATCTACTGCTACAAATGTGATCCCGAATTCACCTTTTGACATATTTCCTCGTGCCTGGAACCTTCTTCCGATCATTTTTCTTTTAATTTCATCTTCAACTGCTTTCGGGGACATTGCCGTTTTTGCGATTTCTCCAGCTTCTTTGATGGTAATTCCACATAACTTCTGCGTAAGCCTGGAATCAAGAACCAGCGTTAGTGCACCAGTTCCATCATCGATGATAGCTTTGATCCTCATATCATTCTTCTCATCGACCTTACCATGCACCCTGCACATTCCTTTCTGGACAACACGTGAACATTCGGGGCACCTGGCTATCAATCCCGAACCAGGTCTGATTGAAAGGATATTTCCTTCTACTACAATATCATAAGCCCCATCTTTACTTATAATATCCCCGATCTTCAATCCAATCTTTTCCCTGTATTCAAGCTTCTTTTCAAGCTTTGTAATCACACTTGATTCATTGATGTTCAGGGTGGGAACACCCCGAAACGACCTTACATATGCGTTTTTCACCTCGATCGTAGTGCCTGCGGCAAGTTCAGGTGCCAACACCCAACCTGTTATTGGAAGTTTTGTATCCTCATCTGCAACGATTCCACTAAGTATTTTTTTGGAGCCATCTTTTGAATTTATATCGATGCTCTCGATATTGAGGATAGTGAACTGTGTATGAACATTGATGTCACCATCTCGTAATTCTGCAAGCTTCTTCAGTTCGAAATCCTCTGGCACCTGGATCTTTGTAGTAAGCTTTGTGACTTTTGAGCGGGGGCCGAAATTCACCTCAGGCCGCTCCTGCCAGTTCCTCACATAAGCCTGAGTGACTGAAATTACATCCCCTGGATTTAGGTCAAAATCCGACCATGCGGTGAAACTTCTTGATGAGGTCTGATCACAGATCACTCCTGAAAAAAGGACCTTTTCGATATTCTTGACCCTAAAGGTCTTTTTTGTTATCTCAACGACCTGTCCCACTATCTCGATATTGTGCTCACCTATCTGGATGTCTTTAAGTTTCCTGACAGGACTTTTTTCAAACCCGCCGTATTTTTTTATCAGGCTTCGTTTTGCTTCGTTCAATGGTACCCTGTATTCGAGCAGTTTTTTTAAATCCGCAATTATTTGGCTCTCTTCTATTTCGTTATCAAGCGCCTTTTTTATTTCTTCAACATGAGGCGCAAATTCAATCTCCATAAAGCCTCCTTCTGACTAATGGGATACGAGCTATAGGATAATAAAAGATAAAAAACCATCGGATAATTATGTATCAACATTTATCTTCATTTAGGGTAATTGAGAGGAATTATGGAATCTGTATATTACTACGAAGATGTTGCCAGTAAAGATATTTCAAAAATATTAGAGGATGATTTTTTTAAACGGATCGGTTTTACGGTAAGGGAATGCAACCTTCTTGGTTCCGAGCGTAAAGGTTCTTTCCTTTATATAAAAGCAAATCCTGAAGACATCGAGCTTGCGGAAAAGAAGTTTGAAGGAGCAGGACTGACGAAACTTGTTGGAGAGGAAAATAAAATAGTCACAAGTGCTTTCATAGCAGAAGAAGAAAATGCAGCCAGCGGAATGGGAATGATTTTCGGGTGACTGACTTTTTTCATTTCCTTAAAATCAAACAATAGCTATTAATAATGCTACGGTTCTTAATAATATGTGGTTAGTTTGTTCAAGAAAGCGCAGAGTATAATATTTTTATTTTTTCTAAAGGCTGAAGGGTAAAACTGTGAGGATTTGAAACCACTCAGTCGGAAATTAAATAAAATTAAAATTCAAAATAAAAAGGTGATAACAATGCCATATGTATTTATTCGACACAAAGTTAAAGATTATGATAAATGGAAACCTGTCTTTGACGAGCATCGTGTTTTTCGTACAGCAGGAGGGGAAAAAGGAGGTCGTTTATTCCACAATATAGATGACCCAAATGAAACCATTATCATTTTCAAATGGGATACTATTGAAAATGCTCGAAAATTCATTGAATCAGATGATTTAAAAAAGGCAATGAAAAAAGCCGGTGTGGCTGAGAAGCCAGACATTTACTTCCTTGAAGAGGTTGAAAATGTCTAGTTTTTTGATTTCTTTATTTTTTAAGTAGACAGGATTTACAGGATGAACAGGATTAGATTAAAAAAATCATCCTGTAAATCCTGTTATCCTGTTATCCTGTCGAATGGACCTTCGCCTGTAATTTTGAAAATTGAGTGTCTGCCCACGGTTACTCTACTATGTTTTGCGCATACCTGATAAGACCGCCTGCATCAACTATACCGCGCACGAAATCCGGAAGCGGTGTTGCCTGGTAGGTCTCATTCTTGGTCGTATTGGTGATTAACCCGGATCCAAAATCAACCTCTATATGGTCGCTTTCTTCGATCTTATCGGTATCCGGACATTCAAGAAGTGGAAGCCCGATGTTGATGGAATTCCGAAAGAAGATACGTGCGAATGATTTTGCTATGATGCATTTTATCCTGGCGCCTTTTAATGCCAGGGGCGCATGCTCTCGCGATGAACCGCATCCGAAATTTAAACCTGCAACAATAATATCCCCTTCTTTTGCGCCCCGCGCAAATTCCGGGCGCACACCCTCAAAAGCGTGTCTTGCTAACTCATCGGGTTTATTAATTGTGAGATATTTGCCCGGGATTATAGCATCTGTGTCGATATCATCCCCGAATCTCCAGACATTTCCCGGTAGTTTCAGGTCTTTTTCAAGGTCAACTGTGAGTTTTTGCTTCATGGTGGGTTGAATTGGACGGATTGTTAATAAGATTTATTCCGACTCCCATTTATTCTTAGTTGTATTCTCTCCAGGTCTTCCCGCATTTCGTGCACCGGAAGAACCTGACCTCGCTCTCATCAGCCGAACGAAGCTGCCGCAGCCACCAATATGCCGTATCATTTCCACAATCCTCGCACTTGGCTCTGATCGTGGGCATTCCCATTTCCCTTCCTTCAAGAACAGTAACTTCCCTTTCCTTTCTTTCGGTTGTTGAAACAAAACTTTCTTTAATTTCCTTTTCAAACCCGCATTTCCTGCACGTAAAAACATTCTTGGCGGGCATCATCATACTTTTACATTTGGGACAAAATTCCATCAATATCACTCTTCGCGTTTTCTATTATCTTATTATGATCAAATGCCAGTTTGGGTATTTCATTGAATCCAAAGAGCCTTATGTCTTTAGCATCCGAACCAGCTTTAAGCTTTCCGAAACCTCTTGCAAGAAAACAAACAGTTACAGTATGACCCCTGGGGTCCCTTGACGGCTCCGAATACACACCAAGCAGCTTGATGAGTTCAATTTCAAGCCCCGTTTCTTCCTTTGCTTCACGAAGAACGGCTGCTTCCACAGTTTCCCCGACCTCCACAAAACCGCCGGGAAGTGCGAATTGATCCTTATAAGGGGGATTTCCGCGCTTTATCAGGACAACTTTTTTTTCATACAATATCAATGCATCAACAGTCAAAAGCGGTGTTATAGGAACAAATCGGGTTTCTTTGGTATTCATCTGCATTTTTACTTGTATTGTATTTTATCTTTTAAATTCTTGCCTTTTTCAACTTCACTGAGCTGGTATATTACGTATCATCTAATGAAATTCTCATTATTATAACAACTATTATTATATACATGGATACATATATACATTTAGAAGTCTTATATTAATTATTATTAGAGTGCAATTTTCAGCAGGGTAGTGAAGCTCCTCTCACTGCCCTGCTATTGAAATTGCAATGCTAAAGGTAAGGTTTTACAAACAGCTTTTGGGAAGAGATGCACCAATGTTAAAAACTCCGCATGAGAGAGTGAAATTATTGAAAGCTGGTATTGACGGCAAAATAATAGAAAGACTGTATATAATTTTTAACAATTTGAAGATAGTGCACACTCCCCTGCTTTTTGAGTTGGTTGAAATTAACACTGAGGAGAATATGAATTCTGACATAAGCCATGAGGCAAAATGACCACCATAATTATAAAAAATGAAATACATAAACTGGATAATAAAATATTACGAGATTTGGGCTATACACTGGTAAGAGATGTCTGGAATAAAAAAGTTGAAATGCCACAGATTAGAAATGAAATCGAGAAACTCCAGATATTAAAGGTTCCAAACATCGAAATCGTATTAGACTAACAGCCACTTCATCAAAATATTTTTACAATTCTTTTGTGTCCATTTTATCTTCGTAAAACAAGCGTCAGGATATCATTATCATCCATGGTATGGTCAAGCCCGGCGCGCTGTCCTTCATGCTTTGCTGACGTACCCCATATCTGGGCATACCTGAACCGTTTCCTGAAATCGCGGTGAAGCTTGTCGCATACATCGCCGATCGTAGCGCCGTATCTTATTATCATTGCTTCCTCAAGATCAGCGGCCTTGCCCTGGGGTTTCATAAAGATCCTGATGAATCCGAGTTTTTCAAAAAGCCGGTCCTTGAGTTCCTCGATATGGACTTTTTTGTCGGCGGAAACCAGGATAGCATCCGGGAATTTTTCTTTACAGGTGCGCAGGGCATAATCATCCGCAAGATCTATCTTATTTATGACCACTATTCCCGGAAGGTATTTCCTGTTGCTAAGGACCGCATCTATAAGCTGGTCGATAGAGATATTCTCGCGTATCAAAACATTTGCATTATGGATCCTGTATTCTCCAAGTATTGTTTTTATGGTATCTTCATCAAGGTCAAGATCGACCGTTGAACTGATATTAACACCACCCCTTGCTTTTTTCTTTATCGTTATATCGGGAGGTTTTGAATTTACGCGGATACCCGCTTCATATAATTCCTGCAAAAGGACATCAAAATGCACAAGCTGGAAAACATCAAGCAATATGACCGCAAGGTCAGCGTTCCTTATAACAGCAATTACTTCCTTGCCGCGCCCGCGGCCTGCGGCTGCTCCTCGTACAAGTCCCGGGACATCAAGTATCTGAATGGTCGCTCCTTTATGCTCCATTGCTCCCGGCACCACATCCAGGGTAGTAAATTCATAAGCGGCAACTGCTGACTCCGTCCCTGTAAGACTGTTCAGGAGCGTGCTTTTTCCTACTGACGGGAATCCCACGAGTACAACCGATGCGTCGCCTGATTTCTTTACTGAAAAACCCTCACCGCCGGATTTTGAAGATGCTCTTTTTTGCACTTCATCCCGCAGGCGGGCAACCTTTGATTTAAGACGGCCTATATGACCTTCGGTAGCTTTGTTATATTTGGTTTTGGAGATTTCTTCTTCGATTGCCCTTATATCTTCTTCAATTGCCATCGAGCCTTATAGCTATAAACAAGGCAAAAAGGATTTGGGTAATAAAAACCTTTTTGAAGCAAATGCCAATTTTATCAGATTATCTTGGATCAAAAACTGAGGACACCATACGTATCCTCGATGACCTCGTGCGAATCCAGACCAGCGTTCCGCCGGGTGAAAATTATGAAAAGGTCATAGATTATGCCGCTCAAAAACTTAAGGATCTTGATTTTGACATCGAGAAGATCTTTATGCCGCGCGAGTTATTCGAGAAGAAGAATCCGAGGCTCAGTCATCTTAGAGGGGACAGGGTAAATCTTAGCGCGATAAAGAACACAGGTGCAAAAAAAACCCTTTTGATAAACACGCATTTTGATGTTGTCCCGGCAAGTCCGAACTGGAGCGTTCCCCCGTTTGAGTGTACCGTAAAGGATGGATGCATCTTCGGGCGCGGTGTGGCAGAT
Source organism: Candidatus Methanoperedens sp. (assembly GCA_026552955.1). GTDB lineage: Archaea > Halobacteriota > Methanosarcinia > Methanosarcinales > Methanoperedenaceae > Methanoperedens. Next base: position 15,371 of record JAPMTS010000006.1, on the reverse strand, counting down.
TCAAAAGGAGGGCCTGCTGCTCTATTCACAGTACTTCTCGCAATGCAAGAGCTTGATATTGCGCCAAGATATAACCTGAACATTGCCCTGACAACGGATGAAGAAATGGGACCGTATTCCGGCCTCTGCCACCTTGCTGATCTTGGCAAGCTCAAGGCTGATTATTTCCTGAGCATGGACGGGGACAGCGATGATATTACCATAGCATCAAACGGGAATGTGGACTGGCAAATAGATATATTCGGTAAATCATACCACAGCGGCAGCAGCTTCATGGGCGTGAACGCAATTGAGAAATCCATTCCGGTCATGAATGAATTAATGCTCCTGAAAGAGAAAGTGGAAATGAGACGCTCAAAAGTTCCTGCAAGTATGGCGGTAACGCAAAAGACCGGGATAGAAACTCTCATGCCTGTCCTTAACATCAACTTGATGAATGCAGGAGTGAAACAAAACATCGTTCCCGACAGGTGCACTATGAAGGGGGACAGGCGCTTTGTTCCTGAAGAAAAATTTGAAGATATCCGCAATGAGTTCGACAGCATCATGTCAAATGTGAGACTGAAATATCCCCAAATTGAACTAAAATATAGTTTCGATGAAATATATGCCCCAATGCTTACTGATATGAACCATCCATGGATTAAGGAAGTGCGAAATATTGCCAGTGCAACAGCAGGAAGGACGGTAAACCTTGCCGGGGCGCAGGGAAGCCTGGATGTAGCCTATGCTGTCAAAGTCACAGGATTGCCAGCCTGCTGCTTCGGGATAGGAAGAAGAACACAGAGTAATGCCCACGCGGATGATGAGAATATCAAAATAGATGATCTTGTGATGTACACCAGATTTTTAGCAACGTTAATGTGCGGATAGATTGAAATCCACCCCCACCTTTCGAAAGGCTATCCCTTGAGGTTAACCTAACCTTGAAAGACCCTGCTTTACTTTGATAATTAATTTATCAGGTATACAATCCAGGAGTTCGGGAGAAGTGTTTACAGCTTTTATAAAAGCCTGCGAAGCTTTCTCATAATTCTTCAGTTCATAATGCGCAAGCCCTGTTCCATAATGAGCTTCAGGGAACAGGGGATCGAGATCAAGAGCCTCCTTAAATTCTTTTATCGCCCCTTCATACATGCCTGACTCCAGGAAAAGGTTCCCAATATTTGTGTGGGGAGAGGCATAATTTGGGTCGATACGAAGCGCCTCCCTGAACTCATTTATTGCTTCCGGATTTTTCTTTTGAAGGACATAAATATTTCCCAGATTATTATGGGCGCCTGCATGGTCCGGATTTATCCCCAGAGCCTCATTAATTTCAAAGAGCGCTTCTTCCAGTCTGCCCTGTGTTGAATAGATATTACCAAGGTTGCAGTGCGCCTCAAGATATCCGGGATTTTGCCTGATAGCTTCTTTCAGTTCCTTTTCCGCTTCAACCGTCATTCCCATTTTATGATAAGTTACTGCAAGGTTGTTATGGACTTCAATATAATCAGAATCAAGACGCAAAGCCGCATGAAGCTCATCTATTGCTTCATCATATCTTCCTATCTTATCATAAGCAAGACCCAGGTTGTTATGGATATTATGATTTAGACCAAATCCAGAGGTCAGGTGAAAAACGGAGTAATATTCTGTTAAATATTGCGCAATTTCTGTTCCCATAGGGGAAAAATCCTGGTCTTTTTTCAACATCCAATTATTTTCATTCCTGTCATAAATGTTAATAGTTATTTCTCTGACCGAATCAATACTGAAATCAACAAATATATTTGAATCCTGTGAAAAACTCTCGATTACCAGGAAAACATGCTCTCCGGAACTTGCAGCTTTCACATCCGGAACAATGCATTTCAACAGTATATATCCAAGCTGCGTGATAGCTGCGCATGATGCAAGAAATTCCATTTCCTCTAATTTTTCTTCCAGGGATATTCCTGATCTTGAGATTATATAGAAAATATCCTGGTTCTTCAGGTTAAGTCCATTGACGAGCAGCTTTATCAGGTGTACGGGTGCATCGGGACGGTAAATACTTTTTCCCTCAAGAAGGAACATGAGATCCTTAATGGATTTGATTAATCCAACTGTATCCCTGACCTGTGCTGCCTGATTTGCCCTTTGTCTTATGCTTTCAAAATCTATCTCTTTAAATAATTTATTGAGTTCTTCACTTATTTCCTGTATGAAATTTGAAGGATAGCCAAGATCATTCAGGCATTTCATTAAAGAGTTATTCACTCCATGTCTGATAGCGTTACTGTCCTGATTCTCTTGACACCATTGATCTCTTTTATGATCTCTACAACTTTCTGGGGTACGAAATGCTCCCATTTTTCACCTTTCAACATCCTGCGCCTGATTTCTGTTCCAGAATAACTATTTCGCTTAAAAAGAGGGGACTGCTTTACCTGGATCCCTGCTTCCCGTAACAGCTCTATCACAAGTTGATTGTTAGTATATGCAATATCAAAAGGCGGTACCATGGATTTCACATGTGAAACCCACAGGGAATTTCTCTGGATATCTTCTATTGGTATTACGTAATGTTTGATATCAAATTCCATCAATGCGCTTGATACCATGAGCACGCGTTCTCCTGCTGTGAAAGGATTCTCTATCTCATGGCTTTTCTGGGCGCTGCCGATACCCACAATAATTTCATCTACTTCGTTTACTATTTGTTTCAGGACTTCATGATGCCCCAGGTGGTAGGGTTGGAATCTTCCCAGATAAATTCCACGTCGCATATTATTCTTTGGGTTTGGCTGCAGGCTTTTCTCCTGCCGGTTTTTCAGCAGATGGCGGTGGGGGAGGAATATTAGCGAGTTTTTCTGCACCCCATGGTCTGACCGGAGTATCGCGGTTCCATATATCTTTCATGAATGTACGCCAGTCCCAATCATTATGTTTATGTTTCATATCGGTGAGTTTTTTGACAATATCCAGGTTGATAGGTTTATCTGTCCATTCGATATCATTTATTTTATTAAGATATTTCTCGCCAGTTTCTGTCCTCACAAATACGGTACTCCAGCCCTCATCCGAACCTACGGAACCTACGGATATGTCTGCAAAATATGATGTATAATCCTGGCAGTGATGGCACCCTTTCCTTGCAAGGGGCGCAACAACCTTGATGGGAACTTCCTTTACTTCTTTATCAGTTTCAACGATGAATTTACCTTTATTGAAATTCATCTTCTTTACGTCCCTTATATCAACACCCATGATCTTCGGGACCATTTCAGTAAGCATTATCTGTTCGGAAAAACTCTCCATGCAGATAAGTCCTATTATCAATTCTATCCTGTTGAAATTTTCACGGAAAAGTTTTGCCCCATGGACCTGGCATGGTACTCCCACAAGCGCAACTTTTTTGTATTTTTTGAGGCCCTGGACATAAGTATCCACAAATGCCCTGTGTATATCCCTGAGACTTGAAAGTACCGGCTGATAGGTATATTTTGTGCCGCTGGCCTTTGTTATATCCTCAGGGCTGGTGAACAGGACAACTTTTGTTTCCCACTTCTCATTTCGCACAACACCGATGGCACAGTCTATCTCTCCCTGTTCAAGAAGAGATTTCAAGATCTGGGAAACTATTGCTCCATCCTGGCCGTGAAGTGTTCTGCTTTTTCCGGCTTTCATTTCCCTTATATTATTGAATTCATCTACCGGGAAACCATCCAGTATGGGGCAGATGCGTTCACATGAATAGCAATTAACACATGGATTGATATCTTCTTTCAGGGGATTGACGTTCTTGAAAACAACCTCAGTTGTCAACTCCATTTTATTATAATTGTTCTTTTCCTTTGAAATGTCAACCAGGTCTTTTCGAACTATAGGTGCGTTCATCGGACAGATAGCTTCGCATGTCCCGCAGGAACAGCAGTAGTTGTATTCACCAACATCTGCAATTTTTGGCAGTCCCACGTTAGGGGCATACATATTGCCCAGTCTGATGAGAACCTTATCCTGATCGGATTTGAGGATACCCCTTTCTGCAAGGGGTCCTGCGACAGCACTGTCCGATTTCGCTTCCACTTTACTTTCCTCCGATGATTTCCTTTCCAATTAATTTGATAGCAGTTTCCTTATCAGGACCAATTGGTGAACCTGCTACGATCTGGGTAACACCGATCTTTAAGAGCGCATCTACTTTTGCCTTGCAATCAGCTGGTGTTCCGCATATGGAGAATGAATCAATCATCTTATCGGAAACAAGAGCGTTCAATCCGCCAAAGTCGCCTTTTGCGATGGCATCGCCGATAGTCTTCTTTGCTCCAACATCAATGCCATGTCTTTCCAGAACGGTATCAGGAGAACCTGCAACGATGAACGCAACTACTACTTTTGCTGCTCCCTTTGCCTTCTCCGCATCCTTATGGATCGAGAAGCATGCATAAGCGCCTACGTCAACGCTCTTGGGGTCGCGTCCTACTGAGTTTGCACCGAGTGCAATTTGTTTTATCGCAAATTCGAAGTCTTTGGGATGGGATGCATTAATGAGCACTCCGTCAGCGACCTTACCTGCAAGTTCCAGCATCTTGGGGCCCTGCGCTCCCATATAGATGGGGACATTCCCTGTCTTGAAAGCAAGTTTTGCTCCTCCTACTTTTATACGTTTTCCATCCTGCGAAACTTTCTTGCCCCCAAAAAATCCCCGAAGTGCGGTAATGCTTTCGGCGATCGTTGTCATCGGCTCTACCCACTCAATACCCATGGCATCGAAAGTGGCCTTATCACCGGGGCCGATACCAAGTATCGCACGGCCGCCAGATATCTCATTGATCGCTCCGATGCTCTGGGCTGTGATTGCAATATTCCTTGTATAAGGATTTGTTACGCCTGTTCCAAGTTTTATCCTGTTTGTGTTCATTGCCAGTACCGCAAGCGTGGTATAAACATCACGATTGTTGTAGTGATCTGTAATCCAAACATTGTCAAAACCATTTTCTTCTGCGAGCTTTGTGTAGTGTGCTAGTTTTAGAACCGGATCTGCCGGTACAAATTCAATGCCAAACATATTTCCTCCTACGTTTTTACGACATTCGTCTTTCTTTATTTAAAAGCATATTGGTTTTGTTCTGCCTCAGGGAATTTTGAAGCGCAATTGTTAAGTTTTGAGGATTGAATTACAATTATATGGAAAAGTGGAAATGTACGCTTTGTGACTATGTGTATGACCCGGCTGCAGGTGACCCTGACTCAGGCGTTGCGCCTGGGACAGCTTTTGAAGATATTCCCGATGGCTGGGTTTGCCCCTGGTGCGGCGCGGCAAAAGATTCTTTCAAGAAAATGTAAATTTAAGACAGGATAAACAGGATCGACAGGATACGAGCCAATCCTGTCCATCCTGTAAATCCTGTCAAGAAGGTTGAATGCTCAGCCTCAAAGCTGTCCTAGGTAAAAGAACAGAATAATTGAGGGAAGCCCTACAATGCCCCAGAGAACAGGGTTATACCGCCATACTTTTGCCCCGTCGAGCGGCCCGAAAGGTATCATATTGAAGCCTGCGAGGAACACATTGATAAAAGCAGCTCTTGAGAGTACTTTTATTATTATCGGGTCTGCAAAAATAAATGAACCGGCTATGAATATTACGGCAAGTATTACATTCACAACCGCTCCTGAAACTGAAATATAAGCAAATTCCTTTTCATTCCGGAGATTATTCGTATAATAATCCTCAAGCTGACCGTAGGCTATTTTTTTCCCCCGGATCATAACAGCGCCTGGTGCTGCAAATACAAAATTCCCACCGGTGAAAACAGAAAGCCCGACAGCCATGATCAATCCCATTGGGCTGGCCTCGTAATCAGCGACATAACCGTATCTCTGGGCTGTGAATTTATGGGCGAGTTCATGCAAAAGGAAACCGGAACCTACACCAATAGCTGCTATTGCAAGCGCTTCTATACCCGTGGAGGGATAAGAAAATGCGATAGTCAACACAATCAAGGAAGCCACAAGATGTACTATTTCCCGCAAACTGTTTCTGTCCATGCTCCACAAGTTATCTCAAAAACATATAAATCATACCATGCCGCATGCAAAATTTGACAATAACTCATCATGCTGCGGAGTTTTCACACCGTAAAGGCATTGCCGTGCATCCTTATAATAAAGGCGCTCTTCCAGTATCCCTTCTCTCTTAAGTATGCTCAGGGCATATCTTACCGTGCGGGGAGGAAGATAGCTTTCTGCGACAAGTTCTTTCTGGGTCATGAGTCCCTTATATTCAAGAACTTTGAATACAAGCTTTACTGAAGGTGATAATTGCATTATTTTCCTCAAATAAAGACCTTGGATTTCTGCAGTTTCGGAATAAAAATATTTACCGGTCGTTTTTGTCATATGACTGCTATGGATTATGCTATGATATGATTTAAATCTTTAGGCAAAATATGCCGGTACTACAAAGAGTTTATATATGAACAGATTGAATTGATATATATCAGTTGTCTAATGAGGTAAGTTATAGAGTTTGGGGTTTCCCATCTGTGTTTGCTTTTTTTGGTAGATTGGTTAAAAATAAATAGAGGTAAAAATTTGTTAACAGAACAAGATAGAAATTCTCCTGTCTCTGAAGGTGCTTTCCACGATGTCAAGATCGATAGCATTGCCAGGGAAGGAGATGGAATTGCACACATACAGGGACTGGTTATTTTCGTGCCAGGCACGAAGATCGGAGACCAGGTAACGATAAAGATCGAAAGGGTAATGCCAAGATTCGCAATTGCAGCACTTACTGAAAAGAATTAAAATAATAAAATTAATGGAGATATATAAATGAGTAATGATAGAAAAAGTGAATCCCGAAGTGGCGGATTCAGGCCAACCGGTCCGAGAGATATGCACATGGGCCCAAGAGAAATGTTCAAGACAACCTGTGCAGACTGCAAACAGGAAACTGAAGTACCATTCAAGCCATCCGGCGACAGGCCGGTATATTGCAGAGAATGCTACCAGAACCATAGACCAAAGAGATTCTAATTAGCAGTTAAAGGACGGTGGTTGGAATATCACTGTTCCCTTTTTTTCATTTTTTTATTATGGCAAGGTTATCACAATACTTCTTTCAATAAAAGGTATAAGATATACGCAATTACAAGAATTGTCAATAACCAGAAAAGCCTGAACATAAGTCCTATTACAAAAAATGCAAGAACCAGTGCAACTACTGCTATAATTATTTCTTTTAATTTCATGATTTTCAGATTTCCTCCGGTTTAAATAAATTCCTTTTCAAAATTAATTTTCCAATCACTATTCCTATTATCGCCCCTCCGATCACATCTATCGGGAAATGGACCCCCACGTATATCCTGCTCAAAGCAACAATCAACGAAAAACCATACAGGTATTTACTATACCCGGGATGGAATTGTGAAACGATCGTAGCTGCCAGAAAACTCATTTCCGTATGCCCCGATGGAAATGATGGGTCGTTTTCAAACGGTGTTAATAATCTTGTTGTATCTAATTGTTCATATGGTCTTTGCCTGTCAATTAAGAATTTCAAAGGATAGGTAAAGATCGCACCTGCAATAATCCCGGCGGCCAAAAGCATTGCCAATCTTTTTTCTTTTGTTGCCCAGAAATAAACAATGAGAAATATCCAGAAAAAATAAGTTAGATCCCTTAATAGAGGAAAAAAGCTGTCAAAGAACGGATTGACAATATCACGATTTAAATCCAGGAATATTGAGTGGTCCACTGATTTAATATAACTAAGAAAATTCATAATAAACCTATTTCAATAACATTGTATCCTGTTTGATAATCCCAAGATGATCTCTGATGCTTTCCGGGAGCCTTTCATTGTTTTTGACATCATGGAGTATTGTTTTGCTTTTTCCCTGAATCGCGGGTCGTTTAGAAGCATACTGATCTTTTGAAACAGAGATTCTGGTTCAAGCATGCGATATTCGAGAGTCTCGCAAACACCGAGTTCTTTCATTCGTGATGCATTGTTTTCCTGTTCTATCTGTCCTTCATCCGGGATTATAAGAGCTGGTTTTCCAAGGGTCAATATCTCCATGGCTGTGCTGTGTCCTGCCTGTGTTATTATCAGGTCGGCATTTTGAAAATATAATGAAATATCTTTGGCGAATTCCCTTATCATGACATTTTTCGGGATATCATTGCTCTTGAATTTTGTAAATATCAGGAAATCCATATCCGGAAATCTCGAGGCGATTTTCAATATTGAAGTGAATATCGGAAGCCTGAATGAATGCCCGCCAAGAAGGGTCAGGACATAAGGTCGCTGCATATCATCATTCATTGGTCCCTCATCAATATTAACTACAGGCCCCGTAAAGACTTGTTTTTTCATGACATGCCTGCTTTTACTCAGGGTATACAGGCAAACCGTATGAGGGGGCAAGAAATCCGGGATCAGGACAACCTCAGCAAGCGCCATTGAGGTCTTTAGTGTAAATTCGACCTGCTTTCCTATGAAACGTAAAAAGAACTTGCTATCTTTAAAAAAAGGTTCAATACTTGTCTGGTTGGATATGATAATGCATGGTATCCCAATTTTGAAAGCCGCAAAAACCGCAGCTGTTCTTCCATCTGCTACCAAACAGGTGGCATTAAAATCCTCCATGATCTTTTTCTCCTGTAATATTATTTTTGAAAATTGAAATGCCTGGCTCTTGCTCCGGGATATAGTGGCTTTAAGATCAAAAGCTCCCTCTTTTCCTGCCATCTCAAATTCCTTTTCTACTTCAGTAGCATCAAAACTCTGTTTTAAGCGTCCCAATACATATCCATAACTCCCCAATAGAACGCTGGCACCTTCTCGTTTGAGTTCTTTTGAAATGGCCATATCCCTGCTGGAATGACCATAACCTTCACCGCAAACGGAAAAATATATCCTGTGAACCATATCTTTTATAGATTTGGTTTCAAAATATATAACTTTCTATCGCATATTAAATAAAACTTTAAATATAATGTAATGTAATAATATCAAATCGATGATAGGACTTATTTAAAATTTGTAGATAAGAATAATATATTTTGATTATAAATTCAGGATACATGGACATTATACATAACTGGTTAAATCCAAAACTTGAAGTACGAAAATCCAATATCGGTGGTAACGGCGTATTTGCAAAAAAAAATATTGAAAAAGGTGAAAGATTAGCCATTTTCGGAGGTAAATTAATGTTCATTGAGGAAATTAAAAATCTACCGGAACATCTTAAAGAATATACAATGCAAATTGAAGAGCGATTTGTGCTGGGTCCCCCACAGAAAGCAACACAGCCTGATGAAACTGATTTTTTTAACCATAGTTGTGATCCAAACTGTGGATTTAAAGGACAAATGTTTCTGGTGGCTATGCGGGATATCAAGAAAAATGAGGAAATTACTTTTGATTATGCAATGGTAGTATCAGAATCTATTGGCAGCGATATTGTATTTGAGATGGAATGTAGATGTGGATCAAAGAATTGCAGGAAGAAAATTACAGAAAATGATTGGAAACTTCCAGATATCCAGAAGAAATACAATGGTTTTTTTTCTCAATATCTTCAGGAGAAGTGTTATATTGACACTAATTCAGAATGTTGAACTTCATGCAAATGACAAGAGAAGATAGCAAAAAAAATGATGTTAATTTTCCCCGCAATACATATAAGGTTTTGATACGAGAGGATTTTTTCCAGCATTTGCTATCTCTTCCGTCTGAGCCTCAAACCAATATTTTACGCAATGAAACTCCAGTATCATAACAATTAAGATCAGCGGCATTGCTATTCTATAATTCTCAGTTCCCAACTCATACCCCGTCCAAACATTAATAGGTGTTAGAAGGGTATAATATAAAGCTGTTAATGTAGTTTTTTTCAATTAATACCACCTTCAGTATACTTTTTTGTATTTTCGTGTTTAGCGATACCTCATTGGTGCAGAACAATTCTTGTTCGCCATTAATTCCTTCCTTCTTTTAATCTAAGGCCTTGATAAGCCTTATTACATATCCATGAAGTATATCTATCAATAATTTCCCTTATAGATATATATATCTTTTGAAATAACTATAATCATTATTATCATTCTCGCTGGATGAACCCATGTTTTGAATAGATGAAATAAAAGAAGGAGTTAAATTTTTATGCTTGCATCCCCTCCGATGTGGTCTTCGTACCCATATCCAGGATAAAAAATCCCCGGCCACATGACATCCGGGACCGCGCCGGAAACGAGCCCTCCTGCTTTAACGGTAATGGATGATCCTTTTCCATTAGAATCAAGCTTGACATTCCAGGTAACACTGGCACTTCCTCCAGCTTTAAGATCACCAATATTAATCTGGGATGATCCTTTCTGCAAGAACATACCCTGGGGTAATATAATCTCAGCACTGACATTCGAAGCAGGATACGTTGAACAATCAAAAGGTTGTGGACATGTATACGTAATTTTTGCTGTAACATTGAGCGTCGAACCTTTAGTGGTCTTACCTTCTGTGACTAAATCAATTGACCATGGCATTATGATAGCCCCCCAATAGGGATAGGTTGTCCCGTATTTGCTGTAATTCCATGCTTTCTTAAAATCATCCATCGTCCAGGTCACCGTACCATCAGGATTTGTAACACGTTTTAGATCACGATCCCATGGGTCCATAAAGTAAACAACACCTTCAGGTTCATCATAACCTACGATCACCCTGTAATGTCCTGTGTCATCAAAAGGTGCATACTTCATGAGCAAGACAACCGGGATATTCGAGGCGATAAGGGATTTGAGGTCCTCCCACCAAAAATTATCAGAAGAATAATTAAAGGTGGCATAACCTATTTGCCTTTGCGGGAATCCTGCTGCAGGTATGTCATGGGAAAAGTAAGATCCTCTGGCAGTGCTTAAATAACTGAAGTGGCCTGATCGCGCAATATCCCATGCATAAGTTCCTTTTGATGAGGTACGGGCTACATTAGCGATGACTTTTTGGTCAATATCCTCACCCCAGAAGTCAAATACTATCTCAAGGGCGGCAGGTCCGCAAAGAAGGGCATTCATTTGTTTATGTTGAAGTACTCCGGCAATGTGATATGAATTTGGAGGAGATGATGCTGGAGCAGCAGTGCCTATTATCAGGTTAGCATTGAAGAGTATTAAAATCAAAAAGAAAATTGCTTTCATATTAATTCTATTTATATTTTTTTTTCCTTTTTTTTCAGTGATCATATTTTCCCCGGAGTTCTTCCTTTTTCTTTCATTTTATTATCAAAATCAGCGTCATATTGATTATAATCAACCGTCAACTCTTCATTTTCCTTTATATCCCTGATCGCAATGTTTATTCCTTCTTCTTCGTTGATATCATCTATCCCTATTACATTTGGGTGTTCTGAATGGTTGAAGAATCTTGCATCATCAAAACATAATACATATTTCAAGGTTCTTGAGTTCAAATATGCATATTTTAAGAATTGTTCTTTGGCTGGTTCGCTTTTTATATCTTCAAGTTTGCTCTTATCAATTCTAAGATCAAACCCATCAATAAACTTCCAGATCAGAGTTCCTTTCGGAATAAACTGGTCTGTGAAAAGTCCTATTCCACTTATTTTGCTCAATCCGATTTTTGTTTTAACGAAAAGCATGTTATAATCTATACATCTGAATTGTATATATATATTGTTTACAAATACGAATCAACATTTTTTGTTTTTCGGGTATATATACGAGTAAGGTATTTATACAATCCCTGCTATCCACAATTATTTAAATAACTAAATTAATTGTAATATTGCAAATAAAATAGTTATTTAAATATCGATATAGAAAACGTGATTGTCATAATAAATTTGGTGGTGCAAACCGTGAAGGATTTGAAAATAGGTTTATTATATTGATTTGGGAGGTTAACGTTACGACACTCCGTAAAAAGACGATAGCGATCATTAGTTTAACCCTTCTTGGTCTTATAGTGCTAATATATTTTTTCTCACAAACCATTTTGATGGAGAGTTTTGATGAATTGGAGGAACAAAATACACAAAAAAATATTGAACGAGCAAAAGACGCTATCTTTAGTGATATTGATAGATTAGAAAGTATTGTAGGTGATTGGGCCCCATGGGATGATGGTTATACTTTTATTCAGGATGGCAATGAAGATTTTATTCAGACAAATCTGGATCCTTCAACACTTCCCAATCTTCAAATAAATATTATTCTATTTTATAACATTTATGGACATCTGGTTTATAGTCAAAGTGTTGATATCAAGACCAAGGAGAGCATACTTATGCCTGAACTATTTCAGAAAGACATCCCCCCGAATAATGTTCTCTTAAACCATACAGACGTAAATAGCAGCATCAGGGGAATTATCATTCTCCCTGAAGGTCCAATGCTCATTGCCTCAAAGCCTATTATTACAAGCAAGCATGAAGGCCCTATCCAGGGGACAATAATCATGGGGAGATTCCTGGATTCTGAAGAAATTGGGCGGTTGTCCAGGATTACACATTTGTCTCTCAATTTCAGTCTGTTCCATGATCCAAATACTCCGGATATGCTTTCTGCAATTCAACAATTGACAACAGAAGAACCAATCCTCATTCAGCCAATGAATAATGATGTTATGGCAGGATATGTTCTCCTGAATGATGTCGAAGGAAATCCTGCTATCGTGATAAAAGCAGATCTGCCAAGAGGAATTCACAAGCAAGGAGAAAGCACAATAAGATATCTCATGCTTTCCATTGTCGGATCGGGTCTCGTTTTCGGGATTGTCATTATCCTTCTCCTGGAGAAGAATGTGTTGTCCAGGTTAGCTTTTCTTAGTTCGAATGTGAGTGAAATTGGCAAAATCGGTGACCACACAATGCGCATTTCTTTGCCAGGCAAGGATGAATTGTCAAACCTGGCCAATGATATAAACAGTATGCTTGAACAGTTAGAGAGAGCCGATAAAGCAAAGACAAGACAATTACTTCTTAAGGAAATCTACCACAGGGTAAAAAATAATTTGCAAATCGTAATAAGTCTTTTGAATCTCCAATCACAGAAAACAAAAGATAAAAAAGTAATCGATATTTTTAAGGATAGCCAGAATCGCATAAAATCAATGGCCCTTATCCATGAGAAATTATATAAATCAAAAGACCTTGCTGGGATAAATTTCAAAGAATATATCAACGACCTGGCAAATAATCTTTTTCGTTCGTATGGAATTAATTCCAGCCGTATCATTCTTAAGATAGATATCGAAGATACTATAATGAATCTGGATATAGCAACGCCGTGTGGTTTGATAATTACAGAACTTGTTTCAAATTCCCTTAAGCATGCATTTCCCGCAGAACGCAAAGGATATATTCTCATTAAGCTCACTTCGGATAATAAAGGAATGTTCAAATTGGTTGTTCAAGATAATGGTATTGGTTTTCCGGAAGATATTAATTTTCGAAAAACAGATACCTTAGGTATGCAATTGGTAACAAGCCTGGTTGGCCAGATTACAGGTACAATTGAGCTTGACAGAAATAATGGGACTGAATTTAGAATCAATTTTATGGAAAGAAAGGTAGAAGCAATTGAAAATGACTAACATAAAAGTCCTTATCGTTGAAGATGAGGCAATTGTTGCAATGGATATCAAGAATCGGTTGGAACTTCTTGGATATACTATTCCTGCAATAGCTTCAACGGGTGAGGAAGCTATAAAAATAACAGAGCAAACTTGCCCTGATCTTATACTAATGGATATTATGTTGGGTGATGGAATAGATGGCATAGAAGCCGCTGAACATATCCATAAGCGAATTGATATTCCCATAATATTTCTCAGCGCATATGCTGATGAAGAAATATTATTGCGAGCAAAGATAACGAAACCATTTGGTTATATACTGAAACCTTTCGAAGAGAGGGAATTACATTCTGCCATAGAGATCGGGATTTACAATCATAATTTGGAAAAAGAATTGAAAGAGAGTAAGAAATGGCTTCATGCTGCGCTTAATAGCATTGGTGATGCAGTTATAGCTACTGATAACAAGGGAATGATAAAACTCATAAATCCTTATGCAGAAGCACTTACCGGTTGGAAGAAAGAGGAGGCATTAAATAAGCCCCTGGGAACGATATTCAAAATAATCAATGGGGATACGGGGGAAAAAGCCGACGATCCAAGAGCGAAGGTCTACAGGGAAGGAACGTTCTATGGTTTAGCTTATAATACTTTATTAGTTGGAAAAAATGGAAAGGAAATACCTGTTGATATTATTGGTTCCCCCATTAAAGATGATATGGATAACATTATAGGGATTATATTGACTTTCTATGACATCATCGAGCGCAAACAATTAGAAGCAAACATAAAAAAATATAGCAGGCCCAATTAAGATAGTTAATTGGATTTCGAAAAGGAGTGCCAAAAATGAACCGAAAGATAGACCGTATATTAAAAAGTAAGCCAACGCTTGAAGGAGCAGGAGTTCACCTTTTGAGGGCATTCGGTTATAATGAAGTGCCTCAACTTGATCCTTTCCTGCTTCTTGATGATTTTCATTCCCATAATCCAGCCGATTATAATGCAGGATTTCCCTGGCATCCGCACAGGGGTATTGAAACCGTGACATATATGCTGGAAGGATTTGTAGAACATGGCGACAGTATGGGAAATAAAGGTGTGATCTTACCGGGGGATGTGCAATGGATGACAGCAGGAAGCGGGATAATCCACCAGGAAATGCCAAAAGGACATAACGGGAACATGTGGGGTTTCCAGTTATGGGTGAACCTGCCGTCCAGTCAAAAAATGATGGAACCAAGATACAGGGAAGTGAAGAAAGAACAGATACCCACGGTCACGATAAATGAGAATGTTGAGATCAAGGTCATTTGCGGGAATTTCGGGGACATAAAAGGACCAGTCCAGGATATCGTTGTTGATCCTGAATATCTTGATATTACGATGGCAAAGGGTGCTGAATTTGAACACAGTATCAAGAGAGGATACAGGGTTTTTGCTTATGTGATCGGGGATGGCGGCTATTTTGACACGGATAAGGAAATATCAATATCCAACGAACATCTCGTGATATTCAAAGATGGTGATACAGTGAAAATTACAGCAGGTGAGAGGGGACTGCGTTTCCTCCTTGTTTCGGGCAAACCTCTTGATGAGCCCGTGGCATGGGCCGGACCTATTGTTATGAATACACAGGATGAATTGGATCTGGCTTTCAGGGAATATCGTAACGGGTCATTTATCTCCGTGGGTTCAAAGGGTTGAGAATACCCCTTCCGAAAGGGAGGGGATGAATCTAACCCTTTGCAATTGTAATACCTATCCCAAAAAAGGAATTGTTCAGAGACCATTTAAGGGA
>JAPMTS010000010.1:79756-80487 GCA_026552955.1 Candidatus Methanoperedens sp. | reverse complement strand
CGCTCAGGCAAACATCGGATTCAATTCATCGCTTTTCAGGGTAAACACCATATCTGAAGGAGACCTTTTCACTCGGAATGGAACAAATACGTTCTTCAATGCCGGCACGATCAACAATTCCACAGGCACGGCAATAAATATCTTCGATTCTATTATCGGAAATAGAAACGTCACTACCAGGGGAACATTCATAATCATTAATGTTACTGCTATCGGTATCACAGGAACATCAGGATTCGATCTTTCCAATGTGAAAATAAGCGACCCAAATGGTTTGGCTGTAAGCCTTAATACTGCAAATGGAAGCTTCACTATCGGTGCCCCTGTAATATATGTAGTTACGCCCAACGGCGGTGAGACCTGGATAAGAGGTACATCTAATAGTATAACATGGAATTCTGAAGGTATCCCGGGACCAAATGTGAAGCTGGAATTACTGAAGAACGGATCAGCAGTAGGTACAGTTATACCGAGCACCCCTAATGACGGTTCACATGTGTGGTCAATTACATCGACACGGGCTCCAGGAACTGATTATAAGATAAGAGTTACAAGTACGAGTAATCCCGCTTATAAAGATACCAGTGATAATAACTTCACAATAGGGGGTATCAATGTCAAATCCCCTAATGGTGGGGAGACCTGGATAAGAGGTACATCTAATAGTATAACATGGAATTCTGAAGGTATCCCGGGACCAAATGTGAAGCTGGAATTACTGAAGAACGGAT
>JAPMTS010000010.1:0-79741 GCA_026552955.1 Candidatus Methanoperedens sp. | reverse complement strand
AGCACCCCTAATGATGGTTCACATGCGTGGTCAATTACATCGACACGGGCTCCAGGAACTGATTATAAGATAAGAGTTACAAGTACGAGTAATTCTGTATACAAGGATATAAGTGATAACAATTTCACAATAATAGACCAGTAGAAAAATCCATGCGCTACCCCAAAACTACCGGAGTAATAGATGAATCTGATAATCCTTTCGGACACTCATATAAAACATGGGCAGTCACTCCTTACCCGTCTCCCGGAAGAACTAATTTCCATGATCAAAAGTTCAGACCTGATCATCCATGCCGGAGATTTTGAAACGCTTTCCTGTTATAGAGAACTTGAAAGCTTAGGAAAACTCGCGGCAGTTCATGGTGATACCGACGGCGCTGAACTCATGGAATTCCTCCCCGAGCGCAAAGTGATAAAGATAGAAGAAATAAATGTTGGGATGATACATAAAGGGCAGCTGACGTCAGAAAATACCGACGGTCTTCGTTATCTTGCAAAAGAAATGGGTGTTGATGTATTGATATTCGGGCACTTCCACCACCCCATAGCCCATAAAAGCGAAGTGCTCTTACTCTCTCCTGGCAGTGCAACAGTACCGGGGATAGCGGAGCCAAGTGCTATCCAGCTTGAAATAATAAATAAAACGGTAACAGGAAAAATTATCCGCTGCAAAGATAATTCTTGCACTTATTTTGAATTCGAAAAATCCTGAACTACTTTTTATTTTTAATATGTTTTCTGACGATGTCCCTTATTTCATCAGGATGGTCCAGCACTGTTATTCCTTTCATTTTGCGAAGCCTGTCAACGGCTTCCAGGTCAACATCCCGCATCGTGAGGCTCAGTTTCTTGCCGCCTGGTAAATCCGTGACAATTTCGCCCTCTTTCTGGTCGGCGGGAAAAATGTAAACCGGAACTCTAGCCTTCATGGCCTGCCCCGCAGCATTTGAAAGCAGGGTGTCCGAAATACCCGAAGCGATTTTTGCAACGGTGTTGGATGTCGAGGGCATAATAACAAGGAATTCATATTTTCCAAGCTGTAAATCACCTACAAGGAACGGCACATTAGGGGATTTTTCCGAATATGTTTTGGGAAAACTTGCTTTTAGTTCATGGAAGAGCTTATACCATTTTACCACCATCTCGCCTGCCTGGGAAAGAAACACCCTGACATCAAGATCATGTTCTTTCGTAAGCTCTGTCATAATATCCAGGCTTTCTTTGAGATAATCACCGCAGCCTGTGATCCCCCACGCGATTCTTATGGTCATAAAACGTTATTGTATCGTGGCTTTTATGATCTTATCACCCTTCTTGATCTTCTGCGCCACATCCTGGCCTTCTGTGATCTGTCCGAAAACGGCATAGTTCTTATCAAGGAATTTTGAATCTTCAAGGCAGATATAGAACTGCGAGCTTGCACTGTTGGGTTCCTGCGAGCGCGCCATGCCCACTGCACCCTTTTTATGGGACAGTGCCGGAGCTATCTCAAGAGGAATGTTCTTTCCGGATCCGCCCGTTCCATTCCCTTTGGGGTCCCCACCCTGTATAACGAATCCCGGTTCGACGCGGTGGAAGATGAGGCCATCATAAAAACCCTTATTTGTAAGGTCGATGAAGTTCTTTGTGGTGATCGGGGTTTCGGTTTCATAAAGTTCGAATTTGATTGTTCCCTTTGCGGTTTCTAGGATTGCAGTTCTGTTTGCCATAATTATCGTTGTACTTAGTTGACTTCATGGTATAAGTGATTTTTGAAATTCCCCACCAGATGTCTTTTTGAGTTCATGTCTTGATAATCCTGTCAAAAGTCTCAATTTGTTAGACACGAGTCAACTTCACTTTTATTCAACAACAAAAATTGAAACGATCACAAATAACCAAAACAATTATATACTATCGTAATAATCATAAGCATGAGCAGGCATTCTTTTATGTCACTCCCACAACACATCTATCCAACGCCTGCTCTATCCAATTAACATATTATGCGGGTACTTTTTTGAATCAAGACTTTTCCGGAAAAGTACCAGTACTGTTTACCTATTATATTTTTTTTAACTGAAAATATATATATACTATTATGAGTATCATAAGTATGAGCAGGCAATTTTTTTATGTCACTCCCACACACACCTATCCAACGCCTGCTCTATCCAATCATAAAATCTTTATGCAATCACTTTTATTGAAGCGTGTATGGCGTTAACTTATGCAAAAGCAGGCGTTGATATCGAGACTGAGAACCGGGCAATAGCTGCCCTTGCAAAACAGCTTACCTATAAACGCAAAGGCATTGGCGCACCCCTGACAGACGTCGGCCATTATGCGGGTCTTATTGATTTTGGCGAATATGCTCTTGCACTGACTACAGATGGTGTGGGTTCAAAAGTCCTTATCGCAAACGAGATGAAAAAATGGAATACGATCGGGATCGATTGTATCGCCATGAATGTGAACGACCTTCTTGCCATGGGAATTGAACCTCTTGCATTTGTAGATTACATCGCTATCCAGGAACCCAATAATGAGATTATGGGGCAAATCGGGGAAGGGCTTGCATATGGCGCAAGGATTTCGAGGATGACGATCGTGGGGGGTGAAACCGCAACGCTGCCTGATATCATTAATGGTTTTGACCTGGCTGGAACATGTCTGGGAATGGTGAAAAAAGATACGGTTATCACAGGCCAGAGGATAGAAATGGGTGATGCCATTGTGGGCATACCATCAAGCGGTGTACACAGCAATGGATATTCCCTTGTCAGGAGGATCATAAAAGACGCAGGCTATTCGTATCATGATCCTTTTCCCTATAATGAAGATACGACTATCGGGGATGAATTATTGACCCCCACCCGGATATATATGGAAATACTTGATGCAGTATCTGATTTCGACATTCATGGGCTGGCCCATATTACCGGAAGCGGGCTTATGAAACTCCACCGCACTACAAAATACGGCTTTGACATCAAAGATCCATTGGAACCCCAGCCGATATTCAGGTTCCTGCAAGAAGAAGGGGATGTTGAAGACCTGGAAATGTACAAGACATTCAATATGGGTATGGGCTTTGTTGTGATAATCCCGGAGGCAAAGGCAAAAAGTGCTGCAAAGATGTTGGGGGGAAAGGTAATAGGGGAAATAGTGGACGAAGGGATTAGGGTTAAAGGGCTCAAGATCAAGTGAATCCGTGAACTACACCTTCCTTTCGGAAAGAAACATCTCTACCTTTTGAACCCACGAGGTTAAATAAGAATAAAATAAATATTGTATTGATCAATTATGGCGAGTGAATTAATAGAATTACTTAATAAAGCGATAGCAAGGGAAATAGGGGTAAGTGTCCAGTATATGTGGCAGCATGTAATGGCAATAGGGATGAAAAGCCCTGAAGTAAAGGATATTTTTGAAGATATTGCCATTGAGGAAATGAAGCATGCTGAAAAGATCGCCGAGAGGCTTTTTTATCTTGGCGGGATCCCCACGGTCAAACCCAGTCCCATCATTGTGGGCGGTTCACTTGAAAATATGGTTGAGAAAGACCTTGAAGCAGAAAATGAAGCAATTGAGCTCTACAGGAAAATTATCGATCTTGCAGCAGAAAAAGAAGACTCAACCACAAGATTGCTCTTTGAAGAGATTCTCACAGAAGAGGAAGAACATAAACATACATTTACTATCCTGTTGAAGTGATTTTTCTTAAAAAACTTTTTTTTTCTAATTTCCGGGTATTTGTAATCATTTTTGCATTTTTATTATTATTTTAACCCCTTTATTTCTTATGGAAAAATTAAATAATGATTTTCATTATCATAATGGAAAATAGGCATGTGAAATCAGCCAGAAGCTATCGAATTGAAATCTAACATGAATAATAGATATCGTTTTTAGCACCATAATATCAGTCTTTAGAAATATGTTCACTGTTTTACCTTCATTTCATGTGGAAAAAATCTGAGAACGAAATCTGGATATTGCAGTAGTGTTAGTTCCAATGAACTCATGAGGTAACTTTTTAATAGGTGAAAATGTTGAAGGTTCTGGAATGAGTGAACCATCACAAATAAGGATTCCAATTCATTAATTAAAGCTTTATTTTTATTGTATTAAAAAATAAAGAATAATTAGGCAATAAAAAATTAAAATAAACTATACTATACTTTAAAAACTCAGAAAAACTTTTAATAACCATCAAAGTCTTTTTATTTCACTAATCCCATTCTTATAGTAGATATAGTTAAATAAAATATAATTGGTGAAAATAAAATGATACAATCAAAAAACATGACGATGATTACAATTGCACTTGCAATTTGCAGTCTGCTGCTAATTTATCCCGTTTCGGCACTTACAGATCCAAATACAAACCTTGTCGTAAATCCCAGCTTTGAAAGCGGCATATCAATTCCATTGAACTGGACATTTATTAGCCTGAATGGTAACACCCCGATAGGGGATGATGTATCTTACAGCGGCTCAAAATCAATAAAAATAAGCATCTCTGGAACGACAGATCATAAATCTGGATATCCACAATCTGATTTAATTCCTGCAGAATCTCTTACAAATTATACAGTCTCAGTATGGGGCAAAACAGAAAATGCAGGTGGCACGAATACCCCGGCAATCAGAGTAGTCGAACTTGATGCAAACAAGAATTGGATGAGCCAGACTAACCTTCCCGTATTCGGCAGAGGTACAAATGACTGGGAACAAAGAATAATGTATTTTCAAACGGGTTCGAATACTGCCTATATGTACATCTATGCTAATATCTGGGATGGCTATGGAACTTTCTGGATGGATGATGTAGTATTAAGATTGAAAGACACTCCAATATCAACACCTGTTGTTACAGCAACACCAAATGTAACAACTACACCTGTTGTAATCCCAGGACCCGCTGTAACAGCAACGCCAACTCCAGCATCAGGTTCAACAATAGCATATCTTGGTGATGCAAGACCATCTAAATTCAGCAAGAAAGGTATAACTGATTTAACAGCCGATATGAATCAGATAATTCCGCAATCACCAACCGGAAAAGTAGATGCCATATTCATGGTTGGAGATATGGATCATGTTTCTCAAACAGTTAAAGCATATAAAGCATCTAATGTAAATACAATTCCCATTTACTTTGTAGTTGGTAATCATGAGATTGATAATGGAGATATGGGTTATCTCAGGAGTATGTCATTACCGACAACTTTCAAAATCAATCCTGCTCCAAAAGGTACTGAGAAAACAGCATATTCTGTAGATGTAGGTAATGTTCATGTCGTGAATATGAACATATATTGGGATGGTAAAAACAATGATGCTTATTGGAAATATGGTGGTAGTGATGGTGGATGGATCGCACCACAATTGTACAATTGGGTAAAATCGGATTTATCCTCAACGTCAAGTTGGAAGGTTGTTATCGGCCATGAACCGTTGTATCCTAAAAAGAGACATGTTGGAGATTCATTAGATGCAGATAAAGCTAACCGAGATAATTTTGAAAAAATGTTAGTATCTCAAGGAGTTTCTATATTTGTTGGGGCCCATACTCATTATGCTTCAGTAAATCTCCATGACACAGTGTACCATGTTGATGCGGGCATATCTGGAGCAAAAACTGTAGATGGAGAAGACCCATATGCATCTATTACATATACGGTTTCTACCCCAAATAGCTTAATACTGACCTGGAAACATGAGAATCCGACATGGAATAATCCAAAAATCACAACATATACAATTAGGAAATAAACAGGGATGATGCAAAATGATTTATACGAAATGTGGTATTTCTGAAATGATTATGGTCGCATGATTTACAATGTCCCTTGATGAAAAAATACGATCTATTCTTGCTGCTCTTAAAGAAAGAGGAAGTGTCCTTATTGCATTTTCAGGAGGAGTTGACAGCTCCGTGCTTGCAGCACTGGCATTTCGGTCTCTTGGAACAAAGGCTCTCGCTGTCACAGCAGATTCACAGACATTTGCACCCGGTGAGCTTGAATGTGCAAAAGCAGTAGCTAAAGAGATTGGTATTTCGCATATTGTTATAACCTACGATGAACTTGGAGAGCCGGATTTTGCAAAAAATCCCAGAGATAGATGCTATCATTGTAAAAAGGGACTGATAAGAGAGCTAAAGAAGATCGCAGCGGAACATGATATAAGAACGATTATCGAAGGAACAAATATTTCGGATCTCGAAGGTTACAGGCCGGGACACAGGGCAGTCATTGAAGAGGGCATCTATAATCCCTTTGTGGAATTTAAGGTTACAAAAGAGGAAATCCGTGAAATAGCCCGGAAACTTGGCTTATCAGTCACACAAAAGCCCTCAATGGCATGCCTTTCTTCGCGGTTTCCCTATGGGCAGGCCATAACAGTTGATGGATTAAAGCGAGTTGGAGAAGCCGAGAGTTATCTTCATGCACTCGGATTCAATGCATTGCGTGTACGTGACCACACAGGAATTGCCCGCATCGAGATCATGCCAGCAGAGATGGTTCGATTTCTGGAAATGCGCGATGCGGTTTCTACAGAGTTCAAGAGGCTTGGATTTTCGTATGTTACGCTTGACCTCATGGGTTTACGCAGCGGCAGCATGGATGAGGTGTTGTGATTACCATCAGCTGCCGAAGCTAAGGAATGTCTGGGCATAGCTTCCAAAAAGAAAGATTTGTTATTGAAAAAAATTGGCTGGCTTAATCGACCTTCTTCAAATTGGTTGATTCACATGTCGGGCATCTTACTTTTTTTCCGATCCCGCGGAATTTTGAGCTGCAATCACTGCATTCATATTGTTCTGTGACCAGACCTCCTTCCTCAATTTCCACACTGACCGATGATTCTGCAAAGCACATTTTTTCACCTCTCTTATTTATTTAATTATTTAATAATATTATGCATGATAATATTCGCTGCTTGTACGCTGCTGCACGGGCGAACCGCAGGGCTCAGCGCCGGGTACACCAACAGCATCTGCGCGGCATTGCCTGCACAGCCTGAACTGCGGCAGGAATTCTTCAGCAATGGTTCTTGCTATGGTAAGTTCGTCGCATTCTGGGGGCCTTTCCTTTTCAAAATTGTGAAGCGGTATCATGGGGATGATATTCATTATTATTGCACCGTTCTCGGCCGCCTTTTGGGCGACTTTCTTTATCTGGTCAAAATTTATCTCAGGAATAAGCACTGTATTGACTTTGACATTCAGTCCGGCTTCGCTTGCTTTCTTTATCCCCTCGAACTGTTTCTCGATCAGGAGTCTTGCCCCTTCAACACCTTTATAGGTCTTATCGTGATAACGGACGAACGAATATATCTTTGCGCCAACTTCAGGATCAACCGCATTTATCGTTACGGTAACGCTTGTCACGCCTGCTTTGACAAGCTCATCCACTCTTTCTGAAAGCAAAAGCCCATTGCTTGCCACACATTTTATAAGTTCGGGATATTTTTCATGCACAAGCCTCATGGTTTCAAAGGTATCTTCATTTGCAAGTGCCTCACCTGGTCCTGCAATACCCACAACTTTGAGATTTTGCATTTCCCTTGAGTATTTATCAACCCTCACAAGAGCTTCCCGGGGATTCAATATACTACTTGCTACTCCTGGCCTGTGTTCACATTTATCCAGTTTGCGAATGCAATAATTGCACTGGATATTACAGCGAGGCGCCACAGGTAGGTGAATTCTTGCAGTCGTGAAATGCGCTTTTTCATTATAACACGGATGTACGCTTGTAAGATGTGCGAATTTTGAGCCTATGTTGCCCCAACGTTCTTGTTTCATTTTTTCCTCATTTTAGTTCGTAATTATACGAACTAAATATTAGAATTGATAGTATATAGGTATTTTCCCAATTGTAGCTTTATACACTTTTTCTTAATAAAGCTGCCGAAGTCTTTCATATCTTTCCTATATATCAATTGCTTTCTCGGCCAATGCCCAGCGCATATCTTCTTCAAAATTTCTGCATTTTTCAGAAATGTGGTCAAGACATATGGAGAGGTAAACAAGAAGCTGAATGGTGCTAATCATAAGTTACTTGTATAATTAAAAATGATATATCATTGAGGATGTTATTCCTCAATATATAGTGGAGGTTAAAACTATGGTAAAAATTGAAGACATTCCTGTTGAGGAGAGATGGAAGATAGCAGCAAAATCGGCAGGCTTCATGCCTTTGTTGTACGACAAGTTCTTCAGGGAGGCACTTGGTGATAAATATGATGAGATCGAGCGTCCTATCTTGGTAGAAGTTGGAAAGGAAATGAAGGACCTTGCAATGGCTCTTGGCTTGCCTTCGGGTAATGCCAGGCAGCTTGTAGAGACGATTGGAGTTATCAGTATGATCTCCTTTGGACCAGAAAACAGGATGGAACCTGTTGTGGAAACAGAGTATGGTGCGATGGGGAAGGTGACCGAGTGTGGGGTAAGAAACAGTGCGATACAGATGGGGCTAGACCCCAAGATCGTTGCCTTTACAGGTTGTCGAACCATGATGGGATCGGCTGTTGAGAGCCTGAACCCAGAGTATACTCTCAGACAGAATTCAAAGAATATGTGTAGTGGGGATGAATACTGCGAGATGACAGTAGAACGGCGAAGATAGTCAGAGGTAGATAAAACTATCGATTAGTTCGAATCCTTGAAGGTCACTTTTCCATTCACAAAGATAAGGTTTAAATTGGATGGGGTATTAGGGGCGGTAGTTTCGGGCCCGTAGCTTAGCCAGGTGGAGCGCTCGGCTGATAACCGAGAGGTCTTGCGTTCAAATCGCAACGGGCCCATCACTTTTAGTCAATTGTAGTCTTCCACAAACAATAGATATTTACAGTGAATAATTGTTTAAGTGAAAAAGAATGAGGTTTGTCCGAGGGGGGATTCACACCCCCATATAGCGAACAGAGGAGCACCCGTTAGGAGGTCGGGCTCGGACACGGTTTATAACGTTAGCTTTATAACGTCATCATAATCATTAATATGATATGGTATATCTGGTATTTAAGGTTATCCGTCGATGGTCATAGGGTTTTTATACCCATTATATTTCGTCTAAGAAACTGCAAAAAAGGGTCAAAACCATGCCAATTTACGCATCCGATTGAGGTCGCTCATTTTGCGGTTGTAAGGAGATAAATACTGATTATTGCAAGAACGAACCCTGCTGTTATACGAAGGTTTAATTCATCTTTTAAGATGATGATGCCAAGCAGTACTCCAACGACAACATTAAGGTTCACAACTGGAACAACCTTGGAAATGGATTCCTGCTCAAGAGCAAGAAAGAAAAGGATGGTTGCAATTGCAGCAGCTATGCCTCCAAGAATACTGTACTTGATACTGGAGACATTCATATCAAATCCGCTTTTCGAAATAAAGTAAGCTCCCAGGACAAGCTGCGTTATGAATTGCGCAGTTACAAAAAACATTGAAGAGGTTATAGCGTTGCCGTTTGAAGATAATTTAATGAAAAACTGCATAATCCCATAAAGGAAAATACAGGCCACAGCATAGATGATCCATGTCATTGTTTTAACCAAGTGTTTTAATGAGAATAAATCTTCTCTTATTTTATCTTGTGCCGGATATTCCTTTCAATCTCATCAAAAGCTGGCGGCCTTATCTGGAAAACGTCAATTCCTTCGGGGAATTCTACGGGCCTTCCGTCACTTATGATCAGGACACCGCTTGAATCAGGAGGCAATTCCCCAAGTATCCTTGTCGCGGATTTTCCCATCTCATCCTGCATTTCAGTAATATTTTTGACAAGATATTCCCGCCATCCTTCAAAATTTATGTCTTTGCCATAATAAGCCATATGGAATTCTTTTATTTCCGGCAGGAAAGATTTTGAGTATTCCTCAAAAAGCAGTTTCAACTTTTCCATCCGGCCGCTTTCTTCAATTCCCCTGATGACCGCACCGCCATCAATGAGATCTTTCAATAACTTGTAATAATTATTTTCTTTTCCGAGTTTTTCCAGATATTCCTGACCTGATTTTTGATCTTCATTGATCCCTTCTAAATAAAGCGTATTTATATTCCCATAGGTTGAAATAAAATAATTTATCTTTTCCCTGACTTCGCCCCAGAACCGTTCCACTTTCATGCCAATATCATACTGCATAGAAAGCTCCTCAAAAGGAAGTGTAGGGATCACATATAATTTCCTTTTAGCTGAAAAGTTCGATGCTTCCGGTTTTTCAATTTTCCCAAGCTCTGCCATGTTATACCTCTTATTGATGAAGAAATATAAACATTGCCCACACCAATATCCTGACTTCGCCATACATCATAATCCTTTTATCACTTCATGTCTTTTATGTGTTAGATTTCAATGACAACCATGGCAAATAAAAAAATCGGATTTATCGGCACAGGAAAAATGGGAGAAGCCCTTATCAAAGGCATACTTCATGCCGGGCTTGTTCCTCCGGGGAACATTTATGCCAGTGATATGGATGCTGCGAAATTGCAGATGCTTGAGAAAGAGCACCAGATAAATATATGCAAAGATAATCGCGATGCTGTTGCCAATTCAGATGTACTTGTTATTGCAGTAAAACCGCAAATAGTCCCGGCAGTCCTGAATGAAATCAAAAGTTCAATAAAGAAACAGTTAATAATATCAATAGCAGCCGGAGTTACAATTGAAACATTTGAAAAAAACCTGAATCCTGGGACAAAAGTTGTAAGAGTGATGCCCAATATCGCTGCAACAGTGAAAGAAGCAGCATCGGCAATAAGTCCGGGAAGTGCGGTATCAAAAGAAGATACTGCAATGGCGGCCAGTATATTCAATGCTATTGGCAGGACAGTAATTCTCCAGGAAAACCTTATGGATGCCGTAACAGGATTGTCGGGGAGCGGTCCTGCGTATATTTTCCTGATAATCGAAGCCATGGCAGACGGAGGCGTGCATGAAGGTCTGGACAGGAACACAGCAAAACTGCTTGCGGCACAAACCGTTCTTGGCGCTGCCAAAATGGTGCTTGAAGGTCCGGCTCACACGGGAGAATTAAGGGATATGGTGACATCTCCCGGGGGAACAACCATCCGGGGACTTCGGGTAATCGAAGAACAGGGTATCAGGATCGGCATGATGAATGCTGTGATCGCGTCCTGTGAGCGTTCAAAAGAACTGGGAAAAAAGACTTGAAAAAATGTCACTACTTTTCGATATTGAGATAAAAGCAAGAAAGAATCATGCACGTATTGGCCTGGGGATAGCTAAAGTCTCTGAAAAACTGCTAAAGAGCGCACAAAGTGCCAGTGAATACGCCCAGGTTGTGCTCATTGGCGATGAAAATGAGATACAAGCCATAGGGACAGACCTTGAGATAATACAAACAAATGACCCCTCAAAGAAATTGATCGAATTGCTGTTAAACGGAAAGATAGACGGGGCCGTCAGGGGAACGCTAAGTGCCACAAAGACTCTTTCCCGGCTTAAGAAATCACTTAATGTGACAAAGCTGTACCGGGTGGCTTTATTAGAAACGGCCAACGGAAGGCCATTCTTCCTTGCACCTGTGGGTATTGACGAGGGAAATTCCGTTGAAGATAAGGTGGAGTTGATAAAGCGCGCAGCCGGCCATTTTGAGCGCCTGGGTGTGAAAATGAGGGTAGGTATCCTCTCTGGCGGACGTTTTGAGGATATGGGACGGGACAAGACAGTAGACAGGACACTTGAAGACGCCGAACTTGTAACAAGAAAACTACGTGAACTGGGGATAGAAGCAAAGAATTATTCCATCCTGATAGAAGATGCGATAGAAGAGGCAAATTTCATTTTGGCACCGGATGGTATTTCAGGGAACCTGATTTTCAGGACGCTTGTATTCCTGGGGGGAGGATACGGTCATGGCGCTCCTGTATTGATGGAGAAGGTCTTCGTGGATACTTCGCGTGTGGGGGGGCATTATACGAGGGCGATAATGCTTGCAAGCGCGCTCAAGAATACCTGAATATGTCCCTGCGTTCCCTCCTCCTGGATAAGCTCCCCCCTGAAAAACTCTCACTTCTCCCCAGAGGATTCGAAGTAATCGGAGACATCGCGATAATAAATATCCCACCAACTCTTGATGAGGAAAAATATCTTATTGCAGAAGCATTATCGATCCAGAGAAAAGATCTCAAGACCGTCCTTAGAAAGCTCAATAAAATAGAAGGTCCTGCAAGGGTAGCGGATTTTGAATTGTTGCTGGGGAAAAGGACAACCACTTTGCACAGGGAGAACGGCTGTGTTTTTCAGCTTGATGTTACCAAAACTTTTTTTTCAGGAAAAATGTATTATGAACGGGGAAGGATAGCTCAAATAGTAAAAGATGGCGAGGATGTCCTTGTATTATTCGCAGGTGTGGGGCCGTTTCTTGTCCCGATAAGGATAAAAAAGAAGGTCAACATCACGGGACTTGATAACAACCGGGAAGCCTGTACTTTTCTTCGGAAAAATCTTGAACTGAACTATATTGAAGCGAATATTATTCTGGGCGATGCCCGAAATATGAATAATCTCTTCAGGAAAGGGTTTGACCGTATCGTGATGCCGGCTCCTTACGGGCAGGACTTCTTCCTGGATATGGTTCGATCGATCATGAGGCCCGGGGGATGTGTCCATTTTTATACTTTCAAAAAAGATTTTGAGATGCCCCATTTCAGGAGGCTCCTTGAGGAAAAAGGGTGGAAGATCGGCTTTTTTAGGGATTGCGGGGATGTGGCGCCAAGAGTGAAGAGATATGTTTTTGATCTGCATTTGAGGGAATGATGATCACCTGTGGGGCAGGATTAGAAAAACTATTAATATGGATTGTAATATTAAGAGGATGCCCGCAAAGCTTCGGATCGCGCCGGTAGTGTAGCGGTTATCACTAGGCGTTGCCAACGCTTAAACTCGGGTTCGAATCCCGACCGGCGCATATTTTTTTAAATTAGTGCTATCTTATTTTTCTAAATCTTCCTGTCTTAGACGCTGACAAACCATTATTTAGAGACAAGGATTAATCTTAGACATTTGAAAATAATGACTTTTGGTTCAGGGAATAATTTTCAGCCTTTTAAAAACAATCTGGAAATTACTATTAAGGTTTCTGTAGAATATTTGAGAGGGCAGGCAAATAATCTCAAAACACAATATTTATAAGAGGAAACTATATTTAAACCAATTTAATGGCAAAAAAGAAACAAAAGATCCCTGAAAAAAAATCTGGTCTTAAGACAATTCATTTTATACTGGCATTTCTTGTTATGTTAGCCCTGGCGATATATTTTTTGAATACCGGAGAAAAGATACCTGAAAAAACAATAGCCGGAGATTATTCCAAGGTGAATATGCCCTCCACTTATGAACCTGGTAAAGTCAAGATCATGGAATTCCTGAATTTCAAATGCGGTCATTGTTATGATCTTCAAAAAAGCATGCCTTCGCTATTAAAAAAATATGGGGACAAAGTTGAAATCACATACATTCCCATCAATTTTTCGGGACAATCCACAAAGAGTGTTGAAGCATATATTATTGCGAAACAGATGGGAAAAGGAGATGAAATGTATGAAGCGTTATTCACTGCCGGATTCGAAAAGAATATGGATATAATGGAAAGCACAATTGCGATTGAAACTGTTGCATCAGGAATAGGGCTTGGACCGGATTTTAACCAGAAATTTGAAAGCGGGGCAGCAGCAAAAGAAGCTTTGGATAATTTCAGATTGGCGAATAATTATGGGATCGAGGGAACTCCTACCGTTATTATCAATGGGAACCTTATGGTCGTGCCCACAATTGCCAATCTTGATACGGTTATCGGGTCGATTCTGGAACAGGGCTCTTGATCCCGACAGAAGGTTGTTCACAGAAATATCACAACCTTGCCTGCCTTTTTTCTTAGCCTCAAACTCCTGCACGAATTCATCCGTCTAATACTGTGCATTATCACAGGAGTGGGGTCGAATTTACTATCCGGTTTTTAATCCCGTAATGGCGGGAGATGTCAGGATAATATTTTTTTCGTTTCGTCTGATTTATAATATTCATGTGTATGCAAAGCCAAGATTAATATATCATTATGACAATATCATAATCATGATAATAAGATTTCCTTTCCGGGAAATGATTGAGTAAATAATATGAAAAAGATTTCGATTGTCCTGGCACTATTCATTTATCTTGCATTTGTGTATTCGGGCAGTGCAATTGAATGTCTGGATTGTCACAGTGGTGCATGGGGACCGATTGTCAACTCATCTGTGTTTGGATTTCACAAAGATATCAATAAATCAGATGGAGGTCTTACAAGCAATGATTGTCAGGCGTGCCATTATTCAGCCAATACTTCTGTTTTCCATGGGGTAGGAGGAGATGTACCCACATATACATGTGAATACTGCCATATCGGTGATACTGTACCGGATGTTCCAAAGGTTTATAACCATAATAAGACCTCTAACATCTCAGTAACCATTACATGCGGCGATTGCCATAACAAGACCTCAAATCTATTCATAATCAGCGAAAAACATCCCCTGAATAGCGTAAATATAAGCGCAGCCCATTATGGGA
This sequence comes from Candidatus Methanoperedens sp., assembly GCA_026552955.1. GTDB lineage: Archaea > Halobacteriota > Methanosarcinia > Methanosarcinales > Methanoperedenaceae > Methanoperedens. The sequence continues at coordinate 65,169 of JAPMTS010000010.1, read as the reverse complement.
GGAACGCCAGCTTCGGACTTTCCCCGGGCGAGGAATACTGCGCTTACTGCCATGCGAATTCGACAACAGTCTACCGGGATCTCATGCAAAACCCAAAAAATGTTATGCTGGGAAACCACACATCCGGTATAATGTTTGCGGGCCATCCTGCCGGGCGCCCGGATTGCACAACCTGCCATTGGACTGATAGGATACATGGTCCGAACCTGACAAAGCCAGTTCCAGATTCAGGATTCTGTAATAATTGTCATCAGAATGATCCACTGAAAATGGAAATGCATGCAGGGAAAGTTGAATGCATCCAATGTCATGCAGAAAATAATTCCGATATCCACAACATACAATATTTACTTCAGAATAGGACATATATCAGTGTAAATGCTACCAATTGTGGGGATTGTCATGGCGCTGCCCGGACTGCTTTCAAACTCACCACAGCAGACTGCACGACCTGTCACCTGGGGAATGGTGTATCAAAGTTTGAAAACGCATCGCTCTTCCCTTCGCCAATGACACACAGCTCAAATCCCGCTTCAGGAGGCCTCTGGAACGGTTCTTCACCTGCTTACTGGGACACCCAGGTAAATGCATGCAAATATTGCCACGGTGAGAATAAGCTTCATGATACAAATCCCCTGGGAAATGTATTGTACATCAAATCCGGCAATGCCCTTAACCAGAGCATAACAAATACAAGTTTCTGGTGCGCCAACTGCCATTACAAAGATGGTGGTATGCCAGGAAATTATTCCTATAATGTAACATCATATGATCCCGAACCGCCTGAAATACAGAATAAATCAGGGAATGTTCCTGCTCAGGCGTCAGATGGGACTTCTTTCTATAACCATTCACTCGGAGGATATTCGGATGAAACCTGCAAGATCTGTCATGCAGTAAATTCCCCGGCAACAAGCGCTTTATTCATTCATAATGTTGGCGCCGGCGGTGGTGGGCCTGATTGTATTTCCTGCCATGATAGCAGAGGGGGGGGCGCTCCTGCCGATAAGAGAATAGATGTCCTTTCCTTCAATAAGAGCGTTCATTATGGCATAAATGACGGTGGAAACAGGGCGTGCTGGGCATGTCATGGCGATGGGACACAGCCTTCCGGACACCCTGCGGGATATAAATCGCCGAAGAAATGCAGCAATGATGAGTGCCATTCCCTGAATCAAAAATTCCGTGCCCCAATGATATATTCGCATTTCAAGAACGCTGGCCTGAACAATAACCCGACTAACATCATCAATTATAACGTAACAACATCCCAGGACTGCCAGGAATGCCACACAAACAGCGTTTATTCACAGGGCAAGAACATTAATTCAACGGTATCTCATTTTGCCTCAAACGATCTTCTTGCCAGCATCAATTGTATTTACTGCCACCTGAATAAGGACAATTCAGAGAAATGGGGAAATGCGACCCTGATATACGAGAACAGGACTGCCCTTGTGGAACTCAGCAGGGAAAATAACAAATTCAGCGTAAAAGAAGGAGAATCTGTGGACTTTGGATTCGGTTTTGGCCTGAAATTGATCGAGGTTTCATCAGTAAGAGGGAGCGCTCTAATTGAACTTATTAAAGAAAATAAATCTTTAGATATGAGCATTGTGGGCATTGGAAATTACACGTATGAAGAATACCTTACCATCGATAACGTAAGCATAAAAGTGCCAGAAATTGTCGTTACTATCACAGGTATTTTTAAAACGAATGACACCGGATTTATCCAGTTTGAAGGTTTCAGGCTGAAAAGGGTACATCCTGAGAAAAAAATCACATCATGCTATTCATGTCATGTGTATGCCAGCCCGAAAATGAAATATAGGGTAATAGAAAGGGTCAGCAAGGAGAAAGATGAGATATTTTTCACGAGGGAAACGGTCAATTTCACTGATAAAAAAGTTTTTAATGAAATAACGGTTCTGCAATTGCTGGAAGGACTTACAGATGAAGATTTGCATGTAACTATTGAACCTGAAAACCAAAAAGCTCTTTATGAAGGCCAGATATGGAATGTTTCGGAAGAAACAAGCCTTACGGTCAAAGGAGTGGACACAAAAAGCGAAGCAGCTATCCTCCAGTTACAAACTGCTAATTATTTCTATGAGGATATTGTGAAACGTGGAGACATATTTGAATTTACCCCGACCATTAATTATCTTGGGAACCAGCCCAAGAATGTTACGATTTTCAAGGCCAAAGTATCGGGAATAATCCAGGCAAATCCAAAAAATATGGTGATTCTTGAAGAGGTAGTAGGTCTGTCCCCTGACATTAAGAAAACAATTGTAAACCAGACGATAGGAGGTTATAATACAAGCTGGCTCTGGGAAAATTCAACTATTAATATCGGGAAAATCCCTGAAAATTTCCATTCACCCCAGGTCTTTGATGGTGGAAACGGTGGGGGAAACTGTCTTTCTTGTCATGGAAATGAGGGTTTTTCAGAGAAAAAAATACTATCCCTTGGAAAACATGATACTATAAACGGGGGAGGGAACAATGCCTGCCGTGCATGTCATGGGGGAACAAAAGACATACAGACACATCCTGCCGGTTACAAGAACCCAAGGAATTGTATTAGCTGTCATGCAGCGACCCGGGACAATTTCAGCGCGATGTACATAGGCGATGAGGAACACAGGAATGAAAGGTGTGAAGCCTGTCATGTATCGAATATTCATGAAATAACAGGGCTTCACATGACGCCTGGGATCAAACAAATCACGTTAATGAAGGAAGACAACAGGACGATATTGAGGACGATAGTATCAGCCGGATATAAGATGAAGATAAAAGCTGTAAGGTATTATATTGATTCTCCTCTTGAAAAATCCCGGATGAATCCTGCTGATGGGATTTTTGATTCTCAGACAGAGAACGTATTTGCGCAAATTGATGTATCAAATTTATCATCTGGCAAACATCTGGTATTTGTTGAAGCTATGGAGAGAAACAATAAATGGGGTTTACCCTCATCGCATGAATTTGCAATAGAGGGTGGGAGTTTGAAAGAGATTGAGAAGAAAAATACAAGTATGCTCACATTAGCAGATACAATAGCCATATTATTCATTGTTTTTGTTGTAAGGCGTACCAGATGAGACCACAATCTATTTTTAGTATTATCAAATAATATATTATCATGGAATTACGCCAGTGTAAGAAAGACTGTTTGGAATGCACACCATGCCAGGATTGCAAGGCGCCACAATTCAATGTAAATGTGATATGTGGAAGTTGTCTGCGCTGTGAGACCCCACATGTCGAAATGTATGAATGGAAATGAATCAATGAAAGAAATGATTTTTTCATTATTACAAAAAAATAGGCGAAATACATTTCTGAAAAATATGGTCGAATTAAAATGTAAATGTGGATTTTCCGAGAAAATTACCTATTATGATTTTCTTTCCGGTGGAGAATTCGAAATAGGGCAGACCATCCAAACTATCAGTCCATTCATTTCCGAATCCATTTATGATGAAACGATCCGGGTAACGCCACTTAATTTTTCCCGGAATTGTCCTTCTTGCCGGGAAGAAATTACAGGAGTATTCCCGATTTCGCTTGAAAACCTTATCCCAATGCTTCAAATGCAGCCTCCTGATCCTATTATGTACGGGTGATAAAATGGATACTATCGAAGCAATTAAATCCAGACGGAGTGTTCGAGCATTTACTGATGAAAATGTGAGTGATGAAGTGATCACTCAAATCCTGGAAGCAGGGCGTTGGGCGCCATCAGGTCTGAATAATCAGGCATGGCGTTTTATTATAGTGCGAAATCCTGGTACCAAAATCGAATTGTTAAAGCTTACCAATTACGGGCCTACCATTAAGATCGCACCAGTGCTGATAGTCGTTTTTCTGGATAAGGATCATATGTATAATTATGTAAAAGACGTACAGTCGATAGGAGCATGCATCCAGAATATGCTCCTTACGATTCATTCAATGGGGCTTGGGGGAGTATGGCTCGGTGAAATCCTTAAGAACAAAGAAATTGTCAATAACATCCTTGGAGCTCCCGGTTCTCTTGAATTAATGGGTGTAATTGCTCTGGGGAATCCTGTTCATAAGAAAATGATATCAGAAAGGAAGGAATTGGACCAACTTTTTTACAAGGAAAAATTCGGAAAAAGCCAGTAATGCCTATCGGTTTTTTCCAATCATCATTGTATGGTAATGATAATTATTAGAATTATATATTAAACGCTTAATATTATATATTATGTGGTTTATTTACATATTGTTGGCGAATAATCCAAATTTGTTGACATAAAAGGAGGAATAAAATGATAGTTTCACCGTACTGCGAAAAACACGATATGGCAATACGACTCTTAACGCTTTCGCATTGTGACAGGCGGCAAGAAGAAGCTTGCGAAGCCGGCCAGTGTGAACATTTTGGAATGCGGTTTTATTCCAAAGATGGGTTTTAGCGGATTTTCACGGATATTTCCGTGCAAATCAGCTTTTTCACGATATCATAATTTTCCAGGTAATGGGAATCATGCAGTTTCAAAAGTAATTTTTTTAATTTTTTTTAAGCAAAATCTTTATATTGGATTACGGTTATGTATAGTTTTGTCAAAACAGTCACAAGATTGGAGGTAACATGACAACAAGCCTGAATTTCTTTAAACAATATCACAGTACTGTGATAAAAGCACTTGGTGAGGATGCCAAGAAAGTAAATGCCAAAGTGGGTTCGATATTTGCCGACAACTGGGCGGATAAAGCAGGGAACCTGAAAAGTAACGATGAATTTGCCAAGAGTTTTGAAAACTATCTCAAGAACGAACTTGAATTTGCAAAACATGTGAAAATCAATTGCGACGAAAAAAAATATACGCTCAATATCAAAGGATGCGCCATCTGCCATGGTAATGAGATCCTGAGGAAAGAAGGTATAGCAACAGCCTGTCCCATAGTACAGGCGGCAAAGTATGCAGCCGTAAAAAAAATCGGAAGAAATGTAATAACAAAAGGTGTGGATAAACCTGGAACAGTGGGCGACTGCCTCATCAAGTTTGAATTGGAATAGTTTTAGGGGTTGGATCAAATCCCTGTGGATACAAAGATCCTTATCATTTATTCTGCGGGAATTGATCCCAGTCTTTCAAGCAACGGATCTTTTATGCATGCAATTTCAAAAGCACGTTTTCTCCTGAGACATGATTCACATATGCCACAGGGTTTTTCCGTGCCCTCGTAACATGACCATGACCATTCAAACGGAGCATCTATCTCATAGCCCCGCCTTATGATATCATATTTATTCATAGAGATCAAAGGGGCCCATACACATGTTTTGGTGAGAGTCCCAAATTTGAGCATCTCATTGAATCGTTCAACAAATTCGGTTGTATTATCAGGAAAAGTGGCAGCTTCTTCAGCATCAAAACCCGTGACAATAGTATCATATTTGTAATTCTCGGCAAGGGCTGCACCAATCGAGAGAAAAACAACATTTCGCGCCGGCACCCATACCATTTCAGCCGATTTTTGCGTGATTTCTATAGTATCAAGTTCATTTCCTGATATTTCAGGCAAAGCATTTCCTCCTGTCAGAGCGCCACGAAATGTCCTGAACCATGGAAGTTCTATGACAATGTGTCCGGTATTATATCGCTCACATATCGTTTTCGAAAATAGGATCTCTTTTTCTCGTGCTTTTTGCCCATAGTCAAACGTCACGCACAGGATTTCATCGCTTTTGTCATATGCTTTTTTGAAGGCAACTGTAGAATCAAGACCTGATGAAAGTAAAACAATTGATTTCATATCAAACAATTAATTCCCTAAGCAGTAAATATTTATCGTTTGGTGGTTATTAATCGCCGATGCGACCTACACTGGATGAATATTTCATGGAAATAGCAACCATAGTTGCAAAACGCTCAACCTGCCTCCGGAACCAGGTCGGGGCAGTGATAGTAAAGGACAAGAGGATACTTTCCACAGGTTATAATGGCGCGCCGAGGAACCTTGAACATTGCCTGGATATCGGATGCATCAGGCAGCAAAACAATATCGCATCAGGAACAAGGCATGAACTGTGCCGAGCCGTTCACGCGGAGCAAAATGCCATTATCCAGGCAGCGCTTCATGGTGTCAGCATAGAGAACGCAACAGTTTATTGCACTCACCAGCCGTGTATCCTGTGTGCAAAGATGCTCATCAATTCAAGAATTGAAAAAGTCGTATTCGGTAACGTATATCCTGATAAGGAATCCCTGGTTTTTTTTGACAAAGCAGGAGTCATGGTCGAACAATTTTCCCCCGGGCGAGGCTAATGTTTGAGATAATCGCTAATATTGCGGGATTAATAATAAAAGCTTCATGGTTGATGCTTCCCGCCTACCTTGCAAATCCGACAGCGGTTGTTTTTGGGGGCGGGACACCCATTGATTTCAAGAAGAACTGGTGGGACGGTAGAAGAATATTCGGCGACGGCAAGACATTTTACGGGCTGATCGGAGGTACAGCATGCGGTGTAGTTGCAGGTCTCATACAAATGCAAATAACTTCACTGCAATATCTTGGGACTTTCACTATGATATCCATATTTGCGCTGTCTTTTGGCGCTCTCCTGGGAGATATGATAAAAAGTTTTTTTAAGAGAAGGCTTGGGTATGAACGGGGCGCAAAATTCCCTCTTGTAGACCAGCTGGATTTTGTAGCAGGCGCCTGGATCCTGACATACGCTTTTGACCCTGTATGGTTTTCGGATAATTTTCTGGCGTCGCCGTGGATAATGGCAACCGTTGTGCTTTTCACGCCGCTTTTACACAGGTTGACCAATATTATCGGATATTATGCCAGATTAAAAAAGGAGCCCTGGTAATGACTTCACTTACCGATTCCCTTAAAGAATGCAAAGCAATCAGGTTCGGGGATTTTACTCTTGCATCCGGAAAGAAGAGCAGTTATTATATCGATATTAAGAAAGCCATTGGAACTCCACGGATCTTAAAACAGATAGCCCTGGAAATTTCTGAAAAGATAAAGCTGTATTCGGTTGAAGCTGATTATATAGGGTGTGTCGCGCTTGGCGGCGTCCCCATTGCTGTGGCCTTATCTCTGGAAATGGATCTGCCGCTGATTATTATCAGGAAAGAAGCAAAGGAATACGGAACAAAGGGACAGATAGTCGGGGATTTCACCAGGAACAGCAGGGTACTCATGGTAGAAGATGTTGCTACGACAGGTGGTTCTGTTCTGAAAGCAATAGAATTATTAAGAAATGAGGGGCTGGTTGTTAAGCATGTTATCGTGGTAGTAGATCGAGAAGAAGGTGCACATTCCGTTCTTTTGAAAGCAGGTGTGGAACTCATACCGCTTGTAAAAGTAAGTGAACTGCTTATGGAATAAATGTTATTTAGTAAACATTATAAGGGTTTTAAAGAAATTGGTTCAAAGGGGCAAGAAAGCTCCCGACTTCAGTCGGGCTTTAGCTGTGGAGAGTGTCAAGTTATTGGTATCAGATATAAGAAAAAGCAAAGAATAGCAACTTAACCGATAGCCAGGATTCACACGGTTAAGGTGTTATTCTTGATATTCATTGCTAGGAACTGTTTCTGTTCGTTCCATCCTCCAATGAGATGAATATGGAGATGGAAGATTACCTGCCCTGCGCCTTTTTCCACATTTATTATCAATTTGTAGCCGCTTTGCCGTATCCCCAGTAATTGAGCAATTTCCTTTGTTTTGATCATCATTTTCGAAATAACAGAGCCGTGTTTCTCTTCAAGGGCATTGACACTTTCGATATGCAAAACAGGTATCATCAGGACGTGAATGGGCGCTGAGGGCTTGATATTGTGGAATACTACCATGTCCTCATCCTGATATACGATATTCGCAGGAACTTCTCCTTTGATGATCTTGCAGAAAATGCATTCCTCAGTCATGATGTTATCCAAGTAATTTTTCAAGCATCTCAAACCTGCTTATGGCAAGATCCTTACTTGCGATCCTTCTTATTATCGCGCGTCCGGTATCGAAAACTATTATTTTTTCAACCGGTGGATTAGTAAGTATTATCATTTCGTTATCGGGTGTCACCTGCACGCTGTCAAATTGTTCCTTAAGTTTATCTATTGCAGGCCGGGTTATTTTTATAGCGCCAAGTTCAGCTTCGCCGCTGAACAGGTCTTCATCGCCTTTTGTAAAGCATGGATCGATAGTGATGATTTTCATTTATCCCTCAAAATCTCTTCTACTTTATCCATGATCTTTATCGCAATTTCCTGCTTTGTACCTGAAACAGGTTTAACAGAACCATCGATCAAATAAACATTATTTTCTTCTGTTCCCATCCCCCCCGATGAAACATCGTTTGCGACTACCATGCATAGACGGGATGAATCCATTGACTTCCTGGCGCGTTTTATAAGTTCATCTTCAGGTATAGCTGTTTCAGCCTTATATCCAATGATCTTCAGGCCAGGATATTTCCGGCGCGCTTCTTTTATAAGTTTGGGGGCGGATTTCAATCTCAGTGTCAGCTCTTTTGCGGATTTAATTTTATCCTTTGATGGAGAAACCGTGAAATCAGAGATAGCAGCAGCGCTTATGAGCAGATCATATCCTTTTCCAAGCTCTTCGATGACTGTTTTAGTCATATCTGCGGCGCTTTCTACATAGAACTCGCATATCCCCTGTATTCCAATACAGCCCCTGTGAACAAGAGTTACCTCGGCGCTTCTCCTGAATGCGGCAAGTGCCAGCTCTACCCCTGTTTTTCCGGAGGCGCGGTTCGTCAATATCCTGATAGGGTCAATGGCCTCAGCGGTTGAGCCGCCTGTTATGAGAATATTTTTTCCTGCAAGTGTCTTTTTTCCTGTGGCTCTTTCCACTCTCAGGACTATTTCTTCATTTCCCGCAATTTTTGCGGCGCCTTCTTCGGTTAGAGGATTTACGAACTCAACTCCAAGTCCTGTAAGTTTCCCAATATTTTCAATAACAATGGGATGATCATACATGGATTCATGCATTGCCGGGACGATCACTATAGGAATATCAGAACCAAAAGCGGTCGCAGCGAAAGTCGCCACAGGTGTGTCATCGATACCATGAGCTATTTTTCCTATAGTATTTGCAGTGCACGGGGCGATCAAAAGCAAAGATGCCCTGCCCCCAAATCCGCAAAAATCCACATGTTCCACATCCCCTGTTATTTCGGTTATCACGGAATTGCCGGTAGCGTAGCGCATAGCTTCAGGATGAATTATCCTGCGCGCGGCATCGGTCATTACGGCATGAACATCAGCTCCGTGCCTTCTTAATTCCCTTGCAAGCTCAACGCAACGTACCGCAGCAATGCTGCCTGTGATCCCAAGAACGATGGTCTTTTCTTCAAGGGATTTTGAAGTGCTAATTATGTGGGTTCCCATCACCTTCTTATATACTATATAAATATTTAATACTTTACGTTAGTTAATTAATACTACCGTTTTTGGTTTTATAACGTGGTCGCCAATCTCAGCCAGAATTGCTGGAGCTGAGGTGAAACCATTGAAGCAGATTTCAGCAAGCCATTCTGAATCGAGAAATCGGTCTTTCTACCTGGCAAATTTGTTATCGGGTATTTACCTTCCTCACCCAAATTATTATCTTAGTCGTGGACAATAAACAGAACAATAAATGAATCAAAAGAACATAATAATCCTATCGGGAAAAGCATGGAAATTCGGTGACAATATCGATACTGATGTGATAATTCCAGGAAAATACCTGCGCACGACTGATATGAGCGTGTTCGCGTCCCATGTCATGGAAGGGATCGACCCGGAATTCTCAAAAAAAGTACGCAAAGGAGATATTATCGTAGCAGGAAAGAATTTCGGATGCGGCTCATCAAGGGAACAGGCGCCTCTGGCATTGAAATATGCAGGTGTGGCCTGCATCGTTGCCGAGTCGTTTGCCCGGATATTTTTCAGGAATGCAATTAATGTAGGACTGCCTATTATTGAAGCCACGATCGATTGCAAGGAGGGAGATAATATCGAGATCGATCTTGAAAAAGGAATTGTAAAAAATAACGAGAGAACATACCCTGCCACAAAACTTCCGGATTTCCTGCGAATAATACTTGCTGATGGCGGGCTTGTGGAACACCGCAAAAAGGTGAATGCATGATATTCCCGGCTGATTATAAATCCGTAGGCGTAACCAGGACTGATCCGAAGGGAAGGATAGGGGGGCCGATATATTTTACTACGGAATATCTAATAGCGCAACTTCCCTCAGGTTATGAGATATACGGGGTAAAAAGTGAAGGCGAAGGGCTACTAAGAAAACTTCTCTCTCTTGAGTTGCTCTCTTTCGGAAATGAAGTTGAGATATTTGAAGAAAAACTTGATTCCCATGACAGGACAAGGCTTATCGAATCTGCTATCAAGTTATGTAAAGGTGCTGTAAACACAGTTATTTTTGAAGGGATGGACAGGCATACCACATTTATCAAAGATCCAAGCCTGCATGAGGTAATGGAAATTGAAATAATTGATATTGCACCTCCTGAGCCCCCCTGGCTTGACTTCGCTATCCAGAGGCTTGTAAGGAGCGGTATACTTGGGGAATTGAATATCCGTTTTTCAACCAAACTCATCGACCTTCGCCAGTTTGAAGGGGAAAATATGGTATTTCCTTGCCACGCATCGGAACTTAAAGGAAAATATCTTGATACTGATACCGATATTGAGAATAATTCAACACTTGTGGGATGCGACATTTCAAAACAGATCTTTGAGCTTCGCTACCCTGATCTGACCTATAAGCACATCAACATGTGCCCGCTTAAGACACAGCTTTATTTGCCAACCAGGCCTTTTATCACCAGATGCTGCCAGAGCAAGAAATCAGGACTGGTGAACCTCAATGGTATTGACGGCGCTGTTGTTCACTGGGGTGCGTCAGAGTATGATATCGTTGATGCTATCCGGATGCTGGTAAAAGTTCTGAAAGGAAATCTTGAAAATGATACAATAGGATTACTATGAAAATCGCTGTAGTTCCAGGTGATGGTATCGGGAGGGAGGTCGTGCCTGCAGCACTTTTAGTACTGGATGCTTTTAGCCTGGATATTGAAAAAGTGCCTCTTGAAATAGGTTACAGCAAGTGGGAAAAGACACGAAGCGCAATAACAGACGAAGATATTGGGATTATAAAGGAATGCGATTGCGTGCTGTTCGGGGCTATCACTACACCTGCTGACCCCAATTATAAGAGTGTTCTTGTACGGCTTCGAAAAGAACTGGATCTATATGCCAATATCCGCCCTTTCAAACCGCTCATAAATGTAAAACTGCCCTGCTCTGGGAAATTTGATTTTGTAATCGTGAGGGAAAATACTGAAGGCATGTACTCAGGTGTAGAAGAATTGCAAAAGGATGCTGCTTACACCACCAGGATCGTTACAAGGAAGGGAAGTGAGAGGATAGCAGAACGTGCCTGCGCTCTTGCAAAAAAAAGAAAAGAACACCTGACGATCGTTCATAAAGCGAATGTATTGAAATCCGACTCTTTTTTCCGTGATGTCTGTACCAGCGTTGCCAGGAAAAACAATATTTCATATAATGAAATGCTCGTGGATGCCATGGCGTATGATATGATCCTGAATCCGGGAAAATATGATGTGATAGTGACCACGAATCTTTTCGGGGATATTCTCAGTGACGAAGCAGCAGCAATTGCTGGCGGCCTGGGACTGTGCCCCAGCGCTAACATCGGAGACCGTTATGCACTTTTTGAACCTATACACGGGAGCGCTCCTGACATCGCAGGTATTGGGATTGCTAATCCAATAGCTGCCATACTCAGCGTCAGGATGATGCTTGATTGGGCAGGATATACAGAAGAAGCAATGTCAATAGATAAAGCTGTTGACAGTGTTCTTGCAACGCATATCACCACGCCTGATCTTGGGGGAAATTATTCCACGCATGAGGTGGGGAAAGCCATTGCATGCTTAGTTTAGATATTTTCGATCTTTTTCTTACATGATTATAATCGAAAGAATTATAAGGCAAAACGGAAATCATGTTTTAATATAAGGGTAAATATGTTGTTGGTGAGTTACCGGAATAAGGGATAGGTTTGACCGCCAGATAAAGAATATTTTCTGGCAATACCTTTAAACAGTAACTTGGATCGTGATAGTGTCAGATGCAAAACATCCAGAATGAATATGCTTGAAAAAAAAAATGAGGCAAAAAATCTCATAAAAAAATAACAAAAATGATCACCTCTAAAAATGAATTGTCATATGAACCGGACCTGCAATCAGTAATTGACGGTGTGCCGGAATGCATCCTGGTTATCAGCCCGGACTATGAAATAAAATTGATGAATAAGGCTGCACGCGAGTTTTTATCTAACTATGCATCAGAATTTCAACAATGTTACAAGATTTTCCACCATAGAGAAAAACCATATGCAAAACATAATTGTATGCTGGAAGAGGTGCGAAAGACAGGCCAATCTGCCAGGATCGTGCATGAACATTACAACTCTAATGGAGAGAAACGATCCATTGAGATCCTGTCTTCCCCATTGTATGGGTCGGATGGCACATTCAACGGAATAATCCAGTATTTACGCGACATCACCATAAATGAACAGGGAGAAAAAGACCTGGGGGCAACAATTGCAGCAGGTGAGGATGAAAAAAGCAGATCCAGGGCTATCATTGCGGCCTTAGGTGATGGTATAATAATCCAGGATACGGATTATAAAATAATATACCAGAACCAGATACAGAAGGATCTATATGGTGACAAGAAAGGTGAACTTTGTTACAGGGCATATGAGGGCAGCGATAAGATTTGCGAAGATTGCCCGGTCGAGAAGACATTCATTGATGGAAAGATCCACAGGTCTGAAAGGAGAATCCCCACGGATAAGGGAATTTCTTTTTACGAATTAATTTCTTCGCCTTTAAAGGATTCGAAGGGCAAAATAATTGCGGGGGTAAAGGTCGTCAGGGACATAACAGAGCGCAAACGAATGGAAGAGAAGCTGCGAAACAGCGAGGAGAAATATCGCACACTAGTCGAAACATTGATGGAAGGTATCTGGGTACTTGACAAAGATGCGAACACCCGTTTTGTCAATCCCCGTATGGCACAGATGCTAGGGTATACCATCGATGAGATGATGGGGAAGCATTTGTTTTCTTTCATGGATGAACCGGGGAGGATGAATGCAATGCTCTATTTGGAGGGGTGTGCGCAAAATGTCAAAGAACAACACGATTTTGAATTTATCCGAAAAGACGGCACACGGATATATACAAGCTTAGAAACATCCCCTATTTATGATGAAAAAGGAAATTATTCCGGTGCGATCGCGGCAATAGCCGACATCACAGAGCGCAAGCATGCTGAAGAGCAACTTCGCCAAAGTCACAATCTATTGGAGGCTATAAGAAATGCACAATCCACTTTCATTAAGGATTCTGACAAACGAATATTATTTGATAATATTCTACAAAAATTAATTTCACTGACCCAGAGTGAATATGGTTTAATAGGAGATGTCTTCTATAACACTGAAGGTAATCCTTATTTAAAAATTACCCATGCTATTACAAATATCACCTCGAATAAAGAGGAGGTTATAGAAATAAAGGCTCCATTGGGAAAGGAATTTACCAACTTAAAAACCCTTTTTGGTCAGGTAATAATTTCGGGTAAACCGTTAATTTCCAATAATCCTTCTGGAGATGAATGGAAAGATGAGGTCCCGGAAGGTCATCCAAAGCTTAATTCTTTTATGGTTTTGCCGTTTTATCACGGAAACAAATCTGTGGGTATAGCTGGTATCGCCAACCGGCCAGGCGGCTACGATGAAGGAATTGCTAATTACCTTCAACCTCTTCTCGATACAAGCGCAAATATTATTGAAGCATATAAAAACAATCAAAAGCGAAAACAGGCTGAAGTTGAACTCCGTGAAAGCGAACGATTCATGGAAAGTGTCTTTGCAAGCATACAGGACGGTATAGGCATTATCGACAGGGAAATGAACATTATCAAGGTAAACAAGACTGCTGAAACCTGGTATCCATATGCTGTGCCCCTTATTGGAAAGAAATGTTATGAAGCTTATCACAACAGGACAGGGCCATGTGAGTTGTGCCCTGCCCAGGAAACATTTGTTACTGGTAAATCAGCCTATAAAGTAGTCCCTAAACACGGACCTGGAGGAAAAGAAGTGGGATGGCTTGAAATTTACAGTTATCCTCTTAAAGAAGCAACAACTGGGCAGATGAAAGGTGTGATAGAATATGTGCGCGATATTACAGAAAGGAAGCTTGTAGAGGAGGAGCTCAAGCAATCCGAAGAAAAATACCGCCTGCTGATCGAGAACATCCTGGAGGGAGTTTTTATAATCCAGGATTCAAAACTGCAGTTTGTTAATGAGGCATTTGCAAAGAAAACAGGCTACAGGGTCGAGGAAATTATAGGATTGGATTTTCATCGCTTTGTTGCGCCAGAAGATCTTGAAATGGTCCAGGATCGCTATTCTCGGAGGCAAAAGGGGGAAGATGTCCCTAATGAATACGAATTCCATCTGCTGTGTAAGGGTGGAATAAAGATCATTGTTAGTATGAGCGTAGGGATTGTGACCTATCGCGGCAGAATTGCCAGCATGGGTGTACTGAGGGATATCACCGAGAGAAAGAGGAAAGAAGAGGATCTGGCTAAAAGCAGGATGATGCTTATAAAAGCACAGGAGATCGGGCATCTGGGGTCCTGGGAATGGAACATTGTCACAAATGAGCTCATCTGGTCTAAAGAGGTCTATAACATATATGGTCTGGATCCTTCTGAAGTTACACCAAACTACGACCTTGTTTTAGAACGTATGACACCGGAAAGCAAAAACGATATCCTGAAAGCTATTGATGATGCATTTACATTGAGAAAACCATTCGAGATGGAATACAGCCTTATCCGCCCGGATGGCACAAGGGGGGATGTTCATACGAAAGGCGAAGTGCTGTTTGATCTTGATGATCATCCAATAATAATGTATGGAATGGTGCAAGACATAACCGAACGCAAACAGGCGGAAAATGCTCTTCGCCTATCGAACCTGGTGGTTGAGAACAGCCAGACTATTCTTTTCAGGTGGAAAGCACAAGAGGATTGGCCAGTTGAGTTTGTCTCAAAAAACGTGGTACAGTTCGGGTACAGTGCGCAGGATTTTCTTTCTGGGGCACTTCCTTATGCGTCGTTTATCTATCCTGACGATCTTGAAAGAGTCTTAAAAGAAGTAAAGATGCATTCTCAGAGCGGCAATGATCGCTTCCAGCAGGAGTATCGCATCATGGCAAAAGATGGAGCAGTTCACTGGATAGAAAACAGTATGGTGATAGAGCGTAACAGGGATGGGCAGATAACACACTATCAGGGGATAATTATAGATGTCACAGAACGCAAAAATATTGAAGAAGCTATTAATAAATATAATAGGAAACTTGAAGAATCAAATCATATAAAGCAACTTTTCACCGATATCATGCATCATGACCTTTTGAATCCACTTAATGTGGCGCAAGGTTATGTTGAACTTTTCCTGCAAGATGAAACAGATCACCAGAAAAAATCATATCTTGAAACCATTCGGAGAAATCTCCTCAAGGGCATGGAACTGATAGAAAATGCTACTAAGTTCTCAAAACTTGAAAGTATGGATTATATTGAATTTGAGGACCTGGATTTGAAAAATGTATTGGGAGAGGTGATTGAAAATATCACCCCTCTGGCGTTAAGAGCCGGAATGAGTGTTGAGAATAACCTTAAAAAAAGGATGCCAGCAAGAGCTAATAAAATAATCGAAGATATTTTCATAAACATTATTTCAAATGCCATAAAGTATGCCTCTCTTGGAAAAAGAATAGTTGTGGATGGCAAAGATGGAGGAAGCTCCTGGATTATCAGGATTGTTGACTTTGGGCCGGGAATTAAAGATACAGATAAGAAAATGATTTTCGAAAGATTCCACAGAGAAGAAAAGAAAGGAGTGAAAGGTTCAGGTTTGGGACTGGCCATAGCTGGAAAAATAGTGGAACTTCACCAAGGCAGGATATGGGTTGAGGATAATCCTGAAGGCGGAGCTATTTTTATAATTGAATTACCAAAATCATAGATCAACGGTAATTTTCCTAGAGTAATGTCATAAATCCGAACGCAAGTATTCCTGCAAGAAGGGGTGAAACTACCCATGCGATCAATATTTTTTTAACTACGTCACCTTTTACTATATGCATTCCGCTGTTAGCGCACCCGATACCGATTATTCCGGCAGCGACAATTTCTCCCAGTGAAACGGGTATTCCTTTTATCGATGCGATATGGACAATGAAGGCTGATGTAAACTCCACGAATGTAGCCCTTATAACACAGAGTTCTGTGATCTCTTTTCCAACGGTGTCAAGCACTCTCCCGCCCAAAACAAGTGCGCCAAGACCAATGGCAAGACCCCCGAAGATCGCTCCGGGAATTGTCCCGATAATTCCTGCTCCTACAAAAGGCCCAACGGCATTTGCGGCATTGTTTGCGCCGGCGGAATATGCCACATAACAGCCAGATATGGTCAGGAGAACATTAAGAGATCTCCTTATGGAAGCATCGGATTCATGGTGATCGGCAAGCCATATCAATATGTGCGTGTAGAGATATTTTCCCATTAAATATGCGAGCAGCCAGGCCAATATGGGACTGATGACCCACCAGCTTATAATATAGCCGATAAAAGGTGCATTTATTTTTGAAGCCCCAAAGAAAAAACCGATACCCACTACAGATCCTACTGCCGCCTGGCTGGTGGATATGGGAACTCTCATCAGGTTGGCAAGAAAAACAGTAATTCCGGATGCTGCTACTGCAATGATAGCGCCTTTTAGCACAATCGTTCCCGCCGGGAGAATGCCGGTTCCAAGGGTTTTTATGACTTCTCCACCGGATATCACTGCACCGAGAACCGAAAATATTCCAATGAGTATGACAGCCTGGTATTTTGTCCTGACTTTTGCCCCGTATGCCGCCCCCATTGATGCAGCAGCATTATTCCCTCCTATATTCAGGCCCATGAAAAGAGCAACAGCAATTGCAATTATGAATGTAAATGAAAGCTCCATATATGTTCTTCAACTCCGGATCAGTACCCTTTTAAGCATACTATAACGTAATGTTATCGGCAAAAATTGACGCAAAGGAAAAAAAAGAAGGTACCATGATAAATTTCAGGAGAAAATCCATAAAAATACTTATATGATAGGAAATAATTAGTTTATAATGATTGAAAAAATTTGGGGATTTTTTATTTTCCTCTGGTTTGAGAAACCACAGAGGAAAGCTTCAAAGCTCTGTGCTCTCTTTGGTTGATTCTCCTTGCGATGAACCATTTCACTGGAATAAAAATCTCAAAATTTTCATTAATATTCAGAGAGGATTCAATTGAATACATATCATGCAATGACAAAGAACGATGTCCTGGCAGAACTCAATATTACAGAACAGGGGCTCACGAGCCAGGATGCGCTCCTGCGCCTTAAGAAATATGGGGAAAATGAGCTTCCGGAAAAAAAGAAGAGATCAAGAGTTGGGATTTTCCTTGAACAGTTTAAAAATTATTTAATATTCATTCTTCTTGTTGCTGCTGTAATAGAAATATTCATAGGGAAATATACAGAAGCTTTTGCGATATTCATTGTCCTCCTGGTAAATGCCACATTAGGCTATACCCAGGAATACAAAGCCCAAACATCTATTGAAGCGCTTCGAAGGATATCCGCTCCGAAAGCAAAAGTATTGAGGGATCAAGTGCGCACCCGGATAAGCACTTCAAAGGTCGTGCCGGGAGACATAATATTTCTTGAAACCGGTGATAAAGTTCCAGCTGACGCAAGATTGCTTGAAATTGTGAATCTTGCGGCACAGGAATCCTCTCTTACAGGCGAATCCATACCAGTTGAAAAAACCATCGAAGCACTGGCAATTGACCTGCAAATAGATGAGCGCAAGAACATGGTTTTCCAGGGAACTGTCATAGTAAAAGGACGGGGGAGGGCAGTTGTAACCTCTACGGGGATAAATACGGAAATAGGAAAGATAGCACAGCTTATCCAGTCCAAGGAGGAAAGCACGCCTCTTGAGAAAAAACTTGAGCAGTTAGGCAAGCACATTGGCTATGCGGTTGGATTCATTTGTATATTGGTATTCATAATAGGTTTTTTCCGGGGAGAAGAAAAATTCAATTTATTTCTCACAACGGTCAGCCTTGCAGTTGCAGCCATTCCTGAAGGCCTGCCAATAGTAGTGACTCTTACTTCAGCCATAGGCATACAGAGAATGGCCAAAAAGAACGCACTTATAAGAAGACTGCCGTCAGTTGAAACACTGGGTTCAACTACGGTAATATGCACCGATAAAACCGGCACACTCACCTATAACCAGATGACAGTAAAAAAGATCTATGCGAACAGGGAGGTGATCGAAGTTACAGGTGAAGGCTACTCCACAGAAGGAAAATTCTCAAAAGACCCAAAGGATTTTGATGTTCTTTTAAAAGCTGGGGCGCTTTGTAATGATGCAAGTATAACAGGACAGGATTTTGGCGATCCCACAGAAATAGCGCTTCTTGTTTGTGCGGCAAAAGCAGGACAAATAAAAGATGAACTTGAAAAGAAAAACCCGAGAACCTCTGAAATTTCCTTCACTTCAGAACGTAAATACATGATCACAGTACATGGAAATATCGCCTATGCAAAAGGCGCACCGGACATCCTCCTGAACCTATGTGATAGCGTACTGATAAACGGGAAACCAATAAAGCTGACAATAAAAGAAAAGGAAGAGATCCTGAATACCAATGAAATGCTTGCAGGGGATGCATTGCGTGTATTGGGTTTCGCATACAAGCAGGGGGAATTTTCTGAAAAAGGATTCATTTTTCTTGGCCTTCAGGGAATGATGGACCCGCCGCGAAAAGAAGTGAAGGAGGAGATACAAAAATGCAGGAACGCGGGAATAAAAGTGGTCATGATAACGGGGGATCATCCTTCAACGGCTGCTGCTGTTGGAAAACAGATAGGCCTGGAAGTGAAAATTCTCAGTGGCAGGCAAATCGATGAACTCCCGGATTTGAATTCGGTCGTTGAAGATATTATAATATTTGCAAGGGTTTCCCCGGAGCATAAGCTGCGAATAGTGGAGGCACTTAAAAGCCATGGGCATATTGTTGCGATGACAGGAGATGGAGTCAATGATGCTCCGGCATTGAAAAAAGCTGATATTGGGATAGCAATGGGCATTTCCGGAACAGATGTCGCCAAAGAGGCCTCCGACATGATCCTCTCCGATGATAACTTCAAATCGATCGTCAGCGCGGTCGAAGAAGGAAGAGGGATTTATGAAAACATAAACAAGTTCTTAAGATTCCAGCTCTCCACTAATGCAGGCGCCATTATAACGGTTTTCATAGGTACTCTTGCTGGTCTGCCTCTTCCGCTTACTGCTTTACAGCTGCTCTGGATAAATGTAATTGTTGATGGACCTCCTGCGCTTTCCCTGAGCGTAGAACCGCTTGATCCTGAATCGATGAAAAAACCACCGCGAGATCCACGGGAGCAAATACTTTCAAGGAAAATGTTGAGGTATGTATTTGCCACAGGATCCATGATGGCTATTGGCACGCTGATGATCTTCTCTTACATGCTCTCTCTTGAAGCCCCAAAGGCACAAACATTAGCATTCACGACCTTTGTTTTCTTCCAGCTTTTCAATGTCCTGAATTGCAGGTCTGATATCCATTCAATTTTCGAGATTGGCTTTTTCTCCAACAGGACTTCTATCCTGTCAATTACCGCAGTCATTCTTGTCCAGGCGGCAATAGTCTATTTTCCACAAGTACAGGGTGTATTCGGGACTGTTCCTTTGTCACTCAAAGATTGGCTATTTTCGGTAGTTGTAGCTTCGAGCATATTTATTGCATTTGAGATTCTAAAATCAATCAAGAACAGGAAAAAAAATGATCCTTCCACTTTCGTTGCTAATTCTTTCTTACCTTAAAAACATAGATCAATACAATAAATACGATCCCGACCCCGATAATACTCCATTTCCTGATTTTCGTAGATACTTCAGATACCGGTTTTGTACTATTTTCATTGTTTTCCACGACTTCTGTTATATTAGCTTCAGGAGAAGTCAGGTTATATGATGCATTTTTACTTATATTGATAGTGATCTCGGCGCGATTTTTGGATAAATTGGAAAAATATCCTGAGATGCTTGAATCGATATTCCTTGTTTCATTATCCATACCTGAAATATCGAAAATATCGATCCCCTGTGGAAGAATTATTGATACGGGTGATTTGGGTTGCCCCAGGAACCAGATACTGCTGTCGTTATAAATGCTTTCTTTCAACCTGTAAGTGACATAATACCTGTTCTCGATCGTATCCGGAAGATGGGTTTTTCCGATAATGGCCTGCGACAAGGAAGAATCAACATCTATCAATTCTATGCCAGAGGTCTCATTATTTATCTTTATGTCAAATTCATTTTCTAGGGAATTCTTGAACTTTTGCCGCGAATCCTTATCCGCTTTCAGGAGTTCCCATGCATTAATAAAACTATCATTATTTCCGATCTTTGAATCAAGGTTTATCCTGTAGGATATTGAATCCATTCCCGTAAGAGTCTCAGTGTAACTCCAGGTAATATTATATTCATTTACCGTTATATTATTTACCCACCCGGTTTCTGCGCAGACTATTTCTGTCACTGAAAAAAGAAGAACAAGAGATATGAATATCCCTGATACCTTCATATAGTTATTACCTCACACCCGTCTGCTGTCACGATAATCGTATGTTCAGCCTGGGAGATAAGCCCGCCCTGGATTTCCTTGAGTATCGGGTATGGCCTGATAATATTTGCTTTGGAAAGTGCAAGCATTGCAAAATCCACACGTTCACCAAGCCATCTTTTCGCAAAGGGAAGCGTTTTATATTTTTCTATCTCCTTTAATAATTTCCTTGCAGAAGGGTGCCTGACGGGTCTGTCGGAAACAATATGGAAGATCTCGGCACTTCCTGCATCATGTATTTTCCCAGCCCCGTTCGTGGCGAAAGGTTCAATCGCAACGATATCTCCTTCTTCAAGGATCACTCCTCCAGGCATTCTCTTATTGGGTATTGCAGGCGGTGCATGCTGGATATACTGTGCTAGCCCATGCCCTGTGAGGTTGATTATGGGTTTATAGCCATAGGAAGTTATTGAATCTTCAATAACTCCGCCAATATCTGAAGTATTTACTCCGGCTTTAATGAAATTGATAGCCTCCTCAAGGGCAGATTCAGCAGCTTTAACAAGCTTATGATTACCTGAAAGGTCAACAGTGATCGCAGTATCTGCAATGTATCCATCGATATGTACACCGATATCCAATTTTACCATATCTTTTCCAAATACGGATTTATCTTTTAAACAGGGGGTTGAATGAGCAGCCTCGTCATTTCTTGAAATGTTCACCGGAAACGCAGGTTCTCCTCCTTTTTCTCGTATCATGTTCTCCGCAAATTCCGCCACCATAAGAAGACTTGCACCCTCAGTTACCTTTTGGGCAGTAACTTTTCGGACCTCTGACAGGATCCTTCCTGCCTGTCGGTATTTCTCGATTGTTTCATCTGTTTCTTTCATTATAACACCAGATTCTTTTCAAACATAGTTAAATTATTGCATCCGCCCCGTGTGACAACAACAACATCCTCAAGGCGCACACCACCGATTTTCTTATAATAAAGACCGGGTTCGACCGTAACAACGCATCCCGCTTTTAATTCTTTTCCGTTCTCTCCCAGGTTTGGTCCTTCATGGATATCAAGGCCTACGCCATGCCCGCTGGAATGGATGAAGCCTTCCGTGAACTCAGTATTCTTACCCCTTGCGGTCTTGTACCCTCTTTCTTCCAGCACATCGCATACGATATTGTGGATATCTGCTCCTGTAACTCCTGCTTTTATCTTTTTGATGGCGCATGACTGGGAATCCAGGACAGCCGAATACATATCTACCAATTCTTTTGAGGGAGTTCCATGCACTACTGTCCTTGTCATATCCGAATAATACCTGTCCGTTTTGGAACGAGGCACCATGTCAATGACTATAGGCTCATCTGCAAGAAGTTCACCTTCTCCTTTCCAGTGAGGGTCGCTGCTGCCTTGACCACATGCGATTATAATATCAGGGGCTTCACAATTGAAAGAAAGAAGTGACTTATCAATAATAGCCCTTATATCCCGGGTTTTTAATGGTGAATTTTCATACATAAGAACGCCATCTTTCACAGCTGCGTTTTGTATTGCCCTGATACCTTCGGCGAGGGCTTTCTCACCGGATCTTTGCGCATATTCGATCGCACTTATCTCAGGTTCATTTTTTATTTCGCGCATTTCACGCAATGGGCTTTTTATGGGGATGATTTCAAGCCCTGCCCCCCGTAAACAATCGGCAAGCTGAACCGGAAAATTATATGGCACTGCGATACGATCCAGATTCTTCGAACGGATAAGCTCAATTATCATTTCACAATATGCGGTATCAATATCCCTGGTTTTTCTGACCTTGTCCATAATATTGAATCCGGATGTCGGGATAACGTCATTGACTTTTGATTCCTTTCGTGCCCTTCCCAGTTCCATATCAGATATCAGGATGAGATCCTTCCCTGAATTGAGGTAAACAAATGGATCATAAGCCAAAAACCCGCTGGCATAATACATATCAGCGTTATGTTCGCTCTCACTGACCATCAGGAAGGCTTGAGCATCAGGAATATTCAGTTTCATTGATTTCATGAGGTCAATAATTGTACATATTACCTTCGATTTAAAGGTTTATAACAAGCTGCCCCTCTTCACAGTATTCGAGCATAAGGTCAGCCACCTCAAAAGAATGTATCAGTTCTATACCGTCAATAAGTTCATCTTTTTCCAAACCTATCATCGACGAAGCAAGTTCACAGCATTTGATCTTTATTCCCATTCCTATACACTCACGTACCCTGTCATCATAAGCAGGTGTTCCGGTCTTGCCTTTTTTTCCCAGAATAACACCCATCGGGCCCCAGAGAACAAGAACTACGTCCAGTCCCTTCTTCCGGTAATATTTCGCAAAACGCAGGATTTCGTTTGGACTTGTGCTCTCATATACCATATTTTTAAGGAAAAGGAGTACTTTTGTAACACGAGGCATCATTGATATATTTTGAATGAAGGGTAATGAACTTATCTGATTGAAGGCCTGGATGGAAAAATAATATTCTTCAGGTATCTTCTGAAATACAATTCATAAATCAAGCTCAATATAGCGTATGTAATAGCAGTTGCCACAGCAGCTCCCAGGAATCCAAAAAAGAAAATCAGGATATAGTCGAGTACAAGATTGATGGCCACCATTAATATTGATGCAAGCTGTGTAAATTCATAGCGTCTCATGGCATCGAAAATAGGGGAGTAAAAGGTTTGATAGAGAGAAAATACCGCTCCAGCCAGCAAAATTCTCACAACAGTGACGGATCCCTGATAAGCATCCGAATACATGATATTGAATAGGGAAGGAAGGGCGATATAGATAAGACATATTCCCATAAATCCGGCTGCCATCATTATCCATCGCTTGTTCGCCAGGTAATTCTGCATTTTCTTTTCATCCTTGATATGTTGTGAAATGAAAGGCAAATAGTATACTCTCGCGATAGAAATAAGGACAAGAATCCCTTTGAATATCTGATATCCTAAATAGTAGATCCCGATTTGATCCAGCGAGACAAATATTCTCAGGACAAAAGTATCTACCCAATTTACAAAATATAAACTAACACTACCTAAAATAGTCCATTTAGTATAGTTGAACATTTGCCTGAATATCACCGGATCAAATTTGAAGGGAAGAACTTTGTTAAAATCTATCTCTCTTATAAAAATAAGACCGGCAATAATTGGTGAAATGAAGAACATCATGAAGATGTTTTCAATATTGATCGTAAAAAAATAATGTATTATAAATAGCCAGATAAATGAAATAATATTGGTGAGGACATCGTAGGCAGCTTCAGCCATTCTGTGATTCAGTGTCAAAAAAGTACCTTCAAAAAAATTTCGTATGCATAGGCCCGTATAGGCAAAAAACAGGAAGAAGAATCCGGTTTCATCCAGGGAAGAAAAATTCGATAATGGACGGAAGAAAATCCACGTAATCAAATAGAAAACAATTATTGCCTGGATCAGCATAATAATTCTTATAGTAAATATTCTGTTAATTTTACTGTGTTGTTTCAACTCGTCAGTGCCCAGGACAATGGAAGGGTCCTGTGAGGACCTCATGAATAAGGCGCTAAAAAAATAGATTATCATCAGGCTCAGAGAATATGCCCCGAATCTATCAGGAGATAAAACTTTTGCCAGAATGAGAGACAGAAGGAATAAGAATCCCTGGCTTGATATTTTCAGGAATGCATAATTTATCAAGGTTTTGCCAGATTTAAGTTTATTAAAAATATATTTATTACTCATGTCTGCATACATCCTAATAAGCCTTTACAGGTATATCTGTTTCCTGATTTGTTAGATCATTTCATTCAAATATCTATTGAAAAATCATTATAAGAATTTATCCTCTAATTTTTTTTGTTGTGATAATATTTATTATTCATCTCGGCTAAGTCCGATTCTATGGTCTTTGAAATAAAATATAAAGCTCTATTTCCATCATTTTTCCTTATGACAATCCCATTGTCTGAGTAGCCGAAAGATGGGGAGGTTTTTCGAGTTTCAGCCCACGTTTCCATGCATAGGCTGCAAGCCAATTAGAATTATCAAGGCACTCTAAAAAAATATAAGTATATAAACCTATTAAAAATAAATTGCTGAGGTGATTTGAGCAAAGATCTAAATTCGATCAAATTCAACTATTGTAGAACGAGTTACTTTCCATTCCTCAAGGTTTTTTTCTTCATCTTAATAATGGTTATCATATCATTTCTTTCAATGCCCCGCCTCTGCATGCGCCGCCGCATACCTCTCACTTATCAGCGCCCTCTTGAGCCTGAACATCACCTTGTGCTTATCGAAATTGAACTGCTCACCCAGCATCTTGATTAGTCTCTTCTTTGATGCGCCTTTAAGAGCCATCTCTGCCATTATGCCATCCACGAATTCCTTGTTGGGATCAGCTTCCTTCTTAACTTCAGCTTTTGTCGCTCCAGTTTTTCCTTCAGGTGCTGCTTCTTTTGCTCCTTCAGGTTTTGCCACTTCCTTTGTCACTTCGGCTTTTACTGGTTCGGTTTTTACCTTAACTTCCTCCGGTTTTGCCTTCTGGGCTTTTGGCGCTTCAGGTGGTTTTGTTCCTGCAAGAGCCAGGAGAGTAGCTTTTGCCGCTTCTTTATCTGCATCCGGTTTAGATTTCTGGATTACTTTTTCATCTGCCATTCCCATCACCTCGATATCTCAACTGGCGTAATGATTCCTTTCTCTATGCCCATGCTTTTTCCTGTGAGCAAAACATTATCCTGCACGGGCGCAACCTTGAACTTCTTTTCAAGGGCGCTTCCGTTTGATTTTATCTTCAGCGTCCCGCCCTTCAGGAGTTTCAGGGCCCTTACCGTGTTCAAATTAAGCTCAACGAAATCATTGTCATCCGCCAGGTCAAACCACATGAAAGGATTATACACATCAATAAGCGCCGGTTTTTTCTCAACTGGTTTTGGCGCGGCCTGTATTGCACCGTATGCGGGTCTATCGTATTTCGGGATCGTAAATTCATCGACCGCTGTAATGCCGATCGTTTTCTTTATTGATTCATGGAGTGTATTGAAATCAAATTTGCTCCCCGCAATAATACCAAGCGCCTCAAGCCCATTCGTCCCGGCGCCGCCCAGCGTCTGCACTCTGCCCTCATTATTTATTACTGTGCCTTTTTTCTTATAAAGCGGGTCATGTGCTATCACGATATTTGCTTTTGTAGAAGACGCCTGTCCTGCCTGGATTATCAGGTTTGTGAGTTTTGAAAGGGTATCAGAGGGTATCAGCGCGGCTATATCTGATTCAAGAGCAAAAAGCGTCTTTATCGTTCCTTTATTAATATCATCAATAAGCTGTGCAAGTGACTTTTGTTTTGTATCCTTTGATATGATATACTCACCTGTCGAGTTCGCAAATGGCTTGAGGAACGTTACTTTTGCTCCCGCGTTCTTTGCAAGTGAAAGCACATTTTTTACCTGCTCAGTATCAGAAAGCGGATGGAAATCCGAAATAATGATGGAATCCTGAGTAAGGGCAAGTTTGGAAATATCATCAGGCCTGATGTTTTCATCTGCCAGCATAAGATCTTTCCACCACACTGCTGTGATCTTTGCGCCTTTTGTCTTTGCCAGAAGCAAGCGCCGTACGATGAGAGGATACTGCTCGTATGGGTCAATGAAAAGCACGATATGTTTTGCAGCCTCGATCTCGTTGTAAGGAATTCCGATGCTTATCGTTTGATAAGTATCCTTCGGCAGCGCCTCAAAATTTACCCCGGTGCATAAATATGATTCAGCGATCTTTTGGAATGCAAGAAGCTCCTCGTTAGAGGTATTTCCCAGGGAGAGAAATGCAACAGAACCCTTACTGGCTGAAATTCTCTTTGCCGCTTCCTTTGCGGCTTCTTCCATAGTGGTCTCCACGCCATCTATCATCGATTTTGCGGGATTAAAGAACTTTGGAAGGCTCATTCCGAACCTGCATAGTTTTCCGGCATTAGCAGGTGATGATTTCCTGAAATCAACATCTAGTGAGCCATTTTCACGAATATACAGGCCGCAGCCAAAATTGCAGCCGGGACATATTGTTGAATAAATGTTATCGCTCATTCAGGTTCCTCCTTTTTTGGATCTCCACACTAAGACCAAGAGGTGAACAGAGTCCTGATAAACATCTTTGTATTTCTGTGCTCTGTGATAATTCTTTATTCAAAGGATCACTATTCAGATTCCTGTGGTCACTTTCAGCAAATGGACGATGTGTTGATAATCCATCCCTTATATGACCTCTGTTCAGGATCCTGCTGCTTTCATCAACACAGAAATTCAGGGGAGTTAATCCCGAAGAATTTCCCAGCGTTTCTCTGTTCTCTTTTGCTAACGTCCCTTTTCCCAATGAACCGCAGATATCGGTGGCGCTCTCGTCATCCATTTTCTGCTTCCTGTAAAAACCTGAATCCTCACTCATTTAACTTCACCTCAAAATAGGGGGGTTTTTGCATATCCATACCAGGCTCATACTTCAATTCCTGTTGAATGGGATTTGCAAACCTCCTGTATAATCTTGTAAGCGGAATATCCACAGGGCATACATCGCTGCACTGCCCACACCCGATACATGCATCTCCCAGGTGCAGGAAACGCACGAGGTGATACATGGACATCTTATAAGCATCACCGCGGGAATGGTATTCCGTACACTTTGAAACATCTCCGCATGAACATGTGGGACAAACAGTCTTGCATGCGCCGCAGTCGATACAATGCTCAAGTTCCTTCCTGAAATATTCAAGCCTGTTATCCATAGGTACGAATATCTTTTCTTTCCATTTCTGGCCAAGACCTTCCATCACGCCTTTGATCTTAGCGCGCATTGCAACTCCTTTCTCATCGGGTTTTTGTATCTGGATATAACCAGCGTCAACGGCATTCTGAAGAAGCCTTGCACCTTTTTCGGAGTTTATCTCCACAAATGTGGCTTTACCCACAAGGTCTCCCGTAACCCCCCAGTTACCGCAGGCAATATCGGAATTAGTTGGTATCTTTATGGTGCAGTACCGGCAGCTTTCACGCCGACCGTATCCTTTTTCTTCAAGCTCATCGATGGTGATGGCGTTCTTTTTCCCATCTTTTGTTTCAAAAATGAGCTTACCTTTCTCGATCTCTTCACCATGGACATCTTCGGGTTTTATCTTATACATCACTTCGAGCATCTCACGCGTAACGACCGGATGCATCGATCCCCCGCAATTAAGTCCAACTATGAATGTATTCTCAAGGTTGATAGCATTGCGTTTACCCTGCTCGATAATCCCCCGCACGTCGCATCCTTTTGCGGGGAGTGCCACTTTGAGATTCTTATTTGCTATCAACTTTGCAAAATGGCTCGGTACCGAGTGCAGTGAACCTGCTGAATTCAGAACCTCATTAATATCGGAAGTTATGATAGGAACAGCTTCGAATTCGTTTATCTTTTTCAGGACAACAACGGCATCAACAAGCTTCTTTTCAAGCGCTGCCGCGAGCATGGAGGTCACAAGGCCTCCTGAACCTCCGCGTTTTCTGACATCATCTTTTGTTGACCAGCCAACATACATCTCGCCTTTTTCCATTACGCCACCCCCTCAGGTTTCAGGGGACTCGGACCCAGCTTCTTTATCTGGGCGGTAACATCGCGGATGAAATTTGCGAATTTCTCACCTTCACTTGCCGATATCCAGTTAAGCTGTAGTCTCTCTTTTTCAATACCGAGCTCATGGGCTACATTTTCAAGATATTTATATTTGATCTTTGTCTTATCGTTCCCATTAACATAATGGCAATCGCCAATATGGCATCCTGTTACAAGCACAGCGTCAGCGCCTTCCAGGAATGCATTGAACACATGCAGTGGATCTATTCTTCCCGAACACATCACACGGATGATCCTGGCGGAAGCAGGCTGCTGGAATCTTCCCATACCGGCGCTGTCGGCGCCTCCGTATGAACACCAGTTGCAGCAAAACGCTACTATCTTGGGTTCCCAGCCGTCAGTCTTCGCAGCTGTTTGCCCTGCCACACCACTCATGCCGCTACCTCCTGGAACTTGAACACATTCTTGACCTGGGCAAGTATCTGGTTATTCTTAAAGTGGCTCTGCTCAAGAGCGCCTGTGGGGCATGCCGCAACGCATGTTCCGCAGCCTTTACAGAGCGCCTTCACAACGTTTGCTTTTACTGCCTGTTCGTCCATCCTGATCGCCTGGAACGGGCACATGGATATGCATACTTCGCATCCCACACAAACATCAGGGTTCACAACTGCTGTGATGCCTTCTGTTATTGCTTTCTTGTTCTTGAGCATGATAGTTGCGCGTCCTGCACATGCACTGCCCTGGGAAACAGCATAAGGAATATCTTTTGGTCCTGATGCGCAGCCTGCAAGGAACACGCCATCTATAGTTGTATCAACTGGCTTGAGCTTTGGATGAGCTTCCATGAGCAGCCCGTCCGCTGCCTTGGATAATTTCAATAATTGCTGTATCTGGCCGATGCCTTCATTGGGAACGATGCCTGTGGCCAGGACCATAAGATCGAACTCAAGGTTTCGCATTTCCTGCGTAAGCGTATCCTCAACCCTGACTTTTATGTTCTTTGTAACAGGGTCTTCTGTCACTTCCACAGGTCTCCCGCGCAGGAACTTAACGCCAAGGTTGCGCGACCTGTTGTATGATTCTTCATATCCGCGAAATGGGGTCCTGATATCAATATACATTATCGTATGGTCAGTTTCAGGACGCTTCTCTTTGAGAAGCTGTGCGTTCTTTATGGTGTACATGCAGCACACACCTGAACAGTAGATATTTGTATTCTTATCACGCGAGCCTACACAATTGACAAATCCCACGCGTATGGGTTCTTTGCAGTCTGATGGCCGAACCACGTGACCACCGGTTGGCCCTGCAGCATTGAGAAGCCGCTCAAATTCCATAGCAGTAATAATATTATCATATAAGCCGTATCCGAAATCATGCCGCGGCTCAGGGTCATAGGTCTTAAAGCCCACCGCTCCTATGATAACTCCCACATTGACATCTGTATAAGAAGGCTCCATATCATAGTTTATGGCTTTGCTCTCACATGCTTTTGCACATGCTTTGCATGAAATGCAGTTATCCATATCGATCAGGGCGCGAAGAGGTACAGCCTGCGGGAATGGGACATATATTGCTTTTCGCGTTCCCAGCCCTTCATTGAAATCATAAGGCACTTCAACCGGGCAGACCTCGCTGCACTTGGCGCAACCCGTGCATTTTGCGACATCAAGATACCTTGGTTTATGCTCTATCTTCACGTTAAAGTTGCCCACATACCCATCTACCGCTTTTACTTCCGAATAGCTCATTATATGGATATTCTTATTTCGGGCTACTTCTACCATTTTCGGGCCCAGGATACAAATAGAACAATCATTCGTAGGGAACACCTTATCGAACCGCGCCATCCTTCCGCCTATTGAAGGCTCCTTTTCAACGAGATAAACATGGAATCCCATATCGGCAAGATCAAGAGCAGACTGCATTCCGGCAACTCCAGCACCGATAACAAGAGCCTTATCAGTTACAGGTACTTCACTTGCCTGGAGTGGCTCAAGTAACTTTGACCGTTCAACACCCATCCGGACAAGGTCTTTTGCCTTCTCTGTGGCTTTTTCCTTCTCCCACATGTGTATCCATGAGCAGTGATCCCTGATATTTACGAATTCAAGGAAGTACTGGTTTAATCCCATCTCTTCAATGCATGCGCGAAATGTGGGTTCATGCGTCTTCGGGGAACACGCTGCCACAACAACACGGTTAAGGTTATGCTCTTTAATTTTTGCCTGGATATCTGCCTGGCCCGAGTCCGAGCATGTGAATTTATTAACGGATGTGACCTTAACACCGGGAAGCGTTCCGATATAATCGGCCACAGCTTTCGTGTTCACCACTCCGCCTATATTCACTCCACATTCGCATACGAACACACCTACCCGTTTTTCTTCATCATCTTTTGGAATGGCACTTTTATTTTCAGTACCTTTAATATCGCTCATTTCTTCACTTCCTTGACCGGGTTTTGACCCAATTTCATTATCTCTTCTGTAAAATCTCGAATAACTTCTGAGAATCGCAATCCTTCGCTGGCAGATATCCACTCAAGCCGCAGCCTCTTATCAAACCCAAGTTTTCCAAGCGCTTTTTTGGTATTATTTATCCTTACTTCAGCATTCTTATTTCCGTCAATATAGTGGCAATCCCCGATATGGCATCCGGCCACCAGCACACCGTCAGCTCCGTCTTTCAGCGCTTTCAGGATAAAAGCCGGTTCCACCCTGCTTGAACACATGACACGCAGGATTTTTACCGTTGGAGGATACTGGAACCTGCTCACACCTGCAAGGTCTGCGCCTGCGTATGAACACCAGTTGCAGCAAAATGCGAGGATATTGGGTTCCCAGGCATCCGGTGTTTGCACTTCCGTATTCATACCATCACCTCTACAACGCCCTTATCGATCGAAATGCCCTTTACACCTTTTTGAAAAGCATCCATGGCTTCACCTATCTCTTTTGATGAGAAATGTTGCGCTGTAATAGCGCCTGCCGGGCATGCAGCGGCGCATGAACCGCATCCTTTGCATGATGCTGCATTGATTTTTGATTTCTTGGTGGTATAGGTGACCTCTTCCACCTTTACGGTCACATCATACAGTGAAGGGGCATTATATGGGCACACGGTAACACATGTGCCGCAGCCTATGCATTTTGCTTCGTTTACAACGGATACTGCACCCTCTGTTTCAATGAATTTCCGGGATAAAATCGTGCAAGCACGCGATGCCGCAGCGCTTGCCTGGGATATCGCTTCATCGATAAGTTTCGGCGCCTGGGCGCTTCCGCACAGGAACACGCCGTCCGTGGCAAAATCCACAGGCCGTAATTTGGGATGTGCCTCAAGGAAGAATTTGTTCTTATCCAGAGGTATCTTAAAGAGCTGGTTAATTTCTTCATTCTCACCTGCTATAAGAGGAGTGCTCAATACAACAAGGTCTGATGCTATCTCAATATCCTCATTGAGCATTGAATCATGAACCAGTACCGATTTACCTTCCACTTTTGGCGGATTCTCGGCTTCATATTTAATAAATATCACTCCAAGGTCTCTTGCATTTCCATACAGCTTTTCCATCACGCCGTAGGCCCTCATGTCGCGATAAAGGACATAGACGCTTGCACTGCTATTTGCTTTCTTTATGCGTATCGCATTCTTGACGGCATCCACACAGCATGTTCTTCCACAATATTCCCGTTCCGAATTGCGTGCCCCCACACACTGGATCATCGTGATGACATTCGCGCTTAAGGATTTCCCCAGCATTTTTTCAAACTGCGCCTGTGTTACTACCCCGGGATCTTTTCCATAATTGAATAATCCGGAAGGTTCGAGGTTCCTGGCGCCCGTAGCAACCACAGCTGCACCAAAATCGATTGGCATCTCCTTGCCATTTGCAAGCACAACTCCTTTGAAGTTTCCAAGATAACCTTCCACCTTGAGGAGTTTTGCCTCATTTATTACTTTAATATTTTTGTTTTCCGCTACTTTTCCCATGATTTCTTTTAACACATCAGCAGGCTTCTTTCCATCATATAGTTCGGTCATTTCACGAAGCATTCCGCCAAGTTCTTTTTCTCTTTCGATGATTGTCACGGAATAACCGTTATTGGCAATATCAAGCGCAGAGGTCATGCCAGCTACACCTCCACCAAGGACTATCGCCCTGTTTATGAGCGATACTTTCTGTTTATAAAGCGGCTGGAAAAGAGCGGATTTTGCGACCGCCATGGAAACGATGCCTTTTGCTTTCTGTGTAGCCTTCTCCTTATCCTTCATATGCACCCAGGAGCAGTGTTCCCTGATATTGGCAAGTTCGAACAAATAAGGATTTAATCCTGCTTCTTTGCAGGTATTCTGGAATAATGGTTCATGGGTTCGGGGGGTGCAGGATGCTACAACAACGCGATTGAGATCATTCTTAGTTATGGCATCTTTTATCGTCACCTGGGAATCCGAAGAACAGGCATAAAGCATCTCCTGGGCATGTGTTACCCCGGGCAGGGTCTTTGCATATTCAACCACATCCGGGACATTGACCACGCTTCCGATATTTATTCCGCAGTGGCACACAAATACGCCGATGCGGGGCTCTATCGATAGTTTCTTTTCTTCTGGGAATTCTCTCTCTTTTATGAGGGTTCCGCGCTCGCCTGACAGTAACGCTGCGGCCTTTGATGCGGCAGCGCTTGCCTGTGCCACGGTGTCGGGTATATCCTTTGGTCCCTGTGCCACGCCGCATACATATATACCTGCAACACTTGACTCCACAGGGTTCTCGATACTTGTGGCAATATTTCCGAAATCATCAAGCGCGATCCCTGAGGACTGGGCAATGCTCCGGGTTGAATCCGCTGGATCAAGCCCGATGGAAAGTACAACCATATCAAAATTCTGTGACTTAAGGTCGCCTGTATTAAAATCCTCATATTTCAAAGAAAGGGCATTATTTGCGTCAACGACCACTTCAGGGGGCCGGGAGTTAATGTATTTGATGCCGTATTCTCTTTGCGCCCGGTTGTAAAATTCCTCGAAATTCTTGCCATAAGCCCTTATATCGATATGGAAAATCGTAATATTGAGTTCAGGATCATGCTCTTTTGCGATTATGGATTCCTTTGTGGCATACATGCAGCAAACAGAAGAGCAGTGGTTCCTGTCTATTCTGGGATTTCGCGAACCTACGCACTGTATGAAGGCGATATTTTTTGGGACTTTGCCGTCTGATTGTTTTGTTACGTGTCCCTGTGTGGGGCCGCTTGCGCTCATGAGGCGTTCGAACTGGAGCGAAGTTATGACATCAGGATGGTCAAAACGGTAGTGTTTAAGACTTGTAGGATCAAATGGCTTAAAACCTGTGGCCAGAACAACTGAACCCACATTTAACTCAATGTCCTTATCTTTTTGTTCATAGTCCACTGCTTTTGGCCCGCATACTTTCTTGCATACGCCGCATTTGCCTTTTGTAAGATATAAACAGTGAGCGGAATCTATTGTCGCCACGCGCGGTATTGCCTGGGCAAAAGGAATGTATATGGATTTGCGCTTGGCCATACCAGCATTATATTCATCCGGGACCTTTGATGGGCATTTTTCAGTGCATGTGCCGCATCCTGTGCATTTTGTTTCATCAACATAGCGCGCTTTCTTTGTAACTTTTACTGTGAAGTCGCCCGCTTTGCCAGTGATGGATTTTACATCGCTGTATCCAAGCAATTCAATATTCGGATGCCGTGCTGTTTCCACAAGTTTTGGCGATAAGATGCACATTGCGCAGTCATTTGTGGGGAAAGTCTTGTCAAGCTGGGACATTACTCCGCCTATGCTCGGTCTTGATTCTATGAGATACGTCTTAAAACCGCTGTCAGCCAGGTCAAGAGCAGCTTGTATTCCTGCAATTCCTCCGCCAACTACCGCTACTGAGCCTTTCATTCTGCAGCCTCCGCTCCTTGCGCTTTACCTGCGGCTTTTACTTCCACTTTTGCTTCTTTCCCGATAGATCCGATAAGCTTTGAGGCCGGAACCATATTCTTATCAAGCTCAAGCTCTTTTTCACCCAAACCCATGGCAAGCCCGATTAGTTGTGTAAAATAAAGGACAGGCATATCGATAACAGTATTATGCGCCTTTTCAATCATTGTCTGCTGGCCATCAAGCAGCATGTGGCACATAGGACAGGCCACGACAATACAATTTGCGCCAATCGCTTTTGCTTCATCGAACAACTTCTTTGTAAGAATAAATGCGTAATCCTGTTTGCTCATAAGAAGATTTCCTCCGCAGCATTTTGTTTTCTGTGTGAAAGGAAGGCAATCGGCACCTGTTGACCGTATCAGGTTATCAAGAGACATGGGATTTTCAGGATTATCAAATTTTGAAACCTCAGAAGGCCGCACAAGCAGGCAGCCATAATAAGCGACCGCTTTTATTCCTTTTAACGAACGTGTGAATTTCCCGGATATTGCCTCAGTCCCGATATCATTTACCATGACATCCAGCAGATGCTTTATCTTAACGCCATTATATTTTTCGCCAAGGGCTCTTTCTATCTTTGTTCTGAATGCTTCATCTTTTTTCATCGCCGTATCTGCTCTTGAAAGATTATGCGAGCAGATGCTGCACGGGATAACAAGGTCAAGCCCTGTTTTCTGTGCTTTGAAGTTATTCCTGGCGGAAAGTCCCATTGAAAGTTCCTTATCAAATATTGCTTCAAGAGCGCCGCAGCAGTTCCAATCCTCGATCTCAACGAGGTCTATGCCTGAGGCCTTACACACTGCTTTTGTGGATGCGTCATATTCGCGCGCTGTGCCGTGAAGGGTACATCCGGGATAATAAGCAAGCTTCATTTTTTCTCCACTTCCTCAAAAATACGCTTTATCTCGTTCGTACCTTTGATCTTATGCGGCAGGATGCTTAATTTTCCCTTCTTGAATAATTCAAGTCCCATGGGAGCATAGCCGATAGCCCCCCCGATCCCTTTTGTCTTGAGCATGAATGTACCGCTGACCCCTGCTTCATACCATTTGCCGTTACTTTTTACCGAATCGATGAAAAGATTATCAAATAATGGTTTATTATTCCCTATCTTGATCTTTCCTGCTTTTGCCTCGCGCTGGGCGATAGCTCGTATTGCTCCGATCACTTCAGTTATTTTGACATCCTGCGGGCAGCGTTCAAAGCAGATATAACATGATGCGCAATACCACATGGAATCATCGCTGAGAACTTCTTTTCGCATTCCAAGGAGGGCTTTTCGAAGTATCTTCCTGGGATTATATGATTTATCGATTTCCGTGACCGGACAGCCGACAGTACAACCCGTGCAGTTAAAGCATTTCATTATATTTTCCCCGCCGGGTTCTTTAGCTATCTCATATTTGAAATTCGGATCAAGCTCGCTTGATTTTATCATTTTCACACCTCCGGTTTTGCAGATCCCTGTTCTTTTTTGCCAGGTTCACCCAATTGCCTTGCAAGGAATACGCTAAGGTCAACAACATCAAAATCATAACTCTTCACGGCATCTTTTTCGGTCTTAAGGCAATTGAAATGAGCCAGGCATTTTGAACATGTTGTGATAAGGGTCTTTGCGCCTGTGGCCCGGGCTTCATCCATCCGGGCTATACGAAGCGCTTTTGTCTGCTCATTGCAGTTCATGAAATTACTGACTCCGCAGCACAGGGCGTTTTCTTTTGAATGCTCCATCTCTCTTATTGTAACGCCGTTTGCAGTGAGCGCTTTTCGCGGCGCATCATACATTCCCATATGCCTGCCAAGCCTGCATGGGTCGTGGAAAGTCACATCAGCATTTATTTTCAATCCCAGTTTATCAAGTAACTCCGAGATATGAACAACCTTTATACCCAGGTCATAATCCTTTGAAAAAGTACGATAACATTCTGCACAGCTTGTAACAAGAGTATCTATTCCACTTTCCTGGATGTATTTTTTATTGTGGGCCTTGAGATCATCAAAAATATCCTTTTTTCCCTGCCAGAGCACATCATGGCCGCAGCATTTCATAGTTAATACCTGCGGTTTCATTCCTAATGTATCAAGAAGCTTGACAGATGAAGTTGTTATTTCTCCAAAATTTGTTTTCACATCGTGCAGGAACAAGTCCAGGGAATCCACGCATCCCGGAAAGAAACCGATCTTTGAATCAGTTGTTTTGTCCGCAATGTTCCCATTGAGCTTTGAACTCAGATCGGCAAGTTCTGTGAAAACACCAAGGTGTGCTATATCCAGGGGCTGTTTTCCCTGCCGTTCTTCCCTGATAAAGCTCAGGAAATCCACCTGTTGCGGGCATTCCTGGGGACATAACCCGCATGTCAGGCATGTCCAGATATCTTTCGTTTCAAGCCCGTAGACATTCGCATTGTAAATAGAACTGCGAGGAGAAGTTTTCGATACTCGGCGCATAGGGCATATGGATGTGCATTTGCCGCACTGATAACATGATTGTACGTTACTCATTTTGTACCCATCAGATTTAATTAGTTTGTAACGTTTTTTTAGATTTAAAAGGATTGATTGGTTTTAAATCTTTCGATTTATAACGATGCAGAGCATCATTATTAATAACATTACATCATTATTAATAATGGAACATCAGTATTAATAATGCTACTTGACCATCGACCCCCTGTCGCCATAAAGGAATATAATATTATTAACTTCATGACTGGTTGGTTCCCGGTTGTTTTCCATCTCAAATATGTCTATGATGGCGCTGTATGTGCAATGCAGCCTGTCAGTTGTATTTCTTTTGCTATGTCGTGTCATATTTACAATTAATGTAAACGATATGCAGCTTAATAAAGATTATGGTTCGTACACATACGAATGAAATGATTGATTGTGATAAATATAATATATGAAAGTGTCTTAGTGACAAAAATTCCAGAAAAAGATAGCTAAGGCTTATTTTCATATTTTTGATACTACTTTCAGGATAATTTCAGCAAATTCTTATATGGTCTTTCATCCAGGTTGGTTCTATGAACCGATGGAAAATATTTGCATTGATCATGATAGGCCTGCTGGCAGTAGCTGTTGGGTTCAGGGTTACATATTTTGAAAGTCATTCATTTCCTGTAAACGAGGAAGAGAAGCTATTTGCGATAAATGCTATCCAGAATGGACTGGGAGATGAAAATGGGATCAATAATTATAATATTACTGTACAGGAACGTGGACGGATCATTTCAACAGTGAACGGGGATAAAAAAGTCCTCCATGTTGTCCTTACCCGGGAAAATATCACCCTGACAGCCCTTGTTGATATGGAAACAGGAAATCTCGTGGAAAAAAGCAGGATAGAATCCAGCGGATGGATGGCAGAATATATTATGAATAAAACGAATAATTCAAAGGGCTGGGGTCATCAACGCTTTTTTAACCGGTGATTTCATGGAAATTATAATGGAATTGCAGGGTGTATGGAAAATATATCGCATGGGTGAATTTGATGTACCGGCGCTTGCGGGAATAGATTTTGCGGTCAAACCGGGGGAGTTCGTTGCCATTACAGGACCAAGTGGCTGCGGCAAATCAACTATGTTAAATATGATAGGTTGTCTTGACATGCCAACGCGCGGAAAGGT
This sequence comes from Candidatus Methanoperedens sp., assembly GCA_026552955.1. Classification (GTDB taxonomy): domain Archaea; phylum Halobacteriota; class Methanosarcinia; order Methanosarcinales; family Methanoperedenaceae; genus Methanoperedens. The sequence continues at coordinate 27,096 of JAPMTS010000010.1, read as the reverse complement.
TTTACTCGAAGGCAGGGACATATCGGAATTTTACAGTAATGAATTGGCGCGTGTAAGGGGTAAAAAGATCGGCTTCATATTCCAGACATTCAACCTGTATCCTACACTTACAGCTCTTGAGAATATCCGACTGCCAATGAGGATTCATGAATTTTCTGAAGAAGATGTAGAAGATACATCAAAAAAACTGCTTGAAATGGTTGGCCTGTCAGAACGAGGGAGTCATTTCCCTGCCCAGCTGTCAGGCGGACAGCAGCAAAGAGTTGCCGTGGCAAGGGCTCTTTCCACATCCCCTGCGATTCTCCTGGCGGATGAACCCACAGGGAACCTGGACACTAAATCAGGAGGTGAAGTAATGGATGTTTTTAAACAATTGAATAGTGAGGGCTTGACTATTGTGATGATAACACATGACCAAAAAATTGCAGGATATGCAGGAAGAGTTGTGAAAATGCTGGATGGAAAAATAGTTGGTGAAACATGAATAAGTATAATTTGGTTTTGATTATAGTATCGACATTAATGATTGCACAGGTCGCATCGGCTGCTAATTATCTTGTGACTGAGAGCGCACCGGTATATCCCGGGGATACGACATATGTCTATGTGCCGATAAAGAACATGGGATTTGGGAACTTCATGGAGGATGTTACGGTAAAACTCGAGCCAAAAGAAACTGCTTCGGCTAATGCCGTAACAATCCTGAATAATGTAGATTCACTGGGAACTATAACAAATTGGGGAGACCAGAGAACGGCAAAATTCAGGATATATGTAAATCCTGATACAGTAGAAGGAGATTATTTTTTCAATGTTTATGTCACCTATAAGGGACAGAAAACAAGCAGCGGGGCTCCGGCAATGTCAGCAACGACCAAGCTGGATGACCAGATATTGACTATCAGGGGAAAGCCTATTATAATGCTGGTTAATTCAACGATGGCCATTGTAGCGCCCATGAGTATAACGCGGGAAACATTGCAATTTAGAAATGCAGGCACAGGCACGGTACAGAATGCTGTGGCTGAAATAAACATTGCCAGTGCAAATTCGGCATTTTCCATAATTGGAGGAGGAAAACAATTCTTCCTGGGAAATTTGAAAGCAGGTGATGAAGCATCGATAACTTTCGATCTTGCAGTAGATATAGCTGCACGCCCCGGTGTTTATAATATTCCGGTAAAGATTACCGGACAGAACAATTATTCGACAGATAATGTCATTGGATTGGTAGTCGCAGGAATTACGGATTTTGATATAAGCTATGTGGAGACCATGGGATCTTTTTCTCTTAATGTCGCCAATGTAGGGATAAGCACTGCAAGTGCAGTAGCTGTCACCCTTCCCCCCCAGAAAAACTACTCAGTTACAGGGAGCAGTACGTCTGTGCTTGGAAATCTGAATCCGGGGGATTACACATCAGCGCCATTTCAGCTAACGAAAACGCCCGGGGCCGGAAATAATCTTGAACTGGAGATACAATATACCGACACCAGCGGACAAAGACATACTTTAAAGAAGTCTCTCCATGTGACATTATCCGCAACAGGATCACAAACAAGATCTTCAGGCACAAATTATTCGACCTGGCTGCTGGCTGCTGTGATCATACTAATATTATATTTCCAGCGAGGAAAAATCTCCAAATACATCAAGAAACCTAAAGAAAAGTGAGACAAAAAAAAGACTAATAAATACCAAATATGAAGACTCTAGATACATTCAGGTTATCCCTGAGCCATGTCAGGAAAAGTAAGATGCGAAGCTGGCTCACCATAATAGGAATCGTAATAGGTGTGGCTGCGGTCGTTGCCATAATCTCCATCGGACAGGGCATGCAGGAGAGCGTGGCGTCACGCCTTGGCAGTCTTGGCGCCGATCTGATAACTGTCACTCCGGGTTTTTCACGGGCAAGCAGCGGCCAACATTTTGATGGAGGAAGATCATCCAGCAGTGCCGCCACTAATCTTACGGATAAAGATGTGAACGTTATCAAACAGGTACCAGGTGTGCTTTATGTAAACGGCATGGTTTCAGGCAGGTCTGATATGATAATGGGTACTGAGAGGACATCAGTATCCATAACCGGCATTGATCCCATAGTCTGGCGCTCCATGGTCACAACAGAGCTTGAAGGAGGCAGATATCTCCAACCGGGTGATTCGAATGCAGTTGTCATAGGTTACTCTCTGGCCCATGAAACTTTTCTACAGCCTCTCACCCTGAACAGGCCGATTACCATAGGAGGCAAGACTTTCAAGGTCGTGGGGATCTTTGTCAAGTCAGGAGGGGGTTTTGGAGGAGGAGGAGGTGATAATGCGGTATACATGCCGGCTGATTATGCAAGGGATGTGATAACCACAAATATATCAAGGAACACATTTACTTCAATAATGATTAAGGTTACAGACCCAATTCTGGCAAATCAAGTAGCTGCAGACATTATAACAAAACTAATGCCATCGAGGCACGTCAATTCAAGAACAAGGGATTTTACAGTTACTGAATTTGCAGTAATACAGCAGCAGATAACCAGTGTTGTCCAGACCATATCGCTATTCCTGGCTGCGATAGCCGCAGTTTCCCTCATCGTGGGCGCTGTGGGCATTGCGAATACGATGTTCATGTCGGTCATGGAACGCACAAGGCAGATCGGATTGCTCAAGGCTCTTGGAGCCACGGATGGCGAAGTTATGAAACTTTTCCTTATGGAATCCGGATTATTCGGGTTTGTGGGAGGTGTGATCGGAATAATTACCGGCGTACTGATATCGGTCATAATATCTGCTGTGGGTTTAATGGCGATGGGGCCCGGTGGGTCTATGAGTACAGTTGTATCGCCTCAACTTCTGATCTTTGCACTTGCATTCTCGATATTTGTGGGTGTAATCTCAGGTGTTGCGCCCGCACGGTCAGCAGCAAAGATGAACCCGGTGGATGCTCTGCGATTTGAACAATAAAGTATGAATATTCAGAAAATCTATTTCCTGCTATTGATTATATTGATATACGAATACAAGTGAGGCTGTGGATGATGTAATCCCAAGAGGATGAGAGCCACTGAGAGCTTGTAGGAACACTGGAATCTCCCGACTTCAGTCGTGGAGAGGATTCAAAGTTGGAATACTTGCAGGAATAATTCCCGCATATACCTTCTCATATTTATCCACCATTTTTTTCAGGCTGAAGTTCTCTTCGACATGACGCCAATCTTGAACCTTATGGATACTGTTTCATTTTCGATACTGGTGGAATAAGGTTCACGGCATTTGAAGAATTCAACTTATAGATGTTTTCTTCTTTGAATTTCCCATATAATTTCTCTAAAAATTCAGAGAGTATTTCATCTTTTTTATCAATTTCTCTTATCCAGATTCTTACGCTGAGCGTTGTTTTGGAATCTGATATATCAGAAATAAGGACTCTAGGCTCGAACATACTCATATCTAATTTATCTTTAAATAATATTCTAATGCTGGATAATTCAAATAATTTTGAGATATATGTTTTTTCTACTCTAAATACATTCGGAAGGATTTTAGCGTGTCCATGTGCAACTTCTTTAATGATATTTTTGATTTTTTCAAAATCGCTAGAATAAGGTATTGTTAATGGCACTGAAATTTCTATAAAACCTGATTTTGTGTAGTTTATGATAATAGTAGATATCAAGAGAGAGTTTGGCACATAAAACAATTTACCTTCTTTATTTCTTAAAACCGTACGTGTTAGACTAATATCCAATATATTGCTTATACCTGTACCACCAATTTCAACCCAGTCATCAAGCTGAATATTTCTCCCTACTGAAATCAATAATCCAGCTATGAAATTTTGGATTATTTGCTGAGACCCGAAAGCAATGGCAATACTAATAATACCAAGTGACGCAATTAATGCATTCAAATCTAAATTTAATACGTAACGCACTCCATAATAGAATCCAAGTGTAAACAAGGTATATTCTATAACTCTGGCTATTAATTTTGAATCACGCAATGAAAGTTTGTCATCAAATAATCTCCTCATTAAAGCATATGATATATTACCTACAACCACGGTGAGAAGGAAAATAAATATGAATATCAAAAAATATTCTAACGTTACATTGCCTATTAAAATCTTATCTCCAACCATCAGGTTAGAATCATTTTATGTCTTTAAAAATGCTTCTGATATCAATTTTGAATATTTATTACCTGCAATATAGGGAGATATAGAAATGAAATCAGGCAATGAATCAGGAAAGAAGAAAAAAATAAAAATCGGGCATATAAGTACGCTTCTGGCAGATCCGGGAGGCGCGTGTTGCGGAGTAGAAACAGTTATAGCTAATCTGATAAAGGAGCAAGTCGATCAGCAAGGGCATGAAGTAACTTTGTTTGCCAGTGGAACATCGAAAACAAGGGCTGATAAGCTTGAATCAATTTATCCTAACTTTTTGGTTCAGGATGGTATTACCTGGGATAGATCATGGCCATGGGATCTAGCTAATTTTGCTAATGCTATCAAGCAGGCCAACAATGGCGAAATTGATATTTTACAGGTACATAGCCTGGAATCTTTAGTGCTGCCGCTAATCGATTTTATAAAAATTCCGGTAGTTATAACAATACATGACATACAGGGAGTTTTGAACAAAACCGATCCGGGTAAAAGGTTTATTTATCAAAAATATTCAAAAAAAGCCAATTTTGTGGCTGTCAGTAATTCGGTAAAAAAAAGTCTGGATATTGCAGGTATTCAACCAAATATCATCGGTACTATTCATAACGGTATTGATATTCAAGAATATTCGATTTGTTCCGGTTTGAAAGACAGGCTCGGTTGGATAGGAAATATAACAGAATCAAAAGGTGTCACTGACGCTATTGAAGTAGCCCGGGCATTAAAAATGCCATTGGATATTGCCGGTCCGGTTACTTCTGACAATAAGATGTTTTTCGAAAAAGAAGTAAAACCATTGCTTACGAAGGGGATAAGGTGGGTTGGCAAAATAGAAAAACACCAAAAACCCGCGTTCTTTGGAAATTTGATAGTATTGTTAGGAACGAGTAAAATACCAGAGACGTTTGGAATGGGAATACTCGAAGCAAACGCTTCCGGAGTACCAGCAGTTGTCTATAACCATGGGGCTGCAAATGAGATCGTAAAAAACGGCCGAAATGGTTTTTTGGTGCCGGTAAACGATAGGCACAAAATGTGTATACGAATTAAAGAAATAAGCAATCGCATTAATCCGGCTGTATGCAGAAAATGGATTGAGGAAAACTTTACGGCCAAAATAATGGCCGATAAGTATGAAAAATTATATTATCGACTGCTGGGAATTTGAGATATGAATAAGATTTTTTCATATACCTTCTCATATTTATCCACCATTTTTTTCAGGCTGAAGTTCTCTTCGACATGACGCCGACATTCCATCCGATCGATAGAGTCAATTTTTTTAATTGCCCGGATCATCCCGTTCAGGTCATCAACTATAAAACCTGTCCTGCCATCCTCTACAATCTCCTTGACTGAACCGCGGTTAAAAGCGATAACAGGTGTGCCGCAAGCCATAGCCTCGATCATCGTCAAACCGAATGGTTCTTCCCATTTTATCGGAAAAAGAAGGACGGCAGCATTTTTATATATACTGAACATGCGCCGTGCGGAAACCATTCCTTCATAACTGATCTTGCCTCCTATATCAGGTTTTATTTTTTCCATCCAGTAGCTGTTATTATCGGAGGCGGGCTCTCCTGTTATTTTGAGTGGTAAACCTGTTCTCTTTGCGGCCCTGATTGCTGCATCTACTCCTTTTTCCGGAACCAATCTTGATGCGGATAACAAATAACTCCCGGGCAGAGCATTGAACGGATACCTGCAAAGATCAATACCATTATAGATCGTATCTATAAAATTTATATCCTTAAGGGGCATGCGTTGGGAATCACTTATCGATACATAAAAAATGTTTTTATTCATTTTGTGCGTATTATAAATAAAGGCCCTCCATGGGGAAATAGGATCGTGCAAAGTAAAAACAGTAGGAACTCTGCAATTGACTGCAAAGTTGATTGATAGATCAACCGGATGGATATGTATAATGTCGAATTCTCCTTGGGCTGCTCTACGATAAATTTCCGAGACAAATACCTGCTCATAAAAATTAATAGCACTATGGTTTTTCAAATCTAATGAATCACCTATTTGTGGATGATTAAACAGCGGCTGTAGATCCAAATCAACGACCTTTGCTTTTGATTTTGTGCCCTTGGCGCCAAAAAGTGTCACAGAGTGACCGCGTTTTGCCATCTCAGAGGCCAGGACAGCTGTAAGATGAAGCGGGGCATGAATTCTTTGTTCTTTGTTTGCAGGAGGCGTAGGCAGCAAACTACTGCAAAACATGGCAATGCGCATAACTTCCTGTCTTCACAACCCTGATATATAGTTTTACCCATGTTGTATAAATATGTAAAGTTACATACACAGAACCAAGGGAGTTTAGTTAAGAAATAACGAGATAAAGAATACAATAATTGAGTGGGGAACAAAATGAAAATTGCAATAGTTGCACCTTCAGTCTGGTATAGGATAGCTCCTCCGCATGAATCGAAATATGGCGGAGCAGAAAAGATTGTTTATTGGATATGCGAAAAGTTAGTGGAATGGGGGCATGACGTAACCTTATTTGCCACGGGAGATTCAATAACTTCGGCAAAACTGGTACCAACTTATCCATGTTCTGTACTTGGGCAGGATATTAAGAATGGGAAGGACAGTAAAATTAGCATTTCCTGGAACGATATAAATGACAATTTTCTGGGCTTACGGAAAGCGTTAGAAGTTGAAGAGAAATTTGAAGTTATACATTCACATGTATATGGTGATCCGCTTGTAACTTCTTCATTAAATGGATCAGGAGTCCAGGTGCTCAGCACAATACATAACAGTATGAGCGCTAAAGACATGGGTTGGGAAAATATAATGCTTTACAGATCCGCAAGAAACAGAAAACACCATCGTTTTGTTGCGATTAGCAAATCACAGACGATACATGATGATGCAGGACTGTCTTACAAAGATATTGTTTATAATGGGATTGACCTTTCCAGTTATAAAACCGGACGGCGATTAAAGAGAAAAAACGATACGCTTCTGTGCCTTTCAAGGATTGACCCGCAAAAAGGGATAGAATTTGCTATCGATGCAGCGCAAGAAGCGGGAATGAAACTTATTATAGCCGGAAGAAAACATCCAGGTAAGGAAGAAGAATTTTTTAAGGACCGCATAGAACCGCGCTTACAAAAAGGCGTGCTTGAATATGCAGGTGAAGTAAGCAATGAAGAAAAAATCAAGCTCCTCAGTGTAACAACAGGAGTAATCTTTCCGTCTTTTTGGAGAGAACCCTTTGGCCTGGTACCTGTTGAAGCTGGCGCTTGCAGTACGCCTTTAATCGGTTTTGAATGCGGGGCAATTCCTGAAATCGTTATAAATGGCAAAACTGGTTTTTTGGCTCAGCCGCGTAATAACTCCGGAAAGCCGAACATTAAAGGATTAGTGGAAGCAATAAAAAGAATCGATCAAATCGACCCAACAGACTGTTTTGATCATGTTAAAAAAAATTTCACGGCAGATATAATGGTTGAAAATTATTTGAATATATACAAGGAATTGAGTGATAAAACGATGGATACTGATACTGCAAAGCCTTCAACCTGGGATCAGTCAAATATGCATGAAAATTTTCCTATAGAGGTTTATTAATCTCCTCAAATCTCTCCCTACGTGAGATGCTCTTTAAGCGCTTTTCAAATGCAGATCTGAACATGGTACTTCTAATTACCCGTCTCCTATTTAAATTTCTGAGAGAACTCTTAAAATCTTTCAGAACATTTACATTCTTAATGGTGCTACTCAAAACAGAAAACGGAAACTGGATCGTGCTTCTCAAACCACTTGCTGTGGAAAAGGACCTCATATCCCTTCTTACTTCAGAAATAAGTTCATTTATTATGATCTTCTCATCAACTTCTCCAACTTCTTTTACCAATGCCAATCTATGTATAGAATAAAAACCGATCAGGAATGCAAAAAGAAAAAAGAAATCCCATGATTGAAAATACAGTGCTTGAATATCAAGAATCCTTACCGGACTTTCCCATCCAATGCTCATCCAGAGTTTGCGGTTTTCAAAAAAATCAGCAAATAATCCACCAAGAATCGGAGCGATTCCTGCTGCTAAAGAATTAATAAAACTGCTTGTTGCTAAATATGAAGTAGCCTGTCCTTTTGGGGCTAATTTGAGCCCGATATTTCCGGATGAAAGAGTTATTCCCGCTGTGGAAATACCCATCAGGATATGTATGACCACCAATAACGGCATGGTCAATACATACATATCAGGTCTTGCCGTGAAAGTCCATGCAAGAATGCATACTATGAATAAAGGACCATTTATACTGAGTATCGATTTATTGCTGAACCTGTCAGAATATTTTCCCCACAAATTCAAGGATGCAATACTAATAACCTGGTTCAATAGCATGAGAAGTATAATAGTTGACATATCAAGCTTTAATCTTATAAGCATGTAAACCGTGAAAAAAGGAGCTGCCAGGTTTACGGCAAAATTCCACGATCCAAGGAAAATGATCAAGTTTTTAAAATTGGCATCCTTGAAAGGCTGCATAAGCAACCTTGCGAAATTGATCTTTTCTTGCATGATAACAATTCGGGGCTCAGGTGTCTGTGAAAGAAAATACAGTCCCAGCATACCTGTCAGGAATCCAGCGAAAAAAATATATGAATATGCATATAACTCATTTTCAGGATATAATTGTTTCCAGTAATCTATAAAAATACCAGCAGCAAGACTGAAGATAATTCCCACTATACTTGAATAGATCATTCGTTTACCGAAAAAAGATCCCATTCGATCCGTGGGAACAAGGTCGCGCATCCATGAGTTCCAGCTGCAACCTCCGATGGCTGAGAAAGCCGCATTTATTGTTAAAGCAATGATAAGCAGGATCAGAGGGTCTTTAAGAAAAACAAGGAAAGGAATCAGAGCAATCAGAAGCCAGAATGACCTGCTCACTGCCGTACTTACGATACAAATATCTCTTCTGACCTTGTATTTCTCCACAATATATATTGCAGGTATCTGAATCAGCTGCCCAAGAGGCGGGATGGCTGCAAGAATACCGATAATCAGGTTAGAAGCTCCAAGTTTTAGCGCAAAAGCCACAAGGAATACTCCACCTGTCAATGTTGCTATTGCCTGTGTTGTGAGGCCATCCATTATCACATTCTTAAGACCGGATTCCAATTCTTCTTCTGTTAACGAATCTTTAACCGGGAATTTCATCAAGAATCCCTCTTTTAATGCTATCCGACCTCATATCAACTTTAACCATTTGCCTGAGAAGTTCAATAACTTCCACATAATTATGAAGATTAAATCTTGCATATGATTGAGTAATTCCAACCCTGATTGAATAAGCAGTATCAGGAAGGATTTTGAATAGGTCCTCATCTGTGAAATCATCGCCGATTGCAAGTATAAAATCGTATTCGTTTCTTGAGATCCAGTGCATCCCAGCTGTGCCTTTGTCAAAACCTGAATTCCGGATTTCCACAACTTTATTACCCGGCATTACCTGAACATCAATGTTTGAAGTAAGATTTACGAGTGTATCCATCAGTTCTTTTGCCTGCCCCGAACTCTGTTCAGGATCAGATTTGCGATAATGCCATGCAATAGAAAAATCTTTTTCTTCTATGAAGGATCCGGGTACCCTATCCACATATAACTTGAGTAAAGGAAAAATCCTTGTTTTCCATTGATCATTCAATTGCTTAACTGCTCTCCATTCACAATTTTTTTCCTTAATCAATAGCCCATGTTCAGCCACAAGGTTTATATTTGGCAATCCAAACCATCTCTCAAGCGTATCTTTGTCCCGGCCACTCAACAGGACAATTTCATTGCGCATATCCTTTAAAAAACTCATGAGAATATTCAAAGTGTCCCGGTTCGGTACTGCCATCTGAGGGCTCAGAGCAAATGGAACAAGCGTCCCATCGTAATCTAATAAGATAAGCCTTCTTCTGGCTTTATTGAAATCTACTATCATCTCTTCCTTGACTTTGTGATTCAATAGTCTTGCATCAAATCTTTTTTGTTCCTCGCCTACTGAAAGCAAACCTTCAATGAAATCATGTGCCCATCTTACAATATCATAACATTTGAGCCTTTCCTGCATAATATGGTTTCTCTTGATCTGCTCTTCCTTTGGCATTTCCAGCGCCTCTTTCAATGCTTCAGTGATCTCTTCTGTATTATTGGGATTTATGATGATGGCTTCTCCGAGTTCTTTTGAAGCCCCAGCCATTTCGCTGAGTATGAGAACACCTGTTTTATCGGTTCTTGCTGCAATATATTCTTTTGATATGAGATTCATACCATCTCTTAAAGGCGTAATCAATGCAATGTCGCTTCTTTTATAAAGGGCCACAAGAGAACTGAATGGCAAATACTTGTACTGGTAGGATATTGGCGTCCAGTCGATGCTGCCAAACCTTCCATTGATCCTGCCAACAAGTTCATCTATTTCTTTTTTATTCTGCTGATAGTATTCTACTCCAATGCGGGAAGGAACAACTATCATTAGAAGTATTAATTTCTTATGCCATTGCTTATATCTCTCAAGGAAGACTTCATAGCTGAGAAGACGGTTGATAAGACCTTTAGTATAATCCAATCTGTCGATAGAAAGAATTATTTTGTAGTTTGCAAGCATCCTGTCAAATTTTTCTTCCTCTTTCTGAACTTGCGCACTGTTTGTATGATCATGGAATTTCTGGAAATCAATACCCATTGGAAATGTGTCCGCTTTTACGATCTTTTCCTGGGTTATAATCTTGCCCATATTGTTCTCATGACCCAGTATGCGAAGAACACATCTCAGGAAATATTGAGTATATTCATGCGTATGGAATCCCACCAGGTCAGCTCCCAGTATCCCTTCCAGTAAAGCCTTCTGCCACTTTTTGGGTAGCAACCTGAAAATTTCAAATGAAGGAAAAGGAATGTGGAGAAAAAATCCAACAGGATTATCAGGAAACTTTTTTTTCAGAAGCATTGGAAGAAGCATGAGATGATAATCATGGATCCAGATGATATCATCAGGTTTTATTATTTCCATTAAAGCTTCGCAGAATTTTTCGTTTACATGCCTGTAATATCTCCATGAGTCCTCTTCATATACAGTATAAGACGGAAAATAGTGAAATAGCGGCCACAGGGTTTTGTTGCAAAAACCATAGTAGAATTTATCCATTGTTTTCCTGGAAAGAAAAATGGGATATGCATGAAAATCAGAAAGCGCTTTTGATTTTAATTCTTCTTGCTGTCTTTTATCTTCAATAGTTATCCCCGGCCATCCAATCCAAATATATTCTAATTCTACAAATGAAGATGTTTTCATTGAATCAATGTATCCTGAAAGACCCGACACCATGCCGCCTACGCTTTCCTGATATCTGAACGTACCTTCCTTTTCAAGAACAGTGAACGGAAGTCGATTTGAAACTATGAGAATTCTCATGAATTGCCTCCATATAAAGTTCAATAAGTCCGGTTCTTGAAATTGCGAATATATCCATTAATAAATATATACTTCATAATCATATTCAATTTATCCTAACATAATATCCGATGTTTAATATACCTATCTGGTTCTACAATTTAATAGTGAAAGCATCGATAAAAATCAGCAGAATTAGCAAAGATTATATATGATTCATAACTATTCATTTGTTACTCCCTCCACTTCATAAAAGAATAGTAATGGGAGAGACAAAGGAGGAACAATATATGAATCAGAAAACAGTAATAATGTGTGTTTTGTTAGCATTAATGATACTTATAGGAGCACCGACGTCTCTTGCAAAACAACAGTATCTTACAAATCTTACTGAAGTGTATGGCACAGGTTCTTGTGAGACCTGTCATAATAATGGTGCCAGCGATGGGCCGCGTAACTCTTATGGAATGCTATTTGAGAACCAGTCTGACCACGCTGCTAATGCCAGTGCAGCCTTGATAGCTATAGGCGAACCTGAATCAACTGCGATAACACCAACAGCTTCAGCATCAGTCACAGCCGAAGTAACCGAAGAAACTCAGGAAGAAACTATGGAAGAGACTATGGAAGAGACTTCGGAAGAAATTATGGAAGAGACTATGGAAGAGACTTCGGAAGAAGAAATGCCTGTTACAACCGAGGCAGCAAAATCTCCGGGATTCGGAATTCTTGCATCCCTTGTAGGATTGTTCGCATTGACAATTCTGGCAAAGAGAAAAAATTAAAGATTTAGATAAAAAAAATAGGTTGGCAGATCAGATAGTAGTGATATGAAAACATCTGTCAACTATTTTTCTTAACTGTTTGCTCATGCCTTCAACATTATAAGCATCATCTTGAACTTCTGCCTTGCATTGACAGCATGCGGCACATTTGCCGGCATAATTATTAATTCTCCTTCTTTCAAAACATGTTCATCTCCCCCAATTATGAAATGTCCCTCCCCATCAATAACCTGGACAACTGCATCAAATGGGGCGCAATGCTCGCTTAATCCCTGTCCTGCATCAAAAGCAAATAATGTTATGGAACCTGCAGGGTTCTGCTTCAAGGTCTTACTGACCACTGATCCGGTATTGTATTCGATATGGTCCTTTACTATGATAGAGCCAGCCATAGAATTAACAATGTGATGAAGGTATTAAAATAATGCTATATTGACACTCTTCCACGGCTAAAACCGGAAGATTTTTGTTTCAACGACTAAACTTATCATGATTGAGAATTTAAAAAATAATTTGAAAAATTCAACCGCGGATAAACACAGATGAACGCAAATTAATGGCTATGCATCCGGGTTAAAATATTACGGAAACTTTGGAATCGCTCCATTGAGGTACTTATTCCAGGCCGAAGTGTTTCGCATTCCAGTCAGCTATTTCTTGTATCTTTTTGATATCCTCGTTTCTGCCTTCCATGGTGAAAAGATGCTTGAAGCGCCCCTGTACTTTCAGGTAATCTTCCACAGGTTTCCTGTTTTTGATCTTCCTTACTCCGGTGACCTGGCCATTTTCCATTTCATACAGGGGCCACATTGCGGTCTCAACTGCTAACCTGCCCACCTCTATGGTCTTTGAGCCCTCGAATTTCCACCCTGTGCAGCATGGAGCATGGACATGAACGTAAGTAGGACCTTTTACCTGTGCTGCCTTTTTTACTTTCTTCATCATATCAGGTGCATATGCAATGGATGCAGTTGCAACATAAGGCGATCCGTGAGCTGCTATTATCGCGGGCATATTCTTCTTATGCTGGGGATTCCCGATAGAAACCTTACCGGCAGGACTTGTGGTTGTGCTTGCATATAATGGTGTTGCACCACTTCGCTGGATACCGGTGTTCATATAAGCCTCATTATCCACACAAATATACGTTATATCATGCCCGCGTTCAAATGCGCCTGATATTGCCTGTAAGCCGATATCAAGGGTAGCGCCGTCTCCGCCTATTGCAACCACTTTTGTGTTATTCTTCTTTCCAAGCGCTTTTAACGCGGCTTCAATACCTGAAGCAACAGCTGCTGCATTCTCAAAAAGTGAATGCACCCATGGCACACCCCATGCGGATTCAGGATAGGGTGTGGTAAATACTTCAAGACATCCTGTGGGGCTTACAACAATAACATCTTCCCCAAGTGCATCAAGCATGAATTTTGCTGCAAGTGCATCGCAGCACCCTGCACAGCCTCGATGACCAGGTTTTAGCAGGCTCATGCCAGGTCCTCCCTCAGGTCAGCATATTCGCTTTCCACGAAGATGCCTTTCTCGACTAATTTTGCTTTGTTGATAATTTTTTTGATCATGTGTATGGGAATATCGCGCCCTCCGTGGCCTACCATGAAACCGATAACTGGCACTCTATTATCTGTGTTATGAAGGCATGCTTTGACTTCAGTGCAAAGAGCCCCCTCATTCTTGCCGATCGAAATATTCTTATCAAGAGTTATGACCACTCTTGCATTTTTCAATGCTTTCCTGATAGAATCTGTCGGGAACGGCCTGAAAGATCTCACTTTGAGAAGTCCAACACTTTCTCCTTCTTTTCGAAGTTCATCGATAGTATCCTTTATAGTTCCAATGATCGAACCCATCGCAATAATGACTATCTGGGCATCGTCAAGAACATAACCATCTATAAGACCGCCGTAATATCTTCCGTAAATATCTCTGAATTCATTCGCGATCTCTTCTATTTTCTTTAAAGCAACACCCATTGCTTTTTCCTGCTTGTACCTGAACTCTGTGTATGTACTGGGATCAGCAAAAGCTCCGAACGACATGGGATTTTTCGGGTCAAGGACGAATTCGGGATTATAAGAGGGAAGGAATTCATCAGTGAGGCTCTGCTCAAGTAAAATCACAGGTTCATAAACATGGGAAAGGATGAATCCGTCCATGCAGGACATTGCAGGGAGCAAAACATCTTCATCCTCTGCAAGTTTAAATATTTGCGGGGTCATGTCCGCCGATTCCTGGACATCTTCAGCATAGAGTTGTATCCATCCCGTATCCCTCTGGGATATGGAGTCCTGCTGGTCATTCCATATATTGATAGGAGCCGAAAGAGCGCGGTTAACAACGGTCATGACAATGGGTAATCTCATTCCTGAGGCATTGAATAACACTTCATGCATAAGGGCCAGTCCCTGCGATGTCGTGGATGAATAAGTCCTTGCCCCTGCTGCGCTTGCCCCTACTAGCGCCGATATGGCTGAGAACTCCGATTCAACATTCATATATTCGCAATTCATATCACCATCAGCAGCAAACTGTGCAAGGTCTTCCACAATATGCGTCTGGGGAGTAATAGGATATGCTGATATTACATTTGGCCTGCATACCTTGACGGCATGTGCCACAGCATAAGAACCTTCTACAACAACCATGTTTTTTCTCATTTTCCCTCCAACACCATTACGATGGCTTTCTTTGGGCACTCGTTAGCGCATATACCGCACCCTTTGCAATAATCATAATCAGGCTCAAAATAGCCATTTTCCAATTTATTGACGATACCTTCGGGACAATAGATCGCGCATATACCGCATTTACTGCACAGTTTATGGTCAAAAACCGGCATGAATGAACGCCAGGCACCTGTCTTATTGGCTCGCGTGCTTCCCGGTTTGACCACTGTTTTGATTACGAGTTTCATCGCTGGGCCTCCATAAGGTCATATGCAGCCTGGATGGCTTGCGAATTTTTCTCGCCGACTTTTCCCGGGAACCGTTCCATCACAGCATTCTTAATGGATTCGGGATTTATAAGATCGGAAACACCAGCAAACGCACCGGCAAGGATCGTATTGACAATAGGTTTTCCAATAATGTCCATTGCAAGTTTTGTGGCGTCAAGGGTCTTAATTTTAGCTCTGGTATTAAGATTAAAAGATGCGGGATTTTTTTCCGTGTTTATTAAAATAAATCCATCGGGCTTGGCCCCGGCAGCGATATTAACAACATCCACCAGGGTTGCATCCTGTACTATCACATAATCCGGTTCATATATCTGGCTTCGTAAGCGTATGGGTTTGTCGTCAAGGCGCACAAATGCAGTTACGGGAGCGCCTCTTCTTTCCACGCCAAATGCAGGGAAGGCCTGGCTGTATTTTCCATCCTCAAATGCGGCAACGGCCAGTAGTTCTGCTGCCGTCACAGAACCCTGTCCACCGCGACCATGTATTCGAATTTCCTTCATTTTTTTCTCCAAGAATAATAATATAATAATTATTTAACAATCAATCATGATGAATACCCCAGACAATTGCATTAAGGTATTTATTCTTTACGGGATAAAAATTATGAAATCCAGAATATTACCATTCTTCATTTAACCAGTACCTTCATTTTCTTTGTTGTCTCCACAACCCTGTCAAAGAAGATCTTCTCAGTATCAAGGGGCCCTGGATGCGCTTCGGGATGATACTGGACCGACATTATATCAAGATCCCTGTGCTGCAGTCCTTCAACTGTCTTATCGTTGGTATTGAACTGTGTGATCATGAGCTCTTTTGTATCGATACTGCTTTCATCAACTGCATAACCGTGATTCTGCGATGTTATGTGTACGATACCCCGTTTTAGATCCTTGACAGGCTGGTTCGCACCGCGGTGGCCGAATTTCATTTTATATGTTTGGGCGCCAAGGGCAAGGGATATTATCTGATGGCCAAGGCAAATCCCGAAAATCGGGAGCTGTCCGGCAAGCTCTTTTACAACGGATATGCCATTTACTGCCTGCTGCGGATCTCCCGGTCCATTGGAAAGGAGTATTGCATCCGGTTCGTAATTCATTATATCTTTCAACGGTGTTGTTGCAGGAACCACAGTAACATTGACCCCCCTGTTGTTCAGGCTCTTGATAATATTTCTTTTGACGCCAAAATCCATTACAACGATATTGTCACCGTCTTTATTTCCTGTAAGCTGGTAAGGCTGTTTGCAGGTGACTTTGCCTATAAGGTCAAGACCGCCAATATCTTCCTGTTCTTTTGCAAGTCTTACCGCTTCCCTGCCATCATCACTGCCCACTATTATTGCCGCCTTCATTGTTCCGCGTTCCCTTGTTTTGATCGTGAGCATACGGGTGTCAATGCCCATTATTCCGGATTTTCCTTCGTCCCTCAAATATTCATAGATGGAACGTTTGGACTTGTAATGCGAAGGATGGTCACAGGCTTCCCTGACCACCAGTCCTTCAGCCTGCATACAATTTGATTGGAAAGTTTCACCGCTTATTCCATAGTTCCCTATAAGCGGATATGTGAACATCAATATCTGTCCTTTATATGACGGGTCTGTCAAAGCTTCTTCGTATCCTGTGTATTGGGTCGTAAAAACAAGCTCTCCTTGAACAATTCCCTCCACGCCGAGCCCTTCACCTATTACGAATGTACCATCTTCAAGCCCGAGTATAGCTTTCATGTCCGCTTAACTGTTAAAGCATCGTAAATAGATTACGCAATCACCAACCGATCAAAATAAGCAGATTTATGTGTCTGGAATCCTACAATTAATTTTGTGATAAGAACTATGATAAGTGTAAATGAAACCGGACTCTGTGTGTTTAATGAAATGCTTGACTTTGCGAGCGAATTGAATGTTGAGATACATGAGCAAAAAAACGGTTCCACAGTTGTTGATGCAGGCGTGAACGTATCCGGGGGGTATGAAGCGGGTATGTACCTTTCGAGGATATGTCTTGCAGACCTTGCGGATCTCGAATATACAACGTTTGACCTTGGCGGGATCATGGTTCCCGCTATCAGGGTAAGCACTGATCACCCTGTCGTTGCTTGCATGGCTTCGCAATACGCCGGATGGCGTATAAGTGCTGGAAAATATTTTGCCATGGGCTCAGGGCCTGCCCGCGCATTATCCCTTAATCCGAAGAAGCTCTATGCCCAGATCAACTACAAGGATTCCTATAGTGATGCTGTTCTGGTATTGGAATCTGATAAACTGCCGCCTGAGGAAGTCACGGATAAAATCGCAAAAGATTGTAATGTGGATCCGGGCAATCTTCATATCGTTGTTGCTCCTACTGCTTCTATTGCCGGGTCAGTGCAGATATCGGCCCGTATCGTTGAGACCGGGATACATAAGATGGAATCTATCGGTTTTGATATCAACACCATAAAAAGCGGTTATGGCATCGCTCCCATATCTCCTATAATCGGAGATAATACAAAATGCATGGGTTCCACCAATGACTGCATCATTTATTGCGGAAAGACATACTATAACGTGAAATATGATGTTGACAAGGTAAAAGAACTGATCGTCAAAGTGCCATCCGGAACCTCATCTTCTTATGGTAAACCCTTCTTTACTACCTTCAAGGAAGCAGGCTTTGATTTCTTCAAAGTGGACGCAGGCGTTTTTGCACCAGCTGAGATAACAATAAACGAACTCAATAGTGCCAAGACTTTTACCAGCGGTAAGATAGACCAAGAGGTGCTTATGAAATCCTTCGGGATTTCAAGACTTTAATTTTTTTAGGACTTTACACTACCTAAATCCTTGTGTAGAGTCCGGATATCCGAAATCTTTTTATAGAACTATAAACATGAAACAACCCAACGTCAGGGTAAAATCCATTACTGGAAAAACCAGGACGTATTTCATTTAATTCTGATACAGGAGAATATCTATGCAAGGCCAAACAGGCGGACAGCCAATCATTATTTTACGACAGGGAACAGAAGAAACAAGAGGAGACGAAGCAAAAAGAAGTAATATCATGGCAGCTCGTGCCATATCCGAAGCCGTACGGACAACACTTGGCCCAAGGGGATTGGATAAAATGATCACAGATTCTGCAGGGCTTGTGATAATTACGAACGACGGGGCAACTATCCTTGATGAAATGAAAATCAAACACCCGGCAGCAAAACTTGTTGCTGAAGTTGCAAAGACCCAGGATGATGAAGTAGGCGATGGTACTACGACGGCGGCTGTTTTGACCGGTGAATTCTTAAAAGGCGCACAGGAACTCATGGAACTTGGAGTTCATCCCACAACCATTATCCATGGTTATAGCCTTGCAGCTATAAAATCAAAGGAACTCCTTTCCAGTATTGCTGTTCATTCTACTGATGAGCAATTGCGAAAGATCGCACAAACCGCTCTTACGGGGAAAGGTGTTGAATTCTCACGTGAAAAATTGGCGGACATCGTAGTTAAGGCTGTAAAATCAATAGCAAAAAATGAAAACGGCAAAAGAACCGTTAACATAAAGGATATCTCTATTGAGCGGCGCGGGGAAGGAAGCGTTGAGGACAGCGAGCTGATTGAGGGTATAATCCTTGATAAGACAAAGACCCACCAGAGCATGCCTTCAGCCATAAAGAACCCAAAGATCGCCATCCTTGCAACACCTATCGAAGTAAGGAAAACCGAAACAAAATCCGAGATATCCATTGAGTCCATAGGACAGACCAGGATGTTCCTGGAACAGGAAGAAAGACTGGTCCGCGAGGCTTCGGACAAGGTAATAAATAGCGGCGCTAACGTGGTTTTCTGCCAGAAAGGTGTTGATGATATGGCACGGTATTTCCTTGCAAAAGCCGGCATATTTGTAACACACAGGGTAAAGAAGAACGACCTTGTCAAACTATCACGAGCGACCGGGGGAAAGATCATAACAAGCCTTGATGAAATAAAACCCGATACTCTTGGTGAAGCAGGACTTGTTGAAGAGAGAATGGTAGGAAATGGCGAGATGATTTTTGTTACAGGCTGCAAGAACCCGGACACATATTCAATATTATTGCGCGGCGGTTCGGAACATGTCGTGACAAGCCTTGCCCGGGCTATGCATGATGCCCTGAGAGTCGTGGGTGTAGTCATCGAAGATGAGAAAATACTTGCCGGGGGAGGCTCACCAGAAATAGAACTTGCGCTTCGCCTGAGGGAATATGCTTCAACACTTGAAGGCAGGGAACAACTTGCTGTCAGTAAATTTGCCCAGGCTCTTGAGATAATACCCAAGACTCTTGCTGAAAATGCAGGGCTTGATGCCATTGATATGCTTGTGGAACTGCGAAGCTCGCATGAACATGGAAATAAAACCGTAGGTCTTGATGTTTATGAAGGCAAACCTGTGGATATGCTCAAGATCGGCGTTATCGAACCGCTTCGCGTTAAAACCCAGGCTATAAGTTCTGCGACCGAAGCAGCTTCTATGATATTGCGCATAGACGATGTGATAGCATCTGCAAAAGATGCGAATCCGAAGAAGAAACCTGACCTTAGCGACCTGGACTAATTAAATATAGTCCTTCGCTATATTTTCCTTTAAACGCAGCATTTATTCTGCGTTCATCCGCGTCCCGATTATCCTTCGAGAGTGGGAATCCACGTATGCCTGTGGTGCATACGTATCTGCGCCCTTTGAGAGGCGGGACTCGGAATCTGCAATTCCTTTTCTTAGACCTCATAGCGATCATACCATAAATCCAAACAACGAGGAAGTTTCCGGATATTATCAGCTTGGTCTTATTTAGCAATAAAATCTATTTGCTATTAAAAATATCAATAAGATGATGAGGACATTGATACTCGTTCTGGTGCTATTATCACCTTTAAATGCAGTGGGATCTGAAATCATTGTTAATGAAAATACGATAACGATAGATGATATGAAATCTGAAAATACAATACGTGAATTCCTGAAATTGACATACTCAAAAGTCCAGTCCATTCTGCGTAATGCTTCAGGTAATACTATAGATTCTGATCATTTAGTGCTGTCTTCATCGTACCTTTCAGACAGGTCAAATGACCTATCGATAGTGAAATATGTCCAGAAATTTAAAGGATTAGATATTTACTCAAGCAGGATAATTGTTGGAATAAAGAATGGGAAGGTAGTGACGCTCAAGTCAGACTACTATCCTGAAAAAGATATTGACACTGAACCAACGATTGGCAAAGAAGATATCATAAAGATAGTACAAAAGGATACAGGTTTTCAATTAATCAAAGGTGGTTTGGGACATGAAAATTTTAGCTTTGAAGAAGAAGCGAATAAATCTGCTTTTGTCAGAAAAAATTTTGATTTAAAGAATAGAACTACTGTGGAAGATATCTCGCTTGTGATTTATCCTGAACTCACAAGTACTGAGATAAAGTATCATCTCAGTTATAAAGCAGAACTTGGATTAAGTAAATCCCCGCCTTCAAAGTGGGTATATTTCATCGATGCAAATAATGGTGAAATACTGGAGAAATACAATAAGGTCGTCTTTAATACGTTGAGTGGATATGTTACAGGACGCATATATCCGGAGTATCCTGACCAGAGCCGGGTAGTAAGAAATTTCTGGAATGAAACACTCTATGATTTTACAGACCATCTAAGTAATATTTTCTGGTCTGGAAAAGACCAAAATTTAGATAATTACCTTTTCACCAGGAATCCCATCAATATTACAAATTTTACCTTCGCAACTCTTGAATTTAAATCAAAGTTTCTTATGGAAAACGAACACTCTTTTGGCTACGTTGTTCTTTCCACCGATGGGAGAAACTATTCAAATTTCGAAGAATATACAGGAATCAAAGCTGATTGGAGCACGATAAAAATAGATATTTCTTCTTTTATCGGACAGCAGATATGGATTGGCTTTCGGTATATAACTGATACTATTGATTCTGATAACGGCTGGTATATAGATGATATTGCCGTTATTACAAACAATGGCAGTATTTTCAAGGATTCTGCGGATAACGTTACAAATTGGAATGAAAAGGGATTTTCAGTAATAAAACAAGAAGTTAAAGACAATCAGGAATTGGGGAAAACCGGAGCAGATGGTTTTTACAATCTTTCCGGGCTGCATGATAGCTTTACCCTTTCCACAGGACTTGCAGGGGAATTTGTGGAGGTAGTTGACGAAAATGAGATGGATGCAAAACATTTTGCAATAATTACAACGCCATCTACTCATGACATAGATTGGGAGAATGATGATACTTCTTATAAGAAAGAGCAATCAAATGTTTTTTATCATGTCAACCTGGCTCACGACTTCTTCACCAGAGGAAGTCCATTTGATATTTATGCAATGAATTATCAAACTCATTCAAATGTGCAATTTCCCGGTACATGTAGTGGATTTTCAGACGGCACAAATATATATTTCTCGAGTGCTGGAAGGGATTGCGAGGCAGCCTCGCTGTTCAGTGATATTATCTATCACGAATATACCCACAATGTAATTGAACATGTCTATACAATTCATGCACCAGCGCTACCTTATAGAGTAGAGAGCGGTGCATTGAACGAGGGATTGGCGGATTATTTTGCGAGTACTATTAATGGGAATCGTTGTATAGCGGAAGGTTTGGGCGGTGATTGCTTTCGAAATCTGAACAACACATATAGATTCCCTGAAGATGTAGCCGGTGAGGTGCACAATGATGGTAGAATTATATCAGGATCTTTATGGGATATCAGAAATATGTTAGGTTCTGATATATCTGATTCTCTTGTAATCAATTCTATGAAACTTGAACCTTTTAATTTCTCCGAATATCTCGATGATATTATAGTTGCAGATGATAATAATGCAAACCTCGAAGATGGTACCCCGCATCTTTTAGAAATCTGTACCGCTTTTTTTAAGAATCATGGGATTTTTTCTCCATATTGCAGCATGTACTATCGAGTTCCATTGAAAATGAATCTATTGAAAAATCCAGGATTTGAGGGTGAAAGTGCCAACTGGACTGAATACAGCAATACAGGTCCTATTATTAAGAAGTATCCCATGGGGACATATAGTGGAAATTGGCTCGCTTATATGGGTAATTATGACAATGCGAACCAATACATTTTTCAGGATTTGAAAATCCCCTCAAGTATTGAAAATGCGTATGTACAATTCTGGTACTGGATCAGGTCAACAGAGACAACAAAAGCGAATGATACGATGAGAATTGAAATAACCAGGCCTGATGATGATAAACTATTGAAGTCTCTTGGAAACCTGAGTAATCTTAATAAAAGCTCCGGGTATAGAATAAGTGAACAATACGATGTATTAGAGTTTAACAATAAAACAATCAGATTGAAACTAACCACAACAACAGATTCTTTTGCTCCGACTGCTTTCTTGGTGGATAATATTGCCTTGATGATTGTTTATGATACAATTCCACCGGATATTGATTATGTTTCTCCGACACCACCTGATAATTCAGAAAGGAATGTTAACTACGTGAATTTGAGCATTATGCTAAATGAGCCGGGCGATGAAGCGCATCTATTCTGGAATGGCGTCCAGGAACATATGGATGGTTCAGGTATCAGCTTCTTCAAGAACAAGACAGGGCTTGCCAATGGTTCCTATGAATATTATATAAATGCAAGCGATGTTGCAGGTAATTTCAATACCAGTAAGATAAGGAGAGTAATTGTAAATGTTACTGGCAATAATCTAATACCTCCACTACCATCCGGGGTCAATGCCACACGTGAAATCGAGAAAGAGTCTCTCCACCCTAATGAATCAACACCTATTACCGTAAGGATTGTCGGGAATGAAAATGCGTTAGCTCTTCATGAAATTCCTCCGGAGGGATGGAATGTAACAAGAGGAATTGATAATGCGGATCTTTTCAAGAACAGTACAAATGAATGGGTGTGGAAAAGCATGGAAACCAATAAGACCGTTACCTATACATTGACAGCACCCGCGAACATTTCTATTGGGACTTATCAGATCGAAGGAACAATCAGAAATGCAAATGGAATACTGGCAAATGTAGAAGGAGATACTAGTGTCAAAATAGATATCCTGGAGTTCTACAGAAGACTCGGTAACGATTCTGCTGTCGTTGAGACAATAGATCTATTGATAGCCATTGATGACTTCAGAAATAATATAGTTCCTCAAGGATTTAATCGACCTTTGAGTGCAGAAGAAGTAGAGGAACTGGTTAAAGAATGGAGAAATTCTTAGGAGCTATGGTAATCTTATCAAGAATGGCTCTCCTATTGTACAATAACCTTCATAGCGGGTAAATTCTGGGAATCGGACACTTCTATGAGGAGGGAAAAAGCAGCGATCATTTTCAGGATAAAGGTACATGGTTCCCAAAATTCAGCAAAAATAATAAAATAAAATGGGCATAAAGTACAGATAAGTACCTCGCCAATTTATAAGGTTATATTATTTAAACTGATATTTTACTGAAACAGACGCTGAAACTGTGACATCTCCTGGATTGATGGGAGTTACCCTCTTTTCAGCCATTGTTACTGGGTAAGGTATTGTGACAGTGCCGCCACCTGTGCTTACCTGCAGAGGACCTGTTAAAACTACACCAAGCTCACCAGCAAGTATGTCTGCATCTGATCTTGCAGCTTTGGCTGCATTCTTCAGGGCCTGTTCCCTGGCTTTTTGCTGTGTCTCGTCAGCGAGGGTAAATCTCACACTGTAAATTTCATTTGCTCCCGCTTTCACTGCCTTATCGATAATATCTCCAGTTTTGTTGATTTGTTTTACTGTCACCTTTAGCTGATTCGAAACTATATAGCCAGTTATGTTTTCACCTGTTTGATCCCTCACAGGATACATGGTATAACTTGATGTTGTCATATCAGCTTTTGCAATCCCGGCGCCCAGCAGAGCATTAATGACTTTATCCATCTTAATCGCATTATTTTTTTGTGCGGTTATAGCATTAGCAGATTGTGTTTGCGCCCCCAAGTACACTGTTGCCTCGTCTGGCGTCATGCTAACTATACCTGTCCCACTAACCTCAATAGTCTTTATTTGAGTTTGTTCTCTGCTGTCAGATTCAGAATTTATGGATGGTGCACTGGCAATAATTACTAATAAAGCCAATCCAACCAAAATTGCACATATTCTTCGAACTATTTTATTGTTCAAACTAATCATCTCCCTTCTTTAACAATGGTAATTTTCCCTTATTACCATACTATTAATCGCTGCTCATGTATATGAAACTGGCCATCAGAATCATGTACCACCTTGCAATTTCATCAAGATCTTTCCCTGTATAGCCACCAAATCGTTGCTGATATTCAAGAAGTTGATTGTATATCTTCCTTTTATCTTGTCTCATCGGATCGCCCGATGAGTAATCGCAACAGGAAGATAAATATATTTTAGAATTGTTCGAGTTTGAGAGATCATAACATAAAGGTTTTGTTCCTGCCTGATGTAGAATTATAAAATATATTTAGAAGTGTCCATGTCTGAAATTTTGGCCGCTATAAAGGTAAATATACCTGTATATCTAATGTAATTAACATTGTTTTCGGATTTAAGGTGTGATTTGGTGATGCAAGAAAAAAAACGTCAATTTGAAAAAATAAATATAGTATGGTCGGATCTTTCAAGACTATTGCTTATACCCGGAATAAGTATTTTATTTATTCAATTCTTGTGTATGCTGGCCCTCGCCGAAAGAGTGGAATATTACGGTGGATATAATTTATCACCTGGTGATTGTATTGCTTGTTATACCTTCGATGAGAATAATGGTTCTTCACAAGTAATTATCTATGACTTCAATGACACCAATAAGAATAATGGTAGATTTTATGCTTTGAACAATAGTTATTTTACTGATGGTAAGAAGGGGAGAGGAATACATTTCAATTATACAAATGTAACGGTTTCACACAATGCTTCATTAAACTTTACAGGAGTGGACTTTACAATTTTCTTCTGGATGCGAACATCATCATTGATGGATGATGCTGACATAATCCGAAAAGGTACCATAATATCAGCACCAAATTCATTTTGGAAAGTAGAAATTATAAATAATAAATTATACGGCAGTATAAAAATCGGCTCTAAAACTTATGAAGTCCAGGATACTTCAGTAAATAGAAATGATGGAGTATGGC
Source organism: Candidatus Methanoperedens sp. (assembly GCA_026552955.1). Taxonomy (GTDB): domain Archaea; phylum Halobacteriota; class Methanosarcinia; order Methanosarcinales; family Methanoperedenaceae; genus Methanoperedens. Next base: position 1,568 of record JAPMTS010000010.1, on the reverse strand, counting down.
ACTCTGTAACCTTCAAAAGAAACGCATCTTCACTATCTCTCAGGGTGGATGGAGTATGGCAAAACAGTATAGAAGTACCATCATCAATTCCCAGCGACAACGCAGCTATTCTCTCAATCGGAGCGAAAGGAGATCAGACAAATGCAAGTCCCGGACAGAATTTTTTCCTTGGTGATATGGATGAAATTAGAATTTATGATGGTGAATTATCTGATGAAAATATCAGGATACTTGAAGAAGCGCAAACAACCATCGCGATGGTAGGAGACCCCATGCATAGCTTTGTTGAAAATGAATTAAATCGCTACCTTGATCAAATCCTGAAACGGTCTCCATCAGGATATGTTGATGCTGCCATAATGCTTGGAGACGCTGATTATATAGGATATAGCTCGAACAGCTTCATGTATTTTAAGGCTTTATCCACTGCAAAAAATATTCCGTGGTTCTTTACTATGGGAAACCACGAATTAGATAATGTTTTTGATTACGATGAAATTAAGAACCAATACGGAAAGAACCTGACACCTGGAATTACTTTAATGAATGGGCCAGCCGGAACCAACAACACTACGTTCTCATTTGAGGTAGGCAAAGCTCACGTTATTATAATGAATGAATATTGGGATGGCTCAAATGACGGCTCATGTGCTTGGAATATCCCAAAAGCAGGGGATCATCCGGATTCATGCATGAAATATTCAAAAACTGAAGGTGGATACATCCCACCCGAACTCCATTCCTGGATATCTGGTAATCTTAACGACAACGTTATGCCACTTACTATTGTTACAGGCCATGAACCCATGAGACCTGGAAAAACAAATCACGTTGGGGATAGTTTAGATAAGAATACTACTAACAGAGATAAATTTGAATCAATGCTTGCAAGTTATAATTTGACATTGTTTGCAGCAGGGCATACTCACCAGAAGGAATTAGTATATACTCACGGATTATTCCAGGCAAACGTAGGTAAAGTAGGTGCAGAGCGAGAAAATGAACCGGATGTGACAAAGGATCTGGATGCGACAATAATATATGCATCTGTAAATAACACACATAAAATAATAACTATGATTAATGGGAGCGCTAAACAGAATGCCCCCAATGCATGGTCAACAGTGACAGCTCTACAATCCACATTCCATACTCATATTTAGAAATCTATTTTTACCCCAGCAGGTTGAGACCATGGACTGTGCCCAATTAGTAGACAGTCAGTTAAGCTACGATATTTAACTTCGTTGGGTTCAAAGTGGACTGCGCCCAGTTAGTAGACAGTAAGTTAAGCTACGATATTTAAAGTTAACGCATTTTCAAAACTGATCGGCGATTTATAACCAATCGATGAATGAAGGCGTTTTGAGTTGTATACCTCCTCAATGAAACGGTCAATGTTCGTAAGTGCATCATTGAACGTCCCGTATTCGTTCAAGTAGACTTCTTCACATTTGAGAGTCTTTATAAAGCTCTCCGCAAAAGCGTTGGTCTTTACATTCAAATGCACCTAATCCGAACTTTGAGGGACAAATGTTCCGGATAATCCATCCTTTCCACCCTCTTTA
>JAPMTS010000014.1 GCA_026552955.1 Candidatus Methanoperedens sp. | reverse complement strand
ACTGGGAAACTTGAAATCATTCACCATCTTTATCAAATTCTTTATTCTTACAATGAGAAAACAAGGCGACGAGAGGGGGACTTGAACCCCCGAGCTCCTTGCGGAACACAGGGTTAGCAACCCTGCGCCATACCGGGCTTGGCTATCTCGTCACTCCGATGGAATAGCGTAAGCGATATCCATCATTAGAAGCAGCTTTTGGGTATTTCTTAATAATCAGTTTGCTATTTAACACTTTTTACATCGAGATCAGAAATGAAATAAAAAATTATGGTGCGATCGCGCACCATTCAATGCTGGTTAATTCGGCAATCCCAGAGCAGCCCGTTTCTTCATAATATGGGCTTCTATGCCCTTTGCCGCTTCAACCATGTCGGTCTCCACCGCGATCTTTCCGCCTGTTATTCCTTCAAGGTCCACGGTAAGCAGTTTCACAAGACGAGGAGCTCCTGCTACCGGCGGAAGAGGTGCAACATGTGTATACAGGCCAAAAGCCAGGGCGAAAATCGCATCGATCGTAGCCTTCTGTTCCATATATTCAGGAGCTGTGACCGCAACCGGCAATGCAGACGGGTCAACTCCCAGGGCATCGGCGACCGCCGTGACAAGAAGAGCGATCCTTCCTGTATCCGTGCATGTGCCAAAGCTCAGCACAGGGGGGATCTTAAGCAATTCGCATACCGCCTTAAGACCGGGACCTGCTTCTTCCTTTGCTTCAAGGGTGGTAAGTCCTCCCACCTGGAGGGCAGCGTTACCGCAGCCGGCGCTTATGACAAGGATATCCTTTTTGATAAGCTCGCGGGCCATCTTCAGGGTATTGATGTCCTGTCCCCCATCACGCAGCGTGGTACAACTGACAAGAGCCACGACTCCTTTCAAAGTGCCCTTCTTGATAACATCCAGCAAGGGATCAAGGGTGCCACCCAGCGCCCCGAGACACGCCTCAGTCGAGAAACCGATCACAGCATTCTGCTTCTTGCTTGAAGGATTTGATGCTTTTCCTTTTCTCTTCTTGAAGTTTTCAATCGCCATATCTATAAGTTTCTGTGCCTGGGCTGCTGCATCTTCCGGTTTATAGTTCATCTGGCCTTTCATGCCAGGGACATTCACGAGTTTTGAGACCGAAATAAGCGTGGTGTTGTATTTATCCTGGTATTCTCCCATTCCCGGAGGTGAGCAGTTCATATCCATGGCAAAGACATCGATGCCGCCTGTTGCAAGCGCGGGCTCGATGGATAGCCAGTTCCCGGTCATTCCAACGAATACGTCATCAATTTTGTATCTCTGCGCAAGTTCCTGTCCCGTTTCGATCGAGCCGATAATATGCAGTCCTTTTGCTCCTGCTTTCCTGGCAGTTTCCTGGTTTTTTGCCTCATGGGCCGCTTTGATAAGAGCTGCGCCGATAAAAGGCTCATGGCCATTTGCCGCAATATTTACATACGCAGGATCGATAATTCCAAGATCCACATTGACCGCATGGGGCTGAGGTGTCCCGAAAAGGATATCCTGTCCCATCTCAAGTGGTATCTGTGAGCCGTATATGCAGGAAATTCCAAGGCGTAAAGCCTTTTTTGCCAGCGAAACATAATCGCCGTCCACATTGGTCATAGTACTCGAAACAGAATCCATAACTTCATGAAGCGGTCCTCCTGGAAGAATGCCAAGTTTTCTCCAGAGTTCTATTCTTGATTTTGGGGCAAAACGAAGAACATTTGAAAGCTCGATATCAGAATCAGAGTTTATTTCTGCTGTCATCTTATCTGCCAGTGCAATTGAGATTTCTTTTGCGGTGCCCTCAGTTTTTACTCCCATCTTCCCTGCAAAACTTCGAAGCTTTGCTTCGTCTGTGATCTTGAAAGGTGTTTTGCCCATTGCTGTAGCTTTGAGTGTTTTTGCGACACTCTTGGCATGGAATGTATAAATTGCCGTACCCATGGTGTTCAGGAACATCAAGTTCCTCATTGCCATCGCATCAGCATCTATACCGCAGACTCCTCGATCTGCTCCTGGTTTGATCCTGCACGGGCCATTGCTGCAAAGCTGGCAGCTTATGCCCTGTTCGCAGAATGAACAGCGTTTTCCCTGTGCCTGGGCCCTGTCAAAAGAGTTTGTCATATTATCTTTGTGCAATATATTATGCATTTCAATTACTGATTTGTGTGCGCTAATAGGTTCCATAAATTACTCCCATATCTTAATTCTCGTTTCTGTTATAAAATAGTTCTTTTGTTCCATTTGCGATGTGTATTCATTAAATTGTTCAAGCATTCAAATTACCTCCTTCAGGATTAGTATCCAGATAGCTTCCTATAATGTATATATTTAAGTATTATATTTAATAAGTAAATTGTTAATATTGCCTATAAAAAATTTGAGTTGAGTCGAATACCAAGATTCCTTTATACTCTGGCATGAAAGAAATCAATAACAATTTCAGGCATACTGCCCAGCAACAAAACCAGAAGCCCACGCCCAATGAAAATTATATCCCCCAAGCTGCCCTGTCACATCCAGAACCTCGCCTGTAAAATAGAGACCTTTGACTTTTCTTGATTCCATTGTTTTGGATGAGAGTTCTGAAGTGTCAATTCCACCAAGTGTGACCTCTGCGGTTTTGAAATCCTCGGTAGTATCCGGTTTGATTTCCCAATTATGGATTTGATCTGCAATCTTTTTGAGTTCCTTTTCATTATACTGGTTGACCGGTTTTGACTGGATATTTGAGGTGCACCAGATCTTTGCCAGGCGCGATGGTAAAAACTCTGATAACAAGTTATGCATATCGATTTTACTCTTGTTTTGTTGTTTTTCCATGAAAATGCCGTACATATCAATTCCAGGTAACAGGTCAACAACGATTGTATCGCCTTCTTTCCAGTATGAGGATATCTGAAGTATTGCGGGACCGCTAAGTCCCCTGTGAGTAAAAAGGATGCTTCCCCGAAACTCGATTTTCCTGCATTTGATAATTCCCTCAATTGAGATACCGCTTAATTCTCCAAAAACCTTCAGATCTTTCGGGGAAAAAATAAAAGGAACAAGCGCAGGTTTTATATCTGTAACTTTAAGACCGAACTGCTCTGCTATTTTATGCCCTATTCCTGAAGCTCCTATCCCGGGATAAGACAAGCCGCCGGTTGCAATAACAAGCGACTCGGATTGAAAAATTCCATTATCAGTGGAAATTATGAAAGACTCTTCTTTCTTTACTTCAATTATCCGGCAATTTAAAATAATGTTCACTCCGGTATCATTACTTTCTTTCTCCAGCATTTTTATTATTTCCCCGGAGTCCTTGACGCAGAATAATTGCCCCTCTTCTCTTTCTTCATATTGGACGCCATGCTTTTCAAGGAGAGTGATGAAATCACGGGGAGTAAAACGAGAAAGTGCAGATTTACAGAAGTGAGGATTATTTGATATGAAATTTGTGGAAAAAACAGTGATATTTGAAAAATTACATTTTCCTCCACCGGAAATCCGGATTTTTTTCCCAATTCTATCAGCATGATCCAGAACAAGGACACTGCGGCCTCTTTTTCCCGACTCGATGGCGCACATCATGCCTGATGCGCCTGCTCCGATGATGATAACATCTTTCTTGATCATGTATTTTTCTCAGTCCCACTGGTGTTTCTTTTTTAATATCTTTATTGAGGGGGGGTAAAATAATTATAGTTCAAATTTCATTTGTAAATGGTTAATGAGGTCTTAAATTGGTTACCATTGATCCATGCATACGACTTAAGGTCATCCAATCCCAGCTGCTTCCGGCTGTACTTAAAAGCGCACTAGAAAATACGAGTTCTGATATCAAAACAGCTATCGAAATTAATCTGCCATCTCTTGAAGAGAAATGTTATGAACTTGCCGAAAAATGCAAGGAAAAATATCCCGATTGTGGAAAAGAAATTGAGTTATGTAAGGCTGAAAATATTAAAACTGCTTTTATAAGGACCAGGGAAAAGCTGGATAAGATCTGGATAGAAAGGGAACTACAGGGGAAAGAAACTGCAGGGACTGATCTTTAATATTTTGAAATCCTTAAACATCATGCACCCACCAATCCCCTTTTGCCGTATGCTCTTTTTTCCAGATGGGAACTTGTTCCTTCAGGAGTTCGATGGCTTCCCTTAATACCGGAAAAAGCTCTTCCCTGTGCCCTGCGGCAACAGCGATATAAACAATATCCCCGCCTCTGGGGATAATTCCTGTCCTGTGGTGCATCAGTACATCGATTATGCCCTCTTTTTTCGTGAGCTGCTGGCATATTTCCTCCATCTTTTTCCTGGCAAGCTCACCGTGCGATTCAAATTCCAGGAATTCGGTGCGAGTTTCACCTGTCACAGCCCTGACAATTCCAGTAAAAGTCCCGATAGCGCCTGCTTTTTCAATCGATTTTGAACTTTTGAGCTTTCGAAGTAAAGAATCAAGAGTATGAAATTCAGGTTGCTTCTTTGTGATATCAACTAATTCATCAATGTCTACACTTTCTAAAGTGTCACATCTTTTCACAATTTCAGGCGTTTCAAGATCTCCAAGTGCTATTTTAGGTAATTTGCTGTCCTTGAATCCTTCAACGATCGCAAAATCCATTCCTGCATCTGCAAGCTCATCCAATGCACTCTCAAGGTCATTGTTGCGCGAAAATTTCACAAGCTCATTTGGAGTAACAGCAACTACAACATCAGCTCCAGCCTGTGCATGTTTCCATGTATCGGTATCCGTGGCATTGATATCGTGTTCTTTAAGATGTTTTATCGTCCCAACAGAACCGTGTTGTTTTAATGCTGTTACCAGCTTTCCAACGAGAGTGGTTTTTCCTGTTTTTTTATAACCAACGATCGATATTATTTTCATAAACCTGATGCAATCATTACATAGATTCAGGAGCAATTATTCCGAGAGTGTCAAGTGCGTTTGCAAGAACGATGCGGGAACAATCAACAAGAGCAAGACGCGCTGCCCTGAACTCAACAGGCTCTGCCGAGAGAACAGGTACGAACCTGTAGAACTGGTTGAAAGAATCCGCCAGTTCCCTTGCGTATATGGCAAGAAGATTTGGTTTTAATTCCCGTGATGCGTCATCGATGACGCGTTCAAAAACGGATAATTTTTTGATGAGCGCTATTTCCTGCACCTCAAGCAGTACATTGGGATCGAAATTCTCAAAAAGTATTCCTTCTTCCTTTGCGTTCTTTATGATGCTGCAGGCTCTTGCATGGGCATACTGGATGAATGGTGCTCCCTGTTTTTCAAAATCCACAGCTTCTTTCCAGTCAAATACCGTGGCCTTCTCCGGGGATATCCTGATAATATCATATCGCACAGCTCCGATGCTCACAAAGGCAGCCACTTTCTTTTTAAATTCCACATCTTTATCCGGAAGTTTTTTATCCACAACTTCAAACGCTGCTTTTTCAACTTCATCGATCAGTTCATCAGCTGATATGAAAACACCGCGCCGTGTGCTCATGGAACCTTCAGGCAGGGATACGAACTCAAAAATAACGATATGGGGTTCTTTATGACCCAGGATCCTGAGTACTGCTTTTAGCTGTGATGAAATGAGCTTGTGGTCTGCGCCCAGTATGTCGATCATCCTGTCGCACTGCGAGTCTTTCCAGTTATGGTATGAGAGGTCGCGCGTTGTATAAAGAGACGTCCCGTCCGAGCGCTGGATCACCAATGACTTTTGAATCCCCATATCTTTCAGGTCAACCATCATTGCGCCATCCTTAAGTTCACAGCGGTCAAGTGCCTTTACCTGATCCATGATCTCTGTAACTTCCCCTGTGCGAACGAATTGTGATTCCCAGATGAATTTATCATGGTGTATATTCATTCGGGCCAGTGATTCTTTTATCCCTTCCATACAAGTATCTATGGCATTTTTGAATTTCCCTTCAATTTCCGGCTCCCCTGCTTCATATTTTTTCATTATGGCATCAACTTCCGGTGAATGTTCTTTTTCATCAACGAGCGACTTATTGGCATTAATATAAACTTCGGCGATGGCATGGTCTTTCTTTTTGGTACTATCGAACTGGAAATTCTCAAGTCCCCATACGACAACTGCGATCTGCCGTCCCATATCGTTTATATAATACTGTGTTTCCACGTCATACCCGGCGCGCTTGAGGATCCTGGCAAGAGTATCGCCTATTACCGAATTCCTTATATGGCCGATATGCAAAGGACCATCGGGATTCGCTGAAGTATGCTCCAGGATAATTTTTCCCTTATTATCCAGGTTCCCGAAATTCTCCCTGTCAAGGAGCACGCGAAGGACGGTTTCATTCAGGAAAGTACGGCTCATGAAAAAGTTGATGTAAGGGCCTGCCATTTCGGCTCTGGCAACATAAGAATCAGCCTGTATCGCAATGTTTTTGTATATTTTTTCACTTATCTCTTTTGGGCTTTTCTTATATTTCGGCGCCATTTTGAAACCAACAGAAGATGCAAGGTCTGCATGAGGCGATTCACTCAAAGCAAGGTCATCTGTATCGAATCCTGCTTTTTTAACGGCTCTTGATAATATCGATGAAACTTCATCTTTGAATTTAAGGAACATAAAATCAAAGTTTACACACAAGCTAAGTAGATAATTTTTCCTCAAGGAATAGTGTTATCTAATATAGTATTTGATATGATAACAAATCTGATTATATTCTAATCTAATTTGATAAAGTATATGGTAACAAACAATTACAATTAGTATCCAGATGTAGTTTGAAAAACCGTTATAAGGTTTGAAATGAATCATTGGTTTTGCAAGGAGACTAAAAGCGTGCAGGGCATCATTATATATTCAACAAAAAACTGTCCGAATTGCAGGGTACTGAAGCAATTCCTGGAAAATGTAAAAGTACAATTCACAGAGGTAGATATGGCTACCCCGGCGGCATTGACAGAACTGAGGATGAACGGCGTATTCACGATGGCTGCGCCGGTGCTGCAAATAGGCAATAAATTCCATACATATAATGAATTGTTCACGCAAGACAGGATCAACCAGGATAAGATCGAATCCCTGGTCAATGATGCCAGATAGGGCAGCGATAAGAACTTAAGGGTACTGGGTTCTTCGCAGCCTCGAACAAAAACTGCATGACAGAAATATGAAGAGGTGCAAAAAAGATGGGCAAATATATAGACGTACAGATATTAAATCTTATGGAAGAACATAAGGAAGAACTGTATAATGCTTTTGCGACGGAAAAAAAGCAAAAACAGGCAAATTCGGAACCGAAACAAAAATCAAAAGAAATACAGACGATACAGAAAACACTCGGGGGCTCCCTTGTCTCAACCATCCCGAAGGTAAGGACAACAGACGGCCACCTTATGGATTGGGACCGGAATACCATCGTAAGCCAGCTTCTTAAAGAAACCAAGCTCTGTCAACAGTTCTATGGAACTGAGGGGATCACGGAAGAAGAAGCAAAATTGATCGCCAGGGAAACCGAGAAAAGAATAAAGGACATGAACGTAAAGTTCCTTTCGGGTCCTCTTGTCCGGGAACTGGTCAATATTATATTGCTTGAGCATGGCCATACTGAATGGCGAAACATCTCAACAAGAGTGGGAACTCCTGTTTTTGACGCTTACCGCATAGATATGGGTTCAGGATTTGAGGCTCGCGACAATGCCAACCTCCAGGAGAACGCAGAGACCAGCCACAAGAAAAAAGCGGACAAGATGAGCAAGGAACAGTACCTTCTCATGATCCCGCCAAAACTTGCCGATTCGCATCTGAATGGCGATATCCATATCCATGACCTGGAATATTTCGGGACTCGCGCGTTCTGCCAGGATTGGGACCTGCGATATTTCTTCTATTATGGCCTCATGCCGGACGGCAGCGGCACAAAAGCAAGTGTAGCAGGACCCGCAAAGAAAGCCGAAGTTGCGATACTCCATGCGGTGAAAGCTCTTGGAAGCGCCCAGACGAATTTCGCGGGCGGCCAGGGATTCTATAATTTCCTCACATTCATGGCGCCTTATTTTGAAGGTATGAGCTATGACCAGGTTGAGCAACTCACACAGATGTTCGTTTATGAAATGACCCAGATGATGGTGGCCCGTGGGGGGCAGCTGGTCTTCTCCTCAGTCCAGCTCTCCCCTGGCGTCCCTTTACTCTGGCGCGACAAACCTGTAGTATATAAAGGATGTGTGTGGGATGGCAACCAGGCTCCAAAGCGCACGTACGGTGAGTTCGAGCGCGAAGTCAGGCTTGGCTTTGAAGCTATGATGAACGTGATGCTAAAAGGCGATTACTGGGGAAAACCTTTCAATTTCCCCAAGCCTGAGATAAGCATCGAGCCTGATTTCATGATCGAGAATGAAGAATTTAACCGTTTACATCCTGAGCTCTTGAGCTACAATGAACTTTACACCAAGGCATTTGAGCTTGCAGCACGCTACGGAACCCCTTATTTTGACAACCAGCTTCCCGAATACAGGGGCGCAGGAAAGGGCATAAGCTGCTACCAGTGCTGTGCATATAATTTCTCATCCTCGCACGATAAGGACAATGAATTTGAGGATAAATTGTATTTCCGTGAAGGAAAGCATTTCTCTATGGGAGCATGGCAGGTTGTGTCCCTCAACTGCCCGCGTGCGGCCTACAAGGCCAAAAAGGACGACGAAGGGCTCTTCCGGGAATTGAAGAGGATGATGGACCAGTGCATGGAGCTTTTCAAGGTGAAAAAGAAGTGGATGGATATCGTGATTGCAAATGGAAGAATGCCTTTTGTGACCCAGAGGCCAAAGGACCCATTCACAATGACCCACGGGCAGATCGCCGTTGATACCAAGGGGCTTGTCTATACTATAGGTGTTGTTGGAATAAACGAGATGGTACAGCACCATACCGGAATGCAGATACATGAAAGTGATGAGGCGCGCCGTCTTGCCATCCGCGCCATGTTCGAGATGAAGTTCTATGCAAAGGAGCTTTCAGAGAAGTTCGGCATGGAGATAGCGCTTGCAAGAACACCAGCTGAAACAACAGCCCAGAGGTTTGCTGTATCTGATATCCTGCACAAGGAATACAGGAAATGCGCAGAGCCGATTATAAAAGGTAATGTTCCTGAAGCATTGAAACACATCTCGGAAACAAGAGACCTTCCTATCTATTACACAAATGGCACGCATATCCCGCCCAATGCAGAGGTGTCGCTCCCGGCGCGCATCAAGCTTGAAGAGACCTTTTTCCCGATAGTGGATGGAGGCAATATCCTTGATATCTGGCTTGGGGAAGCAGCGCCGGACCCGCATGGACTTAAGGAATTTGCCATGAACATTGCAAAGAATACGCAGGTGGGCTATTTTGCCTTCACGAAGGACATGACGGTGTGCATGGATGATTTCCATGTGGCATCAGGTCTGCTTGATGAGTGCCCCAACTGCGAGAGCGATAATGTGGAGCATCTGAGCAGGGTGACAGGATATATCCAGGCTGTCTCAGGGTGGAATGAAGGGAAGAAGCAGGAGCTCAAGGACAGGAAGAGATATGGGGTGGGCGCGTGAAGGGCCCCTTCATTTTTTCCAATAAAGCCATCGATTCCAAGAATTTTCATTCATGGCTATGGAAAGCCTCAAAGGAAGAACGGATAGAAATGGCAAAGCAGATAGCATTCACGGTTGAAACAACCGATGATGAAATTGATTATATCGATACGGCAAACCTGCAGGATATGCCCAGGGAAGAAAGGACATGGCTTTCGAAGAAGATAGCGTCGTCTGTCCCGTATGTGAGGGGAGGGACGGGGTGTTAGAGGCAGGGGTGGAAGAAGGGACACGAATACCCACATCAAAGCTGTGGATTCAGATAATAAATATTTCATAGATGAAAAATGAGTATGAAAAATGGAATATATGGATGTCATCTTTTTGATGCAACAAGAATTAAAGAAGAAATTAAAGAAAAGATTGTGGATGTTACGATAACAATGTTATTTGTATGTAGTTTATAAACTTGAATTCGCTAGATAGCCTCCCCGCCCCCTCTCATCAGCAGACCGACGGCGTCGCAGGAAGGGCGAGGGGCGCCTCTGATTGAATTTTATAAAGATATGAATCGGTTTGAAATATTGAAATTTGATTACTTTCGCCCTGCTTATCAAATTATTATAAATAATGAATTGCATAATAAGTCAGGGTTATTTGATGGATATAAAGCAAATAAAAGACCGCATTAAAGCTGATAATTATGAAATGTCCCAACATGCACTTGAGAGAGCTTTAGAGCGCGATATTTGGAAAGAAGATATTGAACATGCAATAATTCATGGTGAGATCATAGAAGAATATGAAGAAGATAAACCATATCCATCTTGCCTGATATACGGGAAAGATAAGAAAGGAGATCCAATCCACATAGTTTGTGCTTTTTCACCCATCATCCGGGTGATAACTATTTATCATCCCGATGAAAATAAATGGATAGAATACAAAAGGAGAAAATAGATGCAAGAGAAATGTCAATTTTGCGGCGGGACTGTAGAGAAAAAAACAGTCAGCCTTGACCTATGGAGGAAGGAAAAATTGTATGTTTTCAAGAATGTACCCGCCAAAGTATGTGAGCAATGTGGTGAGAAATACTTTTCTTCTAAAATTTTTGGTATAATTGATAAGCTTATAAAGGAAAAAACAAAACCTGATGAAACAATGGTTGTTCCTATCATGTCTTTGAAGAGGTTTACAGACGAAGCAGAGGCCGTTAGTTAGTCGTTTTTCAAATTTCAGCCCCTAACCTTTTGCCAAATCCTTGCCCCTCTTTATACAAATCCCGACGTCGCCGTGGGCGCATAGGATTTGATACGCAATGTATAGAAGCAGAAAAACGCCCATAAAATTGCACCTTTTTCCCTTTCTACCTTTAAAATACCTATAGAAAATTGCTCAAAACCAAACAACATCCACTTTTCTTAACAGTGCATTTCTTAGCTTCATCAAAAGAAAGCTCTTTCCTGCACAAAGGGCAAATGGTACCATAAATATCAATATCTTTAACAAACCGACTGACTTTTCTTATTATTCCGAACAAAGTTTTCTTGATATCAGAAATATTGTCGTTATGATTTTCTTTCATTTCATCTCTTTTTAAAGCCTGTTTAAATAATCTGTCTAAACGACCTTATTAATCTTTCCCTTTTGGATAATTTCAGCTTGATTTCTATCCCATTTAGGATAACTAACTCCACAATTTTCCCATAAAGGAAATTTTATTCAATTCATAAAGAGAAATAATAATCTAAGAGAGGATTTTAATATCTTCGAACCTTATCTAATCATCATGCCTTCTATCATCGATCCCATCTACGGTCATGTGGCAATAACCAGCTTTGAGCAGCTGATCATCAATACGCCTGAAATGGCGCGATTGCGCCGCATTTCGCAGCTTGGCCTGGCTGATTTCGCATTTCCCGGCGCGAACCACACGCGCTTTGAACACAGCGTAGGGACATTGTTCATAGCTGATAAGATCGCCCGTTCGCTGGGACTTGATGAGGAGGAGATCTTGAAAGTGAGACTTGCAGCCCTCCTTCATGACATCGGGCACTGCGCTTTTTCACATGTCGTGGAAAGCATCCTGAAACGCAATCCTCAATACCAGCCCGTCCTGGATGGAAAGAATTTCCTTAATCATGAGATGTTCACCAGATTTGTAATCGCTAATTCATTCCATACAAGACCGGAAATTGCATCGCATGCGGATGCTTCGTTCTTCCGGGACATCTCAAGAATGGCAACAGGAGATCTTGAAGGTGTTTCGAAACCATATCTGACACAGATAATCTCAAATGATATTGACGCTGACAGGATCGATTTCCTGCTGCGTGATTCCTATCACACCGGCGTTTCTTTCGGGCTTGTGGATGTTGACCAGATAATCGCAAGCATGTCTGTCCATAATGGAAGGATCGTTCTTGGAGGTACTCTCAGTTATGATGAGGATATGGCGCTTATCGCTGCTGAATCTATGCTGATCGCAAGAGCACATCACTATTCTGCGATAATCCACAATCCCAGGACACAGGGTGCAAGGGTCATGCTTCTTCATGCTCTTGAAAAAACACTTGCAAGGTATAAAGAATCAGGCAAGGATGTTAAAGCCGCAGTCTTGAAATTCTTCACAGAATATAATGACAGTGATCTTTTACATTTCATAGAAGCCAACGGAGATGAAAACTCAAGGAAATTGATGACAAATATCCGAAATGCCAGCATTTGCAGGGCTGTCTCGCGTTTTACGCATAAGAACCTCAACCCTCGAACCAGAATGGCGCTTTCCACCATTGCAAGGAATGGGGTTGCTAAGAAGATGTTTGAGGACGGGCTTGCAAAACGCTTTGCGGATAAATATGGTGCCTCAGTTCTTGTTGACCTGGATGTTGCAGGCGGGATTCCTAAAAGCACCCGCATAAAAACACAGGACGAGGAAAGTTTCCTGTACGATGAATCAGCTCTTGCCAACGGCCTTGTGCGGGCCATCTCGCGCCAGATATCCCTTTGCGTATTCTCAAAGACGCAAGATAATGCCTCTCAGGCGTCGCATGATTTCCTTCTGGGCATCGAGAATCTTTCCCCCGACCTTTTGCGTTTTATCAGGAATGAAAATTACCTTCCGATAGAAGGGCTTCTTCTTATCTTTTACAGCGCCCACAGGTTGTTCAGTAGCGTCGCAGATGGAATTATCAATATGCCAAGGCTTCGAAATATTGCAAAGATCTATTATATCGTAAGGGAGCTTGGAAAAGATGAAAAATTGAAGAACCTGTTTGATTACAGGTTCCATACCGATTATGGCTTTTCATATAGCGACAGGCTTTTCGAAGATATCCAGCTCCTTGTTGCAATGGGAATGGTGGATGAAGACCTGCGGTATTTTGAAAACAAAGGGAGATGGCAGCAGAGATATGAATATGTCCTTACAAGCGATGGTCTGCTGTATGCAGAATCAATCGCATCGGCCTACCAGAATGAACTTGTTATTATTAAAAATTATTTGACCGTAAATAAACATTCCATCCCCAGAGATATTGTAAGCGTGGCCTCAAAACGATATGGAAGGGTAAAAGCCCACAGGTAAGCTCTGATTTTTTTGGATGAATTTATATACGATAAAAATTACTAATAAGACCAGAGGATGATGAAAAGATGAATGAAACAAATGACAAAAAAAGCGACATTATGGTTATTTTGGTTGTTCTAATTGTAGTGCTCATTATAGCAGGTATCCTGTACTTATTCTACAGAGTACCAAATTAAAAAAAAGAAAAAAAAGGTTAAATTTATATTTTTTCTATTTTTCAGATATTACTTCCTTTATAACATCTTTAATTGCATCCCTGAGCTTGCTTTCAGGATTTGAGATTTCATCCACTATTATATCAAGTACAAGGTCAAACCCACCAGGGCTTGATGATATATAATCTCTTATGACGGTATCCATATTTTCGCAGCAGTCCACACACAGGTCTACGCCTTCTAATTCGGCATCGTTAACGGGTTCAAGAGCAGTATTACATAAGAAACATTCACTCATATTATCACCAGCGCCGTTAATGAATCTTACATCATATCAATGTTATGCAAAGTAAACTACCCCTTCCTTTCAGAAGGGAACTCTTTGCCCCACAAAGTTAAAGGTTTGGCCGTTTATTATAATGCCTATGAAAGTGGAAGTCCTGATGGATGAAAAGACACTGCATGCCAGGCATATGCTCAACTTCAAGCTTATAAAACTATCATGGGCGCTATTTTTGATACTTATCGGGGGAAGCTGGATATTTGAGAGCCTCGGAAAAATAGATAACTCTCAAAAATGGGGAATTATTTACGCAGGATCAGGTATTATTCTGCTCTTGTTGAACATGATGCGGATAGCCTTGAAGATCAATATCAGTAAGTTCACTATATGGCTTGGCACACTGGGATTATTATTCGGGATAGCGACATTTTATACGTTCAATTTCTCAATATGGGCAGCAGCGATACTGATCCTTGGACTCATAATGCTTTTTGAAGTTTTCAGGAAGTAATAGCGTGAAATATCCATTTCTTTAGAAAAGCAACTTTTCAATAACGTAACCCCAGTGTTAAATACTCAAAACTAACAATAATAAGACTATATGATTTTACTCACAGGCTCCACGGGTTTTATAGGAAACCGCGTCTTACAGGCTTTATCCCTTAAGAACGTGAAAGTAAGGTGCCTTGTCAGGAAACAAAAGACTTCCCTGAATCCTAATATCACATATGTCACCGGCGATGTCCTTGATCGAGATTCGCTTATCATGGCCACACAGGGGGTTGAAACGGTCTATTATTTCATTCACATGATGGGAAACCAGCCAAAAGGTGAACAGAAAAAATTCGATGTTCTTGACAGGATCGCCATCGAAAACATGGTAGAGGCTTGCAAAATCAATGGGATCAAAAGGATAATTCACCTCACAGGAATGAGAAATGAGAATGAGAAACTTTCCCATCACTTAAGGAGCAGAAAAGAAGTTGAAGACATCATTAAGAACTCCGGAATAAGCTATACGGTTTTCAGGGCCTCAATGATCATCGGACACGGCGGTGCAGCTTTTGATATCCTGGATACAGCCGTCAAGAAGTTCCCCATAATCCCGGTTTTTGACTGGGAAGATACACAGGTGCAGCCCATATTCATTGAGGACGTCATAACATATCTTGTTGAATGCCTGGAAAAAGAAAAGACCCTGAATAAATGTTATGACATCGGATGTTCACAGGTTTTAACCTATAAAGAATTGATACAACAATATGCAGAAGAACTGGGATTGAAAAGAACGTACATTCGCATCCCGGGTTCGTGGCACTGGATATCCTCAATTGTTTTGGGAAAGCTTTCACCGGTAGATTCCCATGTAGTCTATTGGCTGATAGAGTCATTGCAGAATAACATGGTCTGCGAACCCAATGACCTTAATAAGATATTCGGATTTGAACCGATACCTTTCAAAGAAAGCCTCAGACGATCAATTGTTCTAACTACTAAAGTTTGATCAGGATTAATTTATCAAAAACTACGAACATAAATTTTGCGATTTTTTAGACAGGATTTACAGGATCGACAGGATTGGAATGAAAAGTTATCCTGTAAATCCTGTAATCCTGTCGAATTGTGCTTCTGCTTGTAATTTTTTATGAAAATAAGTGTCTATTTTGCTTATAATTAGAAAAAAAAGAAATCTATCGAATTTGCCACAGGCTCAGTTCATTCAGGTTTGTATCAGTTCGGTTTTTAGAATTTTAATGCTGTCCTTTCTTCAATATCCATGCTTTTTTCCTGTAATACGACAGCGGATGCGAAATCCTCTCACAAAGCGCCTCTTTTCCATAACAATTACCGTATGTTACCATGGTGGCGCATGAAGGAGATGTATATGTAGTTCCGGTCGCGCCGTGAATATGATTTACCTGGTATCTGGTGCGCTCTTCATCGAAATCAGGCGACACCTTGAAGAGTTCAACAATCCCATCGGTGTTCATCCCGATATTAAGCAGGTATGAGACAAGTGCAAAGCGCATGGAATGGGGCAAGTTCATGCCTGCCTTGGCATTTGAAATAGCATAGATCATGCACGGCGGAAAACAATCCGGCATTATCTCTTTGAATTCCTCAATACTGAACTCGGATTTTCGCGATACCAGTGCGTTTTTTATCTCCTCAAGATATTGTCCGAGAGATGTGCATATCTCCGGGGGAACTGCAAGCGGAAGCCCCTGTTCAATCCTTTTCCGGATTGCTTCTTCCATTAATCGTGAGAAGTCTTCCCGGGAAAGAGACACTTTTCCATTGTCAATATTCCTGTTCACAAGCTTCCATTTAGGTTCATGGATGACGTTAGCATAGCGTATATAATCCGTAAAATGAATATCAATCCCCTTCTCACCGGGAACAGCATTGATATCAAAATCCAGCGCAAATTCTTTAAGTTCATTTTCTTTGAGTTCCCTTACGGCCTCAAAAGCTGATTTTGCCTCAGAAAGCGCATATCGCTTTATCAGATATCCGTCATTGACACACGAGACAAGGATTCTTGCAACAGGATATGAGAGAAGTTCTTTTTCTGCGCTCACCCTATCATGAGACGCATTTCGGATAATGCCCTCCCCAATCGATTCCAGTACCCGGTTCTTTCCACGTTCCCGAACCTGTTCGAATACCCTTTCAGAAAAAAGTTCATCAAGTTTGAAATCCAGCGCTTCTACATATTTTGCGGCAGCATTGACAAAAGGAAAATTAGCAAACTTGAAAACATCCATGCCTATTCAGATTCGACCCTTGGAGCCAGCATATAACTTACTTCGCCGTGGCCTTCAGCGATCTTTATCCTTATCTTCAGGGGAAAATCCTTTCCCAGGTCTATCGTGACTTCACCTGATTTCCCAAGAATTTTGCTCATGTCCGAGAGATAATCAAGAGAGAATAATGATTTCGCATCAGTGGCCTGGAGGTCTATCAACTGCTCTTTTCCCAGTTCCACAAGTATCTTATCCGTATCTCCTTCCGCTTCCATGAAGAAAACATTTCCTCTGACTCCCATGGACATATAATCGCTCACTTTTTCAGCGGCTTTTACAGCCCTTTTTATATCCTCGCCTCGTATAACGATATGTGCCGGAAGGTCAAGGTTGGGAACTTTGGGTTCTTTCCTTATGGATGAAGGATCAAGCAGGGACATTGTGTAAGCAAGCCCGCGCATCTTGACAATGAGCTTATGGCTGGCTTCATCCAGCTCAAGTTCAATGATATCGTTCTTATCTGCCATCTCCATTACCCCGGTCAATTTTGTGAGGTCGATGCCGAGTTCCCCTTCTGTTGCCTCAAATGAATCAAAAGCATCTTTTGAAAGCTCAAAACTCACCATGGCGACATTGGCCGGGTCGACTGCCTTTACTGATAAACCATCAGGCGTTATTCTGAATCTCGCTTCATCTACTAGTGTGGATATCGATTCTATGGAATCTTTCAGTTTTTCCGCGCCTATTAATGCCTTAAACATTTTATTCTTCCTCTTTTAAACTGTGTTGGGCATTAATAGGTCATTCTCTCTATTTTATTCTATCTATTAAAAGTCGATACTTTCATATCCATCCTCCGCATTTATTGCAAAACATGACAGGACGTTCTATCGATATCGCCCTGACCCAGGCTGAGGCAGGAGAAAAAACAGAGACAGTTTATGAAAATGTTTGCACACTTTCAACAGAACCGGAACTATGTTTTAATTATGCAACAACGGATGACCTTAAAAAATGGGGTTTTTCGGAAGGATGTTTTAGCTGTTTATTAAAAGACCAGAAGGATACGATCATACAGGTGATTACCACATACCAGGATAATGAAGGTGCTAAAAAGGCATACGAGGCCGACTCCAAATATCTAAAACATCACGGATATGGAAAACAAGTAACCACAAAAGCCATTGGTGAATCCTCCATAATGATAAAGAAAAAAGATACTGACGGAATCACCTATAATCTTTTATTTTTTAAAAATAATGTATTTGCCGCGGTCAGCGCCAAATACAAGAAGGACATGCCCGATAATGTTGACCATCTTACTATGCTTGCGGAAAAAATAGAGAAGAAGATCAAATGAGCCTAAGGCGAACCTGACAAGATAGCTTTAAAATCTAAAATAAACCCTAACAAAAGCTCAAATCCAAAAAATTTCATATCCGAAGCTCTGGATAATTAATAAATACAACGAAATTTTGCGATTTTTCAGACAGGATTTACAGGATCAACAGGATTGGATTGAAAATTTATCCTGTAAATCCTGTTATCCTGTCGAATTGTGCTTCTGCTTGTAATTCACACGAACATTCCCGCTACTTCTTCTCTTGTTTCCTTGATGATCAGCTTATTGTAAGCATCCTTGAAGTCCTGCATAGTAACTGCTTTTCCTTTTCTTCTTATTACGAACATACCGGCTTCAGTGACGATCGCCTTTAATTCGGCTCCGCTTAAGCCATCGGTCAGTCCCACAAGTTCATCCAGGTCAACATCCTTAAGTTTCATGTTCCTTGTATGGATCTTGAATATTTCCTTCCTTCCCTGGGCATCAGGCGAAGGTATCTCGATTATCCTGTCAAACCTTCCCGGGCGTAAAAGCGCAGGGTCAAGAAGATCGATACGATTTGTAGCCGCGACTATTTTCACATCCCCGCGTGCATCAAAACCATCAAGTTCAGCAAGTAACTGCACCATTGTCCTGTTCACTTCAGATGAACCGGTAGTGCCATCATAAGTCCTTCTACTCCCCACTGAATCGATCTCATCAATAAAAACAATACTGGGCGCTTTCTCCCTGGCCATTTCGAAAACATCCCTTACGAGCCTGGCGCCTTCCCCGATATATTTCTGGACAAGCTCACTGCCGCTCATCCTGATAAAAGTCGCTTTTGCCCTGTGAGCCACAGCTTTTGCAACAAGCGTCTTACCGTTTCCGGGAGGACCATAAAGCATAATTCCATGGGGCGGTTCAACACCCACATCAATAAAAAGCTCAGGATTCGTAAGAGGCAGCTCAAGAGTCTCTATGACTTCTTCGATCTGTTTTTTCAATCCTCCTATCATATCATAATCGATATTCGGGCTTTCAATGAGTTCCATAACTCTTGCCCTGACATCAACTGATTTTGACATTACCCTTACAATTGCCAGGTTGCCTGTTACTGCAACACGGGCTCCGGATTCAATATCGTGCAGGATATCATCAGGGATCTTTGTTACAACTTCCTGGTTGCTGCCATGCTGTCTTAATAACGCCATATCCCCGAGGATCTCCACAACGCTGCAAATAAAAAGAGGTGGCTTTTTCAATTGTTCGATCTGTGTCTGGTATTCCTGGATCGTCTGGACATATTTATTGTTCAGGACCGCAGCTTCAAGAAGCCTTGAATGCATGTCTTTGACCTGGCTCTTTAGCATCTTATTGTTTTCTTGCAGCTGGGCTATTTCGTTATCTGCGTCATTTTTTAATGTTCCCCCGGCAACCGGGGATTTTGCTATTGCATCATTCATATATACTATACTCTTGACTATTACCATATATATTTTAGGTGGATAGATTTATTATCTTCCAGCTAAATTAATCGGTTCCATGAAGCTCATTGCATTTGTAGGAATGCCCGCATCGGGAAAATCAGAAGCGGCGGCTATAGCAAAAAAGCTGGGCATCCCTGTTGTGAATATGGGGGATGTTGTAAGGGAAGAAACAGCGCGACAGGGTTTGCCTCCGACAGATGAAAATATTGGGGGCACAGGAACCCGGCTTCGCCAAATTGAAGGGATGGATGTAATTGCAAAAAGATGTGTCCCGAAAATACATTTGATAAAAACTCCCGTAGTAATTGTCGATGGGATACGGAACATAAACGAAATTGAATATTTCAAAAAAGAATTCGGCAATGATTTCAAGCTGATAGCTATCCATACGCCTTTTGATTTGCGGTTTGGCAGGGTGAGAAAGCGCGCCAGGTCTGATGATATGAATAGCATGGATGAGTTGAAAAAGCGGGATGAAAGGGAAAAGGGATGGGGGCTGGATAGGGCCATAGAAAAAGCCGATCTAACTATTGACAACACCGATACTATCGGGATTTTCCAGAAGGAAATTGAACAATTGCTGGGAAATTTATGAACGTATCAGTAAGAGTCCTGGCTAATGTCAATCCAACTGAAATCCAGGATAAAGTTGAAAAAGCAATATTGAATTTCTTTCCGGTTGAACTTAAACTCCAGGAATCGGCATTATCCGGAGAAGGTGATCTTGAAAGCTTAAGGACACTGCATTTACGTTTAAGGGAAGAGCGGATCCTTGATACGGCGCGTAAGATATTTTTGAATGGGATAAAAGGTGATACTGCAAGATTCAGATTGAATAAACAGGTCGCTTGTATTGGTAAATTGAATTTTCCGCCGGGAGAGGAAAGTCTTGGTTCTATCCACGTGGAAATATCCGCCCAAAATATGGGTGACCTCCTTAACGTTATCGACTGGCTTGCTCCAGAAACAATAGACGGTAAACCTGTTGAGGAGATCGACCTGTAATGGGTTATACGGAATATCTCGGGGCCCGGGAATTCCTGGTAATGGTCGGGCAGCCTGTAATAACATATATTCTGATAATGTCATTATTTCAGGGGATTTTTTCAATTCTTTATTTATTTAGAAAAGATAGCAACTATTTTGACTATCTAATAAAATGCTTATATATTTCAACAGGGCTCTATTTCATTGGATTTTTCATCCTGGCATGGTTCCACATACAGATCTACAATACGGTTTTGATCGAGTATCCCGCTGCATTGAGGCAGATGATACCGGTTGAAACCAGCCGTATAGCTGCTCCTTTGTGGATAGAGTCAGAAAAATTGTACTTCTGGGCAATGTGCGCATCAGCATTTGCTCTGACAGTGAAGAAAAGGAAAGATATTGTAGCTTTTATAGGGACCATATTATCCCTTTTTTCCCTGACCGTATATTTTTTCTCAAATCCTTTCAAAGACCCTCTTCCCATAGTCAATAGCGAAATAACGCGCTGGTATGCAGCGCTTTCATCAGGGGATATGGGTATTTTCCAGCTGGCAGGAACACTTTATGGCAGGGTGACCTATTATTATAACTCAACATATATGTGGACGCATCCGCCAATGCTCTTTATAGCGTATGCTTCACTCATCATCACTTTTGCTGCATGTGTTTACATGCTATTCAAAAAGGATAAGCTCTATGATGAAATCGCTTACAGTTACGCGAAAATAGGCTACATTCTTCTTACTACCGGCATGCTTATGGGATACCCCTGGGCTATCGAAGCATGGAAGGACAGCGCATGGTGGTGGGACCCCAAGATCAGCGGTTCGATAATGATGTGGGTGCTTTATAGTGCATACCTGCACTCCCGTATTTATATCAGCAAAGGCAGGATGTGGAAAACCACCGCATATCTTGGTATACTCTGTTCTGTATCATTGGTATTCACCTACCTTCTTACCTATATTGTCCCGGGGATCCATTCGGTGGTGCAACCATGAAATTCAAGAATTACGACTACTATTTGATCATCCTTACAACTTTCATCCTGTTTATGATAGGCGCAGTAAGCCTTTATGGAATTACATATTACAACTATCTTGCAGTGGATTCCGGGTGGACAAAGACCGCACAATATAGCCGGTACATTGATGAAATGGATTCATACCTTTATCCGTTCCTTGTATTGCTGCTTATCTCGCTGGGTCTTTGCATTCCTAAAAGGCTCTTTGAACAGGATATTCTGCTAAAATTCAGCGCGATCATCCTTGGAATAACAGTAATTCTCACAATTTTTTCGACTATTGAAACGGGATTGGGTTTTATTCTTATTGTGATGACTGTCGTACAGTCCTTTGTTCTTGTATTGACGATAAGAAAGAGCAAATCTATCAGGTTTGAAAAGGAAGGATATATTGCAAGAATGGGCTCATCGCTCCTGCATCTTGGGTTTGTTGTAATTATGTTGAATTTTGTAAGTCTCAGGGATAGTCCTTATCACCTCTTGATTTTCTGGTTTGGTGTGATATTCATTACATTGGGAAATGTTTTCTCATTTTATCCTGAAAAAATGGCTTCGTTGTTACCTGATATTGGCAGGCAAGACACCTGAGCATTCACTTCTTTTCCTTCTTCCCATTCAGTTTAAATAACTCTGCAACGGTATCCAAAAATCTTTCATCATCATGCTCTGCAGCATTCCTGAGTATCTTTGTGGGTTCGGCGAGGATCTGCTTGGCAAAAGAATTTGTCATATCATCCATGACTTCACGCTCTATGTCCCCTATCGTGTGTCTTGATTTTAATTTATTGATCGCAGCTTCCCGCTCTTGTTCCCGGATTTTTTCTATCTTCGAATAAAGAGCTGAAATGATATTGTCCGCCATCTGGCGCTTGTACTGTCGATTAAGAAGCCCCAATTCTTCTTCTATAATAAGCTCTGCTTTTTTTGCCTCAGCCCTTCTTTTATCCAGGTTTGCCTCGCTGATGCTTCTTAAGCTGTCGATATTATGAAGGCTCACACCCGGTAGATCCCCTACGCCACTTTCGATATTCCTTGGGTTTCCAATGTCTATAAGCATGATATCCTTTTTTTCTCCCATTATTCCAGACATCATTTCTGTTGTCAGGACAAAATGAGGGGCCTTTGTGGCGCTTATCACAACATCCGATTTCGGGATGTAACTTTCCATTTTCTCATATGGACACGCTTCACCCTTTAATTCGCATGCAAGAGTCTGTGCTTTTTCAAAAGTCCTGTTCGCCACATAAATAACCTTAATATCCTTATTTGCGAGCGCTTTTGCCACAAGTGTTCCCATCTCTCCTGCACCGATGACCAAAATTGTTTTTCCTTCAAGCCCGCCTAATTCCTTCTCTGCCAATTCCACGGCTGCTGAACCAATAGATACAGAACCTTTATTGATCCCTGTCTCATTTCGCGTCCGCTTTCCTACCTGGATAGCCTTATTGAATGCGGTATCAAGGATTTTACCAACAGCTCCGGCTTTTTTTGCCATCTGGAATAATTCTTTTACCTGGCCAAGGATCTGGTCCTCACCCACTATCATTGATTCAAGGCCGGAAGTCAGTCGCAAGAGATGCCTGAGTGATTCCTCATGGTCAAGGAAATCAATTATCCTTGATGAGACTTTCATGTGTTTTGCAAACTCAAAAAGTACTTTGCTTCCTTTTGGGGAGACAACATAAACTTCTACCCGGTTACAGGTCTTAAGGACTGCGCATTCCTCTACAAGTTCATGTGACTTAAGATGCACCAGAAGCTGGTCTACGCCGCCATGCCATGCGCTTTCCATTTCCACAATGGTCGCCTTGGTGTGCGTTATTAGCATGCTTGATATTTCGGTCATTGATTTCCTATCCTAATGTTTTTACATTATATGCTTTGATGCCTTCATATATGCTTTTTCATACGATTCTTCAAATGCTTTCCAAACATCATTATCATTGATTATATTCCAGAGTATTTCCTTGCGTCTTTTTTGGTCATTCACCAGGGATTTCAATTCTTCGCGAATTTCATTTTGAAGTCTTGACATTTGTGCATATTCAGGTGTTATCACTTCTTCCGTTTTTTGCCGGATATGTTTTGAAAGGGCAGGACTTTGACCTCCAGTGGAAATACCGATTACAATATCCCCTCGCCTGATTACCGACGGGATTATTATATCTCCAATATCATCCACTCGATTTACAAATATCTCTCTGTCTTTTGCGATCCCTGCTATCTTTTCATTCAATTTCGCATCATTTGCAGCGGGAATTACAATGAAAGCATTTTTCAAAAAAGAGGAGATATCTTTTTCATGCAGATCTTTGACTTTTATAAGTTTTATCTTTCCGCTCTCATGAAAATTGTTCAATCCGGGGGTAAAATCCTTGCTTACGACAGTTACCTTTGCATAATCACAAAAAAGAGAGGCTTTGCGTTCACCCACCTTTCCACCCCCAAAGATCACTATCTCTTTTTCATTCAGGTCAAGCATAAGAGGCAGAAATCCACTCATAACCTCACACCCGTTTTTTTAAACTCCCGTTCACTGAAAAGGATGCTATAATCCTTTATACCTGTGGCGATGGAGATCTCTTTTGCAATTTTTTCACATTCCTCGCGCGAATATGCATGGACCATGGTAAAAAGATTATACTTCCAATCGGGATATCGCGGTCGTTCATAACAATGTGTGACTTCGGGGAAGCCTGCCATGATGGCTCCCACTTCTTCCACTTTCTCATCAGGGACGTTCCAGGTGCACATGGCATTTGCGGTTATTCCAATCGTCCTGTGCCCTATCGAAGCTCCAAAACGTCTTATTGCACCTTCTTTTCCCAGGCTGTCAAGACGCTCCATGACCTCTTTTTCAGAAAGCCCGACTTCTTCAGCAATATGCTTGAATGGTTCAGATACTATTGGAATTCCATCCTGGATCGTTTTTAATAATTTCAAATCAGTTTTGTCCATGTTATCAGGTTAATTATTTTAGAAATATTCATATATATGTTCGTTGATTATATGATTGGATAGGAAATAAACCACTTAAATACGTTCATGCAATTATATTAATATGATAGATGTAAAAAACGTTTTGGAAGTAGTAAATGAAGTACTGGTTTTGCCAATAGCTATTATTACTTTTTTTCTCCTGGTATATATAATAGTGTATCTCTGGAAGAAGGATCCTGATGTGATACGTTCAAGGATTTTCTTGAAATTTAATGAAATAAAAAAAGCTTTCTTATTATTGTTAATATTTGCCTTTTTATTGATTTTACATGTATCTTTAATATATGTCCCACATTTTTTTACATTCGATTCTCCAATTATTGATGATTTACAGAGAATTTTTGGATTGTTACTTATTTTAATTCTCATCGTTTTTGTCTATGTTATCTTTAAAAGTGTAAGAAATTCAAATTCCGAATATACCTAATATTGTTTTTGGTTCATTAACTATCAAATTATTTTCATGAGTTCTTCATTTAATGCCGTAAAACTTATAATTTTGAATAACATATATATATTATTAACTCTTCATCTGATTTCCTCTTAGGGAGTAATTATGAAAAAGGAACCAATAATCCCGGAATCGAGAGATCCTGCTTTCATAGAGCAGGTCATAAAGACACCAGTCGGAGAAAAAATCCCCACCTGCATGCAATGCGGGATATGCGCAGGCTCCTGTCCGGTAAGCCAGGAAATGGACTATTCTCCGCGAGAACTTGTGCGCATGGTGCAGCTTGGCCTCAAGAAAGAAGTACTCTCAAGCAGCACGATATGGATATGCACAACTTGCTTCTCATGCTCGGTCAGGTGTCCCAGGGGCATTCATCCAACTGAACTTATGGAAACCTTAAAACCAATAGCTATAGCAGAAGGAATAAAGAACAGGAATGTAAAATTCGATAATGTTTTTTCAGATGTGATAAAGACCAATGGAAGAGCTTCGGAATTCCTTCTCATTTCAAAATACAGTTTGACAGAGCCTGGAATGATAAAGCAGCTCCCTTTTGGACTGTCAATGATGGTAAAAGGAAAACTTCCGCTATCGATCCAGCGTATGGAAAACACCAGAGAATTGGAGGCTATTTTTAACCTTGGAGAAAAATCCCGGGAGAAGAAATGAAATATTCCTATTATCCGGGTTGCGCACAGCATGGAACTGCAGTTGACTACCGCATTTCCGTAGGAGCTGTATTTGGCAGGCTTGGCATTGATCTTGAAGAAGTGAAGAACTGGAACTGCTGCGGCGCTTTGCATGTGCCTGATAGAACGGTAAAGACAGGTCTTTGTGCGAGAACCCTGGCATCGGCAAGGGGGCTTGACATGGCAACACCATGCAACCTGTGCTATTCGAATCTCATGCGCGCGCGCGTCGCGCTCCAGGACAGCGCTCTTAGAACAATGGTCAATGAGGCCCTCATTGAAAAATATGATGGTAATACAAAACCAAAACATCTCCTGGAAGTGATCGTGAAAGACCTGGGATTGGCAAAACTCACCGAGCAGGTGAAACGTCCTCTTAAGATCAAAGCTGTTCCCTATTACGGCTGTCTCCTGACACGTCCTGAAAACGATTTTGACAGCCCCCAGAATCCAAAATCACTCGATGAACTCATTTTGAGCCTTGGGGCCGAACCTGTAAAATATTATTATAAAACCAAATGCTGTGGAGGTCCGATACTGCTCACTGATGAGGACATTGCCCTTGGTCTGGCAAAGGAACTGCTTGTCATGGCTAAAGAAACAGGCGCAGATTGTATAGTTGTCACATGCCCGATGTGTCATTTGCAGCTGGATGCAAAACAAAAAGCAGTAGAGTCCAAATTCAATATCAGGATCGACCTGTCGGTCATTTATTTTACTCAGCTCATGGGTCTTGCCATGGGTTTTGACCCGAAGGAATTGGGGCTTTCCCAGCATCTTGTTCCGACCCATAAATTGATTGCTAAGATTGGAGGCAGACAATGACCGAAAATGAACAGCCTCTTGTTAAAGAACAAAAAGAAGAAACAATAAGAAAAGAATCAACAATCGATAAATCAGCAATAGAAGAATCAGCAAAAAAAGGATCAAAAAAGATCGGTGTGTATCTTTGCAGATGTGGGGGCAATATTGCAGATGCGGTCGACCTCCAGGCAGTTGCGGATAATCTCAAAGAAGATAAGAACGTAATTGTAAATATCCAGGATTACCTGTGCAGCAGTGTAGGGCAGGATAAGATAAAAAATGATATCGAGAAGGGCAAAGTTGACCGGGTCGTCATAGGTTCATGCTCTCCCAAGCTGCATCTTGAAACTTTTCGGGGCATGGCGAAAAATGCAGGGCTTAATCCCAGGCTCCTTGAGATAACCAATATACGAGAGCAGGCAAGCTGGGTACATGACAAAGAGGATAAGACAGGTGTGACCTCAAAAGTACTGGGTTTGATCAAAGGAGCAGCAGCACGCATGGGTTCGATAGAGCCTCTTTCACCTCTTGCAAAGACCCTTGTGGACAGGACACTTGTTATAGGCGGCGGCATAGCCGGGATAACCACAGCGCTTGAGCTTTCTGATTCCCATGATGTTATTTTGATAGAAAAAAAGCCATATCTTGGCGGGCACATGATAGGTCTTTCCAAGACATTCCCCACGCTTGACTGCTCCCAGTGTATTCTTACACCCAGGATGGTCGCTGTTCACAATAATCCCAGGATTTCCATGTTAACCCAGACCCAGGTTGCAGATGTTCAGGGAAGCCCCGGAGATTATTCAATTACCCTGAAACACAGCCCGCGTTATGTGGATATAGGGAAATGTATAAACTGCGGTGCATGCGCAAGGAAATGTCCGACCGGGGCAATTTTTCTTCCATTTGCGCAGGCGGTGCCACAGGCCTACATGATCGACATGTCAAAATGCAGTAATTGCGGCGCATGTGTAAAGATATGCCCGCGCGATGCTATCAACCTTGAAGAAAAAGAAGAAACAAGTGCGATTGCAGTTGGCGCCGTTGCAATTGCAACCGGGTTTGAGCCAATTGACCCAACATTTATCGAAGAATACAATTATCCATCTCCAAACATCCTTACTGCAATCGAATTTGAAGAAATGTTATCTGCAAAGAGCAAGACCGGGATGAGATTACAGAAAGCGGACGGGACATTCCCCAATCGGGTCGCTTTCGTGCTTTGTGCGGGGAGCAGGGATTTTACAGGAAAAGGAAGAAAACACTGCTCTAAAGTCTGCTGCATTTACTCCCAGAAACAGGCACAGCTTGTGAAGAAGATGAAAGAAGATTCGCAAGCTTGGATATTCTACATCGATATGCGAAGTGGTGGACGAAGGTTTGAAGAATTTTATCATCACACGCAGGAAAAAGGCGTCAATTACGTGCGCGGAAAAGTCGCTGAAATTCTCCCCAAATCCGATGGCACTCTCATGGTGCAGTATGAGGATACCAACCTTGGCAGGAAAGGCCGCGAAATATTTGATATGGTGATACTGTGTCCTGCCCTGATACCCTCAACAGGCACAAAAGAAATTGCCGATAAGCTCGGTGTATCTATTGGCGATGATGGTTTTATCGAGGAAAAGCATGTAAAGCTTGATCCTGTGAATACGCTTAACCAGTCAGTGTTTGCAGCAGGATGCGTACTTGGTCCCAAAGATATCCATGATTCTGTAACCGAAGGAATAAGCGCTGCCCATAAAGTTTCACAGTTCCTCGGAAAAGGCATGATACTTATCCCGCCTGAGAAGCCCGTGATACTTGAGTGCAACGGGTGCGGGGATTGTGTGAAAGCCTGCCCATATAATGCGCTTGCCCTGGAGGGGGGAAAAGCGCTGTTATCTCCTCTGGCCTGCACAGGCTGCGGCATCTGTGTCCCGGCGTGTCCTATTAAAGGCATCGAGATACGAAATTTCACGCGAGACCAGGTGAAAGCGCAGCTACAAGGAATATTAAGCGAAGCTCCCGGTGTTATTGTATTCATCGACCCGTATGCATATGCAGCGGCCGATATTGCAGGAGTTAACAGGAAGCAGTATTCTTCTCTTGTCAGGCTGGTAAGTATTCCCTCTGTCCATATCCTGGATGCTGATGTAGTAAATGCAGCATTTGAGTATGGGGCAACAGGTGTTATGCTTATCGAAGGGATAACAGATGAGAAACTCACATCTCGCTCCGATGACCTTTATAAGAAGCTCAAGAAAGATACGAGAAAGCACAAAAAACCGATCCGGTATTCGCATATTGAGACCGCGCAGTATGAGAAATTGACAGACCTCCTGAATGTGTTCGCTTCCCAGGCGGGAGCGAAAGCACAGAAAATGAGCCGAAAAGAGGAAATTTCAGATAAAGAGGACCCGGTATCATAACATTATATAAGGAAATCCCGCCAAATGTGGAAATCTCATGCTGACAAAAATAATCACTGAAGGCACCACAAAGGTCGAGGTACCGGTCCCTGATGAGAATTCAAATTTCCCGCCTTCATCGGTCCAGGTCTTCTACAATCCTGCAATGAGAGCCAACAGGGATATGGCAGTGGCGGCAATAGCATGTTTTTCAAGAGACAATCCTGATTACACGTATCTTGATGCTCTTTGTGCATCAGGGATCCGGGGGCTTCGCATTGCAGGTGAAGTTGGTTTGAATACCACAATGAGCGACTGGGAAGAGGCTTCATACGGATTAATAAAAAGAAATATCGAACTTAATAACCTCTCCAATTGCACTGCAATGAAGAGGAACGCCAATGTAGTGATGCTGGATAGCAGTTTTGATATAATAGACCTTGACCCCTTCGGAACCCCTGCGCCATTCCTGGATGCGGCGTGTTTCTCAACAAAGCGATTGCTTTGCATTACTGCCACGGATACAGCACCCCTTTGCGGCGCCCATAAAAAAGCAGGCATCAGGAACTATTCGGCTGTACCTCTCAAGACCGAATACTACCCTGAGATGGGAGTAAGGATACTAATGGGCGCTGCGGCAAGGACGCTGGCAAAATACGATAAGGCCATGGCGCCTCTGCTTTCATATGCCAGCGCTCATTATGTCCGGCTCTTCGTTTCGGTGAAAAAAGGCATCAAGGAAGCGGATGAATGCTTGAAGAACATGGGATTTCTCTCTCATTGTTTCAATTGCGGGGATAGAAACTGGAAGCTGGGGCTTGCTGTCCATATGGAAGAAAAATGTCCTGTATGCAGTCACAAGACATCCCTTGCAGGACCGTTGTGGTTGGGGGGACTTCATGATCGGGAGTTTTGCCAGAAGCTGCTTGATGAGGCCCAGAAGAGGGAATTCAAGGATGTGCGCAAATTGATAACATCATGCAGCGATGAGCTTGATATCCCGATGCATTACGACATCCATAAGGTGTGCAAGCTCCTGGGGATAACTGCAATGTCCACAATCGACCTTGTTACTGCTTTGAAGGAGAAAGGCTTTCAAGCATCACGAACGCATTTCTCAGGGATTTCCTTCAAGACGGATGCGGGGATGGAGGAGATAAAGAAGGTTGTGATGGAGATGGCTGGTAGCTGACATTTTCTTTGCCCTGTTGAAATAGAGTGCATTTGGAATATTTAAACATGTCCGAATCTAACAATCCTCATGGCCTTCCTTAATCATCTTTGTGTCGATCAGACAATGTTTTCACAGTTTAATTAGAATCCCATACAGCAACCCGCCGAAAGGCGGCGCCGTATATGAAAAATAGGATTCAATCAAGATGAACACGAACTGATACGAACTCCTGTAGGATTACGATTTTTGGACAGGATAGCGTACTATCAACACTTTCGGTCAACATTATCTTAATGGCGCTGGGGTGCGACCCCAGACCCCGGCGGATGCGCCGCCGCTGGCGGGGTTTAACATGAACTCACCGGGCGCCGTATAACGAAGAATGAGATTACGGGGGATGTAGGGCGACCAGTTGCCCCTGTAGTTGCCAACGTGCGTTGCCCAGTCGCCGCGGTCGGGGAAGCTCCAGAAATCAGATATTTTCCAAGAAAAAGAGTTCAACATCAAAGGCTTTTTTATTGATTTCCAGACATATTTCCTCCTCCTCTTTAAACAGCGCTGGAGAGCCTATACTTTTCGAAACGGCCATTGTGAAACAATCTGAAAGTGAAATTGCACGTTCACACTTGTATTTTCCAGCGATCATTTGAATCTCTCTACCCTCGATAACTTCAGCCCCATCTAAAACCATATCAATCTTCTTTTTTGCTTCTTGAAACCCTTTCTGCCTGCAAAAAACATAAAATATCTCAGAAACAACCGTTTCACTTATGTATATCGAAATTCTGCTTTCAACTATTTTTTCTTTAAATTTTCGACCGAGAGTTGTTTCTAAAAAATATTCTATCCAGACGCCAGTATCAACTACGACTCCTGGATAAGCGCTCAAATCTTTTTTCATCCAGTAATTTCAACTCCTCAAGATCTTTATAAGCCTGTCCTTTCTCAATGCATCCAAAAAGAGGTAATAACTTTTTTTTATTTTTTCGTTTACCCCCTTCAAGTAAATATTTAATGGTCTCATCGTAGGAGACTCTTTTTTTCTCTTTCTGTCGAATTTCTGCCATAAATTTCATTAAAAGCTCTTTTGTATCGTCTTTTATATGTATAACAGTCATATCTATCCCTTTAGATTTTATATTATCTAAAGTTTTCTAATTATATGTCGTACTGCCACCTACCACCACTTCATACTCTCCTTAAACTTCGTCACCCTCTCCTCCACATCCGGTTTCCTGAATACATACAGATGCTCATGTCCTATCAGGTAAAAATCATATTTCTTCCCGAACCACTTCTCTCTCGTGCTTTTCATCTTCCACTGCATCTTGATGATATCCTCCCTGAGAATGAAACCCGCTTCAAGGAAGCTCATCAGCACCCGCGGCGTTATGGGAATGAAATGCTTGTTGCGCCGGGAATCACCCATGAGGATGGCGCAGTGCTTTCCCGGTTTGAGGACGCGCATGCATTCAACCGCTACCCGGCGCATTTCATCCTGGAATTCGGCAATGTTATGAACGCTTGATAAATCTCCCTTGCGGTCATGGGAATACGGGATAATGCTGGCATAAGGAGGATGGGTTGCTATGAGGTCAATGGTCTGGCTCCCGATAAGGTCAAGGCAGCGCGCATCCCCGGAATACGTTTTTATCTCCGGCGCCACATAATCAGCGTCCAGGGTCGCATAAGAAAAGTCCAGCCTGTTTCGCGCCACCATGACCGCATCCGGGTTTATGTCCACGCCCACGGCGCGCCGCCCCAGGAGCGTGCATTCCACAAGCGTTGTGCTCGAGCCCGCCATCTGGTCAAGAACCAGCTCACCGGGTGCCGTATATCGAAGGATGAGGTTTCGGGGAATGTAGGGCGACCAGTTGCACCTGTAGTTGCCCACGTGCGTTGCCCAGTCGCCGCGGTCGGGGAAGCTCCAGACGGTGGTGGTTTCGGGGGTGAAGGTGGATGGGGCGAATTGTGAGAGTATATTATATGAAGTATAAAATTATATAGGTATGCCAAAGGAATCATAAATGGAAATAACTGATATCCAAAATGCTATTCGGGCGGGTCAGATTCGCATTACTGACCATGCTGATGAAGAAGCGCAAAATGATGTGTTATCTTATGATGAGATATTCTTTTCAGTACTCACTGGTAAAATTATTGAAGATTATAAGGATGATAAACCTTATCCGAGTTGCTTAATATATGGTAATTTATTTAATAACGAACCCGTTCATAGTGTTTGGGCATATAATCTCGATACAAAATGGGCAGTTATGATAACAGTGTATAGACCAGACCCTTCTAAATGGATAAACTGGCAAAGGAGAAAATGATGAAACAAACAAAACCATTTGATAAGTGTCCTGTTTGCGGCGGAGAGCTTACAGAAAAAGAGGTTGAGAAATTATTGCGTGGAGGTGTTAATACAGCCATTCTAAAAGTCAAGGCAGAGGTTTGCCTGCATTGTGGAGAACGGCTCTATTCGCAGGAAATTGTAAAGCGTTTTGACGAGATCAGGAAGAAATTAGAACGCAAGGAAGTAGCCAATTTCCAACCCATTGGACAATCTTTCCAGGTCGCTGCCTAAGTTTTATCGAATGGAACGCGCCTACCACCACTTCATACTCTCCTTAAATTTCGTCGTCCTCTCCTCCACATCAGGTTTCCTGAACACATACAGGTGCTCATGCCCTATCAGGTAAAAATCATATTTCTTCCCGAACCACTTTTCCCTGGTGCTTTTCATCTTCCACTGCATCTTGATGATATCCTCCCTGAGAATAAATCCCGCCTCAAGGAAGCTCATCATCACCCGCGGCGTTATGGGAATGAAATGCTTGTTGCGCCGCGAATCACCCATGAGGATGGCGCAGTGCTTTCCCGGTTTGAGGACGCGCATGCACTCAAAGGCGACACGGCGCATTTCATCCTGGAATTCGGCAATGTTATGAACGCTTGATAAATCACCCACGCGGTCATGGGAATACGGGATAATGCTGGCATAAGGTGGATGGGTTGCGATGAAGTCAATGGTCTCGTTTCCGATAAGGTCAAGGCAGCGCGCATCCCCGACATACGTTTTTATCTCCGGCGCCACATAATCAGCGTCCAGGGTCGCATAAGAAAAGTCCAGCCTGTTTCGCGCCACCATGACCGCATCCGGGTTTATGTCCACGCCCACGGCGCGCCGCCCCAGGAGCTTGCATTCCACAAGCGTTGTGCCTGAGCCAGCCATCTGGTCAAGAACCAGCTCACCGGGCGCCGTATAACGAAGAATGAGGTTTCGGGGAATGTAGGGCGACCAGTTGCCCCTGTAGTTGCCAACGTGCGTTGCCCAGTCGCCGCGGTCGGGGAAGCTCCAGACGGTGGTGGTTTCGGGGGTGAAGGTGGATGGGGCGAATTTTTTTATCTTACTATTTGCATTGAGGGGGACTTTTACGTTATCAATAACAACGTGATCATGTTTTTTTAAAATTTTTAAATAATCTTGATGAGTTATTTCTTTCATTGAAATATGAACTAGTTTTTGTTCTTGCTCTGGCTTTGAATTTTTTGTTACCATTTCAACCTTGAATTTTACTGGCTGGTAATATTTGTTTTCATTTACATATTTAATTGTAAATAAATTGTAATTAAACTGTAAGTATTTATACTTTGAAAACCTTTAAGACTGCGATGGTATGATGAAAATAAATGATTTAGTAGATCTATTACGGAAAGTGTCAATATGTTGTGAAAATAGAGAGATTTATCTTCCAATCGAAGTCGTAAATGTCATCAATGGAAATAAGCAAGAAGAATCTTTGAAAAAAATCAGCATGGGTAAAGTAATGCATTATCTGGCTGATATGATTGAAGAATAAGTGATTTATGAAAAGAGTCGGGAAAAATAAGTGTCCAAAATGTGGTTTTGGATTTTTTGATACTGAGCCAAATCAATATCAAATCTTGGAATTTATTGACGGGAAGTTTGAAGAAGTAAAAACTGAAGGCATAAATAAAAAGGATTTACAAATTTTCTGTCGTGATTGTGGAAGTCAAATTGATGAGCAAGAATCCATTCGACAAGGGAGAGTTATTCTAATTAATCCAAAAAGTTGAGACCATTCATCTGAATATTTCTTCCATAATAGCATTCATAGACATGTTTCTCCCCTCGCCGTTGGGATAATTACAATCTTCTTGCCCCCATATCCATTTG
The DNA here is from genome assembly GCA_026552955.1 of Candidatus Methanoperedens sp. Classification (GTDB taxonomy): domain Archaea; phylum Halobacteriota; class Methanosarcinia; order Methanosarcinales; family Methanoperedenaceae; genus Methanoperedens. The sequence continues at coordinate 182,034 of JAPMTS010000014.1, read as the reverse complement.
TAGACTTTGAGAATTAAATCTGGAGCATAACCTTGTAATGATTTGCCCAACTGTGCATTTTCATTCAATACTTCTTCAGGCTCCTCTCCCTCATGAACCCTTTTTAGAGCTAAAATGACTTTTTTGGCTTCGGTACTATTTTGGTTCATTTTATTTTTGAGATCATTAAATATTTCTTTATGACTTATTCTCCAGAGTTTATTATTAGATTCATCAAGAATCTAAACCATGAAATCATGAATTTGCATTCGTCCGTAAACATTTTTTCCGCCAGGTTTTGTTATACAAATTTTTCTTCCATCGGAAAGGGTTTCCACCTCATATCCACGAAATGGAATTTCTACGAGTTTTTTTCGAAATTCTTCTCTTGTAGTGTTTCGAATTCTTAGCGGTGTTTTATTAAGCTCGGCACTATAGATTGCAGGTTTTTTTACCATGCTTAAAATATATTTCTGAGACTAAATAAATATAGTTACATTTTAATTATTATTTAATTACAGAGTACTTAAAAAAATAATGTTACAATTTAATTACAATTATCTTGTAACTAAGTTTAAACCACCTTGTAACCTAAATCAAGCCAATGAACGATTGGGATTTAATCAGCTTTGTAAAATCAAGCGATAAGAGGCTTCGTATTTTATTATTGCTAAAGAATTCAGTATTTACCCCAAGCGACATTTCAACAAATCTGAGCATTCCGATTAGTCACGTAAGCAGTACATTGAGTGAACTAATGGAAAATAGAATAGTCATTTGCTTAACGCCTGAAAGAAGAAAAACCAAGTTATTCAAAATAACTGATAAAGGAATAAAAGTTTTATCCAAAATTGATGAAATTACTGGGGGAAACATAGTTGATGAGTGAAATCTTACTGAAACAACGGTTTCTTGAAACATCTTCAAAAAAATACCAAAAAAATAATTCGATTCCTACATTTATAAAATGGGCTGGCGGCAAAACACAATTATTGAACCAATTTGTAGATTTCTTCCCAAAACAATTTAATAAATATTTTGAACCTTTCTTAGGAAGTGGCGCAGTATTTTTTTATATAAAAAATTTATATTCTGATAAGGAATTTTTTCTTTCTGATAATAACCAGGAACTTATAAATTGTTACGAAATTATAAAATATGATGTTGAAGGATTATTAGAATTATTGAAAGATCATAGGTCAAAACATTGTAAAGAATATTATTATTTTCAACGGGGTATAGATACAAAAATTTTATCAAAAATGGAATCAGTAGCACGTTTTATTTATTTAAACAAAACTTGCTTTAACGGTCTTTATCGTGTGAATTCTAAAGGGAAATTTAACGTACCTATAGGGAGCTATAAAAATCCCTCCATTTTCCAGGAAAAAGATTTAAGAGAAGCGCAAAAGCTGCTTCAGGGTGTTACACTAAAATCAATGCCCTTCGAGGAAATAATCAATATAGCTCAGCAAAAAGATTTCGTGTATTTCGACCCCCCATATCATCCCCTCTCTCAAACTTCCAGCTTCACAAGTTATACAAGCAGTTCGTTTTCAGAAAAAGACCAGAGTCGCCTAGCAGATGTTTATCGCGAACTTGATAAAAAAGGCTGTCAATTAATGTTAAGCAACAGTTATTCAGACTTTATTTTAGAATTGTATAATGATTATAGAATTGAGAAAGTCAGCGCAAAGAGGATGATAAATTGCAATGGTAATGGAAGAGGAGCAATAGCAGAAGCAGTGATTTTAAATTATTAAATTTTATATTAAAAAACCATTATCGGCCAATTTGCGTAGCCTTACTGACAATAACAAAGATTTCTTTTTCCGCAATCATGGCGTCCATTAACTCTTTGAAAACTCTTGCTGGTTTTTCTGGAGGAGTGTTCTTTTCCATCTTTATCATTAACTCAATAAGATTCCCGATAAAATCCACTTTGTATTCTCCAAACTTATTTAATTCCTGAAATGGCTTTAGTTTTTCATGAGTAGTCTGACTTAGAGTGCACTTTTTTCTATCTTCTTTACTCTTAAACGGTTCAACCTTATCATACATACTCCGCAAATACTTCATGAACTCTAAAGTAAGATCTCGATTATGCTCTTTCTTGATAAGTAAATCAATAACCCAATGAATATGCTTAGGGGTTCTCAATCGCTTACCATTTTCTTGGTACTTGATAAGAATATCATGGTCTGGATTGGCCCCCCTACTTCCCTCAAAAACACCAATAACCGTATCGTCATTCAGGCAAATCTTTTTAATAGCAATATGTTCTTTACCGTCACGCGTAAACTTCATGCTAATAAATATATTTATAGTATGTTATAATTAATTACAATTTAATTACGATACCATTGTAATTAAATTTAAACCATTATGTAAATTAAGTATGATGCGTGTTTACGCCAGAGTAGCCCATGGGAAGGAAAGCAGGGACTAGGGAGAGAGCAATATATTGCGCGAATGAATAAATTATATTAAATTGTGCATAAATATGAGCGCCTTACACCGCAAAGTTGCAAAGCTTGAGCGCGTTTTATTACAAATGTTTGCGCTGGCTAGTGATTTCAAAACATCTGAATCCATCAGCACTTCCGATAGCACACGGATGACGCGGATTACGCGGATGCACACGGATACGATTATCCGTGTAAATCCGTCCGATCTGTGTCATCCGTGTTCTTGGTCGATACTGTTGTATTCTCAGCGGTTTCAAATTGCCAAGGCTCTTTTTTTTCGCTGAAACCTCGGCGCGCATCGACTCGCTTGATTTCCGGCGCGTCACAGCGGACGCAAACCCGGGGCGGCTATGAGGACATGAGGGGCGCGCCTCCTGGTGATTTCATGAAAGCTGCGGTTCGAATCCTGTAAATCCTGTCCATCCTGTCGAAATAGACTCTTGTTCAGGTTTTGATTCATGTTGGCTGCTTTGGAAACATATCAGCGCCCAGAATTTAATATTAAAAAAGTGATATATGTGTAATGAATTTTACAATACAAATTCCCTTGTGAACATGGTTCATGTATGACAATACAAAAAATATCGAAAAAAGCACCGAACTAAAACGAACGTGTACGAACTCCGGTTGCGTGAGTTCGTATCAGTTCGTACGAGTTAGTTGTTTTTTGTTCATATAAGAACGCAAAGCATGAGCGCTTTATGACAAATATTTGTGTTAATACCGTTCATTCGCGGTTTCAAATTGAGGGCTCTTTATTTTCGCTGAAACCTCGGAGCGTCTCGAATGGGTTGATTCCCGGTGCATCATAGCGGACGTACCCCGGGGCGGTTATGAGGACATGAGGGGCGCGCTGCAGGGGGATTTCGTGAAAGCTTTGGTTCGAATCCTATCAATGTTATCTTGTCGAAATAGATTCTTGCTCTGGTTTTGATTCAAATTGACTTTTTCGGAGCATGTCTGAGTCCTTCAGCATTTCCGATAGCACACGGATGGAACGGATTACACGAATGCGCGCGGATACGATTATCCGTGAAAATCCGTCCGATCCGTGTCATCCGTGTTCCCGGTCGATACTGTTGTATTCTCAGCGGTTTCCGGCTCTTTATTTTTGCTGAAACCTCGGCGCTCATCGACTCTGTTGATTTCCGGCGCGTCACAGAGGACGTACCCCGGGGCGGCTATGAGGACATGAGGGCGCGCCGCCTGGAGATTTCATGGAAGCTGCGGTTTGAATCCTGTCAATCCTGTTCATCCTGTCGAAATAGACTCTTGCTTTGGGTCTGATTCATGTCGGTTGCTTCGGGAATATGTTTGCGCCTGAAATTAAATATTCTAAATGTGATATATTTGTGGTGCTTCATATATATTTGCGCCGAAATGTGATTTCATAAACATCTAGTCATCAGCCGATAGCACACGGATGGCACGGATTACACGAATGCGCGCGGATACGATTATCCGTGTAAATCCGTCCGATCCGTGTCATCCGTGTTCCCGGTCGATACTTTTGTATTCTCAGCGGTTTTCGGCTCTTTATTTTTCTGAAACCTCGGCGCGCCTCAACTCATTTGATTCCCGGCGCGTCACGGCGGACGTACCCCGGGGCGGCCATGGGGACATGAGGGGCGCGACAGCCTGGGGATATCATGAACGCTCGGTTCGAATCCCGTAAATCCTGTCCATCCTGTCGAAATAGACTCTTGCTCTGGTTTTAATTCATGTACCTATTTTGGAAGCGTTTCAGCGCCCAGAATTTAATATTAAAAAAATGATATATTTACAGTGAATTTTACAACACAAATTCCCTCGTGAACATGGTTCATCTATGACAATGCAAAAAATATCGAAAAAAGCACCGAACTAAAACGAACGCGTACGAACTCCGGTTGCGTGAGTTCGTATCAGTTCGTACGAGTTAGTTGTTTTTTATTCATATAAGAACGTAAAGCATGAGCGCTTTATGATAAATATTTGTGTTAATACCGTTCATCTGTGGTTTCCAATTGCCATGGTTCTTTTTTTCGCTGAAACCTCGGCGCGCCTCAAATCTGTTGAGACCCGGCGCGTCACAGCGGACGTACCCCGGGGCGGCCATGGGGACATGAGGGGCGCGACAGCCTGGTGATTTCATGGAAGCTGCGGTTCATCTTCGATTTATGATTCCCAGGGCGCGAGATATTGACTGAAACCTCGGCGCCGCCTCAAATCGGTGGATTTCCGGCGTGTAATGAAATGTACCTGCTTTGAAAATGGATTTATTTAAATAGTAAGCACACAAGAAATATCATGATAAAATGATGAACGAAATGGTTACCCTAGATAAAGTTCTCGAAGAAACAGAACATTTAGAATTTGATGATCGGGAGTATCTATTAAATATTCTTTCTAAAAGACAAATTGAGTTAAGAAGGATCGAAATATCTAAGCGGGTAAAAGAAGCATTGAAGGCTTACAAAGAGGGAAATGTAAAGATCGGGAAGCTTAATGAGCTATGGAAAGACCTGAATGATTGAACTTATATGGGATGAAAAGTTTAAAAGATTATTTAAAAAGTGGAACCAGAAACATCCTGATTTAACGGAGCAATTCAGGAATAAAATGGAATTATTTGTGATTGATCCTTTTCATCCATCATTGAAAACACATAGCTTAAGCGGCATCCTGAAAGGAACATGGGCAATGCGAATAAATTATGAACAAAGGTTGATATTTAGATTCGTGGATAAAGAAAAAGAGAAAGTCTTGCTGATAGATTTAGGAACGCATAATGAAGTATACTAACATTAAGTGGACACATTTCCATATTAATCCGCGGTTTCAAATCGCCAGAGCTCTTTATTTTCGCTGAAACCTCGGCGCCGAATGGATAGATTCCCGGCGCGTCACAGCGGACGTACCCCGGGGCGGCCATGGGGACATGAGGGGCGCGACAGCCTGGTGATTTCATGGAAGCTGCGGTTCGAATCCTGTAAATCCTGTCCATCCTGTCGAAATAAACTCTTTTTATGGTTTTGATTCATGTCGGTTGCTTCGGGGGCAGACTGGCGCCTGAAATTTAATATTCTAAACCAGATATATTTGTGGGGTTTTACACACTAAAGAGCGCGAAAGTCGAAAAGCAAAAGCACATTTTTCAAGAAATATTTGTGCCGGAATGTGATTTCACATCTGCGTTTATCGGCGTTCATCCGCAGTTTCCAATTGCTAGAGATCTTTATTTTCGCTGAAACCTCGGCGCCGCCTCGAATGGATAGATTCCCGGCGCGTCACAGCGGACGCAAACCTGGGGCGGCTATGAGGACATGAGGGGCGCGCCGCCTGGTAATTTCATGAAAGCAGCGGTTCGGATCCTGTCAATCCTGTCCATCCTGTCGAAATAGAATCTTGTTATGGTTTTTATTCATGTTGGCTGCTTTGGAAACCTGTCAGCGCCGGAAAAATTAATATTGAAATTTGAATAAATATGCAACTCATTTCACCACAAAGAATGCAAAGTTTGAGCGCTTCTTATGATAAATATTTGCGCCGCAATGTGATTTCATAAACATCTAGTCATCAGCCGATAGCACACGGATTACACGGATGCGCACGGATACGATTATCCGTGTAAATCCGTCCGATCCGTGTCATCCGTGTTCCCGGTCGATACTTTTGAATTCTCAACGTTTTCAAATTGCCAAGGCTCTTTATTCTCGCCGAAACCTCGGCGCGCATCGACTCTGCTGATTCCCGGTGCGTCACAGTGGACGTAACCCCGGGGGAGCTATGAGGACATGAGGGGCGCTGCATGAAAATTTTAACGGATATTTTTCATCAGATCTTTACATGTATACACCACAACCTTATTTTGTTGTTGGAAATGTCCATCATTGCTCCAGATTGAGCAATTAAAAGCCAAAGCAAGAGCTAAGAACGGTGAGTCCGTTATATCAATATTCCCTAAAATATCCTCAGCTATAGCCATCTTTTTGTCGTATTTTTCTTTTGTAACAAGATGGATATGCTTCTGTAATAATAAGAGAAGTGCATCAAAATCCCCTTGGTCTAATTTAGATTTCCTCAATAAGAGTTCTTTATGTTTAATTATCTCGTTGAAAATGTATTCAGGAGCATACAGTTCAAAAAAATCGCTGAGGATAATATCTCTTGTTTTTGATTTTTTTATTAAAGCTGAAAAGATGATATTGGAATCCAGAACTAATTTCATTTTTCAGCCTTTATTGTTTTATAAAGAGCGCGTTTTACTTTATGATCTATTTCATCTATATCCTCATCTTTCAACTCGCTTTTTTCCGCCATCAGATTTCCAATTTTTATATCGGTCAACCTATTAATGATAGCAGCCTCTACCCATTTCAGCCCCTCCTTATTCTTAATTATCCAATTTAAATCATCAGGGAATTTTAGCACAATATTTACCATTTTTCACCTTATACAGTATTATATTAACATTATATTCGCTTTGAAGTCTTTAAATCTTTTCTTGCCAAGGCTTTTTATTTTCGCTGAAACCTCTGCGCGCATCAACTCTGTTGATTCCCGGCGCGTCACAGCGGACGTAACCCCGGGGCGGCTATGAGGACATGGTTGGCGCGCCGCCTGGGGATTTCATGGAAGCTGCGGTTCGCATCAGGTCAATTGTGCTATCCTGTCGAAATGAATTTCTTGCTCTGGTTTTGATTCATGTCGGTTGCTTCGGGAGCTGATTGGCGCCTGAAAAAGAGCGCGAATGTCGAAAAGCAAAAATATATTTTTCCAGAAATATTTGCGCCGGAATGTGATTTCACATCTGCGTTTATCGGCGTTCATCCGCAGTTTCCAATTGCTAGAGATCTTTATTTTCGCTGAAACCTCGGCGCCGCCTCGAATGGATAGATTCCCAGCGCGTCACAGCGGACGCCGGGGCGGCTATGGGGACATGGCGGGCGCGCTGCCTGGTGATTTCATGGAAGCTGCGGTTCGGATCCTGTAAATCCTGTCCATCCTGTCGAAAATAGCCTCTTGCTCTGGTTTTGACTCATATTGGCTGCTTTGGAAACATGTGAGCGCCCAGAATTTAATATTAAAAAGCAATAAATATGCGTACGCTTAACCTGCAATGTACGCATCTGTTCAATACCGCAAAGAGTGCAAATACCGCAAAGCTCAGGCTTCTTATCATTCATACTTGCTATGATTACTAACAAGACTTTTATATAAGCTCAATTAAATTGTATGATTGGATTATCATGCAGAAAGAAATTTTCAAGAGAATAATATGTGACCCTGATATTCTCAGTGGCAAGCCTGTTATCCAGGGAACCAGGATTTCTGTTGAGTTCGTGATGGAACTGCTTGCAAACAATTGGACTCATGAGGAAATCATGGAAAACTATCCGCAAATCAAAAAGGAAGATATACTTGCAGCTTTAGAATATTCGCTGTCCCTCCTGAAAGAAGAACACATTTACATAATTCCCGAAAAGGCTACCGCTTGAAAAGTATATTTTCCTTTTTAGCCGATGAAAACATCCCTTTATCGGCAATCAAAAAGCTCCGAAAAGAAGGATATAGCATAATATCAGTTATTGAAGAATATAAAAAGGCAAGCGATAAAAAGATATTGGAACTATCTTTAAAAAATAAATGGGTAATAGTAACATTCGATAAAGATTTTGGAGAATTGATATATAAACAGGGATGCAACAAACCATTTGGAATTATTCTTTTGCGAGTGACTCCAAAATCACCGAAATATATATTGCAGATTCTAGAATGGCTTCTGCAAACAAGTATTTCTTTTGAAGGAAATTTTGTAATTGTGAAGGAAGATAAAGTAAGGGTCATTAAACTATAAGATTTTGATAGAAACCTCGGCGCGCCTCGAATGGATAGATTCCCGGCGCGTCATTCTGATTTGAAACCTCGGAGCACATCGAATATGTCGATTTCCGGCACTTGACAAATTTGCGGACACAACCCCGGGGTCTCTTTTAAAACATAATGGTGCATAGTTGCGAATTTCAAGCCTTACGATCATTCCTTTAAAGGATATAGCTTGATTACATCTTTTGTGGACAATACCCTTATGAGTTCTCCAAAAACCTCCTGTCTGAAGTGCTTTGTATTGTACGTCCAGATTCCTTCATTATCCACAGATAAAGCAAGTGCGATAATAGGTGCGTCCTCTTTATCATCAGTAAGTTTTTCGCCTTCTGAAATATACGAATTGTAAAGATCAGGAGATACAGCCATCACAAACAATCTCTTTACATCGTTAACAACTTCAATCAATTCACTATCCGGAAGGTCGTTCTTATTCCATCGGTCCCTATGCTCCCAGAGTTCATCAAAACAATATTCAGGAGACATAAATACTTCAGGGTTCTCAAATATAATTCTGCGTGTTATGCCGTTAGTGAGAAGAAATGCCAGCAGGACATTTGTATCAATAATTATCATTATTTCTTCTCAGACCGCCATTCCTTTACCATCTCTTTAATATCTTTTTCCTCTAATCCTTTTACTTCGAGTTTACTTAATTTTTTAAGAACTTTCTTCCGCTCAACATCTTCCAGGAATGACCTTATTGCAGCCCTGAACCATTCATTCCTTGTCTTAAAACCAGACATTTTCAGAGTTTCATCAAACTCTTTAAGCATTCTTTTTTCAAGTCTGAAAATTACCTGAGTTTCTGTCATTAAGATATTATATCATTTTGATATCATATCAAATTTTCGAAGGCTTATTACCCTTAATTCTTTCCCAAGTTTTATAACCATAAATTCTCCCTGGCCTATATCGAGTGTGGGTACATATCGGCGCTCATCGACTCTGTTGATTCCCGGCGCGTCACGGCGGACGTAACCCCAGGGCGGCTATGAGGACATGAGGGGCGCACAGCCTGGTGATTTCATGAAAGCTGCGGTTCGAATCCTGTCCATCCTGTCCATCCTGTCGAAATAGACTCTTGTTATGGTTTTGATTTATGATGGCTGCTTTGGAAACATGTTAGCGCCCAGAATTTAATATTAAAAAAGTGATATATGTGCAGTGAATTATACAACATAAATTCCCTCGTGAACATAGTTCATGTATGACAATGCAAAAATATCGAATAAAACAACGAACTAAAACGAACGCTTGCGAACTCCGATTGCTTGAGTTCGTATCAGTTCGTACGAGTTAGTTGTTTTTTTGTATTTGTTTAGCTAATCCATTTTAACCCATTCAACCTCTCAAAAAATCATTTCGACCGAAAGATTAATATATATTAATATATATTAAGATAATTGATGAGGAAAATCGAGATAGAAAAAGGCAAACTTGTCCTGACAGATGGAGTAATTGGTTTTTTTCAAAAAACTGTCACCAAATTTGGAACGGGGGCAAAGATAGACTGCCCAAAAGAATATCTTAATAAGACTGTTTATGTTGTGGTGTGTGAAGAGTGACTCCCGACGATTATTTTAAACAACTTGAAATTACAATACTTCGAAACCAAGAGCTTGAGAAAGAGAATGAAGAGTTAAAAAAAGAGAACGAAGACCTGAAAAAGAGGTTGCTTTACTACGAGAATCCGAATACACCACCATCAGCAAGGCAAATAGAAAAAGCTGACAAGACTCCAACCGAAAATATCCCTTTACCAAAAAAACGCGGTGCACCTATCGGGCATAAAGGAGCAACTAGACCAACAAAAGAGCCTGAAAACACCGAAGAAGTTATTGCTGATTATTGTGAAAAATGCAATAGTCTCAATATTGAAAAACTGGAAACATGTGAAACTTCAATAATAGAAGACATGCCTCCCCCTCAAAAGATCACAAGAAAACGATATAATCGTTGGAAGGTAAAATGTCGGGATTGTGGACATCAATTCATTTCAAAACATCCTGAATGCCCGAAAACAGGTGTCTTTGGAATATATATCCTTGTTTATATCGTCATGCTTAAATTCTTTCTTCGTGGTGTGATAAGGAAGATACAGGATTTCGCATTGCGATACAATGATTTGGAAATAAGTCCAAAAGGAATTCATGACATTTTATTAAGAGTTGGTGAAGCCTGTAAGAAGGATTACGAAGATAAGATTCAAAAGATACGTCGAGCAAAATGGAGGTATATAGACGAAACCGGAATTAAAGTCCTTGGAATACAATATTGGCTATGGATATTCCGGACAGATACTAATGAAGTGCTCGTCGTTATTCGAAAATCAAGGGGCAAGAAGGTCCTTGAAGAAATTCTCGGAAAAGAATCCGAAGGAGCGAATAGTGCCGATGGGTGGAGAGCTTATAATTGGATGAAGCTTCAACGATGCTGGGCACATCTCTTGCGTGTAGTTGATGCTTGCATCGATGTATCAGATAACGGAAAGAGATTATCCGATGATATCCATTCCTGTTTCAAAAAATTGAGGGAATTTCTGGATAGAGATTCTTCTATGGTGTCAATGGCAGACAGAATGGAAAAGAAAGACTTGTTCGAGAAGGAATTGGATGGAATTATTGCTAAGTATAGCGAATTTAAAGAACTCAAGAAACCTTTGACCTATCTCGAAAATGGTCGTGGTTGTTGGTTCACTTGTCTGATTTATCCTGGAATGGAGCCAACTAATAATCTTGCCGAACAGGCAATAAGAGAGCATGTTATTATGCGCAAAATCATTGGTTGTTTTAGGTCTATAAAAGGAGCTGAAAATTATCAGTATATTGCCTCATTACTGGCTACTGCTAGATTGCAGGGAAAGAATGGATTTGAAGAACTTGAAAAGGTACTCAGACAGGAATTGTGTCTGAGCTAAACAAATACGTTTTTTTCATATAAAAACGCAAAGCATAAGCGCTTTATGACAAACATTTGTGTCGATACCTATTCATCCGCGCTTTCAAATCGCCAGCGCTCTTTATTTTCGATAAAACCTCGGCGCCCATCAACTCAGTCGATTCCCGGTGCGTCAAAGCGGACGTACCCCGGGCGGCCATGGGGACATGAGGGGCGCGCAGCCTGGGAACTTATTTAAAACCATGTCGAAATAAACACACAAAACTATAATAGATTTGAATCCAACTATTATAGAGATGGAAGAAAGAATAGTAGTAAACCCCAAAATAATGGTTGGAAAACCTATTATTAAGGGTACCAGAATTCCTGTTGATGCCATACTTAAAAGACTGGCGGATGGGATGAGCATAAGCGATATCCTGGAAGAATATCCGAATATTACAGAAGAAGACATCAGGGCAGCACTGACTTATGTTTCTGAAGTCATAGCCGGAGAACAAATTATACCGATGGTGGAAACGGCTTGAAAGTCAAATTTCTGGTGGATGAATGCTCAGGCAAGAGACTTTCAAATTTATTGAATGCAGCAGGATATGATGTTATTTTTGTGGGTGATTGGAAACCATCTGCATCTGATGAAGAAGTTCTGGACAAAGCAAACAAAGAAAGAAGAGTCTTGATAACCGACGATAAGGATTTTGGTGAACTTGTTTTCAGATTGGAGAAACCATCAAGTGGAGTAATATTGATAAGGGCTTCAACCACAAATAGTGCTATAAGGATGCATTTGCTTGAAACATTGTTGAAATCGACAGAAGTCTATAAGAAATTTATTATTTTGAAAGACAAGGTTTTTAAAATAAGGGATACCTGAATGTAGATACCATGTCTTTTTCAATAATTTATATCTGCGTCCATCCGGGGTTTCAAATTGCCAGGGCTCTTTATTTTCGCTGAAACCTCGGCGCACCTCGAATCGATTGATTCCCGGCACGTCACAGCTGACGTAACCCGGGGCGGCTATGAGGACATGAGGGGGCGCGCAGCCTGGTGATTTCATGGAAGCCGAATCCTATCAATATTATCCCGTTGAAATAGAGTCTCACTACGGTTTGTGAACTCATTCTCATTGGTCCTCCCAGGCATTTGTCAGAAAATCCCTAAAATAAATCATCTATTTATCCATGCAGGTTCATCTATTGATTGGAGTTTGGAAGGATGCGAAACATCGAAATCGAAGAACTCGGCGCAACACCAGTTACAGGCCGCAAAGTCGAAGTCGTTGAACGAAAAGGACTTGGTCATCCTGATTATATTTGCGATTCCATAATGAATCAGGTTTCGGTCGATCTATGCAGGGAATACCTTGACAGGTTCGGCACGGTAATGCACCACAATATCGACAAGGGGATGCTTGTTGCAGGCGAAGTGAAAACAAAATTCCAGGGGGGTGTGATCCTGAAACCTATGCGTATCATTTTTGGGGACAGAGCTACTTTTGAGGTTGGAGATGAGGTCATTGATGTCAATAATATTGCGATAGACGCCGCAAAAGAATGGATAAAAAATAACCTTCGGTTTGTAAACGGCGATTCTATTCATTATCAGGTTGAAATTGCCAGGGGTTCATCAGAACTAACCGACATATTCAAGAGAAAAGATACGATACTTGGTGCGAATGATACCTCCGCTGCTGTTGGATATGCTCCTATGACGCCTACAGAGACCCTGGTGCTTGAAACAGAGCGATATTTGAACTCAAAGGATTTCAAGAAAAGATTTCCCGAATCTGGCGAGGATATTAAAGTCATGGGTTTGCGGGAAAAAAATAAACTTGACCTGACCATTGCAGACCCCCTTATCGATATGTTCATTGGGTCAGAATCTGAGTATTTCAGGAAAAAAGATGAACTTCTTGAAGAAATAAAAATGTATGTCATTGGAAGAACTGGATTTGAACCATCCATTTCCCTGAACACGCTTGATAGGGAAGGGCGTGGCATGGGCGGTATTTATCTTACAGTAACGGGGACTTCAGCAGAGGACGCAGATTCAGGCCAGGTGGGACGCGGGAACCGTGTGAACGGTATCATTCCCCTTAACCGGCCGGTGAGCAGTGAAGCTGCTGCGGGGAAAAATCCTGTGAGCCATGTGGGAAAGATCTACAATGTCTTAAGCCACAGGATAGCAAATGAAATATATGTCAATGTCCCTGACATCAAAGAGGTCTATGTGTGGCTTTTGAGCCAGATAGGGGAGCCCATCGACCAGCCAAAGATAGCTGCGGCGCAGGCCATCATGGAGAGAGGAACGCTTGAGAGTGTGGAAAAAGAAATCAATGAGGTCATAGACAGAGAACTTTCGAATATCCAGGAGTTCTGCATGGAGCTGGCATACGGGAAAATACCTGTATGCTGATTAAAAATCTTTTAGTTCTTTGGCTTTTTCCGGTAGCCTTTTCTCGATCATCTCAAGAAGTGCATCATAATCCCCCTCAGCAAGTGAGCGTACATCCTCCTCGCCCTGCAAAATAAGATCGATCAGGTAGACAAGCTCTTCATCTGTCAACCTGTTGGCTCTGTTGGCAAAATCCTCCGGGGATTCTGATAATTTATGTGAGACCGGAAGCAGGATGAACTTGTAATCATGCCCGGGCGCAGGGCCTGTTGCGCCTTCAAGTTCAGGCGCAAGTTTTGCAAGGATCTTTTTATCCAGATCTGATAATATTCTCATATTATTTCATATTGAGTTGATTCTTTCACTGGTTTCCATTATAATAAAATCCTGTGGAAGAAAGATACTTCTTCAAAATACCAGGTTCACATCCGCTTCAAGTATCATGTCCGTCAATTCAGGAAGTGTTATCTTTTTTATCCCTGAAATGATCTCGGAATCGGAAATAGTGCGTTTTGCCACATCCCTGTCAAGCGCAAAGAACCTTACAAGTTCTCTGTTCTTGGTGATTTCAGCTTCTACTGACGGTACATCCTTGAACCATACCGCAAGGTCTCCATATCCTGTTTTTTGTCCTTTCACTATTGAATGGACACCCCCGCTTACGAAGATCAATGAGGCTTCATTCCCTGCTGCAACCTGTGAAGCAGCCAGCGGAACTGCCGAAAATGCATCTTCTTTTCCATAAGGAGGTTGTGTTACAATAACATTTACTTTCTTGCTCATTTTAATCACCCGATGAGTATTGTTTTATCCGATTCTCCGGTCCATTCGCCAAGGTCATAAAGTCCGCCGATTATGACGCCTTCAGTCTGCTGCTTTGTAACACCCCTTGCATCCGTGCATTTTATACATGCAATGGCATCAGCTTTGGGCTGCTTTATGCCTTTTTTGACGATTGTCCCAAAAATTGTTTCAATGGGGGGAAACTCTTTTGGTGCCTGGTCCCTGTGAGCGATCACTGTGGCATCAAGATAGTTGAAGAAATTGACCGTTATTCCTTTTTCTTTTGCCGCATGGGCAAGCCTCATCATCGTGAATACACCTTCATCCCTGTAGGGACCGTTTATTGAAACTATCGTAAGCTGTTTATCTGTCATAGTATCACCTAAAACCACACGACTCTATCATATTCCATGATATAATCAAGAAGTGTTCCGATTTCTTTTATTTCAACCCCGCTAATTAATTTGTCAGTAAGTGACCTTGAAAGTACCGCTTTATCGTCTGCAAATATCTTGATGCCTTTCTTTTCCGCTGCTGCGAGTTTATTCCCGAATTCTGATTTTCTTGCAGCTGTTATGCCGTCTTCTATTAAATAGAACGAGACATCGTTTCCTTTTTCCTTTGCATTCAGCCCGATATCAAGTACAAGGTCGGGAGTTTCTGTTGTGTATGGGTCCTTTGAAAGGACAAGTAATAAATTTGTCATTTTTTCCTCTGTAATATCATTTAATCATATATTCTATTGTATGGTCAATAATTATCGAATGAGTTTAAATGTTTCCATGTAGGCAATATTAATAAACCATGCCGACCATTCCGCAGGAAATATGCCGAGGTAGCCCAGCGGCCTAAGGCGCCGGTCTTGAAAACCGGTTGTGCTACGCACAGCGGGAGTTCAAATCTCCCCCTCGGCGCTTTGCAATTAGTTCAAATCCGAATACTTTCGTCCCGCATACCTTTGATATATATACAAGAATACAGGAGAAAAGTATTCAAAAGAAAAGCGATACGACAAGATTTTTGTTGGTATAGGAAAGATCGAAAAATCAGAGCTCATGTGTTTCTTTGTGTGACGGGATTATTGTTGTACAACTACCTTCTCCATGAAATCAACGATAAGAGTCTGTCTATTAAAAAACTGGCCGAGTACCTGGACGAAATGAGGCTTGGTTTGCTTTACAATGACAAAATAGTAGAAAAGAACAAAAAGAATGATACATTGAAGAGATGGGAAAAAAGACAGCAGAAATATTCAGTATACTTCAGCTTGGAACGTTCATTCCCACTTGAATAAAATTTTTGTTAGACCTGCAGATTATTTAGCTCTGCTATTTGATTTTGATGAACACAATATTCTCTGTTCATTTAAACTGGTTCAATCTGACTGCACCGATGATTTCCGAAAACCGTTTTGTGCGGAATGCCAGGGAGTGTGGGGAAGAAAATCCCCTCGCTACCAGATTAGCTTACCGTTTCTCTCCCTGTGAGAAGCCTGTGCAGACCTTTATGCCACGATCAGATCGAAGCGGTCCAGGTTCATAACCTTGTTCCAGGCTGAGACGAAGTCACGGATGAACTTCTCCTTAGCATCATTCTGCGCATACACCTCAGCCAGGGCCCGGAGCTGCGAGTTGGAGCCGAAAACGATGTCGACCCGGGTGGCGGTCCAATTGAGCTGGCCTGTCTTGCGGTCTCGCCCTTCGAACATGTCCCTCGCATTGGACGTGGGCTTCCACAGGGTGTCCACATTGAGCAGGTTGACGAAGAAGTCATTGGTCAGCGTGCCGGGACGTTTCGTGAACACGCCATGCTGCGACTGGCCCAGGTTGGCGCCTAGCACGCGCAGGCCGCCGATAAGCACGGTCATCTCGGGAGCGCTCAGGGTGAGAAGGTGTGCCCTATCCACCAACATTTCTTTGGCTGATACGGTGAACGCATTCTTCTGGTAATTGCGGAAACCGTCTGCCTCGGGCTCCAGCACGGCGAAGGAGCTCACATCGGTCTGGTCCTGCGAGGCATCTGTGCGACCCGGAGTGAAGGGCACCTCCACCGCGTGACCGGCAGCCTTGGCCGCTACTTCGACCGTTGCGCAGCCGGCCAGAACGATGAGGTCAGCCAGCGAGACTTTCTTGCCGCCTTTCTGGGCGCTGTTGAACACGCTCTGGACACCCTCCAGGGTCTTGAGCACCTTCGCCAGTTGCGCCGGCTGATTGACCTCCCAATCCTTTTGCGGCGCCAGGCGAATGCGGCCGCCGTTGGCGCCACCGCGCTTGTCCGAGCCACGGAACGTGGATGCTGAGGCCCAAGCGGTCGAAACCAGCTCAGAGACGGACAGACCTGAAGCCAGGATCTTGCCCTTGAGCTCAGCAATGTCCTTTGCATCAATCAGTTTGTGATTGACCGCCGGGATTGGGTCATGCCAGATCAGGTCTTCGGCAGGGACTTCAGGGCCGAGGTAGCGGGCCTTGGGGCCCATATCGCGGTGAGTCAGTTTAAACCAGGCGCGGGCGAAGGCGTCAGCAAAGGCCTTCGGGTCCTTGTGGAACCGGCGTGCGATGGGCTCATAGATCGGGTCAAAACGCAGCGACAGGTCGGCCGTGGTCATCATGGGACGGTGCTTCTTCGATGGGTCATGGGCGTCCGGGATCATGTTTTCCTGCTTCACGTCCTTGGCCTGCCATTGATGAGCGCCGGCCGGACTCCTGGTCAGTTCCCACTCGTAGCCGAACAGCATGTCGAAATAGCCCATGTTCCATGTTGTAGGATTAGGTTTCCATGCACCTTCGATGCCGCTGGTGGTGGTGTGCACGCCCTTACCGGTGCCGAAGCTGTTTTTCCAGCCCAGGCCCATTTCTTCCAGAGGGGCGGCCTCAGGTTCAGGGCCCACCAGCTTCGGGCTGCCCGCGCCGTGTGCCTTGCCGAAAGTGTGGCCGCCGGCGACGAGAGCGACGGTTTCTTCGTCATTCATGCCCATGCGGCCGAAGGTCTCACGGACATCGCGGCCCGAAGCCACAGGATCGGGATTGCCGTTGGGGCCTTCGGGATTCACATAGATCAGGCCCATCTGAACGGCAGCCAGCGGTGTCTCAAGTTTGCGGTCCTGGCTGTAGCGCTTGTCGCCAAGCCATTCGACTTCGGAACCCCAGTAGATATCTTCTTCGGGCTGCCATATGTCCACGCGGCCGCCGCCGAAGCCGAAGGTCTTGAAGCCCATGGACTCCAGGGCCACATTGCCAGTCAGGATCATCAGGTCAGCCCAAGAGATCTTGTTACCATATTTCTTCTTGATCGGCCAGAGCAGACGTCGCGCCTTGTCCAGGTTGCAATTGTCAGGCCAGCTATTGACCGGCGCAAAACGCTGGTTTCCGGTGCCGCCCCCCCCGCGCCCGTCACCGGTGCGGTAGGTGCAGGCGCTGTGCCAGGCCATGCGAATGAACAGGCCGCCGTAGTGCCCCCAGTCGGCCGGCCACCAGTCCTGCGAGTCGGTCATCAGCGCGTAGAGATCCTTCTTCAGGGCTGTGAAATCAAGCTTCTTGAATTCCCTGGCGTAGTTGAAGTCGGAGCCCATCGGATTGGAATGGGGGGAATGCTGGTGAAGGATCCCCAGGTTCAGCTGGTTCGGCCACCAGTCGCGGTTAGATGTGCCTCTGCCTGTAGTAGTTCTGCCGGATTTGCCCATTACCGGGCTCTTGCTCTCTTCATTCATAATGTATACTCCTTTCGTTGTGTAATCTATTTTTTTCGTTTTTGACTATCACAAATTGAATCTGCACTAATAATTAAGTTATCGTGATAAAGCGCAACCAACCCCAGTTTGGTAAAATCAGCGGGATGAATCACGAAAACAAGATTCTTCAGATTTCTCCTTCACTTCTCTTCATCCGGGGACAGACCCGGATGGTGGGATTGTAATCCTTACGGACACAACGCCGTTAAGTGGCGTCTTTTTCAGATGTCTTTTCCAATTGTTTGTTGTGGTCATTTATTTCATTTGAGGCGCAAATTTCTCAGCCTATGAAGAATATGGCTGAATCGTTCTTAGAAAAAATTGGTGAATGAACCAGAAAAGCGGGAGGGAAGTAATTCGGAGTAATATCATGGTTATCTGATCTATCGGCATTCATCATGTACATATCGTATTTACCTTCATTTTTCATAGCGCCCAGAAAAGATCATCACACCATTCCTTTAGGTGGAGAAATTCTTTTCTTAACATCCTGCTCGTACTTCCTTCCACCAGGCAAATTAGCATAGCACATCAAAGGATCAGGGGCAAGTATTCCTTTATATTGCTTTGCCCTGAACCTGCATCCGCCTTTGCATTCATGAAGCACCGCACACTCTTTGCATTCAAGTTCATCAAGTCTCCATAAGCTGGTCGTGCAGATGTTCTCCCATGCTAACCGCAGATCACGAACATCTCCTGCTGGTTCATTTTCAAAAAATCCACATTTACTGACGCAACCGTCGGAAGCTACCGAACAGAGGTGCGAACCGCATGTGAGATCTCCCGTGCTTTCATGTGCGCCGGCTCCAAACCCGTATTTTAAGCATTTGGCTGCCTCCTTCAAATCGAGAACAAAATCCCTGTTTTCGCAAAGCTTACCCACAACACAGGGAACATCAACGCCCCATGAGATCACTCCCATCGTTGAAAAAAGCTTTTCCATCTCATCAAACTCATCAGTATTGAATTTATGTATCATAGTGGCGATCGAAATGGGTATCCCGGATTCATGTAAGCGAGAAATGCCTTTCATAGACCTGGCATACGAACCTTTTCCTCGCAGAAGATCATGGGAACGGATACCGTCGATACTGATCTGCACTTCATGAACATAACGGGATAATTTCCTGGCTGTGGTCTTGTCTATCTGAGTTCCGTTTGACAGGATAACCACATTCAATTCATACGATGGCAGTATATCCATAAGTTCCCAGAATCTTGAATGGATCAGCGGTTCACCACCAGATATCATGAGTTTCAAACCACCCATTTCTTCAAATTGTTGCACTGCTTTTTCAAAAATACCAGGGTCAATCTCACGTTTTCCAGGATCCGGGAGATAACAATGCTTACATTTGAGATTGCATTTATTTGTGATATTTAACAGAAGATACCGAAGGGAGGGAATAGGTGAATGGGGAGATTTGATCGTTTTTATTTCATTTCCCTCGGTGAAATTGATAATCCCCTCATCCAGCATGAAATCAATATTTTCATCCCTTTTTTCCTTCAGGAACAGATCCGGGAAAGGGGTCATACCATTACATTTTTTTAAAAACTGGAACGCCTCATCATCAAGTTCGTACAACTCATCCCGAGAGATATTATAAACAACAGGTGATTCAAGCTCACGCAGGATATGACCCGGCGCCAACAAGGGAAATTTACCGCAAGGCATCCTTTATCTCAACGGGTGTAATCCTGCCCTCCTGGAGCATGGCTTTTAAAACCTTGAAGGCGGCGCATTCAAGCTGTGTATCATCCTCCTTGTAGAAATCGCAGTGGGTGCAAATAAGGGTTACATAAGGATTAATTTCTTGTTTTGTCATCTATCGATCAAACTCTCTTTTTATTATTTGGATCATTGGTAATTGAGAGACGGATATATCTACACAATAGATACAACGTCTCCCGTCAATTCATCCGGTTCTCTCAGGTTGTGCGAATTATTCCCGACATTTCTACGCGCATGAGGATTTGCATTTGCATGTTCCTCTTGATACTTTCTTAATCTTTCTGATTTTCATTTTTTTTCACCTCCTCTTTCTATTTTCTCACGGTCAACACAGGGATCTTTGAACCCCTGATCACTTTATCTGCCACGCTTCCAAGCAGGAATTTTTCGATCCCGCCTCTGCCCAGCGTTCCCATTACTATCAGATCAAATGATTGCTCTTCGGCAAGCCTCAGTATCTCTTTTGCAGGCTGCCCTTCCAGGATCCATTTCCTGACAGTTACACCCTCTATCGCTGCCTTTTCCTCTATGGATCTTATTGCTTTATCCCCATCCAGTTGAAGTATCTTCTTTAATCCATCCATGGATGCATCAATAGAAACTGATGATCCAGAATCATAGTCGGTCTTAATGTCCAGATTTTCAGGAGGGGAGATAATGCTGATCACATACACTGCATGAAGCTGTGCTCCCGTGAGCTTTGCTAACTCAATTGCATGGATTATTGCTTTTTCAGTATGTTCTGACCCATCTGTTGCCACCAGGATATTTTTATAAAGGCCGCTCGTAATTTTTCCCCCTGATTATGTGCAAAATAACTATGTTCATTTTTGGTTATATGTTTTTCCATCTGAATTCTTAAATAAATAAGCGCCTCATTCCTTTTTGACCCCGGATTTATCAAGATTTGGTGAATTCCTGCTTTTTTGATTTTTGGTACAGCGACAGTGGCCAGATACCTATAAGAAATCGAAAACGTCCAGAAAGTGTGCGAAGCCATTATCCATGCCTCAATCAAAGATTCAGTGTTTGAGACTTGGTCGGTGAGAAGGCTTTGTAACTATGTAAAAATATATCTTTTTTGCCTTTGCTTTCCAGTGTATTCTATTTCTTTATCCTATTAACTATCACTGCCACGATACTTTCCCTGTTATCCTCTGTTACGGTATATATCTCAAACTTTTCTCGTATCCTCTGGGCAAGTGGGTGGTTGGATTTTTGATGCAGCACTACAAGCATATTCTTGCAAGAGTCGAGCGCCTTCTCTACTATTTGGATGAATTCCTTCGACTTGAATTCCATCGGAGCTATCTCATCGATGACTACAAGATCGTAACTGAGTGCATTTTTTATACTGTTTACTCCTATATTGTTAAGATCATCAAGATTAACATTATATTTTCCCACGCAAGGGCCGTGACCGTCCTTGTGGGCAAGGATTCCCTGTTCTTTGGTGGAGATATCCATTATTCCAAACCCCACACGTTCCCCTTCAACTCTTATATCTGCACTCACCATCCCTCCATATGTGCAGGTCAGATGTTCCACAATATTGCGGCAAACAGTGGACTTGCCTACACCGGGTTTTCCGGTAATTGCAATTCTTTTATCCATGGAAGGTCGTTCTGCTGCTTGGTGTACCCTATCCACTCCTGTTTTCCCCATGGAAATACCTGAAATCCGAATCTGAGATTATTTAGTTCCCACTGCTTTTTTCTTTCTGCAAGGGCAAAGTTGTAGATGAGTCTGCACTGCTCTGATAAGTGCCATAATACCTCTTCCTGTTCTATTGTAGGGGATATCCTGACCTTTTCAGTTAGCTGCATCTGGTTCTCCCTGCCCATCTACATATCTTTTCAATTGTTCCAGCGTAACCTGACCGCTTGTTGCAAGAAAATATAATGGAGACCAGAATGCCTCACCCCACAATTTCTGTTTTACTTCTGGAAAGTTCCTCTTTATTTCCCTCGACGTTATCGTCTTAATAGCATTCATGTATTTTGGAATATCAAGTGTAGGCTTTGCTCTGAATAACATGTAATATTTCAAGGAAGCTATATCTGCTTATACCATGCAGAGTGAAAGTATTTCTCCAAAGGGTTCGCTGTATCCCCTACCTTTCGGAAGGGGACTTAGCTCACCCTTTGAACCCAACGAAGTTAAAAAGCTATCTTATCCTTTCACATTGTGTGTTATTTAGTTTGTTGAACAGGGGATGCTTTTCGAGCAGGCATAACCAGCACCTTATCTATTCGGTTTTTATCCATATCCACCACCTCAAAGCGTAATTCACCCCAATCAAAATGATTACCTTCATGAGGAATACGCCCCACATGCATCAGCACAAAGCCGCCTAATGTCTGATAGATGCCCTCTCCTGGCAGTTGTTTGATTCTGAATATTTCTTTGAAATCATTCACAGGTAACATTCCATCCAGTAACCACGAACCATCTTCGCGTTGCACAGCCAGCGGTTCCTCCAGGTCCTCTACCGAGGGTATATCCCCAACGATCTCTTCCAGTATGTCATTTAGTGTTACCAATCCCTGAACACTGCCATATTCATCGACTACCAGTGAGATATGTATGCCAGATTGCTTAAATAATTCCAGGACTTTTAATGCATGCGTACTTTCGGGCACAAACAACGGGCGCCTCAAGGATGCCTTCAGATCCGTGGGCTTACCTGCCATGGTACGGCTCAACATGTCCTTAACCTGCACTATCCCAAGAATATTATCAAGGCTACCCTGACCTACTGGAAAACGGGAATTACCGCTATCAGCTATCTTACGCCGTATTTCTTCGGGGGTGTCATCGATGTCGAGCCAGACTATCTCAGTCCGCGGCGTCATCAATGCACCAACACGCAGGTCGCCAAGGCGAAATACATGCTCTACCATATCTCGTTCTGCTTCTTCAAACGTCCCAGCTTTCATGCCCTGTTCGATCAGGATGTTAATCTCTTCCTCTGTTACTGGCGACTCGGCAGCTGGTCGTATTCCCAATATCCTGAGTACTGCATCTGTCGAAATGCTCAACAGATAAACTGCTGGAGAGGCGATCCGGGATAACACGCGCATAGGAGCGGCCACAGTACAGGCTATTCGCTCTGCGTTATGTAATGCCAGTCTTTTGGGCACAAGTTCACCGATAATCAGCGTTAGATAGGTAATTCCCAGAACCACAATACCTAGAGCGATAGCTTCGCTGTAGGGCGCAAGTAATGGTATAGAAATCAAGCGTGCCGATAGTTCCTCTGATATTGTTGCTCCACCTAATACACCAGCCAGTATGCCTATGAGTGTGATACCAATTTGAACTGTGGATAATAAACGATTGGGTGAATCAGCAAGATCTAATGCCACACGTGCCTTTGCATTTCCTTCATTGACCCATTGTTGAAGCCGCGCTTTACGTGCCGAAACAATTGCAATCTCAGACATGGAAAAAACACCGTTAGCAATTGTAAGAAGAATAATGAACATAATTTGAAAAGTGATATCGGACATTCCTGTAACCTCTTATAGCTTGATATTAAATTTAACTTATTAAACCCTATTTGCGGTTGGTGGCTTATATGGATTATATCTTGCACTATTCATTGTGCTATATTCAAGCAATGCAACCAGGGAAAGTAATTCAAATCCAATACTTCTGAATACCTGTCCCCGGTGACCTTATTATAGATTAATTCAATATACAGGAAAACCTAAAAATTACTGGAAAATCAATGATCCCAAAAGTTCTTGTCCTTACAGGCTACGGCATCAACTGCGATAGAGAAACCCAGCATGCATTCAAACGTGCAGGAGCCAGAGCAGAACGTGTACATATCAATGACCTGATCAATGGAAAAGAAAGACTTTCCGATTATCATATCCTTTCATTCCCCGGCGGCTTTTCATTCGGGGATGATATCGCCTCTGGCAAAGTACTTGCGAATATGGTCAAATATAATATTGGAGAGCAAATACAGGAGTTCATCGATTCGGGAAAATTGATCCTTGGTATCTGCAATGGTTACCAGGCAATGGTAAAAATGGGTTTGCTTCCGGGTTTTAATGAGGATTATTCCACCCAGGAAGTAACACTTACCTATAATGATTCGGGAAGATTCGAGGACAGGTGGGTGCATCTTAAGGCAAATAGAACATCAAAATGTGTGTTTACGAAAGGGATTGAGAATATCTACCTTCCTGTGCGCCACGGTGAGGGTAAGTTCGTGACAAAGAACCTGCAGGTTCTTGAAAAGTTGAAAAAAGGCAATCATATTGTTTTTCAATATGTGGATACGGAAGGAAAATCTGCGGGATATCCCCACAATCCCAATGGCTCGGTGAATAATATCGCAGCAATATGCAATAAGACGGGCCGTGTTTTCGGGATGATGCCCCATCCTGAGGCATTCCAGCACAGGACGAACCATCCCAGATGGACACGTGAAGAATTGCCGGAAGAAGGTGCAGGAATAGCGATCTTTCGGAATGCGGTTGAGTATGCTATGAAGAATTCATGGTAATAGATGTGGTTTTTACTCACTCTATTTTTATTGAAGTGAATACGGGACAATATGATTTGGAAAGACCTCTCATCAAATTGCATGGAAACTCCACACACTTTTGACAATAACTGATTTTTTTTTTTTCGGCACAATTGAAAATGATGCATGCATGTTTGGAATAGTTCTCGATTTCACACCCCTGGCATCCGTTATTGAAATTTTTACATAATCCACAGGCAATACCACATTTTCCAATGGTGAGATCCATCTCTTTTTCTCCGTTCATTTTTTCCACACATTGTTCTTTACCTTGCAATAGATGTTTTAATATTTAAATTTGGTGAGCATGTAATTTTTTTTGTAAATTGTGTATCCTGAAATATAAAAATATATATGCACCCAGTCCCATCTTGGACGATTAATAGTGCGAAATGGGATGTAAGAATGACAAAAAAGATCAAACTCTCAGAACTTGGAACGCTCTTTGGTGGCGAAATTGAAGCGCTCGAAGGAGTAAAAATTGAAGGTGATGTTGAGATAGACCTCGGACAGGCGGGTATGAATCCCCAGATGGCCTATGCATTAGGTCATGAGACTGCCCAGATGGCTATTCACTTGATGAATATTTCAAGAATATTGGGTTATCCCGTTGACCAAATCTTGGGGGGACCTGCAGCTCCAAAGAGGTTAAGCACGTTAATCGAGTCGAAATTCAGTGTGGGAAAAATAGAGGAATGGAAGACTCCCATACAGGAAGTAGTACTTGGGGCAACATCATCAGACGGTGGAAGCAGAAAAAGTACAATAACGCTTGGCGGGGAAAATGCCCTTCCCTATTATTTTGACAGCCCGATGCCGCATCGCAATCACATTACTATGGATGTTTTTGATATGCCTATCAACATGGCAAAAGCGGTAAAATCCAATTATGAAGATGTCATCAATTCTCCTGCGGAATGGGCAAAGAAAGTAGTCCGGGATTTCGGGGCGGATATGGTCACTATACATCTTATCAGCACAGATCCTAACATAAAGGACACATCACCTGCTCAGGCGGCAAAAACCGTGGAAGAGGTTCTGCAGGCCGTAGACGTTCCAATCGTGATCGGAGGTTCCGGCAACCCCGAAAAAGATCCGGCTGTTCTTGAGAAAGCCGCAGAAGTCGCCGAAGGTGAACGGTGTATTCTTGCATCGGCCAGCTTGAACCTTGATTATGCCAGGATCGCTGAGGCGGCCAAGAAATATAACCATGTAGTACTTTCATGGACTCAACTTGAGATAAATGCGCAAAAAGAATTGAATCGCAAACTTATGAAACAATGCGGTGTGGCGCGTGAAAATATATTGATGGACCCTACGACCGCTGCTCTTGGATACGGCCTTGATTATGCTTACACGAATATGGAACGTATCAGGCTTGCCGGTCTCTCAGGTGATACCGAACTCAATTTCCCGATGTCAAGCGGCACCACTAATGCATGGGGAGCCCGTGAGGCATGGATGACATCATCACCATTGAAGGAAGATTCCGACTGGGGACCTCGTGAGTATCGCGGACCGATATGGGAAATTATCACCGGATTGACATTATCTCTAGCAGGGAACGACCTTTTCATGATGATGCATCCAACTGCAGTACAGGTTCTCAAGGAAATTACCCAGACATTATATGGCCTGAAGGAAACAGAACCCTTAAATATTGATAATTGGATCGCGGCGGTGGTATAATGAAACTGAACAGCCCTCTCCAGGTGTATAAATACCTGCCACAGACAAATTGCGCAGAATGCGGTGAAGCAACATGCATGGCTTTTGCGTCCCATCTCATCGACAGGTCAAAGAAGATAGATGATTGCCCGCCCATACTCAAGGAAAATTTCAAGAAAAAATACCTGGAATTACAGACACTGCTTGCTCCTGAGATACATGAAATTACTCTAGGTACGGGTGAACATGCAAAAAGGATCGGGGGGGATGATATCCTTTATCGCCATCAGCTGACGTTCTTTGATCCCACCGCCTTTGCATATGATGTATGGGACACAATGCCTGAAAATGACCTTGTGGAAAGGGTGAACAAAATACAGAATTTCCGTAAATTCTATGTAGGCAAATTCCTGAAAGTTGACATGATAGCCGTAAGATGCGTTTCGGGTGATGCCCTGAAATTTGCAGCTGCGGTCAGAAAAGTAAATGAAACAACAAAACTTCCCCTGGTACTGTGTTCATTTGATCCGGCCGCATTGAAAGCAGCACTTGATGTTGTCAAGGATAAAAATCCTCTGATTTATGCAGCGACCGAGAAAAACTGGATTGAAGTTTCAGAACTAGCTTTGAATTATAAGGTCCCTGTTGTATTATTCTCTTCGGATCTTGATAAGCTAAAGTCCATGGCCCTTACCTTCAAGGAAATGGGTATAAAGGACCTTATTCTTGACCCTGGCACATATCCGCAGGGTAAACAATTAAAAGACACTTTTGAGAGGTTCATAAAACTTCGAAGATCAGGGATAAAAGAAGGACAAAAGGATATAGCCTACCCGATCATGGCTGTTCCCCTTAATGCATGGCTTGTTTTTAAGGACACAGTGACTGCTTCATACTGGGAAACAGTGCTTGCTTCGATGTTTACGGTAAAGTACGGCGACATAATGATACTTCACAGCCTTGAACCGTATGCCATGCTGCCTGAAGTTCACATACGGGATACGATCTATACCGATCCGCGAACGCCAGTGAAGGTGGCGCCGGGTGTAAATGAGGTTGGTTCGCCAACAAAGGATTCACCTGTGATAGTAACAACAAATTTTGCTCTTACTTACTATACCGTGGAAAGCGACCTTTCTTCCAATAAGATAAACTGTTATCTTGCGGCGGTTGATACCGACGGCATAGGGGTTGAAGCGGCTGTCGCAGGCGGACAGCTTACTGCGGCCAAAATAAAAGATACATTCCAGAAGGCCAATTTCGAATTTAAAGACAAAACATCTCACAGTACCCTGATCCTTCCCGGTCTTGCAGCAAGGCTGCAGGGAGATGTGGAGGATGTGACAGGACTTCGTGTGATGATCGGTCCACCTGATTCGGGACGGATCCCTGGCTGGATGGAGAAGAATTGGCCTCCAAAACCCAAATAAAAAAAGATCACACCTTTTTTCACTTTTACACACCTTTTTACCAATCAAATCTATATACTTTAAGAGTGTAAATAGAAGAGAGACCCAAATGTGGTTCGAAAGAGGCATTTAACATGGTTAACGAAAAGTTGGCAGAGTTTGTAAAGACGTCAAAGCCATCAGTGGCCGTAGTCGGGCTTGGTGGCGCAGGATGTAATATTACGACATGGATCGCAGAAAAAGGAATGGCGGGCGGAAAGATCATCGCAGCTAATACTGATGTAAATCACTTAAGTACAATGAGCAAAGCCGATAAACTGGTTCTGCTGGGTGAAAAATTATGCAAGGGACACGGATGCGGTGGATATCCGGAAATGGGTGCCCAGGCAACTAAAGAGAACATGGAAGAAATCAGGGCTGAGCTTGAAGGTACAAACCTTGTTTTCCTTGTAGCAGGATTGGGAGGAGGAACCGGTACGGGAGCAATACCTGTAGTTGGTGAATTAACAAGAGAACTGGGCTGCCTCACAATTGCTTGTGTTACCATTCCATTCAAGATCGAACAGTTCAGGAGAGAGAAAGCAAGAGAAGCAATCAAAGCTCTCTCTGCAAGCTGCGACGCAACGATTGTCATTGATAACGGAAAATTGAGAGAAGTTGCAGGAAACCTTCCCTTAAAAGAAGCCCTTGCAGTAGCAAATGCACTTATAGGCGCATTTGTCAAGAATATTACCGAAACCATCACACAGCCAAGCCTGATCAACCTTGATTACGCAGACCTTCGCGCAGTAATGGAGCGCGGTGGAGTCTCAGCAATAGGCATTGGCGAAGGCGACGGTGAGGACAGGGTAGCAAAGGCAGTTTCACAGGCACTTGCAGTCCCATTGCTTGATATTTCCGATATGTCAGCAACTTATGGTGTATTAATCCACATCGTTGGTGGTGAAGACCTGACACTCGAAGAGGTAGCGGTCACAGGCGAATTGATAATGGACAAAGTCCCGAATACAAAGAGAGTTATCTGGGGCGCAAAAGTTGATGACCAGCTCACAGGCAGAGTACGTGTAATGGCAGTCTTGACAGGTGTCAAGAGTCCATTCATGGAAGGACAGTAACATTTGAAGTGATGTGAGGCTTTCACATCACATAAATTCTTTTCTTATCAAAAAATATTTTGCTTATATTTACATATTAATACGTGGATGAGTTTAATCTCTATTGAGGAAAATAACGAAAAGCAGCTTACCGTTGACGAGTATGTCCGCTATTTACGGATAAAAGGCCATATACAGAAGGTACTTGATGATGCTAATATCAAGGAAACGCTTCGGGATGCCGAGGAATCAATTAACGGCTTATCGATCGATCTGACCATCAAATGCACGGTAAACAAGAAAAAATATTAAATCCCGGTCTTGAACCTCAAAATAGCTGCAATCCCGCCAAATGCGCTTAAAAGCTGGTTCCCTTCTTCAAAATCACTTGAAATGAAAGCAATGTTCGTACCCATCTGGTCGGCGATGTTTGAAAGCTCCTCCACGATATCTACGGATTCCACTACCCTCAGGCTTGATCCGCACTTTGTGCAATTGCCTGGCTGATATTCATCATCCCCGAGTTTTTTGGTCATGGTCTTTTTTTCTTCAAAATCGCAATTACCGCATTTTATGGTAAGTCGCACCTTTCGCAGTTCATCCGAGAGCAAAAGCGTTTCTACAGAACCCATCTGGAGGTTTTTCCTCACCTGCTCCTCGCCATAAGAAGCAAGACCCAATTCATTCACAAGTTCCTTAAGGAAACGTTCCATGTGTTTTTTCTCCTGGACAACTTCCACGTTCTGCAAAGCATCGCCCAGTTTATCGAAAAGTTCGGTCAAACCCGACTCATCGGTGTTTGCCACATCGAAAAGGCCAAGTATCTTTTTTTGGATTTCATGATGAAGGAATTCCCCCGCTTCAAATTCTTCTTTTGTGGGGGATGGCCCGCCTATGAATACACCCTCAAAATCCTTCTGGTTTATCCCAAGGAAGACCTCGCTTGCAGCGTCTGCTATGCGGGTATAGAAATCATTGATGGCAATGAGTCGAAGCTGCTGGAACCTGTGCGCACTCTGGCCACCTTTTCTCTGTTTGCCCGGAACATTGGACGTAAGATGCGCCATCTCTTCGATATGTTTTCCTTTCAATATACCTACTGTGGCTTCGCGCCTGTCAAGAACAAGGAGGCCATAGGTCTTTTGCTCATGCAGCATATCCTCAAGCGGCGTGAGAAGGAATGATGAGTCACAGTGATATTTGTATGAAACAATAGGTTCTGGCGGCTCTATTATGAAGGTTTGCATATCGGTCTTATTCGCGCCTATGTCCACAGCTCCGCAAAAAATGACTACGCCGTTCTCAGGCGCCTTTGGAATAAGTTTAAGTCTTGACAAAAGCGATTCAATGGCACCCTGCACATTCTGCCGTGTGACCCTGGACTTAATGTTTGAGGCCTGCCCGAATTCTTCCCTGAGCTGGCTTGTGATATCCGAAACCTGTTTGTCATGCGGAATATAAAGCGAGATAAGTTCGGTGCCCCGGCCGCGTTTATCGCGAAGAGCCTCAAGCGTCCTTTTGAATTCGTATTTTTTATGTGCGTCTGATTCGACCATTTAAGCTCCTTCCCTGCGATTGGAAGATGTGGCTCTTCAATATCTGCTATCATAGATAAATGTTGAGTCATGGGAGAATATATGGAGTAAGATTCATATTTGATTAATACATTATTGTTTAAGAATGACCCTATTGGACGGATATCTATCATTTTTCGATGCAGCAGAGGACCCGAATCTTAGAGATTCAAAGAAAAAGGATGGCATGTTCTTTATTTTTCGTTCTATAGAAGCATGGAAAGAGGAAGAATGCAGGGAAGAGGATATCCCTGTAAAAGAACTTGTTCTTAATGAGTTTACAAAAAACAGATTTCTTGCTCCCCCCTGATTTTTTTTCAAAGCAATAGAAATATTAAAGATAAGAGACGTCAAGCATGACAAACCCTGAATCCATACGAAATCGGGGAAAACTGGAGAATCGAATAGATGGCCCTTAATTATGATGAAATAGTCGGAAAATATGAAAAATATATTTTCCAGACATATACCCGCCAGCCCATTGCCATACGGAGCGCAAAGGGTGCGCTGGTCACGGATGTTGATGGAAAAGAATATATTGACTGTGTGGCGGGAATAGCTGTAAATAATGTGGGACACTGCCATCCTGCAGTAGTAGATGCAATAAAAAGGCAGGCAGAGCAGTTAATTCATGTTTCTAACCTGTATTATACTGAGAATCAGGCACTTCTTGCCGAAGAACTTGCCGGTATTTCAGGCATGGATCGCGTATTTTACTGCAATTCCGGAGCTGAAGCAGTTGAAGGTGCCCTGAAACTTGCCAGGAAAGCTTCAGGAAAAAAAGAGTTCATCGCGACAGAACATGCATTCCACGGACGCACCCGCGGCGCTTTAAGTGTCACGCATAAAGAAAAATACAGGAAACCTTTTGAACCGCTTGCTCCTGCAGTTTTTGTCCCGTATAATGATATCGATGCTATCCGTTCTGCGATCACTGAGAATACGGCAGGATTAATACTCGAACCCATACAGGGGGAAGGCGGAGTGATAATCCCATCTGATGATTATCTGAAGGAAGTCAGGGAGATATGCGATGACAAGAATGTTTTGTTAATACTTGATGAGGTGCAGACAGGATTTGGCAGGACGGGAAAATGGTTCGCAAGAGAGCATTCCGGCATCACCCCGGATATTATGACAACGGCAAAAGCGATGGGAGGAGGCTTCCCAATGGGCGCATTGCTTGCCCGTGAGGATGTGGCGGCAAATTTCGTCCGCGGTGACCATGCATCAACTTTTGGCGGCAGTGCCCTGGCTTGTGCAGCGGCTCTTGCAAGTATCGATGTTATCAAAAAAGAAAAACTGGTAAAAAGATCATACGATATGGGAAATTATCTTGTTCAGGAACTTCGACAGCTCAACAAGGATTACATTCTTAAGATCCGGGGCAAAGGACTGATGGTGGGCATGGAACTTTCGATAAAGTGTGAAGATATCGTGGCAGGTGCCCGTGAAAAAGGTGTTCTTCTTAATTGTACGTCAGAATCGGTGCTTCGTTTTGTCCCGCCGCTTACTATAACAAAACAACAGCTTGATACGGTGGTGTCGGTGCTGAATGAGATTTAAAGAACTGGTTCGGCCTGAAGTTAAGGATATCAAGGAGTATGTTCCTGGAAAATCTATCGGGGAGATAGCAGGAAAATATGGGATTGATCCTGATTCCATAATCAAATTGGGTTCAAATGAAAATCCGCTTGGGCCGTCACCCCGGGCTGTTGCGGCCATAAAAGAAAAAGCAGGACGAGTACACCTGTATCCACAGGCGGATGCGCTTGAATTAAGACAGGCCATTGGAGAGTATACAGGTTATCCTGCCGGTAATATCGTGGTATCGGGGAATGGTATGGATGGGATACTTGATACTATAATGCGGCTCTTTATGTCGAAAGGGGCAGAATCAATAATTCCGATACCAACATTTTCCTATTATGAGATAGCAACCCTTTCCAATGGGGGTAAACCCGTGTTCGTTGAGCGGAATTCTGATTATTATATTGCCCCGGGAACTATCCTTGATAAAGTCAATGTAAATACCAGAATGATATTTCTTTGCTCTCCCAACAACCCAACGGGTAATTCGATCCCTGAAAAAGATGCACGAAAAATCCTGGAATTAACTGATGCCATAGTATTCATAGATGAAGCGTATGTTGAATTTGCCAGCAGCAGTATCATCGGACTTGTCAGGGAGTATGAAAATCTTATTGTGGGGCGCACTTTCTCAAAAGCCTTCGGCCTTGCCGGAATGCGCATGGGTTATGCAATTGTGCCTGAATGGATAGCAAGGGAATATATGAAAGTGATGACCCCATTTTCCGTGGATATATTGTCAACTGCTGCAGGATTAGCAGCTCTTGGCGATAAGGAGCATCTGATAAAAAGTGTCAGTACCGTGAAACAAGGGCGATTGCAGCTTTCAAAAGGACTTGGAACCGTATGTAAAGTCTATTCTTCAGATGCGAACTTTATCCTTGTAGATGTATCCCCGAACAGTTCTAAAGACGTCAGCCAATTGCTGTTGAAAAAAGGGATAATTGTCCGGGATTGCACATCCTTCAGGGGCGCAGGCAAATCGCTGATACGGATATCTGTTGGATTGCAGGAACAGAACGAAAAAGTCATCGAAGCATTTCGCACAATATTATGCTGATCGCTCTGACAGGTACGCCGGGTACAGGGAAAACATCGGTTTGTGAAGTTTTAAGAGAGCACTCAAATTACAGGAAGCTGTACAGTATTATTGATGTGAATAGACTTGTTCTGGATGAAAAGCTGTACGCAGGAAAAGACGAAGCTCGGGACACTTATGAAGCTGATATTGATAAGCTGGAAGAACGCGTGAAACAGGAAATTGAAAAAAAATCCGGGGATGTAATAATGGAAGGTCATCTTTGCCATTTATTGCCTGCAGATGCCGTTATTGTTCTGAGGGCGCATCCTGTTGCCCTTCGAAAGCGCCTGGGAAAAAGAAAGAATTACTCATTTCAAAAAGTGAAGGAAAATGCTGATGCTGAAGCGCTGGATGTGATCTTGGTGGAAGCGACACAGAGAAATAAATTGGTATTTGAGATCAATACTACGAATATGAATATTATAGCTGTTGTGAAATCCGTTATTTCAATAATCGATGCCTTAAAACTTGGCAAAACACCAGAAGATTTTTTGCCGGGAAAAATGAACTGGATCGAACAGGTAACAAGGGAATACAGCCCCGTTACTCCAAAAAAAACTGAAAAGAGTAAATAGAATTTTCAGAATTTCTTCAAAGGAGCAGGATATCCAGGATTTCAAGGAAGACAAAAAAATATGATTTTTTCCGAAGAAGTAGTTCACGCAAGTCTTGTCTGCTGGTATTTTGCTTTCAATCCATCAAGGTCGATCAGATCGTTAATAATATCAATCATGACTTTAGTCCCGCGAAGTTGAATATCGCTGGAGTCCCCGTTCAGCTCAAAAGCCGGATCTTCGATTGGTATTTTAATGCGTGTCACAGCCGTCCTGTGCTCCTTGAGGCGAGCATCCTTTGACTCCTTTACGGTTTCAGTCTTTCGTGCTTCGATACCCAATAATTCAAGTTCGAATTTAAAGCATGGGCGATGGAAAAGAGAGGTAAGGATAAATACTGCGATCTCTAATCGTTCAGAAATGTTAATGTCCTTCAAATGCTCTTTTACAATACTATAAACATCGCGTTTCATCCCGGATTTTAATGTATATACTTTGGAAGGCGGTATGTCGATCTCTTCCAGGTGGCCCATTTCATGCAAAGCCCGAAGATATCCTGTAAGTATCAACCTGTGCTGGTCATATCCTTTTTTCTTCAATTCTCTTGCTATACTGCTTATGGACATCTGCTTATTTTCCAGTACTTTTGTAAGGATAGTATAAAATTCAGACATGAACAAATTAGATTTGGTAACAAACCTGATAAATGTTTGGGTGTTGAACATCATCATAGAAGAAAAAGCAATTCATAAACCGGATAATTGTCAAATTTCTTGATCGTGAATAAAACAGCAAACCTTATCAATACTACAGTTCCTCTGCGCCGTCAGGCATGCCTATAAAGAACCACAACAGGAACCATAAATCCCATTTCCTCAGGGACGAGTCTGCCCGCGTTCCCTTTGTTGTGATCGGGATATTTTTCGTGATCCTCTCCACGATCGTTTCCCTGAATCTTACCCGCATGGATATAAAAATGGCAAAGACAATGTCGCAGGACCCGGAAATATCAGCCCCTGACCAGGCTTTATCCTATGCAAAGGCAGACCTTGCAAGAGCGCTTAACTATGCAGGGATGGAAGCGCTAAAGTCACTCGGCCAGACGCCGGTCATACAACCGGATAACACAAGTGAATACAACGACGGCCCCTACCAATTCACTATGAATTGGGCGCTGGCCATGACAAATAATACTTTTAACCGGTACATAGAATCAAATTACATGTACGACGCTTTCACATACAGCGGATATTGTGTGAATGTCGAACCTACGTATTCCTGGAAGGAAATGACCATCACACCGATAAGAATGAAACTCACCAGGACTATAACCCCGCCGCTTTTTGAACCGGGAGACAACGGCTATGAAACATACTGGAAACTATCCATGCCTGTCAGGATCCATCTTAAAAACCTTGACATGAATTCGGAACTCCTGAGCGAGAACATAAGCGTGGAAACATTGATCACATCAAGGTATCCGCTTTTGCGTGACCTGACAGAAGAATACGGCCAGAGAGTAAACGGCACAAATGCCGTGATGACAGAGACAACAGCATTTGCCATGGCATACACCTGGGGCAGGGGATATATGCAATATGGAAAAGGAACACCCATCAACATAGTGGACAATACGAATCTTGCCCTGATCCTGAATGGTGCGCTGCTTCTTGACCAGGGATTTGTGTTCAATTCAATCGACCCCAGAAGTCTTGTAGAATATGCAAACCAGACCGTTGCGACGCTTTCAGGAAAGAAGAAGAAATACGGGGATGTGGTGCTTGATAACAATTCCCTTAAGGTTGATCCCAGGGAGGACGCGTATATTTCAACTGATGATCCTGAAAAGGCACAGGAAGAATCGCAGAAGGGAAAATATGATTTCAATATTACGATCATCACGGATTATCTCAACAATATTTCAAAGCCGGGCGGTTCTATTGTGAACAGGGAAATAAAGACCGCCGTTGGGCAGGTATATAGCGCTTCTTTTGCGACCGGTGTTGCAAGGGTGGTTTCTGAACATCCAGGGGACCACAACGGATTTGAAGAAAGTTACAGCACTGATGCGTGGGGCGAGCCTGACAGCATGGCCCAAACAGGAACAATAGCAAGAGAATCCTATGTTCCCGGAAACCTGTATGGTGAAACATGGGAGCTATCCTGGACTCGAAACCATGTATGGCGGCATACTTACTGGGTCACGGAATCATGCGGGGAAGGGTGCACGATGCAGGTGCCGTATTATAATTATATGACTGTAGTGGATTCGAGGATGGATAAGGTCACAATCACCCTGAAGGCGATTGAGAATTCAAATACGAATATCGATCTTGATTTTGCAGGCAGGGCTCTTGCTTTGAAAAATGATCTGCATGGAACATTTGATCCAGAGGATGTGACGTACAGGTTCGGCCATAATGACCCGAATCTTGAAGCTGCGTACCTGCAATACAGGGATCTTTTTAATACCACCAAGATCCCGAACCTGAAGAACACCGACCTGAATGGCGATACTGGCGCAAAATCCTACACCCTGGATGCACCCTCATGGGTCAATGAGGAGGCGCAGTTCGCTGTTGATGATATTACAGGCATGATGAAAAATGATATCCGTCTTGACCCCGGGATCAATTATGAGAATTATCCTGTTCCTTCGGACCTGATCAATGCGGTGCGTGATGACCTGATAAGGAAGGTTTCGGAGAAGGAGATCGAATATGCGAATAAGTCCGGCTATTTTTCAGGCACGTACAACAGCGCAAGCGCAAAGGTAATATCGGTCATTCGCGAGTGGTATGTGGATCACGTGAAGTACCAGGTACGTGAGAAATTCTCCCGGGGAAGTAAACAGATCGATGATGAGATAAAAAAGAACTTTTCCGAACCAGAGAAGGTAAAGCAGGCGAACAGGGATGCAGGAACCTTCCTGTCCCGCGGCTTCAAACTGCCTCTTGCTGTGAGTATGAGGGCATTTCATGTGGATGAGAATGGAAATATTTATCAGCCGCAGAAGCTACAGGCATGGAATGAGAGTGTGACACTGTTGATCAACCAGGAACCGGATTATCTGGATGCACTGATGCCATATGGTGAGGAGCAGCTTTATACGTTGAAATTGCGCAATATCAATCTGCTTGGTGTGACCGGGGTTCATATTTTGCCGACTTTTGAACCCTGGATCGCGACTTTCAATATGTGGTCGATTGACGTTGAAGGAGAGTTCGTGAAGTTTGAGGTGCAGGACGTGGATAATGAAGTGCATCCTGACCCGATCTTCGGGCATGAGGCGCAGGTGTATGTGAGATTAAATCAACCAAGAGTAGTGGATCCTTTAACTGATCTCCCTATAGGTGAAAATCAACCAATTAAATTCCAATTTACTACAGGAACTTTCATAGCAGTACCTCCTGGCAAATTATTAGGTGTTGGTGACAAAGATGGAGAGATTATTGAAGAGTCACAAGGATTCAAGGTGAAAACATGAAATATAGAATAATTATATTGATTTTTGCATTAATGTTTTTAAATTTTCAAACAACAGTAGGAGCTGAAAATAAATATGGGATTGTAAAAGCTTGGTTTAACGGAGAAAATGCAACAGTGAATGCAGTTCAAATAAAAATTGGTGAACCTTCCGAACTAAAAGTTGAAGTCACTTCTAAAATTAATGGTCATGTATTTGTGGAATTAACGGAACCTGGAGTCACAAAAGCGTTTACTGTTTTAGAAGGGAGCAAACAAGATGAAAGTATAGATAATTTGAAAATTGGGGCGGGCTGGTCAAAAATATTTGTTTGGAAATTAATCCCTAATGGAGCATGGAAGAATGGAAATGCACCTATAAACATACTAGTTCAGTTTCATGATCTCAAAACTAAAAACGATGAGATAATCCAATTCACCATCGTCAATCCCTACATCCTCGATGAACAATATTCTGGCGCCGTCCCCACGCCTGGAACGACCGCCTCCCCGGAGGGAACTCAGGCGAAAGCGGTGCCGTTCCTTTCGATGATATTCACAGTCAGCACATTGATCCTGGCATGGTGCTGGAGAAGAGAGAAAAAGTAAGATAGCACACAGATTGGGCTGATCCTATTAAGCAAATTATATTTCAACCTGCGTGATAAAGTAAATGTTATGGCTGAAATAATAATTAAGAGAAAAATAGTAACAGAAAGTATAGCTGCAAAATTGATAAATATTGCAGTTTGTGCTCCAGTTGGGAGCTGCATACCTATAGCACTTCCAAATGGTGATTTTACTTTTGATGTTGCTGAAGATATTAAGATGTACTGGGATTCTTTAAATGAGTCTCAACAAATATCAGTGATTAGGAGATATGTAGAGGGAAATTGGAGTTTTGAAGATGTTATTAAAGAAGAAATGAATAAGGAGAGCTGAAATGAAGAATGTGGAAATGTCAGTTGAAGGGAACACCTTAACGATCAAGGTTGATCTAAGTAAAGAGTTCGGACCCTCAACTTCAGGGAAAACGATTATCATCGCCTCAAGCGAAGGAAATCAGTCTATTCCGGGGAAGGAAGCGGTCAAGATCGGGCTGAATGTGTATCGGAAGAAATAAGTGTACTTTTAACACTTTCGTCCCACTTTGCCTTAACGGCGCTGGGGTGCGACCCCAGACCCCAGCGGATGCGCCGCCTCTGGCGGAGTTTAGCATGAAATCATCGGTTGCAGCTAAACTTATATACTTGTTTAAATTATGATTGAACCATGGCACGAAAGCTGAGTTCTTCGGATTTGCAGATTCTTAAGAAAATTGCGCCTGAACTTGTTGATAGCACATGCGCTCATGCAGGATGGGAATTCAGGTCAGTGCTCCCTCCTGTGAGCCAGCATATTTCCCCATCAAATTCGGATTTCAGGGAACGTTTATTGAAACTTTCACAGGAAGAGCTGATCTATCTTGTAGATCTGGTCTTTGAGGGAATGGAAAGCCTTCACTGCGTTAAGAAGGAGCATGTGGATGCTTTTATCGAGGTGGTAAGGGAAAGGATCTCAAAAGAAAAAGCTGCCAAATTGCTTGAACTTTATGAATTCGCAGGTGATTGAAAATGCCGCATATTATGGAACTTTTCGGAAAAACGCGTGTGGTTGTAAAAGATGGGAAGGTTGTGGAAGCAGGAGAACCTGTCGCAGATTGGTGCCCTGTTTTCAGCAAGTTCTCCAATGTTTCAAGACTCACCAGTGATGAAGCAAAAAAGAATATGGAATACAGGATTCGTGAACTGGGCATGTTCACTCCCCAAAGAAGGTTTGATTATGGTGTTTTTGTTAATTTCGGTGCAAGTGAGATAATGATGACCGCACTGGCCTGTGGGCTTATCGATTCCACGGTCACTGTATGCGATGGCGCCGGAACCGTAATCACCAATAATCCTTCCCTTGTCCAGGGGATGGGTGCATTGATGTCAGGACTTATTGAAACCGAGCCGATCCCGGAAATTATTGCCGGGATCGAATCGCGGGGAGGCATCGTACTTGATACGGAAAAGGCAGGGATAGACCAGGCAGGCGGCCTCATGAAAGCATTGGAACTTGGTTTTAAGAAAATTGCACTCAGCGTTGTCTCTCCGGAGGAGGCTGGAAAACTTCGTTTGATCGAGAAAGAAAATGACATTGATCTTATCCTGATCGGTGCTCACCTTACAGGCATTAAATGCAGGGAGGCTGAAGAGCTTATCCAGAAAATGGACATTATCACGGGATGCGCTTCAAACATGGTTCGCCGCCTCATACATCCGCTTCTCCAGGCTGGCACCTCTGTTCCGGTTTTCGCGATGACACAAAAGGGCAAAGAATTGATCATTGAGAGGGCAAAGGAAATTGATTCGCCAATTCTGGTCAATACGACAGAATTGCCCGTGCTTCCGGAGCATAAGCAGCCCAGACCTCTGAGATAGTGAGCCTGATGTTTGATCAGGATTGTAAATTCTTCCAATAAGTCAGGACAGGTGCATCCCTGATATCAGTGCCTGCACCCCTTTCCTATGTATCTATTAGTTGAGCACGATTACCGAAGACCAGAAGACGCTGAAGAAATCCTAAAAAAACTTCCTGAATTGAATGGGGATACGATCATTGGATTCTTTGATGAGTCATCTCCTCAAACGCCTTCAAATACTCAACGATTGTGGTCATTTAGAAAACCTACAATTCCATATAAACATTCATTTTGTCTGCAAAGTATTATTAGACATCAATCCACAATCTATTATCATGAAAGATAGATTGGGCAGTGAGGATGTGATATGGGATTTAACCGACCTTTATACAGATATCAGTGATGACAATATAGAAAAAGACATAGAGAACATTAAAGGCAAAACAGCTTTATTTTCCGCAAAATATCGAAAGAAACTAAATGTCATATCCCTGGGTGATTTTCTCAATGCCGTCATCACACTTGAAGAAATATACCGGAAAATCTCGCGTATCGGTTCGTTCGCATACCTTAATTTCACGACCCAGTCGAATAATGCCCAGGCGGGTGCATTCCTCCAGAAGGTCGAGGAAATTTCAAGCCAGTTCCAGAAAGAACTGCTCTTCTTTGAGCTGGAATGGGCTTCCCTCGAAGATGAGGCAGCAACCCCACTCCTCGAAGATCCTTCACTGGACAAATACAGGCATTATCTGGAAAAGCTCAGGAAATACCGGCCCCACCAGTTAGCTGAAACCGAAGAAAAGATCCTGGCTGAACTATCACCGGTTGGAGCTGGAAACTGGAACAAGCTCTTTGAAAAAGTGCTCTCCATGATAAAGTTCGGAGAAGCAGGCAGGACCGAAGAGGAAGTTCTATCCGACCTTTATAATCCTGATCGCAGGATAAGGATAACATCGGCAGGGGAGTTCACAGAAGGACTGGAATCACAAAAACACATCCTGACACATATTTTCAATACGATCCTGGCAGACAAAATGATAATGGACAGGCTGCGAATATTCCCGGACTGGGTAAGTTCCATGAACCTTGACAACGAGATAGATGAAAAAATTGTTACCGCGCTTGTTGAAGCTGTCAAAAACCGATATGACATCCCCCGGAGATATTACAGGCTAAAAAAAGAACTGCTTGGATACGATGAACTGTTTGATTACGACAGGTACGGTCCACTGCCTTTCTCCCTGGAAAAGAAGATACCCTGGGATGAAGGAAAAGAGATGGTTCTAAAAGCTTACAATGATTTTTCCCCCCGGATGAGGGATATTGCCCTGGATTTCTTTGATAATAGATGGATACACGCACCCATTATGCCGGGAAAAAGGGGAGGAGCTTTCTCAGATCCTGTCACACCTGATGTTCACCCGTATGTTATGGTAAACTATTCCGGAATACACCGTGATGTCCAGACCCTGGCACACGAACTTGGACACGGCGTCCACCAGTATCTGGCAGGAAGGAAGCAGGGTTACTTCAACAGCAGGACACCGCTGATAATGGCAGAGACAGCATCGGTTTTCGGTGAAATGCTCGTGTTTCGGTCACAGCTTGAAACAGCAGAAGGAAGGGATGAAAAATTGAGCCTGCTGTGCAATAAACTGGAAGAGATCTTTGCCACGGTGTTCAGGCAGATAGCCATGAACCGTTTTGAGGATGCTATCCATAGAGAGCGGCGCACGTTAGGTGAGTTGTCAGCATCCCGGTTTGGAGAACTGTGGATCGATACCCAGAAAGAAATGTTCGGGGATTCGGTAACACTTACCGGGAATTATTCGATATGGTGGAGCTATGTTACACATTTCCTGGAGGCTCCCGGGTATGTATATGCATACGCATTTGGGGAGCTCCTCGTGCTGTCTCTTTATAAAATGTTCATGGAAGAGGGGAAGAGCTTTGTCCCCAGGTATTTGGATTTGCTCGCTTCGGGAGGGAATGGCTCACCCGCACAACTGCTTGCAGATTTTGGAGTACGGCTTGACGATCCCGGTTTCTGGTATGAGGGATTGGATATCATAGACAAAATGCTAACAGAAGCTGAAGGATTGGCGCGATTTTGAAAATTATCCACCGGGAGCCGGTGGACCCCGCATGGACGGCGCTTTTTCAAGCACGGTCTTGAGCTTTACCTTCTTTTGTCCCCTGAAGAATTCCATAGTTACTTTGTCGCCCACTTTATGTTTATTGAGCACTTTGATGAGATCCTTAACCGTATTTATCTCTATTTCATCCATCCTGATCAGGATATCCGCTATCTCTATACCTGATTTTTCAGCTTCGCTTCCTTTTACCACATCAGTAATAACTACCCCCTTAGCAGTGGGCAGGTCATAATATGCCATCAGTTTGGGATTGACATCTATGGCATTGAAACTGATCCATGGTCTTATGATTTCACCGTGCTTTATCAGCTGGTCTGCAATTTCTATTGCAGGCTGTATGGGTATAGCGAACCCTATGCCCTGCGCAAAGGGAATGACGGCACTGTTCACTCCTATCACCTCACCTTTGCTGTTTATCAGCGGACCTCCGCTGTTGCCGGGATTAATGGCAGCGTCGGTCTGTATCAATCCTTCCATGAATGTTGCCTCGGTCTGGATTGACCGATTCGCAGCGCTTACTACACCTACTGTGACAGTGGGGCCTCCCACCAGGCCAAGAGGACTGCCTATGGCAATTGCCATCTGCCCGATTTTGAGATTGTTGTCTTTTGCGATCTGGGGTACTGGCAGATCGCTGGCTTTGATCTTGATCACAGCAAGATCCTTCATTGTGTCTAGACCTCTTATCTCTCCAGGGAATATCCTTCCGTCTTCCAGAGCCACTTTTATCTCCTGTGAACCCAGCACCACATGGGCATTGGTGAGCATATAGCCATCCTTATTTATTATGAAACCTGAACCCACACCCGGAACCGGATGCACATGCAGATAAGCGTCCTTCATTAACTTTACTTCACTGATGTTTACAACACTCGGTATAACTTTTTCTACAGCACCAGTGACCATTTCATCGAAATCTGTCATATATATCACTCCACGACAAAGAAATGTCCGAAAAGATAATAAAACTGACTCACAAGATTGTTTTATCCAGTACTCCTGCATCTTTTAATTCACGGTACCCCCGAAGAGCCCGGCTTTTCCTCCTCTTTCAAGTGGATCAATACCTCTATCACTACTATCTGCTGTTAGAACGTGAGATATCAGCGATTCTTTGAATTTGTTCCACAAGTTTTTTATCAGGCACAAGTTGCATCCTCGGGTATGGAATTTCAATGCTGTTGGCATCAAATTCTTTTTTGATCTGCCGAAGTATTTCTTTTGACATCTCAAATGCCCTGTCCTGGTTCTTTGCCTTTGTCAACAGGCGCATATTTATTCCTGATGCTGCAAATTCCATGAGATGCACCCTGGGCAAATCTTTCGTGGGTAAAAAATAGGGGTGCTTTTTTGCTATATCGATCATGATGAGGCTGGCTTTTTCAAGGTCTGACTCATAACTTATCTGCACCGTTATCGGGACCAGTTTCGCAGGATCAATTGCGGTATAATTTACCACAACCTCATTCTGGAATAGTGAATTGGGAATCATCAAACGCCGGTTGTCCCATATCCGAAGCGTCGTATAAGTGAGTTTCATATCCTCTACGCTGCATAATTCATTTCGAAACATTACGGTATCCCCTATCCTGAAGGGCTGGGTTGTTGCAATGAGCGCACCGGAAATAATATTTGAAAGGGTGGACTGTGCTGCAAGACCGATAACTATCGAGGCAAAACCCGCTGCGACGAATAAAGAGGATACCAAGCCTCTTGTTCCCGGAAAGGCAGTGAAGGTCGTGGAAGCAACCCCCAATAAAGTAATAGCTGCAACCACTACTCTCCCGATAAAAAGATATGTGGTTTTCAATTTAGGTTCTTCGAGGATCTTCTTATGGGTATGTTTTGTCAGGAAATTGTGTACTATGCGGGCAATAATAAACGTAATTATTATGCCTAATATGAAAATAATGAGGGATTGCAGGTTTTCTTGTATTATCTCGAACATTTTTTTCTTCCACTAATTATAGGCCGGAATATTATTATTTCGATTCAATGTGAAGTTCATTTAATCTCTTAAAAGCTTTTATAAATAATAACATTAATCTTTTAATGGTGCAATAAAGTAAAAGTGTATTTTAAGAAAATTTGGGATTTATGGGCAATGATAAAATAGAAACTCCGTCTGAATTAATTGGATTCCGGGAAGAAATCGCGAATATCCAGACAGCTATAGCTGATTTCGAATCCGGACGTAATTTGAATGTGGCAATTATATCAGAACCCTATGCAGGTAGGACGGCCATCATGAACGAGATAGAAAAGATGATTCTCCAAAAGGTAACAAGATTTTCTTTTTCATCAATAGTCAAAAACAAAGATGAGATCATCCTTTCCGGGCCATCTAAAAGAATTGTGTTAATTGATGATTGCCAGTTCCTTTACATGCGCAAAATTGGCGGTTTTGATGTTCTTGAGTATTTCTTGAATTTGGTATCAAATCCTGCCATCTTATTCATTACCACATGGAATCTCTATTCATGGAAGTATCTTGATGAAGTTTTAAATATTGGAAAATTTTTTCCAGTTCAGATAAATCTGCCTAAATTTACCACATATCAAATAAAAGAGTCCATCTTATCGGGATATAAAAAAGATGAAATAATATTTGTCAGGGATGTAGAATTTGAAAAGGAAAAAATTATTAATTTCATGAAATATCCCGTTTCGATCAAATCCTGGAAAAAAACGATCGAATTACCTTATTTTAAGATAAATTATGATTTCCTTAAACTCAGGTTATTAAAAAAAGAAGAAATAATTGCCAGTGAGGATATAATTTTTGGAAAGATCCATCGAGTTTCGAATGGAAATCCGGGTGTGGCAAAAATCGTATGGCAGAGAAGTCTCGAATATCCAACAATTAAGCCAAGCAACGTCAAGGATGAATCATTTAATATCGAACTTGATTACAACGAAGCTTTCATTTTGAATCTCATTCTATCAATGAAATCTATTACGAACGATGACCTGTCAGAAATCGCAGGACCTGATTATCAGGTCGGCAAGATAATTTTCCGATTGTCCAAACAGGGATTGATATCGGTCGAAGATGCTTCCTGCATCATCAGACCGGAAGCATTAAAAAGCGTAATAGAATTCCTGAAGAAATTAAGGTTGGTGTGGTAGATGGCGGATAATAGCATAGTATCAATGCCGGTTATTGATACAGGGACAATAATCTCATCAATATTGATAATTCTCATCGCTTATCTTTGTATTCGAGTCATTACATTCATTCTGGTATTTATCTCAGAACGTGCGGGCCAATATAGAATAACTGTAAAAATGGTCCTTCCATTATTGAAATTCTCAATATATGGGTATACAATTTATTATAT
The DNA here is from genome assembly GCA_026552955.1 of Candidatus Methanoperedens sp. Classification (GTDB taxonomy): domain Archaea; phylum Halobacteriota; class Methanosarcinia; order Methanosarcinales; family Methanoperedenaceae; genus Methanoperedens. Next base: position 137,258 of record JAPMTS010000014.1, on the reverse strand, counting down.
ATTAATATATATTCTAAAATGGGAATCCAGCCAGCTCATCCTTTTCGGTGGTCTTCTAGGCGCCGGAATTGGCTTTGGACTTAAGGACCTGTTCGCTGACGTTATAGGGGGAATAGTAATCACGTTTGAAAAACCATACCAGGTGGGGGATAAGATAAAGATGGGAGATTATTATGGTGAAGTCAGTGATATTGGAATAAGAGCTACTAAAATTGTCACACCTGACGATAATCTTGTATCTGCACCCAATTACCTGATCTTTACCCAGGCAGTAGCAAGCGCAAATGCAGGAGCTTCTGAGATGATGGTAGTCATTGATTTGTTCATAGACTCAGATTCGGATGCGGTTCTTGCTATGAAGATCTTAAAGGAATCAGTTGTGACCTCAAAATATGTTTATATTTCCAGGAAGCGCCCTTTTACCATTCTTTTAAAGGATTTTCCTTTTTACAGGCGCTTGCGGGCTAAATCTTATGTGAATGACTTAAGATATGAGTTCGAATTCGAATCTGAAGTGACAAGAAGGGCATGGAAAGAATTTTCCAGAAATGGTATTGAGGCACCGAAAGTGAATATTCTGGAATCTTGAGCAAAATATATTTAGACGATGGAATCCATTCTTCTTCAGGGAGCATCATAATGTTTGAAAAGAAAATTTGCCCCAAATGCGGTGAGTGCAGTATGGCACAAAAAAAACTACCAGGCGGAAAATACGTCCTGATTTGTGAAAGATGTGGAACACCCTGAAAGAGCTGCACGAAATTTTCTTCTTGATAATTTAAAATTATTTAAAATGAAGGAAAGCTTAAAGGATTTAACGTTAATCAAAATAACGGACAGTTTGGGGGGCAGTCATGTCATATTCCAGCAATTTTTCAACGAATTGCCTATTCACAACACTTTTATTTCGGTTCATATGGATAAAAAAAATCTGGTTAAAAAAGTAGATATTTGTTATCATCCTGACCTTTATATCGAATCCTGGGAAATGGGTATCTCTCAGGAAGAAGCTATTCATATTGCCATTGATGCCCTTAAAGTTGAAAAAAGACTTTCAGGGAAAGTTTCCGGGGAGCTGGTAATTTATCAAAAAAGGGAAAAGTACTATGTGGCGTGGAGAATCGCTGTTCCTCTAATTAACCCGATTGAGGAATGGCATGTATTTATTGACCTGAAAGCTGGCAAGATACTTGATATTCTGGATATGCTCCTGAAGGCAACAGGCAGAGGAAGGGTCTTTATACCTAACCCTGTAGTTGTTCTTGGAGATAGGAATCTTACTCCTGAATCTGAAATCCCGGATAGGGCTTACTCAAAGGTATTGTTAAATGAACTGGACGGGTCCGGTTATCTCAGGGGCATACACGTCGATACGTGCATCACACCGAATAGAGCAAAAGAGCAGAATTTGATTTTTAACTATTCAAGGTCTGATCCAAGGTTCAAGGAAGTAATGGCGTATTATCATATAAATGAGGCACAACGATACATACGGGGCCTTGGATTTACAGCCTTAGGCAGTGAAACAATAAAAGTAAATGTCCAGGGAGATTTCGTGGATAACTCATATTATAATCCGGACACCAGGGAATTGATTTTCGGCACATGGTATATTGATGATGCAGAGGATGCCGATATAATCCTGCATGAATATTGCCATGTCATTCTGGATGAACAGGTACCAGGGTTTGGACTTAACTGGAATACCTGTCCGATTGCGGAGGGTTTCGGTGATTTTTTCGCCGCTTGTTTTTTTGCAGAAATAAATGAAGGCTTTAATCGCGAATGTGTCGGGGACTGGAATGGAATTGGAAAAATTGGTAATTGCGTGAGCAGGGTTGATAATAAGAAACATTATCCTGAAGATTTCCTGGGGTTGGATAGTTGCGACAGGGATGGAGAGATATGGTCTGCAGCTCTATGGGATATTTATCTGGAAATGGGGGGTGATTCAAAGACCAAGGAAAAGAGGCTTGATGCAAGGGATAATGCAATCCGATTGATCATTGAGAGTAATTTTAATCTGAACCTTAAGTTTGAGGATGCTGCCGATGCAATTATTATTGCGGATAAAACTATTTACGATGGCGCCAATGAGCATTTGATCAGGCAAGTTCTCGTTAAGCGAGGAATTCTATTTCCATTGGTAAAGGTGAGGGTGCAAGCAAAGGTGGAGCCACATGTGGTTCATATTGGAAGTATCCTGACATTTTCAATTAATATAACAAACACTGGTGAAGTTGTCTGGAAGAAAGCAAAAATAGTTGTAAGTATTCATAATGAAAATCATCTCATGGTTAAAAAGCTGACTAAAAGAATTAATAATATGCAAGTTGGAAAACAGAAATCCCTAGAGAAATCATGGCGGATTCCGAAGGGATTGAAAAAAGGCGAATATACCTATACAGCAAGCGTGTACTACAGCAGGAAGAAAACAGGCTCGGTCGAAGGCAAAATCATGGTGATTGCCTGAGCCTGAATTCGTCTGTGATCTCGATCAAGCATAATAAACCGTGGCCAAACTACAGGTTGCAGGGATTCGTGGATGATAATAAGATGATATAATTGATCTTCACCAAACCACAACATTAAGGTGGATATAAAATAACTTCAATTGGATAACAATGCCATCGGAAATGACCTTAAATCTGCTATTGTTCCTTATTTCAATCCCCATCATTATAAAATCCAGCGATGTTTTCACTGAAGGAGCTTCAAAATTAGCCAGGATGCTCGGAGTTTCCGATTTCGTCATTGGGATTACTCTTGTAGCGCTGGGAACCTCACTGCCCGAACTGGCTTCAGATATATATGCATCATACATCGATCATGGTCAAATAGCTGTAGGGGATATCATCGGGAGCAATATCACTAACATCGCCCTGATCCTGGGTGTGACATGCATTATTAAACCGCTTGCAATAAAACATACTGAAATTTATAGTGGCAGGATACATCTTATAATACTGACCCTTGCATCTGCGTTCTTACTCTTGGCAGGTGGAATTGGACGGATTGGTGGGACTGCATTCATAATTGCTTACATTTTTTATTTGAGGCATTCAATCATTACATACAGGGAATTGGGTGTTGAACATATCGGAAAAAATGGCATTATCAAAAATATTTTCGAAGTGTTAATAGGATTGGCTGGCATACTCATAGGAGCAAGGATTCTTGTAAATTCAATGATCGGACTCTCCATGGCTTATGGTGTATCAGAATATCTTATTGCCCTCCTGCTCATGTCTATCGGGACTTCTTTACCTGAACTGTTTGTTTCAGTATCATCTGCACGTAAAGGATACATGACAATGGCGCTTGGGAATATTGTTGGAAGCAATGTTGCAAATATATTGTGGGTTCTTGGGGCTGCTGCTGTTGTAAGGCCCATTATCATAAATCCTGAACTTATTCTTACTCACGTTTTATTCATGCTGATGCTATCTATATTGCTAATAATTTTTAAAAGATCAGGGTATGTGATCGACAGGAGAGAAGGGGCTATTTTTTTGGGAATATACGTCCTTTTTGTTATTGTAAGCATATCATTTGGGAATGCCTGAGAAACATCAAAACAAGTTATTTTCCGATCAGATCATTCTTCTTGAGTTTTTCAAATACCTCTGTTCCTTTTTCTGTGGGAATAAACTTCTTCCATGTTTTTTTCCCGGGAGTTAGGGACTGAATCAGCCCACGCTCTTCCAGTTCCCGCATCGCATAACTGATGTTCTGTAATGATCTATCCGTTGAATTTGCTATATCGGATGCCTGTATCATCCTTTTTTCATGCATCATTTTTAATACAACAACTCTTCTGTTTACTCCCAGAACCCACATTGTTAATTCATCAATATTGATTATTCCCAGAGCAAATAATCTAAACAGTTGTTTATTTGAATCGGATGAACATTCCAATTGGTCCAGGATTTTTTCCTCATGGGATCGCTGTTGTTGCAATGAATTACATCCAAGATCGGCACAGTGCTTATTAGTTTGAAATTTACTTTTTGAGGGGAAAGGCATTATGGCTGCAAAGGAAAATAAAACTAATAATAATATGAATCCTAGGATTAGCAGGCTTTTATCAGGTCGTCCATTACAATTCATAATATTTACATGAATCCTTCGTATTATGTTTTCCTCTATACAATCTTAATCTCTTATTACAATCAAAAAATGAACTTATATATAATTAATAATAAGTTATCACAAATTAGAATGATTTATATCATTTGATAATTATTGTTCATAAAACAGGCCCATCAATTATGTTTGTTCTCTGTGGTGATTAGTGTTTAAAAAGGGAGGAAACAATACATGCAATCTAAAATAATGATATGCAAACACTATGGGCATGCTGTTAGTATGGCAGGGGGTCTGTGCTTTCATACGGAGAATGGTTTCTCGCAAACCTGCAAGATATGTGGTTGCAGGTTTCCGGAACAAAATGAGAATCGGATCGGAGAAGATACATGAAAATAGAATTCATTGAAAAAATAAAGGAATTGGGAATAGGAGCATATATCATAGTTATAGCAACATTCTTTATTCTTTTAATGATAGGATGGTTAATATATAATATTTTTATTTCTTATAGAGGTTAGGCATCATAAAATCATTTCAATTTTCTGGAAAGGACATAACCTAAATTCAAATCGTATTTTAACTTATGAAACAAAAAAGAAACTTTCATAATACGGAAATTACATTAGTGTTTAATAAATCAAAAGGTGAGTAGTAAATGCGACAAATAATTGAGAAAAAAATCGAAGAAGTGATGACTAACAATGTGATCACAGTTACAAAAGATACAACCCTGAGAGAGTTGAGAGATTTGTTCAAAAAATATGATTTTAATGTGTTCCCGGTTCTGGAAAACGGAGAGATCACAGGAGTTGTAACAAAACTGAATTTCCTGAAAATATTCTCTTTTGATCCTGAAAGACTTATCCCGGACCTAAAATCCATCTTTGCAAAAAATGCCGGGGATATAATGTCAAGGAGAATTATAGCAATATGTTCAGGTGATTCGATACAGAAAGCGGCTCAAAAAATGATGAATAATCGGGTCAGGGCCATTCTTGTAACAGATAAATCCAAAAAGATCCTGAAAGGTATTATCACCCGTGGTGATATTATGAAATATGTTGAAGTTGATTAATTACTTTTTTTTATAAAATCAGATATTTTTTAAAAATGAAAAAATGGAAGTTAACCAGGTTATGATTTTAACCTGATTTTTCCTTCCATCCTTTTTCCGGGCCTTTTGCAAATGTGGATTTGAGGAGTGGCGGGGTAATTAAAGTAGTGACAATAGACATTACCACGGCAATTACATATATTGGCTGCTGAATGATCCCTGAAGATAGGCCAATGTAGGCTACTATCAATCCTACTTCGCCCCTGGGGATCATGCCTGTCCCTACGCGCAATGCACCATTGTAGTTAAAGCCGCTAAAATATGCGACAACTCCACAACCAACGGCTTTTCCAATGATTGCCAGTACCAATATCAAAACCCCAAGACCTGCGATCGTGACAGCATCTTTTACATTGACCAGCATACCCATTGCCACAAAGAATATCGGTACCAGGAAATTGAAAACCGGGGAAATCTCTTCGATCAGTTGCTCCTTATGGGAAGAAGCAGAAAGGGCAAGACCTGCCGCATATGCTCCGATAATAAGGGCAAGACCGATATACGCTGCTACGTACGATATCGCAAATCCAATTACAAGGGCTATGACCATGAGAGCGCCTTTTGTTTCGAATTTGCCAAGCAAACTGGATATCTTATCTGAATATTTCAGACCCACAAATAATACCACACCCCAGAATAAAGCCGCTTTCATCACGATCCATAATATATCTGTCGTGGTGCTTTTGGTAACAACTTCATTCCATGCATTATCGATGAAATTTAATTCCACTGCTCCTGTTGCAGTCCCAATTATGCCGATCACCATTGCCAGCACTATGATACCGAGGATATCATCAATGACCGCCGCAGCAAGAATAGTGGTGCCTTCTTCCGAGTTCATCCTGTTTATGTCTTTTAATACGCGGGCTGTGATACCAACGCTTGTAGCCGTTAATATCGCACCGGTAAATAACGCCACATATTCGATGGGTTCTCCCGCCGGTGGAGTATAAAACATTTTTATCGCAAAATAACCCAATACAAATGGAACGACCACACCGCCTGCTGCCACCAACCCGGCAACTTTACCGAATTTCATGAATTGTTTCACGTCGGTCTCGATACCAGCAAGGAAAAGCAGTACGACTACCCCTATCTGCCCTATCAGGTCGATCTCAGGTGAAATCGGAAGGATCTCTCCCGGAATGACATGAAAACCCAGGTATGGGCCAAAGGCGAAAGGACTTATTACAACGCCGGCAAGGAGCTCACCCAGAACACCCGGCTGCTTGAATTTACGTTCAGCAATCTCACCGCCGATCTTGGCGACCAGCAACATGATCGCAAGACTGAGAATAACTTTAGGAATATCGATCGTACCGACGGCTTCCGATGCAAGAGCTGTCGGAACCAGCAAAATAATTAAGGACAGGGCTATTATATACCATCTCATAATTTACCACAAATGTGAATGGTATAAATAAATTTTTTGTATTTGTTTGAGATCGTATTTTTTCGCTGCTGTTTTCTTATCCGGATCAAGCCGCAATGTGCAAATAGCCCGACAATATTCGAAAGATTTATAATGTATAATAAGGTAGTCCGTTAAAAACTAATCTATAATAGTTTTTTATGGTGATTTGAATTCAAAATAGGAGGACATAATAAAATGGTATTAGATTTAACCATGAGTATGGCTATTTTGGCACTCATGGGAGCTCTTGCTACTATTGCGGGATGCCTTGAGGATCTTGAATCCGATGTAGGCTCCCAGAGCAACCCGAACTCCCAGGTACAATTAGCTCCCCAGATGGGATTTTTGCACAGAATATATAATAAAGCGATTTCAGGCGAACCTGTAAGCAATGGGCTTTCAGCAGTAACTGCAGGCACAGTTACAGTCGTACTATTGGACGCCAAATTCTACCCATTGATGGCGATAGTTATGGGCGCTTTTGTTGGCGCTATCGTATTGGGTATTTTTGCCACAACCTCATATGCCGGGAGGGTTGCAAGCCAGACAAGGTTCAAGCAACCTCTGTACATGGATATTATGAGATACACTACACCCTCGATCATCGGACATAATTTCATTGTAAATTTTTGTCTTGTGTCTCTTGCATATATCCAGTATGAAATCCTGGCTTATCCATTCTCGATACCATTCCTGGCATTGATATGGGGAATAACAGCAGGAGCAATAGGTTCGTCTGTTGGCGATGTCCATTATGGGGCAGAACGTGAATTCCAGAACCGTGAATTTGGCTGCGGCCTCAATACATCCCTTTCAGGCAGGATCGTCAGAAAAGCAGAATCAGGGCTAAGGAATAGTATCGATAATGTCTGGTTCTGCGCAAAATTCGGAGGACCGGCAACAGGGATTGCACTTGGTCTTGTCGTGTTTTTGAGCAGCTGGCCAGCAACAATCATGCAGCCTAAAACACCGGCAGACTACTGGAAGACAATAATTGTGGGACTGCTTATAGTGTTCTTACTGATAATAGGAAACAGGCTTGTAGAATATAATGCAAGGAAAACATACGGTCCTTATAAAGAAGAAAAGGAGGCTGCTTCATAATGGTATCTTTACTTGATCCGGTCATTTTGCAGAGTATTTTGCTGATAGCTATCAGCGGGACGTTGATTTGTATAGCAGTTCACTTTATTCCTGTGGGAGGAGCCCCGGCGGCTATGGCACAGGCAACAGGTATTGGCACAGGAACCGTGGAACTCGCAGCGGGTTCAGGACTTGTGGGATTGATAACGGCAAGTTATATGTATTCCAGCCTTCCGGATCCTCAATCGCAAATGCTCCTGATCCTTGCTTCAGGTGCGATGGGTTCAATGATTATGATTGCATGCACAATGCTTATGGGCAGTATGGTTTATGCTTTCGGTGTTGGAGTGCCTTTTGCCTCAGCCCAGGTCAAAAATGATCCTATAACCGGAGACAGACAGGATCTTTATATGTCTAAGGGAACACAGGGGCAGGGCCTTCCCACAGTGTGCTTTGTGAGCGGTGTTATCGGAGGTATGCTCGGTGGTATCGGAGGCGCTCTGATATATTATGTCCTGATAGGATTATATTCCCAGAGTGCGATCATCGGTACAAGTGCCGCTGCCGTTGCGGGTGTTTTTACCGTGGGTGTTTTCTATGTTAATTCCGTTATCCCCTCCTATGGTGTGGGCGGTACGATTGAAGGCTTCCATGATCCCAAGTTCAGACGCGTTCTTCCAAAAGATGCATTTACAAGCTTTTGTGTAAGTATAATGTGCGGAATCGTGGCAGTATTGATAGCAGGAGGCATGTAAATGAGCGAAATTAAAGAAATTGCGCCAAATAAACTAGTGCTTTTCGGAGTACTGGGAGGATTACTTGGAATATATCTCACATATCTTTTCCCTGTTCTTGGCATGAAAATTGGCGGAAATGTTGGTGGTCTGCTCAAGGTCATAGCCCCCACGTTCGGGGCGCTTGGGGGTATCTGTGCAGTTGTGTGGGGCGCTGATGCCGTAAGACGTGTTTCGAAATATGGTCTCGGAACAGGTGTTCCTTCTATCGGTCAGATAGCTATGGGAATGGGTATTGTCGCTTCAATGTTCGGTATAGCGATCATGGCGAAGTTCCCACTGGCAGGTCCTGTCGTTTCGCTTGTGACAGCATCAATAATCGGGCTGATAATCGGCTGGTTCGCACAGAACGTCATAAAAATGAAGATCCCGGTAATGGTCCGTGGAATGACAGAAATCGCAGCTGCCGGTTCCCTGATAATACTGGGTTTTGGTGTTGCAGTAGCAGGAAACTTTCAATTTGAAACATTCGTGAAAATGGTTTTCGATGACGGTTTAATACTTGCAGTTTTCTGGATAGGGGCAGTGGCAATATTACATCCATTCAATGCTACTCTTGGCCCGGATGAGAAGCAGAAGAGAACCACATATCTTGCCTTTTCAACAGGAGCGATAACTATGACAATAATCGGTATTGGTGCGATCATGACACTCGGATTATCCGGAGCCATTACTATGATGCTTGGAATCATCCTCTGGGTAATATACTACAAGAAATTCTGGGATGAGGTCTATAAAGATGCATCATCTGTTCTGGGAACTGGTTTGATCCCCAAGACGGAGGCATAGATATGAGCCACATACGTGTAGCTCCGGAGCTACATTTGATTTTAAACCCGACAACGGGTGTAATAGCAGAGGAACGGGAAGATGTAGTTGAGTATGCGCTGGATGATGTAAATACTCATCTTGATGAGCTGGATAAGATCGTTACAGATATGATGAACCAGCTTTCACCAACATCCCCCTTACTCAGTACATTCCCGGGAAGAGAAAGAGCAGCATATAATGCCGGTATTGTAACCAATGCATTCTATGGAATTGTAATAGGATTCATCGTGTCCTTTTTATTGCTGGTCCTATTGAAAATAGGAGGGATTTAAATGGTAAACAAAGTCAAACCCGCAGCAGGATGGCCTGTGGTCAAAGGAGAATATGAAGCAATCAACCCTGAAAATCCCGTCGCGGTCACAACGTGCGGCTCGCATCTTAAAGGTGCGGCCCAACTGGCAGCAGGCGCTTCGATAACAGGTCCCCATAAAACAGAGAATCTTGGTATTGAAAAAATAGTTGCAAATGTAATATCCAACCCGAATATCCGCTTCCTGCTTGTTACGGGAGCAGAAGTTAAAGGGCATATAGCCGGTGAGGCTATTATAATGCTCCACAAGAATGGTATTAAGGATAACAGGATCGTGGGTTCTACAGGTGCTATTCCATATATTGAAAATCTGCCCGAAGATGCGATTAAAAGGTTCCAGGCACAGATCGAAATTGTGGAAATGATCGGCACGGAGGACGAGGGTAAAATTATTGCAAAGATCAAGGAACTTGCAGCAAGAGACCCCGGGGCCTTTGAAGGAGAGCCAATGATTATAGCTGTCGGTGAAAAGGAAGAAGTTGCTGAAGCTGGTGGTCTAAAACCAATGGCGGCAGAGATAGCCCAGATACAGTTAAGGATAAGGGGAATCCAGCACCAGACAATTGAGATCGGAAACTTGAACAAGCTAATGTCAGGCATCTTTTCCGGAAAGATAGAAGGTATAATGATAGGTATGGTCTTTGGAATTACCATTCTTGGAATAGCGATATTCAGTGGAGGAGTATAAAATGACAGAGAAAGAATACGAGTACGGAAAAGGCGTACCAATGGTGATAGCCCCTTCAATGGCAACAATAGAATCACTGGTGGAAGATATCCGATACCGCGGCCAACTGATCGCAAGGAACCAGAAACTCGAATCAGGAGTAGGCGCCACAGGAGTAATAGGATTTATTATCGGCTTCCTTCTGGTTATTTTGACGGTCTTTATCCCTGTCAAGTTATTGGGAGGGATTTAAATGACAGACAAGATTCCCACAGTAATTGTTGATCCGGAAGATTACAAAACAATACTCCAGAAATTGGATGATATCGAAGAAAAGATCGAGTTCACAAATTCTGAGATACACCAGAGGTATGGGAAAAAACTGGGAAGGGATATAGGAATTCTATATGGGATTTGCGCCGCGCTCATGATAGTTGTAGTATATCTATTACTGCTTCTTTCACCAGCGCTTTCAAATCCATTATTGATCAATGCCGTGAAGAAAGCTTTAGGATTAGAATAAGTGAGGTGCCAAGATGTTCAGATTTGATAAGAAACAAGACGTATTTGAGTTCGGTAAAACAAAAGTGGGCGGACAGCCAGGAGAATACCCAACAGTACTTGTCAGTACGATGTTCTATTTAAAACACAAGATCGTATCTGATGAAGATAAAGGAGTATTTGATAAAGCTGCAGCAGAGAAGCTGTGGAATACACAGGAAGTAATGGGAGATACCACAGGAAATCCCTATTTCAATCAGCTTGTTGGTGAAACACCTGAAGCTATCAAGAAATATATTGACTGGTTCGTAAATATCTGTGATGATGTACCATTCCTTGTAGATTCATCTGACGGTCATGTCAGAGCTGTCGCTGCAAAGTATGCAAAAGAGATCGGTGTTGAGAAACGTGCCATACACAATTCCATCAATGCCAGTATAGGCGCTGAAGAGATCAAAGCCCTGAAAGAGAGCAAGTTGACCTCAGCAATTATCCTTGCATTTAATGCAACGAATCCCAGTGTTGAAGGGAAACTTGAGATCCTTGAAAAAGGAGGAACCGGACAAACCAAAGGGATGCTTGATGTCGCAAAAGAAGTTGGGATCACAAGACCCCTGGTGGATGTAGCGGCAACACCTCTCGGAGCAGGCTCCGGAGCCACCATCAGGTCGGTCCTTGCCATTAAAGGCAAATTGGGATTACCCGCCGGCGGAGGCTTCCATAACATGGCTTCAGCATGGGACTGGATGAAGAAATATAAGAAAACGGATCCTGATGCAAAGACAGAGTCATGGCCGCCCGTGGATATTGGCACGAACCTTGTCGCACAGATAATGGGCGCAAATTTCTTGCTGTATGGTCCGATTGAGAACGTAAAGAAAGTTTTCCCGGCAGTAGCAATGGTAGATATCATGCTGGGTGAGACCGCAAAGGATCTTGGCCTCAGTGTGCTGGCTGAATCCCATCCAATAAAGAAATTGGTGTGAATTTACACCGATTTTTTTTACTTTTTTCTATTCAAAGCAGTAAATCCGCGTTCATTTGAGAGATGCGACTCGGAATCTGCGGTTTCATTTTGAAAAAAAGCATTGATTTGTATCTTCAACTTTCGTCAGAAAACAATTTAAGCAATAGGATTATGTTTGACCCTGAAATATGCATGAAGTTACCAGGATAAAACAGCTAAAAAAAGAGAGAAATGCAGTAATACTTGCCCATAATTACCAGCGGGGGGATGTGCAGGATATCGCTGATTTTGTGGGGGATTCATTCGGCCTGAGCCAGAAAGCAGTCGCAAGCGGTGCAGATACTATTGTTTTTTGCGGTGTGGATTTCATGGCTGAAAGTGCAGCCATACTAAATCCCGAAAAGACTGTCCTTATGCCGGAAACAAATGCCCAGTGCCCGATGGCGGCTATGATCACACCTGAATTACTGAAACTTGAAATGGAGAAATATCCTGATGCAGCTGTTGTCTGCTACGTGAACACACCCGCATCGGTCAAAGCACAAAGTGATATCTGCTGCACGTCGGCAAATGCGGTTAAAGTAGTAAATTCGCTGCCTGAGGAGGAAATAATCTTTGTTCCGGACAGGAATCTTGCCCTTTATGTTGCGGCCCATACCACAAAAAAAATAATTCCATGGAATGGTTATTGTCCCACTCATCACCTGATACTTCCCGGTGATATACTGCTTGAAAAAGAGGAACATCCGGATGCGCTAATTCTTGTTCATCCTGAGTGCAGGCCTGAGGTTGTAGCACTTGCTGACCAGGTCCTGAGTACAGCCGGAATGTTAACATATGCAAAGCAATCGAAATCCAGGGAATTTATCATAGGTACGGAAATCGGGCTTTTGCACAGGCTGCGCAAGGAAAATCCCGAAAAGACTTTTATCCCCGGGACAAAATATGCAGTCTGTCCCAACATGAAAATGAATACTCTCGGCAGCATAATAAGGGCTCTTGAAAACAATGAACATATAATTAAGATCCCTGAAAGTATCAGGATAAAAGCAAAAAGATCGCTTGACAGGATGCTGGAAGCGGGGCGAAGTGATTAATGGTTCTGCTTGAACTGATGCGATACAAGAATTGCGCCATGGCAGGGCTTGCCGCCGTTATCGGAGCGGCTATAGCATATAGCGCGGCGCCGGGAGCGCTTGTCTGGATGGGCTTGATCTTGATCACTGTTTTTTTGATCACCGGCGCCGGGAATGCCATCAATGATTATTTCGATGCCGGTATCGATGCTATTAATCGCCCTTCTCGGCCCATACCTTCAGGAAGAATTACCAGGAATTTCGCTTTTCGGTTTTCAATTGTATTATTCGCCGCAGGCATCATGATCTCGTATTTTATCGGAACAGATCTCATCCCTTTTTTTATTGCGGTATTCAACTCAATCCTTTTATATTTATATGCATCTTATCTTAAAAAAAAGGTCCTTGTGGGGAATTTAAGCGTGAGTTATCTTACCGGCTCCACGTTCCTTTTTGGCGGTGCAGCTTATGGGGGAAAAGGAATCCAGGTAACTTTGATCCTTTTTTTCTTATCGATGCTTGCCACATTCGCACGTGAGATAGTAAAAACGATAGAGGATATCGAAGGGGACAGAAAAGACGGGGCAATGACCCTTCCCATAAAGATCGGGGAGCGACGGGCGGCATATCTTGCCTGTGCTTTGGGAATTCTTGCTGTTTTCCTGAGCCCGCTTCCATATCTCATGGATATGTTCAATGAATATTATCTTGCTGTCGTGGGTATTGCAGATATGGTTTTTTTATATGCCATGTTACAGATACTAAGAAAAAATCCGACTCTCTCTTCAAAATATTTTAAAGTAGCCATGTTCCTGGCAATGCTTGCATTTATTGCAGGGAGCGTTCTTAAGTGATCGAAATGAAGAACGGGGGCGGCAGATTCCGAGTCGCACCCAGGAAGGGCGCAGATACGTATGCATCACAGGCATACATCTTGCTCCTGAAGGTAATCGGGATGCTGCGGATTTAAAGCCTCTATAGCATCCCTTTTGTGCTTGGCACGCCAGTACCTGTAATTTTTACCGCTCTTTTCAATGCGATCCCAAATGCCTTAAAGAGCGCTTCTGCCTTATGATGGTCATTCTCCCCTGTTACATCAAGGTGCGCATTGATCCCGGCATTGTTTGTCAATGATTCGAAAAAATGGCGCGTGTTCTGGGAGTTAAATCCACCGATATTCGGATTTGTAAATGACGCATGAAAGACAAGAAAACTGCGCCCGCTGATATCTATAGCTGCCGCTGCAAGCGCTTCGTCCATGGGGATGCGCACATCCGCGAATCGCTCTATACCTGACTTTTCCCCAAGTGCTTTGTTAATGGCGCTTCCCAGTGTAATACCTACATCTTCAACCGTGTGATGATCGTCAACGGTAATGTCACCGTGCGCTTTGATGGTGAGGTCAAAGGAGCCGTGTTTTGAAAAAGAGTTGAGCATGTGGTCAAAGAATGCAATACCCGTGTTAATATCGGTATTTCCTGAACCGTCCAGATTTATCTTTATTTCTATATCGGTCTCGTTTGTTTTTCTCGATACTTTCGCTTCCCTCATGGTGCTAATATATTATTTGGAATTAATATAAAGCTATTGCAAGTACTTTTTTCGGATATTCTCAATTGATACAAACGAGAAAAGGACTTTTAAATTTTGAATGTCCTGATAATTACAGATTCGCCAGGACTTTGACAAGAGGATGTGTTGTGTCTTGATTTACCAGGCCTTCTTTATTCTCGAATGTTTTTTCAGTTCTTACCTGCTTTGATTCTTTCACGCTTGTAAGTACGTTTTTAGCGCGAGCGGAATAATATTCCTCTTCACATTCACAACATTTTACGTATGGCTGGGAACCCTTATCCACCAGAACATGGAAATAAAAATTCTTTATATCGCTATTCCCACATATTTCACACGGAACGAATTCCTGTATCACTTCACTAATTTTCATGATAATCCTCAATGTTTGAATGTGGTTCGCATATTTATAATTTATCACTGTGTTAATATAAATTATAATAATGATTATTACTTTGATGATCCTGATCTTTCCGGAAGTTGAGAACAAGCTAAAGCTTTTTATGTTTACATGAGAATGACATTATTAAAAATAAATCCGGATACAATACTTATAAAAATAAAAAATATGATACGACAGAGATTCGTTCTTGATACAAGCGCATTGACCGATACGCAGACACGTGAGCTTGAGGGTGGAAATCTTGACACTGCAATGGGTGGTATCCTTGATATAATTGCAGAGGCGCGCCTCCATCTAGGCATCAGCTGTTATATTCCTTATCCTTCCGTATATACTGAGATGAGAGAATTTGCAAAGAATAACGGTTGTGGTGAGGATACCCTTGCCAAGATCGATACCTGGCTCGTAAAAAAGACCCCTGACAGGTATGAGGTTAAGATCCCATCCAAGATATTTTATGATTATGTGGATTTCATGCGCGGGCGTATCAATAAAGGAATGAATGTCGCGGAGGACGCGATATGGGAATCGGCAACAGAATGCCTTTTTCGAACTACTAAGGCTAAAACAAGAAAGGAAATAGAACCTGATATCGAGCGAAATGTGATCGGGGGTGTAATAAATTCCTTCCGGGATAAATACCGGAATGCATTGCGTTATGGGATCCTTGACAGCGCTCCTGATATTGATGTCCTTCTGCTTTCCAAAGAGCTTGATGCCGCTGTGGTTGCAAGCGACATGGGGATTCAAAAATGGGCTGAACAGCTCGGGCTTCGTTTTGTCGAGGCAAAATCCTTCCCGGCAATGATAAAAGAATACCTGAAAAGAATAAAACCCGAGAAAGTGGCAAGTATGATATGATCTCTCCTTCCGTATATATTGCAGCTTTCGGATTTATCTCGATAATTTTTCTTACCCTGCGTGATATCAGGATTTTTCGCCGCACAAAGCTTGACTCGTACAGGAAAGGAGCGCTTCGTGGCATGATTACGGGTGGCCTGGCGTGGTTGGGAATGATCGTTACAGGGAATTCAGGTAATGAACAAATAGGGCTTGTGATTGTGCTGGTTGCGATATATTTTAACAAAAAAGGCAAACGTGAGGATGTATTCGGGGATGCACCCGTAATAAAGAGAGTGCTTGGGGAAACGGCATTTAAGAAATAGGATAATACAAAACTATTTCATTCTTAAACTACTAAAAAAGGTCAATGCTCACAAAACGAATAATCCCATGCCTTGATGTGACTCTTGATAAAGCAGGTGGATGCGTAGTAAAAGGCATTGAATTTGTTAATTTGAAAGAGGCTGGTGACCCTGTGAAGCTTGCGAAAAGATATAATGAACAGGGTGCGGATGAGCTTGTTTTTCTGGATATTACGGCTTCACACGAGCGCAGGGGAACCATGATAGATGTGATCGAAAGAACTGCAGATGAAGTTTTTATCCCACTCACTGTTGGCGGTGGTATAAGCAGCACAGAATCCATAAGGAACATCCTGCGGGCGGGGGCGGATAAGGTATCTATTAATACTGCGGCCGTAAAGAACCCTGATTTCATAAAAGAATCCTCTGATATCTTCGGTTCGCAATGTATAGTTACAGCTATCGATTGCAGGCGAAATACCGATATAAGGAACAATACTAAGACGATAATAGAGCTTGAAGATGGCACAAAAGCATGGTATGAAGTGGTGATTTACGGGGGAAGGACACCAACCGGTCTTGATACTGTGCAGTGGGCGCAAAAAGTTGAGAAACTCGGTTCGGGGGAAATACTGCTTACCAGCATGGATAAGGACGGCACAAAGGACGGATATGACCTCCCCATCACAAGGACCCTTTCAGAAACGCTTGATATCCCGATAATAGCATCAGGAGGCGCAGGCAATATTGAGCATATGGTCGATGCATTCACCAAAGGCAAAGCTGATGCGGCGCTCGCTGCGAGTATTTTCCATTTCGGTGAGTACACGATAAGTGAGGCCAAAGAATACCTGAAGAAAAAAGGCGTAGCTGTCAGAATTTGACCTGGCTACTTATGCCTGACTATCGGTTTTGTTTAATCATAGTGAGCTGAAAGTAATATATATGCAAGAATTTTATGGCATGAAATCAGCCTGTATACAGAAATGGGGTTCAAAGGGGGGAAGAAACTTCCGACTTCAATCGTGAAGAGGGTCTCAAAATAGTAATACCATGGTAAAAAGGAGACGCCGCTATGGGCGGCGTGGTTATGCATGTCGCTAAATTGTGGCCTATTAAATAAATTAAGATAAATTTACTTTTTGTTTATCCGTGTAATTACAGGATACACCATATTCGCAAGCAGGAATCTCTTCCCATTCCCGATTGATAATTCGTGTTACACAATTGATTTCAGAGTGTTTGCATTTCATTTTTTCTCCATCTGATAACATCTTCATTTTATTAGATGTCACTAATATTCACACTCTGATTAATTTGGGTGTGAAACAAGTGTGGCCTTTAATTCTTCCCCATGACTTCTGTTTTTGCGCTCCAGCAATATCCTCGAAGTAATTGCCCGTCTCTTGAATTTCCTAGCTAATACCATAATCGATCCCGACACCCGTAATCTTTTCACATAATAATCAAGATTGGTGTGAAAAAGGTGTGAAATGATGTGAAGCAGGATTCTATTTATTGATTCTTGCAACAACTTCTTCCATCGACACAAGCTCCTGATCTCCGGTTTTCATGTCTTTGAGCGCCAATTTTCCAGCATCAAGCTCGTTTTTTCCCACGATAATAACATGGCTTGCACCGATGGTATTGGCATATGCTATCTGGTCTTTGAACTTGCGCCCCATCACATCAAGATAGGTATCAATGTGTTCCCTGAGCTTCATTGCGATAACTATCGCCTCTTTGCGCGTGTCCTCAAAGGAGACCACAACCATGCGTTTGGCAGGTTCGGGGTTTACCTCACAGATCTCCATGATCCTGTCAAACCCGATAGCATAACCTGTAGATGCCGTGTCCTCACCGCCGAAAAGGGCCGCAAGTCGGTATGAACCTCCACCGCATACCTGATTCTGTGCGCCAAGACCCTCACAATATATCTCAAACACCATGCCGGTATAATAATCAAGACCTCTTGCGATCCCGAAGTCAACCTGGTATTCCAGGCCATATACATCGAGGAGATCAAGAAGCGCTTTGAATTGTGTGATAGCATCAATATCTCCTACGAGTTCTCTTGCTTCATGAATGGCATTTTCACCATGCAGCCCTATCAGGCGAAACAATTTTCCTTTTATATCATCCGGGGCATGAATGGTATCAAGAAATTCCTCCAGCCCTTTATCATCTTTTTTATCCACAAGGCGCATGATCTTGCTCTGGTGTTGGGACCCTATCTCATTTATCAGTGCGCGCACGATCCCCAGGTTTCCAACATGCAAGTCTCCCCTGACACCTGCACTTTTTAGCATTTCAACTGCGAGTGCGATAACTTCCGCATCAGACTCAGGCCTTGAGCTTCCGATAATTTCCACCCCGAACTGGAAAAACTCGCGGAAACGTCCTTTCTGGGGGCGTTCATACCTGAAGCAATTATCAAAATAAAAGAATTTAAGAGGCTTTGGCGATCTCTGGAGCTCTTCCACATACATCCTTACCACAGGAGCTGTCAGTTCAGGACGAAGTGCTATCTCACGTTCTCCCTTATCCTTGAAATTATATATCTCACCAAGTATACCTTCTCCCGATTTCAACGTAAAAAGC
This sequence comes from Candidatus Methanoperedens sp., assembly GCA_026552955.1. GTDB lineage: Archaea > Halobacteriota > Methanosarcinia > Methanosarcinales > Methanoperedenaceae > Methanoperedens. Next base: position 118,691 of record JAPMTS010000014.1, on the reverse strand, counting down.
TCTATATGTTCAAATGTCGGGGTTTTAATTTCCCCGTATCCCCAATGTGCAGCAACCCCACGCAGTTTATTCTCAATGTATCTTCGCTTGTTCATTTCCTCCGGCAGGAAATCACGTGTGCCTCGGGGTTTCTGGAGTTCCATAGTAATTCTTCCTTTTGCCTTGAATATATTTTTGGTATTAATAAACCTGTATGTCATTTCATGTCATAAAATACTTCCAATTGACACAAAACCCGAATGCCTTTACAAATACTCTTTTAAGGTTGTCAGAATAAAGGTTATATCTAGTGGGGGAAGGAAAATGAATATTACAAGGCATATCTCTCTTGAAGATGAATATATTGAGAAATTAAAACCGTATGTAGACAAGCACGATGGAAATTTTGGCGCTGCAATTAGGGATATGATCAACCGGGCGGGAAAGTATGATACCAGGACCAATTCATCTGCAATTGATAATTCAATATTGAACTGGATATTAAAGGAAAATGACGAAAAACTTGTTCCTTCTGATATCCTCAATGAATTCATTGATCCTGTGTTGATGAATTCCATGGATAAGCTGGAAAGTTATCTCAATCGCAGGTTCAGCGAACTTAAATGGGGGGTTCACATCACACTGAATTATGATAATGATCTTCTTCCAAGTGAAATTTTGATGGAAATAAGCGGCGACCATCAAAAGATAAGATTTATTACAAGTTTACTTGCCCAGTATCTTGTCAACAATTCACTCCGGCATATTCCCCTTGAAGTCAGTTCGGTCGTTAACACTAACCAGGGGATAAAACTTGAATTATCAGGTTCAAATATTAAAGATGCACTCAGCAGCCTTGAGACTTTTTTTGGAAAGACAGATGAGCTTATCAGGACCGTAAAGAGCTATCCTGCTTTCTGGAAAGCTATTGTCAACAGGCATCTTTCGAGTAATTATAATATGGTCACTGTGCACAGGAATTATTTTGAAGATCTGCTTGATGGAAAAATACCTGAATGGGAGGTAACGATAGAAAATCTTGCAAAGAAACCCATCCATGAAATTCCATTAGAAGACATGCTTGCTCTTATGAAAGAGGTCTTTGAGACCTCAAGGATTGTGGAAAGGGTGGAAATAGATAAAGAAACCATGATATTATTCCATAATTACAGGGATAAGGGAGCTATTGAAAAACTGAGGAAGAGCTGCCATGCGCTCCTGGAAGCAAATGGCCACATGTATGATGCCAGGGCAACAGCGAATATCGTAATAATGACCCACAGGTCTGATGTTAGCAAGAAGATCAATAAGATCGTGGATACATTGAAGAACAGTTCCAACCGGCTGGACCAGGAGCTTCTTGTATTCTTTAGTTATCTGAAAGGATTAAAGGAAATACCAGATATTCCCATTTCATTGACATCCCTGGGCAGAAGGACCGGCAAATCCTTAATGATGGAATATGAACGGGAGAACCATATCAATAAATGGACACTGGATAATTTCCAGCAGGCATTGCAGAATATCGATGCAAGGATCCACCGGGAGAGCGAATGGAAACTGGATGGTAAGGATCTGCTATACACGATAAGGAAATGTAGTATTGCAGGAAACCGAAATGAATTTGATAATTATGTATGCCATACCGTGAGGGAAACCTTCAAAGGCGCATTGAGCTATGCTTTCGGAACCAAGGCATCATTGTACACAAAACACCTGCTTACCCATGGGGATGATTTCTGTGAGGTGGTTATAAGAATGCTCTGACCTGATATTGCAAAATTTCCGGATCATTTTGCCAAACTTTGTATTTTACATGCCATTCAATGACATAATATTCCGCTTTTATGTCAATCTATGTCTATTCATGGCTTTTCATGCTATCTTGCCGTCAAATATTCTTTTACCTTTGGCATTGAATAATCATATTTGGGTGAAGCATATGAATAATTGGAAACGTTATGTTGCAGCCGGGATCGTGATCGGAAGTGTCTATTTCCTGCCATCAGAAAGTTTTATGGCTTTCTTAACAGGATGGGTCATCCTTTTGCCGATCACAGCAGCGGTTTTTCTTGCCGTTGGGCTGCGGGAATATATGAAGGACAGGAAGAACAGGATCATGGTTTCAATAAAGAGAACTGATGCCATGAAAGCGCTTGCACGCAGGGAAGAAGAATTGAAAAGGGAAAAAGAACTTCTCTATGAGCAATTTGGGAAAGTGTAAATGAAGATTCTGGAAAAATCGAACAAGGGATAGTGGGGTTATTATGATTGTTACAAGACATATCTCTCTCGACAATGATTGCATACAAAAGATGGAACCTTATGTTGAAAAACATAAAGGGAATTTCAGTGCCGCAATAAGAGAGATCATAGACCGGGCCGGGAAAAACAGTGAACTTGAGAACATATCCACAATTGACAATACATTGTTCAAATGGATGCTCAACGAAACCGATGGTTTGCTTGTTCCGGACAATGTACTGGATGATCTGATAGATCCCATGCTGATAAATTCGATGGGAAAACTTGAAGATTATCTCAAGCAAAAATTCAGCGAACTGGAGTGGGATGTTGACATATCCCTGAAATGCGATAGTGATACATCGTCATCAGATGTATTGATAGAGGTCAAAGGCGCACCCCAGAAAATTAGGTTCGTTGCAAGGATACTTGCCCAGTATATTGTGAAAAACTCACCTGAGCATGCACCTCTTGAGATATCTTCGGTTTTTAATCTTGATGGATGTATAAGGGTTGAATTATCAAAATCGAACAAGAAGCAGGGATACAATAGTCTGATAACCTCTTTTGGCGGTTTGAATGAAGTGATCCAGGCCATCAAGAGCCGTCCAGTATTCTGGAAATCAATAATCAACGGCCATCTTTTGAGCAATTACAATATGGTGACCGTTCACAGGAATTACTTTGAGGATCTGCTTTCAGGAAAAATCCCGATGGGTGAGATTACAATAGAAACGCTTGCCAAGAAACCCATAGGGGAAATACCCCTTAAAGAAATGCTTTCCCTGATAAAGGAAGTATATGAAACCTCAAGAGTTGTGGACAGGGTGGAAGTGGACAGGGAGAACCTCATATTATTCCATAATTACAGGAACAAGGAGGTAATAGACAAACTGAAAACAAGCATTGTCACACTACTGGAAGCGAATGGCCACCTGTACGATGCCAAGTCAACTGCTAATATGGTAGTGCTGACACACAGGCCTGATGTGGGCATCAGGATAAATGAGATAGTAAACAACCTCAAGATCAGCAACAGCAGGGTAGACCAGGACCTGATCATGTTCATGGCTTTCTTAAAAGGGCTAAAGAACATTCCGGATATACCTGTATCCCTGACAGCGCTTGGAAGAAGGATCGGGGTATCCCTGATGCATGAGTACGAAAAAGAGAACAATATAAAGAGCTGGGAGTTTCAAAATTTCCAGAAAGCTCTTGAAATAATCGATAGTAAACTCCACAGGGATAGTGAATGGAAAGTTGATGGAAAGAATTTACTATATACCGTCAAGAAATGCAATATTGTCGCGGAAGGTAATACAGTCGATAAATATATCTGCCACACAATAAGGGAAACGTTCAAAGGGGCAATGAACCATGCTTTTGGGAATCGGGCAGAATTAGACATTAAAAAATTATTGTCACACGGGGACAATTGTTGTGAGGTGTTAATACGAGTGCCATAAAATTAGAAATTCTGGATAAAAATTGGATAGCAGGAGAAATAATGAAAAAAATTGATATAAATATTAAAATAGGAGGGTAAAAATGAATACATTACTGGAATTTATAACATTTGTAAAGGGGGTGGAATACATGATAGTCATTGCATTTTGCTTCGGATTTATCGCCCTCTGGATACTGGTAAACTCAAAAGACAAAATGGGGATGTCAAAAATCGTATCTTTTGTTATTCCACTGTCTCTTATGTTCGGTGGGGGAGCGATCTTGCTTTCTTCAAGCGATACTTCCGATATTCCCGTGGTTGCAAATGCAACAGAAGCAGCAGTGATCGCACATCCGGGAATTGCTGAAAAAGTCGCCCTGTCCTCAAATGCATGGCCGACAGTTAATAAAACAGAATATCTATCAATCGCATTGGGGCCCGCGACCGCATTTCATGCTGTGATGAGTGAGAAACTGAGCTGTACAACATGCCATCACAATAGCGGGGATGAAATACATGCCTGCAAGGATTGCCACGACAGCCCGACAAATCCGCATGATTCAACAAAGCCCGGTCTTAAGGCAGCTTATCACGAACGATGCATATCATGCCATAAAGAAGAGATAAGCGGTCCTGACAGCTGCAAGAAATGCCATACTGGGGAGGCAAATACAGCCTCTGTAGTTGCAGCTCCTGCCAGGCCTCACCAGCTTACATGGGATACCTGCAACAGGTGCCACCAGAAAGGGATACCCAATGGAGGTGTGGCGTCAAAGATCGTCTATCATGATAGCTGCATCAAATGCCATTCAACAGGAATTTCAGGCGCTGCCCTGATACCTGAAGACCATGTCGGAAGAGCGGGCAGCACATGCCAGGGATGCCATAAGCCTGTAGGAGGTTAAGATATGATAAATAGAAGAGATCTTGTCAAGATCGGCGTAACAGCCGTTGCAGCAAGCGTTCTTGGAGCCGGGAATGTCCTGGGATCAACGGATTTTGAAGGTAATCCCGAACGCCTGGGTATGCTGACAGATACCACAAGATGTATCGGTTGCAGACGCTGTGAAGCGGCATGCAACAAGGCAAACAATCTCCCTGCTCCGAAGACCTCATTCGAGGATACTTCGGTTTTTGAAGAGGAGAGAAGACCCTATGTTGCAGATGTCGGGTCGTATACCGCAGTAAACAGGTTCGATGGAGAGGATGGAAAACCGGTATATCGTAAAGTGCAGTGCATGCATTGCGATGAGCCGGCATGCGTTACAGCCTGTCCTGTGGCAGCACTGACAAAATCAGAAGAAGGGCCTGTGGTATGGGATCAATCAATATGCATTGGATGCCGATATTGCATCACAGCATGCCCATTCTATGTCCCGGCTTTTGAATATTCAAGCGCTTTTGATCCCAAGATACAGAAATGTTTCATGTGCAACCAGAGGATCAAAGACGGTCTTGTCCCGGCATGCGCCGAAGCATGTCCTGTTGAAGCCATTCAATTTGGAAAGAAAAAAGACCTGCTCAAAATGGCAAAGTTGAGAATATGGGATTCACCTGATAAATATGTCGACCATGTGTATGGTGAAACCGAGGCAGGCGGTACAGGGTGGATGTATATTTCAAAATTAGCATTTGAGAAAATGGGATTTCCGGAAAACATCGGGACGACATCATTCCCGAAATTGACCAAGGATTTCCTGTCCATGGTAAATCTGACGCTGGTCACATGGCCTGCCCTGCTTGGAGGTTTCTATATGGCGTCGCATAAGAAACCGCATGGTGAACATGATGAAAAACCTGAGGAGGAAATAAAACATGAATGAATTTGGAGATGAATCAGCAAAGAGACACATATATCCCACAGATGAACTGACCGGTGCCGAAATAATTTCGTACTGGTTCAGGGATAAGATATTTCTGGGTCTTCCCTTTAAGGAATACATGAGGACACTCATCACTCCCCTTAATATCGCGGCGGGTATTGTAGTCATGGCGGGTCTTTATCTGATACTCATGCGGTTTATTTTTGGACTTGACCAGATAACTGAGGCATCGAATGAACAGCCATGGGGTTTGTTCCTGACATGGGGATTATTCAGCGGAGTGCCATTCTCAGGGTGTGGTTTTGTCGTGGGGACAGGGGTATATATTTTCGCGCTTAAGAGATACCAGCCTATTGTCAAGAACGCGATATTGCTGGGTTTTCTGGGCTACCTGTTCGCGGTCATTTTCCTGATGATCGATCTTGGCAGGCCATGGAGGATATATTATCCCATGATAATCTCATTCGGGACAGCATCGGTCATGTTCCTTGTGGCCTGGCATGTGGCTCTCTATCTGACCGTGCAGTTGTTTGAATTCTGTCCATCGATCTTTGCCTGGCTGAATCAGAAATATCTTCGAAAGCTGGCTGTCAGCGCGACTCTGGGGCTTACAATATTCGGTGTAATGCTTTCCACTCTTCATCAGTCCGCACTTAATGCCATGTTCCTTCTTGCGCCGGGTAAGGTGCATCCGCTCTGGTATACGTCGTACCTCCCGTGGCTTGCATTCATATCTGCCATAGGAGCGGCAATGGCCCTTATGATAGTTGTCAGCAAGCTCACGACAATTTACTTCAGGAACAGGGCATCTCCTGAATATCTTGCAAGCATAGATGATATTACGATCGGGCTTGGAAAAGCATCTGCGTTCGTTCTTTTCACCTATCTTGGAATGAGATTGATCAGCATTACGCATGAAGGCTCGTGGGGTTATCTCAATTCACCAATAGGATACTGGTTCCTTGTTGAGATAGGGCTGTTTGCGATAGTTCCCCTGACGTATTATTACGGGGTATTGAAGAAGAATGTGAAAATTATCCAGGTAACAGGAGTATTCACGATGATCGCAATTATACTCAACAGGTTCAACCTGACACTGATAACCTTCAATTACCAGCTTCCCCACAGGGAACTGTTCTTCTGGAAGGAAGCTCTTGTAGTAATATCAGTGATCATTATTGAGATACTGCTGTACCGATGGATCGTTAACAGGATGCCGGTGCTTCGGGACCATCCCGATTTCCCGAATGACGGGCATTAATATAATAAAGTTGCGGGAAAGTGACTGGATAGGGCCGTGTGACAGCGGCTTTATCCGGGAACATTATTTTTTTTTCAAAACTAAAAATCAGATACGCTCTTGTGGGTCTGTACCAAATCCCCGCATTTTCGCAAGAATATAAGGTTATCACATCCGACAACAGGGATGTCGGACGCAGCTCCAAGGCAACCAGGCCATATACGATCGCAGATATGGCGGATGATTTCATCACCCCTCTCTTCTATCAAGTATGTAATTAATGATGCAAATACAGGCTGAGGCAAGATACGCCTTTTCCCCGATCGAGACTTTTTTTCCATACCTCAGCACGAAATCTTCATCCTTTTTCGGCAGCCCCACCTGGTCACCGAGCACAAAAACAGGGTCGCTTCCAAGGTCTATGGTGTTTATACTCTCTCCGGATTCTTCAAGCACAAATATATTCGTTTTCTCTTTTACCAGGTGTTGAAGACTATTTTTCCTGAGGGTTATGCCTGGATGTTCCCTGCCTGAAAGTACTCTTCGTAAAATGTCTTCCCATGTTTTTTCATCTGTGCGGACATCCCTGAGTTTTTCTCCTTCAACGATCAGTTCAAGCGGCGGGTTGGGCGGTCCTCCCAGTAATGCATGGAATGTGACGTTTCTTCGTATCGCATGGGAGCGAAATAGCGACATTAAGACCGACTGGTAAACCACATCGAGCCTGCCCCCTTCCCTTAGATTGGGAAATCTGGAATCAGTCCTTCCGGTTCTTGAATATAATATGAATTCACGCATTATTAGTTCTCTTTATGTTAGCAACTCCTTTAAAAGATACTGTCTTTTGTTCAAAGACATTTGATTCCTTGCTCCAGAATGATTTATAAAGATTCTCTTAAGACCACACCCCTGTAGTTCTTCCAAGAAGTGCAAGCTCGCCCATTACTTTACCCACCTGTCTTGATAATGGGGCAGGCACATCGTTTTCATAGGGTGTACCGGGAAGCGGCATGAAATAATGGGAATGCACATTTCCTCCCTTTCCCGTTAACCATTTTATTAATTTAAGGGTTTCAAGCTGGTCCTCTTCTGTTTCACCAGGAAGCCCGAATATGAAATCAACTACGGGAGTAAACCCGTGGTCAATGCATTTTTCAGCCCCGAGGATAATATCCTCCACCGTATGTTTTCGCTTTATGCTTTCAAGTATCCTCTGGCTTCCTGACTGTCCCCCCATATTTATCGTTTTATTTTCACAATGATCCGAAATAAGCTCAAGTATCCTGTCGTTTATGAATTCCGGCCTCACCTCCGAAGGAAATGTTCCAAAAAAGATCTTTCCTGGTGATAATGCACGCAGAAGCGATTCGATCTTTTCAATGCGGGGATGTATTCCATCCGAACCATAGGCAAAAGCGTTAGGAGATGTGAACCTTATATCCCTGAGATACTTTGCATATTTTGAGATTTCATCAATGCTCCTGTGTCTTAAAAGGTGTCCGAACAATTGGGGAGTCTGGCAGTAAGCGCAAGAAAAAGGACATCCACGTGTGATCTCTATGGTATTGTGCATGATACGGCAGTCAAATGGCGGATATTTATCCAGATCGATCTGATTTCTTTTTCCCGTAAAAACGATATTATTCGCCTCATTTTTATAAGCAATACCCTTTACTGATGAAATATCTCCTTTATTTCGAATTACATCCAGCAATTCAGGCAATGTTTCCTCGCCTTCGCCTATAACCACATAGTCAAAAAATCGCAGCGTTTCTTCAGGCCGGGCAGAAGGATGAGGACCTCCGGCTATGAATATGGATCCTGTGCGCGCCTGTGAAACTTCCCGGAAAATGAAGGGGGCCTGGAGTGATGCAAAGCTATAGATCATTATGCCGTCGCATGGCTGTTCTACTATGTCCGATCCCGGAACAAGAGGCACAAGGACCGCTATGCTTTGCATGTTCTTTTTGAAGAATCTGAAATAAGTTTGATACTTCAAACTTTCTCCCTGTCAACAGAACTCCACATATGCATACCCCTGAATAAATATGCCAGGCTAAATAGTAGATATATCTGGTGCCATATAAATGAGGAAATAATATTTGAACTCCATATACCTGTAAGAAGCGCGAAAAATAGACCTATCCAGACCATTAATCCATATAATATATTAATTTCTCCCAGGATATATGACCATAACAAAATACTGATGAAAAATAATGCCGGAACAAAGATGAACATCAGTATTCTTAATGGAAATACGATCGTCCCAAATCGTCCATATTTAGAAGAGATCATGTCAATATTATAAAGTGTTGCTTCAATTAATCTTGATGACCTGCGGATTTTCTGGCGGCGCTGTTGTTCAAGTTGTTTTGCGATGTATTCACTGAACTTTGCAGAGGAAACATAAATGCACCTGTAACCATTGCGAATAATGTTAAGCGCCATTCCTGCATCAGATGCGCCGGATTTTTCCGGGATCGGTGAAAAAGCTTTTTTTCGCAGGACAATGAGCGGACCATTGAAACAATATGTGGAATGAATGTTGCTTTCCCATGTGCATATTTTCCCATAAACTGAGCGATATGCCTTTTCCGAACGTGTTGTGAATGTTTTTTCATCAATGATAGGTTCAAGTTCACCGCATACCGCCCCTATTTTATCATCGCTCAATAACATTCCCATGGCATTTTTCAACGCGTCTTTTTCAAAAATAACATCCGCATCTGTTGTAACAATGATATCTGTCGTGGCCTTTTCGATCCCAAGGTTAACTGAAGCATTAGTGCCACTGCGTTTTTGTTTGATGATCACTTCACCTGAAAGATCATACGTTTTAAAAGCTTTTTTTGCAAGTTCAATTGTATCATCCGTGGATCGGTCATCAACAACGATAATATGGATTTTTTCTGACGGGTAATTGATATCTTTAAAGTTCTGAATTCGATGTTCTATCACTTTACTTTCATTGTATGCCGGAATGATTATCGTGATTTCGGGAATTGTAAAATTTTCAGGTGGTTGGGATTCCCTTGTTAAGAGAACAGCAATCACGTAAATTAAATAAACTAGAAGAGGTATCGATGATGTCAGGAGAGTTATGATTATCAATATGTTCATATTTTTATATTAAATAATAGTAGCTATCTTAATAAAATTTTATAAATCTTTTTGGCAAATGCGCGTGTGTAATAATATTATAATAATATAATGCCCTATAGAGCCTCATTTTCTTAATTAATAATCGTAGGAAATATTCTTTTTTAATTTCAGGATATTTTTTAGACCACTCATCCATGATTTCAAGATCTTCTTTGATCCCTATACTCAGATTCCTGCTCAGATTGTTCTCATGGAGGCGGTATTTAGCCAGCGGCATATCAACATAATCAATAGGATGCAAATAAGTAATTTTTAAAAACAAATCATATTCTTCAGCAGATTTATAATTAGAATTGAATAGCCCCACCTCATCCAGGACTTTCTTTCTGATAATAACTGTTAATAATTGAATGAAATTTCGGGACAATAATAATTCTATAAATACGTTCCCCCTCTCTGGTTTTTGATTATCAAAGGCGCTTTTCAGGATATTTCCCATATGATCAACTATATAGTCATTGGAAAATACTAACATTAATTCCGGTTTGTTATCCAGGAGATCTACCTGATATTTTAGTTTTTCCGGCAGCCATAAATCATCGCAATCAAGAAATGCAATATATTCTCCGCGTGCCTGCTGAACTGCCAGGTTGCGGGCATTCCCAAGCGGTGTGGTTTTATCACTGCAAAAATAACGTAATTTAGCGTCATAACTTTTTGCAATATTTGAACTATTGTCAGTTGAGGCGTTATCCCAGAATATTATTTCCCAATTTGTGAAAGTCTGGGCATAAACACTATCAATCGCTTCACGCAAATATTTTGAGCAATTATAACAATTCATTATAACACTGACTTTGGGAATATTTTGAGTGGTCGGCATTTAATATCTCCTTTGGATTCCTAAATCAATCATTTTGTACAATCAAAGAGCTTCTCACAAACAAAATCAATATCCTCATCTTTCAGATCGGGATGAAGCGGCAGGCTCAATAATTCAGGGAATATTTTTTCGGTGATTGGAAGAGAGCTACTCTGATACATACTTAATTCATGATTTGGCTGGTAATGCACTCCTGTTTGAATTCCTTGGGCAAGCAATGATCTCCTGATTTTCTCTCTGTCATGAGATCTCAATTTTACCACAAAAATGTGAGGGACAATTGAATCAAAATCCTGTTTCAGCAGATCGACCGAACCGGATGAATTCAGATTGTTATAATATTTTTTTGCAAAATATTTACGCTTTTTTGCAAATTCAGGGAATTTTTTCAATTGTTCGATCCCTATCGCAGCCATAAGGTTGCTCATATGGTATCGCCACCCCTGGTTCTTAACATCGAAATCCCAGCTTCGCTCACCTTTATATCTTCTTTCGGTATCATTTTCCACTCCCAGAAGGCGGGCATCTCGTGCTCTTTTTAGAACTTTTTCATCATCAGTAACAATAGCACCTCCTTCCCCGCATGTAATGTTCTTGATCCCATCAAAACTAAAACAGGAAATATCTCCAAAACTTCCTACTTTTCTTCCTTTATAATTACCTCCAAATGCATGACATGCATCTTCTACTACACGAAGGCTATTCTCCCGGGCAAAGGAATATATCTCATCCAGGGAACCAACACCGCCGGAATAATGAACGGGCATTATTGCTTTCGTTCTCTTTGTTAAACGCTTTTTTGCATCATGGATGTCAATAGTGATTGTATCCGGATCTATGTCACATGGGATTGGTCTGGCCCCTGTTGCTGAAATTGCCTGGAATGATGCAATGTAGGTCAAAGATTGTACAAGGACTTCATCTCCGGGGCCCAATCCAAGAGCCTGCAATGCCAGATGCAGCGCCGCAGTCCCGGTATTAACACAAACGGCCTGCCTGTTGAAAAATGAGCTCAATTCTTTTTCAAAGATCTGGACTTCATTTCCCATACCAAGATATTCACGATCAAGAACACCCATTACCGCCTTTTTTTCTTCATCACCAATAACTGATTTGGCAAGACGTATCAACCTGTCAGCCATTATTTCCATACCTTCCATTTCGCATTTTCATTTTGCCAGAGATCCTCAAGCACTTTTCTATCCCTTACTGTATCCATGCATTGCCAGAATCCTTCATGAAGATACGCTTTAAGTTCCCCTTTTTCTGCTGCCCGTATCAGCGGTTCTTCTTCAAGCACGGTATTATCGTCTTCTATGAGGTCAAGGAATTCAGGTTCAAGCACAAAAAATCCTCCATTTATCCAGCCTAGAGTGGTCTGAGGTTTTTCTTTAAACGAAAATACATCGTTATCTTTTGAAATAAGCATTTCACCAAACCTTGCGGAAGGGTGAACTGCGGTAATAGTAGCCATCTTTCCGTGATTCTTATGAAATTCTGTTAATTTTCGGATGTCGATATTTGCAACTCCGTCCCCATAAGTAAGCATGAACGTTTCATTGTTGATGTATTTCCTGAGACGTTTGATCCGTCCTCCGGTCATGGAATTTAGCCCTGTATCCACGAGTGTTATTTTCCAATCTACCGTTTTCTTTTTTAGATATTCTATCTTCCCGCTGGATAGATCCACTGAAAAATCAGATTTCAAGGAATAATAATTTAAAAAATATTCTTTAATAGTTTCTCCTTTATATCCCAGAGCTATTATGAAATCATCAAATCCGTAATGAGCATATATGTTCATTATATGCCATAGGATCGGCTGTCCTCCGATTTCCACCATGGGTTTCGGTTTCATATCGGTATATTCAGCAAGCCGCGTTCCAAATCCACCCGCTAAAATAATTGTTTTCATAAATATCTACTCCCATTTATAATTAATATTGCTATTAATAACATCTAACCTGTCAGACTCATCCGGATCATGGAGAATATTGGAAATATTGAGCAACATATTCAAACCATCATCCAGACCCTGGAATCCCATCCATATCATTGGAGGTATTGTTAACCTTTGATAATTTTCACGAGACAGGTTGATTTGAAAAAATTCTTTATAAGTGGAAGATTTCTTTCTATCGTCATATAGAACAAATTTTATTTTTCCACACGGAACAACTACATTAAGAGTCATTTCATGGTGGCGCTTCCATGCTTTTATAGCTCCTTTTTTGATTGTTGAAAAGTAGGCTTCTCCGAATCCATGAAATGAAGAATCTATTTTCTTCATAGCATGAAGAACATCCCCTGTATCCCCGGGAATAATCTTTACAGGAGTAAGAATAACACCCTCAATCATTTGTCACCCATATCTGCCTTCTTGACCGTGCGATTTTGACATACTCTTCAATCTGGCTGCAGGTTATGTTATAAATATCTTCTTTATGTTCATAATACTTTCGATACCAGTCGATGGTAAATTGAACCATCTCCTTAAAGTCAAGGTTTGCTTTCCAGCCCAAAATATGCAACGCTTTATCACAGCACAGTTTAAGCAAAGCATGTTCTTTTTTTTCGGCTTTTGAATTTTGGACAACTTCCACTCCCGTTCCCTGCCATGTTTTTTGCATCTCTGAAATAAGATCGGAAACAGTATAATTCTGGTCGCCATCAGGACCGAAATTAAATGGCTCTCCGTTTAATTCACAATTTTTGGAAAGTTTCTGTCCAAGCAGAAGATAACCGCTTAGAGGTTCAAGAACATGCTGCCATGGTCTTGTGGCCTGGAGATTACGCACCTGTACATTCATTCCTCGTGACCAGGCTCTCATACAGTCAGCAACAATTCGGTCCTGGGCCCAGTCTCCTCCACCTATGACATTCCCTGCCCTTACTGATACCGCTCTTACATTACTTTCAGATTTATTGAAAAAAGAATTCGCGTAAGTTTTTATTACAAGTTCAGCTGCCCCCTTTGATGCACTGTAAGGATCACTGCCTCCAAGAGCATCTGTTTCCCTGTATCCCCATACCCAATCTTTGTTATCATAGCACTTATCACTCGTAATCATTACAGCGTTGCATGGAGAATTTATTCGTCTCAGAGCTTCCAATATATTCATTGTTCCCATGACATTTGTTTCTATGGTCAGGGCTGGATTTTCATAGGATAGCCGAACAAGTGGCTGTGCTGCAAGATGGAAAACAAAATCTGGTTTCACTTCATCAAGGATAGTTTTTACATCATGCAGGGATCTTACATCCTTTTCAAAATATGTGATTTTATCTTGTAATTTTGCGGCTGCAAAATGTGAAGGTTCAGTTGGGATGCCATTGGAGATGCCATAGACCTTTGCGCCAAGCTGCAAAAGCCATATGCTCAGCCAGGAACCCTTAAAGCCGGTGTTTCCTGTGATCAGGACTTTCTTGTTTCGGTAAATATTGCCGAAGAGGTATGGATTATTTGTTTGCATAATGATAACGGGTGAAGTAAACGCCTGAATAATTGTTTTAGTGTTAGACCCGGATTGGTGAACAAACATCGGAAATTCAGATATAAATATGCTTTTACAAGCATATTTTGAAGATCGGATTCATTCCAGTCAGGGGTTTTGATCATAAAACTCCTTATGAAAAGATCATCTAAAGTGAATTTTCTGGCAAAATATCCGTTTTTCATACAGTTCTCAAAAAGCAAAGAGCCCGGATAAGGTGTTGCGACCGATATATGGGGAGTGAAGGATCCGCAATAAGCAGCAAAGCGGATTGAAGTCCACATATCTTCTAATTTTTCTCCTGGCATTCCAATTACAAGGAACATTCCATGATTCAGTTTTATTTTCTGGCAATATTGTATCAGATTCTTGACTTTTGATAATTTAATGGGTTTTCTTATGATATTATTTATTACATATTGAGATCCGCTTTCCACAGGGAAGTTTAGATTTATGCAGCCTGATTGTTTCATAAGATCCAGCATATTTTCATCTATGGACCATACGCCCACTCCATTAGGCGTATCCCATATAAAATTGAAATCTCCTTCTATCATACGGGAGAATAATTCTTTCGCCCGTTTTGGATTTGCAGTAACATTATCATCCTCGAACATCAATTCTTCAATGCCGTATTTATTTTTTAACAGTTTCATTTCTTCCAGGACATTATCCACTGAACGCAATCGATATTTTCGGCCCCAAACCCTGTATGCAGTGCAAAAAGTGCACTTCGATGGACAGCCCCTGGAAGTTATGATCGGGGAAAATCTTCTTCTATGACGCAGACCGTGAGATGCTTCCAGCCCAAAATATCTCTCAAGTTCCATTATGTGATAAGCTGGAAAGGGAATTGAATCCAGATCAGTGATCCATTTTTTTTTTTCATTCAGTATAATGCCCCCATCGGATTTCCATCCCAACCCATCAATTAAATTCAGATCAGTCTTATGGTTTATCGCCAGAATGAAATCCTGGAATGATTCTTCGGCTTCACCGATCAAAATGAAATCACAAGAGGGACCTTCCAGGACCTCTTTCGGGCATACCGTAACATGTGGGCCGCCAGCTATTGTTAAACTATCCGGTTTTACTTTTTTTATCAAGGATAAAATATGATGATATAGTTTATATTGTCTGCTAAACTGACAGGTAATTCCGATAAGATCAGGATCATATTCCTGAATATATTTTTCTATTTCGCTATCAGATAGACCTACCCGGATAAGTGTATCATCTTCTTTTTCTTCATGATCCCATCCGCGAACAAGACAATCAAGAATTTTTACATCGATCCCTATATTTTCTATTACCGAAGCTAAGTACCCCAATCCCATGGGAGGCAAGGGATTTATATCTCTGTGGGAGCTGAAGGTAAATGCAGGAGGAACTATTAATAAAACTTTCTTTATTCTGCGATTTTTATTTTCACTCATTTGTTTGCCTTCTAAATATCAAGAAAAGGTAATAAAGTTTCTTCATTCACCGGTTCAAAAAAAATATTCCGGACTTTTTGTCCCATCTCGTGATACCTGATTTTTTCAGCCCGGTTTAGATTAAGATACTTTTCAATAGCTACTATTACATCTGAGATGCAAAAGCATTCAGTCGTAATATCCATATTTAAATCAGATAAAATATTCTGGTTCAACGCTGTTTGCCTTCCTAGAAAAATAACCGGTATTCCTCTTGCTGCTGCTTCGACCATAGAACCTGAATTTGATGAAATAACTATCGATGATATTTTCAACACGCCTACGATATTTCCCTGAAAAATCTCATACCGATCCGGCCAATCATTCTCTCCGAATGATTGCACCAATTCTTTTGAATCGTAATCAGGGTGACCCTTGATCAATATGCGAACATCAGCTCTGATTTTATCCAGTCCCGATCTAAATGTCTCCAATAGTTCGACAGCTTCTGTGATATTAAAGGGCAACAATATTGAAATTATCTTCGAATCTTGCTCTATTCGCTGGTCTGGTGTATTTTCATCATCAAAGAGATGCGAATAACGTAAAGCTGCGGCGGACCGACATGGTATATCCCTGGTAAAAGTTTGAGCCATTTTACATTGGTATTGACTTGTTTCAAGTAAAAGATGAGGAACAATTTTTGCTTCAAATTCTGATTGGGAGGGGAACAAACTCACAAAGTTAGGACTATGAATAAACATCTGAGCTCCAACTACTTTTGCCTGTGGAAAAGCTTTACGCGCTCCTGCGATCAATGCTTTATCAATAACCTGGTTTTCATACCAGTCAATGACCTGTCCTGGTTTTAATCCATGTTGTCCAAGGCGCAGAAACAACCGATAAATCAATACTGCGTCCATACTTGATACGGCCGATTGTTCTCTTTGTTCTTCCTGCAGGATGTCATTAAGATCCCAATTATGAAACAGGGGAGCCTTGATTTTTAGCCGCAGGGAATATATTGGATATACAATTGCCCGGAAATAATCCGGGAAATGTAAGAAATCTTCCCGTATAATAAAATTAGTGGGGCTTTTTCGCATCTTTCTATAAATTGGAAAATAGTTGTACTGGAAACCAATAAGAACCGGATGGACTAATACACTTGATCCTTTTCCGGACAAATATTCATGCAGAAAAGGGAAATAACGATCTTTGAATATACCATCCTTCGTCAGGAAATCGTCGTGCAGATAAGTATCCACAATTATGGGATAATCTTTCAGTTCTTTGGGCTTTTTCCCCGTAATACAAGCCGCTAAACAGCGCAATGATAGGGCAACAATGAAGTTTCCCCATCCCAGAAAATAAGATAATTGATTAATCAAAGACTTCTTCTTTGCCTGATCATAATTTATTATTTCCAGCGCAATATTCCTATTTACAGCCCATTTTTTGATAGCTCTTGCAAGCCCTGACGATTCAATAAATATGAGTTCGGGTCTTGTATCATTGTCTGACCATAACCTTTCCAGTATCTCTAAATAGCAGATGTACTGGAAAATGTTGCTATCATAAACATTCCTGGAAGAAATAGTGCTGAACCACCACTCAATCTTTTTTCCATAAATTCTATTCAGGTCATCTATCCAGTTGACATATTCATGCCTTATATCCCCTGCAACTTCGTCATGGATTTTTGCAATGTTTATGCGCTCGAATCTGTTTCCAAGCTCCAGTTCAATATTACATCTCTTAAAAAAATCACATCCCAGATATAGCCAGCGAATCGATTTACCCCCAGGAAACATTTTTTTTATATGTTTTGCGTCCTGGAAAGCAAGAAATAAATGACTTTTTTGCATTTCTAAACTCAACTTTTGATAATTGCGATTACATTACAGGGTGCGCTGTCAATTCCATCAATCTGCCATGGGATTATGAAAATCTTTTCAATGCTTTCACCGGATATCATATCAAGTTTAATATCTTCAATAAATAATAATGGTTCTCCAAACCCCTCACTTTTCGTGAATGCAATTTTATGCGCTTCTCTGCCTTCATTTCTGTGCTGAAATGAAGATATTGAAATAGAGTCAATCCCGATGCATCGGATATTCGGATAATCTTTTCTTATCCATAAAATCGTTTCCGGAGCAATACCCGGATTATGAGTTCGATACTTTTCTTCATTTCTAAACTTCCCATAGCCTGTATGCAGAAGCAAGCAATCACATATTTGAAGCTGATGCAGTACATACGAGAAATCATCAGGTGTTATCAATTCGGCACTATTCTTCGGACAATCCACTATTATTGGATTTTCAAAAATGAGTTCATCAATACTGTAATCTGAAATTGATTTACCATCATTTACAAAGTGTTTGGGCGCATCGATATGAGTTCCTGT
Organism: Candidatus Methanoperedens sp.; assembly: GCA_026552955.1. Taxonomy (GTDB): domain Archaea; phylum Halobacteriota; class Methanosarcinia; order Methanosarcinales; family Methanoperedenaceae; genus Methanoperedens. The sequence continues at coordinate 100,648 of JAPMTS010000014.1, read as the reverse complement.
ATGATTGTGCATTGAGATGACAAAGGTATTGCTGGTATCTTTCTTTATTATCTGACTATAAGGAGTGAAAACAGGTTTGGGAGCTGTGCTGTACATTGGAGTGGCTGCATTAATCGCATAAGAAAGCACTTCATACCTTGAGTTCATAAAAATCATGGAATTTTGGGACATCAAGTTCAAGTAATGGATTGTTTGAGAGGCTATTTATTCGTGCCATGAACAGCACTCCGATCTTAACGGCTTCGTTATAATCTGTGATCGTATCTCCAATAAATACAACATCTTTCTTATCAAGATTCTCCCTGCTAAGAATTCCGTGCAATATTTCTGATTTTATCGCAGGACTTCCGTAAATACCTTTAAAATATTTAGTTATGCCGCGTGCAGCCACAATGGCTCGCAGTTCTTCCTCCGGCGTCCCTGATGCGATAAATAATTTCAATTTCATAGAGTTGTTTCGAATGAACTCAATAGCTCCGGGAACATAGGGGCATTTCTTCACTTCCTCAACGACCAGATTTGAAAATCTTTCTCCAAGGTCATTGAAAGTTTTATCGTCAAGGGGCTGCTTTAATATCTCACTGTATATGTACCTGAATTTTTTATACCTGGATACGCCTCCGTTCTGTTTGTGATATTCAACTATCTTATCCACTTTATCCGAATCTTTAAATAACTCCCGGAAAGCCTGGGTCTTTATATCGAAGGATTCAATAATAACGCCATCAAAATCAAAAACAATTGCCCTGGGCATATATTATTCATCCTGCATCATCAAGCCGCTGACCTCTTTATACTTATGATGTTTTTTGTAAGCTTCCTCAAGACACTGCAATAATCCCTGGCCAATATCAAGATAATACTTGCTCACGTATTTCTTGCCAATTTTCGGGCTGAAAGAATAGGGTGTGATTTCGTAATGCAAATTCGAGTCTGCCGGCAGGAATTCAAGTTCCAATCGGTTGTCAAGCATCTCATTTATCATTTTCATCATATTTTTTATCTTCATCTGCTGGTAACCTGTGAGGATCACATATTCATTTTCAAACTCCTTTGAGAGAATATCAACACTGCATCTTGCAGCATCCTCCACGTGGATGTATTCCCTGAGCTCTTCGCCATCTCCGTAGCGTGTGATCTTTCCCTCGGAAATCGCCTGGTTAATGACCTTGTATATCCAGTTGTTCTCATCCGCCCTTGGGCCATACAGGGAGCCATATCTGAGAATGGTATACGACAGCCCGAAATCTTCATGGTAATTTTCTATTATCAACTCACAAGCCTGTTTGCTGCTCCTGTAGATCGATCCGGATTTACTGTAAACATAAAGACTGCTTGCAAAGACAAACCTTTTGATGTTATATTCCCTGCATGCATCCAGGATGATTGTATTTCCCAGGATGTTGATCTCAACTGCCCTCACGGGATCTTCTTTTGCTTTTGCAAGATCGGCTATCCCTGCAAAATTGTATACTACATCGCATCCCCTTACAGCATTTCTCACTGCGTCCCTGTCCAGGATATTTCCAACTACCATCTTTTGTCCTTTCTGGAGGTAGGATGATCCGGTTATGTCAAAGATGGTAACTTTATAACCTTTATTAAGCAGCGCATCTGCAACATGGCTGCCAAGAAAACCCGAGCCGCCAAACACTATTGCTTTCATGATTTAACCTCTTTCAAAGCATTGATCAAATTATTCACTGTCTCCAATTCCATTTGCCTTCGTGTTTCTATTGCCGATGAACCCATATGGCATGTTAATAAAACATTTTCAAAATTTGTTAATTCACCTATATAAGGTTCTTTCTCGAAAGTATCAATTGCAGCGCCTCCTATCGTTCTATTTTTTAAAGCTTCGATAAGGGCGGATTCATCTATCAAGCCGCCGCGTGAAGTATTGATAATAACGGCATCTTTCTTCATCAAAGATAATTCTTTTTTTCCGATCATATGGAAAGTATCATCGGATAAAGGCAGGTGCAGCGATATTATATCACACCGTGAAAGAACTTCATTTAATGGCAAAAGAGATATTCCGTTCGTAGCGACAAAATCATTGTCAGGATAAGGTTCATAAGCAAATATCTTCATGCCAAAAGGCTGGACCATTGCTGCCAGTTTTTTACCTATCCTCCCAAGTCCTAATATGCCGAGATTTTTTCCTGTTATAAGCCTTCCCATTAATTGGGTCCAATTGTTATTCCTCAGATTCCTGTCAGCTTCACTGACACGCCTTGATATGTTAAGCATCAGGGAAAGGGCAAGTTCGGCAACAGCCTGGGAGGGAGCAACTGGTGTGCTCCTGACGATAATACCAAGTCTCTTTGCAGCTTCAAGGTCAATATTGTCCATGCCCACACCGTATCTGGATATTACTCTTAGAACAGGTGCTTTTTCAAGCAATTCCGCAGTTATTTTTTCGGTTCCCGCTATCAGGCCTGTGGCATCCTTGATAAGTTCATTGAATTCTGAAGGTGTAAATTTCCTTCCATTCTTATTGAGTACAACTGTATATCCTTCTCGTTCAAGGATTTCCACAGGTTTCAGGTCAATCTTCCCGAATGATGCACTTGATATCAATATTTTCATGATTTCCGGTCTACCCCTATTTTTCCTGTTTAGCCATAACTTTCATATCTACCAGTACCTTTGCGCATATTCCTCTGCAAGTTTCGCGAACATCGCATTTCCTTCTTCTGTAAATTGTTCCGCAATCTTTATTTCACCGAATCTGCTTTCCGGCATTTTTATATATAGCGGGAAAGTCCGAAGAAGACCGAAAATCGATTCCTTGGATAACTGCGGCATATCAAGGGCCGGATACACGATAGAATGTGTTTCTGTGTCCTGATTAATATATCCTTTCTTCAAAGCAAGTTCCCTGAGCATCGTTCCATGATACGGAACAAAAATGAATGCACTGATGCTATCTGCATATATTTTTCGGTTCAAATATATGGTATCAAAAACCATTTCACGGGTCTCCTCCGGAAAACCGATGATATTATTAACTGTAACAGGTATGGAATATTTTTTCAATATCTCAAAAGCCTTAATGACATTTTCATTTGTGAAAGGCTTATTAAGCACTTTTTTCCTGAACTCTTCATTCCCGTGTTCAAGCCCTATCGAAATCCTATCGCATCCCATACTGACAAGCCTGCTGATCTTAAAATCCGATATAGTTTCAATCCTTGACTGGCACCAGAATGGGATTTTGATTTCATCGATATACCTTCTGGAGAATTCATCGAATTTAGCGTCCGGCATCGCAAGAAAAGTTTCCGAATTGAAAAAAATATATTCTGCTTTATATTTTTTAATATAAAATTTTATTTCATCAATTACCCTGTCAAGGGATTTCATTCTATAATAATTGCATTCTGTCTCTTTCTTATATAATGCTCTTAGATGAGGTGCTGCGCAGAACTGGCAGCTATAAGGGCAACCGCGATCTATTTCAACCGGGACCATCCTGAATACCTTTCCCTGCATGGGTCTGAAAAATCGTTTTTCTTCAAATATGGAGAAATCGTTGTACGGTATTTCATCCAGATTCACGAGTTCCCTCATACTGTTTTGGATTATTTTTCCATTTTTCTTAGACCAGATATTTTTTATGTTATCAAGGGGCAAATTGTCTTTCAGGTGGCTGCATAGCTCAGGCAAAGCCTCCTCCCCTTCACCCCAGCAGATATAATCCACTTCATCGTGTGACAAAACCGCTTCAGGTGAAAAAATAACATGTACACCGCCTGCACAAACAGGAATATCAAGATCAGACACTGTTTTTAATAATTCGATGCTCAAATGCAGCGTGTCATCTACTATTGTTATAGAAATGAGGTCAGGTTTGAAACTCTCAACTTTTTTCCTGAAATCGTCATATACATTCGTATTTGCATAATGCAAGCCGTATTTTGTAAGATCAAATGGCCTTAGCTGTAATATTTCGACTCTTTTTTCATCGATGCTTTGCTGCTCGGTTTTATAAAATGTCGTATCAAAAATATCCACTTCGAATCCTTTTTGTTTGAGGCTTGCACTGAGTATGGATATATTGCTTGGCAATAAATTGATCATTTGAAGATTTGGATAAACAAGCAATACTTTGAATTTAGTGGACATCGGGAATCACCATGTTTTTAGTTTCATAAAAGGAAATTTCATTATTATCTCTACCAATCTTTGTATAGATTGCTCCATGTATTATCTCTTTTCAAAATAGCTCCATAAAATCCTTCATAGTCGCTGGATCGCCAAAAATATTTCATAAACCATAATATGTTTTTCCTGGGATATTGATAATATATTTTCTCTGATGCGATATCCCATCCGGAATGTTTGAAAATTAGCTTCCAATCATCAGGAGATAGTTCAAAAATATGAGTATTTTCCGCCGACTTATCCATCCTGATATTTTGCCGTATATGATGCAAAGCTACTCTGCTCTTCCTGATAAATGGTATAGTCACAACGAAATACTGGCATGACGTTTTTTCGGATAGTTGATGCAGGAATCTTATCGGGTCAGTCAAATGCTCCAGCATTTCAAAAGATAGAAAAATGTCTGCTGTTATGGAGTGATTATGAAGATCCTCTGCCCTCGAAAAAATAGCTTCCAGACCTTTGGCTTTGATTTTATTAACAGCCGTCATATCAAGATTAACACTTAAACATTTTATATTTTTATGAATACCATTGATATATTGGATATGGGTCCCTGAAGAGTCACCAATATCAACAATGGTTAATGGAGTCTTATTTGTCATGGATATCGCCTCATTTGTGAGAGATATCTGAAATGAGTGCATTCCCCTGACATTCGTGACCAGATATTCGGAATCCAATTTAAAACACGAATATTGTTCTGAAATATCCGGAACGATTTTTTCAAGTTCCAGGTAAAGTTGAGATAGTTTTTGTTCAACGATCGCAGATCTCAGTGATTTTAGATAAAGAGCATTTAGAAAGTTCTTAAAACTATTACGGAAATAAGTTCTTATATCTTTCATATTCATAATCGGTATATTAATTTATTAAGAAATTTGTTTTTTTCTATTTAATACCCCTAATAAGTTAATATAAATTTATCTTTTGCCATTAAATCCTCAACCACATTTAAATCTTCCTGATTATCCACGCTATACGTGATAACGTCTGTAGGAACCATCTTGACTTTGTAACCGTGTTCCATTGCTCTTAGCATATCCACAGATTCCACGATTTCAAGCGGTGTTGGTTCAAGATTGGTGAATTTGATAAGAAAATCCCTGGTGAAAGGTATTATACAAACCTGCTTGTTCATAGGAATGTCCTTTGCGCCTTTTTTCCTTGAAGGAATCGGCTCCCTGGAAAAATACATGGCAAAATTACTCTTATCCACCACGACTTTCACTTCGTTCGGATCTTCATGCTCCTCCTGGTCATTCAATGGCGCCATCAGGTTCACGCAAGCAATGGATGGATCTTCTATCATGGGTTTGATGGCAGCATCTATCATTTCTGGGGTGAGCATGGGCTCATCCCCTTGAATATTGACCACGATCCCGATTTTATCATTTGTACGCTTCTCGATCGTTAGAAGAGCCTCAGCTATCCTGTCCGTACCTCTTTCATGTTTATTTGAAGTCATTATCGCCTTGCCGCCTATGGATTCTACATAATCATATATTTCTTTGTCACATGTGGCGACATATACTTCATCAAGCAATTTGCTTTTCTTAGACCTGATCAAAACATGACCCACCATAGGCATTCCACAGATTTTAGCCAGAGGTTTTCCCGGAAAACGGCTTGAGGACATCCTTGCCGGAATAATGCCAATTACTTTCATTTTCACACCTTTTTTTTGAAAAATCCTCTTAATAGGTCTCCCTGCATCGAATCATCCAATAATTGTTGAACTTTATTCACCTGTGAAAGGTTTAAAGTGTTATTGAGTTCCAATCTATTTAATGTACTTATATCCAGGCCGTTGGATTTTATTTCAATTGGCGTAAAACCCGAATTTTCGGTCATTTCTATTAAACCCCTCAGGGAAAAAAGCATGATATGCCTGTCACCTTCGATTATTCTGTCCACTGGCTTTGAGGTTCTTTCATAGTACCTTACCAGTACGGAATCCGCTGATGGAACCTCCAGCAGCAGCAATCCATCATTATTCAGAAGCTCGTGTATTTTGTTCAGGATGTCTGCAGGCTTGAAAAAATGTTCCAGAACTCCCCACAGCATGATCACATCAAATTTTTCAGAGGAGTCAAAATCATATATGCTTTTGTTGAGGATATTTAAACTGAATTTTTCTTTTGAATAATTTGCTGCGAATTCATTGAACTCGATCCCTTTGCAATCCCACCCATGCTCCTTAAAAACACTGAGTACTTCTCCCAGCCCGCTTCCGATATCCAGTACCTTGCCTGATTTATTGAAATATCCTGCGATCTGTTCATATTTTTTTTCAGCCAGTACTGTTTTCCTGTAATCTATTGATGGAATCAATTTTATTTTATAAAATTCAGTATAATCGGCTTCATTATATAAATTAGTGACTATGGATTCTTTAAATCTCGGATTTACATATACCATCTGGCAATTTTTGCATCGAACATGTGTAAATTGATTCACAGTAAATGAATTCGCAATTTCATGACTGCCGCAATTATAACAGGCTGTTTGTTCAAAATATTCCGGATCAGGCTTGCCATCCTTAAAATATTTGGCAAGGATGTTATCAAAATAATTGTGAAGCTTATCGATATTGGGGTTTATTTTTTTTTCATCGATCATGGCAAACCTTCCTTTAGCAATTTCAATTGTTCCCTGCAGGATGTTCCAAGGAACAATGAATCCAGACTGAACGCTATGAAGGTATATCCCTTTTTAACATTGTCAAGAACTAACCTGTAGTCTGGCTGGATGACATGGATCCCAAGCGGGACTTTCATTTTTTTGCATACTTCTTCCACCCTTTTTAAAGCTGCAAGGACTTCAGGATGTGTGAAATTCCCCGGAACTCCAAGTGAACCGGATAGATCATAAGGTCCTATGATGCAGCCGTCAACGCCTCCTACTGAAAGTATCGATTCGAGGTTGCGTACAGAATCAATGTGTTCCACCTGGACTATTACCACAGATTCTTCATTGATAGTCGCAGCATAATTGTCAAAATCAAAACCATAACCCTGTGCTCTTGCCAGGCCAACACCACGTGTTCCTGTCGGCGGGTATTTTACTGCTTTTACGGCCGCCAGTGCATGTTCCCTGGTATTTACCATGGGTACAATTACACCATACGCTCCGGCATCCATTACTCTTTTTATCAAATTTGGATTATTTTCTCCCACTCTTACAAGCGGAACAACCCCTTTTCCTTCAATTACCTGTATCTGCTGCTGGAGTGTATCTATCTCGATCACGCTATGCTCAATATCGATCGTAAGCCACTCAAATCCCGATTGTGCCATTATTTCGGGAATGTTTGTGTTTCCGAGTGTTATCCAGCTCCCGATCGTTATATTATTCTTCCTTAATTTATTTTTCAGTGGATTATGCATAATTCAACAGTTTATAACTATCATCATTCTTATTAATGTATCTTATAACCAATTAGGCCAGGGCAAATTCATCTGGAGTATCATGGATTTCATATCATCGTACATTTTTCGATCTATTTTAAACATCAGAATACAAAAAACAGCGCCGCCCAGGAAAACAGCAAACAATGAAAGCGATACATTTGATAAAGGGACCAAAAAACGATACGTACCAACTATTATGCTCATTGCAGCAGATGCCTTCAGAATATTCATCAAACTGTTTTTCTCAACACGTATTTTCATGACCCGTGAAAGTGCGAATTTCGCCAGGAAAACATTCAGGATCATTGAAACTAGAGTCGCTACAGCCGCACCAATAATCCCGTATATCGGAATGAAAAGGATATCTAATACAATATTTGCCATGGCCGCAATAATCGTTACTTTGAAGGATTCTTTAGGATAATTCAATGCATCCAGATACATTGTAAAAAAATATTGAAATACATTTACAATCTGGACGGCCAATAAAACTACCAGGACAGAATATCCTGACGCAAATTCAGTCCCATAGAAAAAATATAGTAGTTTATCTCCCAATAACGCTCCACCGACAAAAGCGGGCACTGCCAGAAGCAAGGAATAACTGAGTGCCCTGGCAAGCGATTCTTCCACATGCCCTAATTGCCCTTTTTTCCCCCACCTGCTTACCTGCGGCCATAAAGTCATCCGGAGTGCATATGTGATCAACGTAGAGATAGTTGTGAACTGGAGTGCGATCCTGTAAACTCCCACATCCGCAGTATCTAAAAAATGACCGATCAGTATTGTATCCGCCTGTGAATACACAATTATACCGCCAGATGTCAGGAACAGCCAGAATGAGAACACTGATAAACTTTTGACGTGCTCCCAATTGAATTTTACAAAATGGAGCTCCAGAAAACGAAATTCGATTATTGCAGCTACAAGTGTCCCTGCAATAGCTCCCACCACAAGACCCCCCGCTTCATATCCCAGAAATATAGCTACTACCTGGAATAAGATCCTCGCAATATTTCCAATCCCTGCACAAGTTGTTCGAATTCCCATTTTGCCGGTGCCTGCAACACCTGTTGAGACCAGCCCATCGAATAATGATAAGAAAATCGCTATTAATAGCAATAAAAATAATCCGGACCTGTTCAGGTCAACAAAATATTCTTTAAAGATGATCAAGAATAAAATCACGAATACCGTAAGTGCCAGGCGAATCGCGAAATATGCGGAAAAAAAAGCATCGGGCTCTTCTCCTTCGCTGATTCTCTTTAAAGCTGCACCCCCAAATCCGCCATCTAAGACCATACTGATAAGGCTCTGGTATGCGGTGAAAAGGAAATAAGCACCCAATATAGCTGCCCCGACAGCATGCGCAAAATACATAGTGCTAAGAAAGCCGATCGCAGTGAAAGCTATCTGCCAAAAAAATGAGATCATGCTCTGGCGCTGCACTGGAGAGACGTTCATGATCCGGGATAAAATTGGTATAGCCATATCTTAAAAATTCTTGTCAATAATCTGTCTTAACGCCTGTGCTGCACGCCTTGATGCAAATCCTTTATCGAGATACGTTCCAAACCTGAGCAAATAATCATTATTGTACAGGTCTTTTGAATAATTTTTATTCGTAAGATATTCTTCTAATTTCAAAATGAACTTTTCAAGATTTTCATGACAAACAGCACGATTCATAAGAAGTTGTAAAGGAGCCGGATCGAAACGGGCATGTCCCATATAAACAAATACCGGCTTACTTGTTGTCAGAGACTGCAATAAAACCGTGGATGGAATATCAAGAATAACCATATCTGCTAATAATAATAACTCTTCGGTTGATTTTTCATTCATTATGAATTCGAAATTGTCATAATTTTTCTCATCAGTATAGCTTTTAAAGTCCAGTTTCCTGTAATATGGAGTCGGATGTAATTTCATTATTATGGAATATTCCGGATGTTTTCCAAGAGTATCTATAATAGCTTTCTGTGTTTGCCAGAAATAATTGTCCGAGAATGGGGGGTAATGAGAGATGTAGAGATGATTCTGATAACCTGAAGCTGTGATATACAATATCTTCCTTGATTCTGATTGCCTTTCTTTTGAGAATTTTATCTGAAGCCTGTCTAAGGCTGCTGATCCTATGGAAACAATTTTTGTGCCATATGATATAGCTTGCTGCGTATATTGATCTTTGATACTATCCCCGAAGACAAAATGATAATCAGAACTGATAAGGTCAAGATAATTGATGATCTGATGATGAAAAGCTCCATAAGCTCCATGCTGCCATGTTATCACAGGAACTTTTTGATTATGTGCAGCTCTTGCAGCGGAATGATCAAGGCTCGTCGCTATTACCGATGAGATCACGGCTCTGATATTATTTTTATTGATGAATCCTTCCATATCTTTCTGTGTCTTTATGCAGGCTTTTGTTGATCGCTTAACTATGAATTCGAGCCTTTCTTTGAGAATAGAGAGAAAATCTATTCCCATGAATGAAAAAAAATCGATGAATATCCGGCTGCTATATAATTCGTTCCAGGCGTTATTCAGGTTTATATCCTGATTGTTATTGAATAATTCTTCCCCTCCATGATTAAAGTGGTATACAGGACCAATTTTCTCTGATAATATTTCCTTCAGGCTGTCATCCCAATTATACCCCCCGCCCAATAGGACTATATGCTTTCTCTCCTTTGAATAAATAAGATATTTGATCCAGAAAAAAATACCATTAAGACCATTCTTTTTTACGATCATCGCAAGGTTATATATATTAGGTTTCGAAAAAATATATTTTTTCAATCCCTGGAAAAGAGGTGAATTTGCGGGTTTCAATTCCGGTTCAATATTCGATTCGATATCGAAGAACATTATTCTTATTTTCCATTCATTCAATTTCAAAAGCTTCGAATATAATGAATCCCTATTATCAAATCTGAAGAACCCCTCATCGTCATTCTTATATCTAAAAGGAAATAGCCGGGAATCATGAATATATACAACATCCGGCTTTTCAATATCGAATATGTTTGAAAGTTGAAATATTCGAATAGTCATAGCATCGTAAATCATTTTTAAACTATAGAAATTAAATAATGCTGGCCTGATTTTTAGTTCACCAGCTTCTTTACACCACCCGGAAATGCAATTATCAATAATTTTGCATAGATCTTCTATCCTTTGAAAATTTGCCATTCCGAGAGAATACAGATCCTTCGGCGAATAATATTCCTCAGGGATTTTATATTTGATCCCTTTCCTGTCAAGTTCATACATGGCAAAAGGTGAAAGTGCAATTATTATTTTTTCACCTGATAATTCATCAAAATGTGCCAGGCATTCATTTACCTGGAGTTCGGTTTCAAGAAGTATCAAGATCTTTTCGCGCTGATCTTCTGTTTTGGAGTCATTATGGAAAGTCATGACATCATCTCATAATATTATTCAAGAAATGAAGGTTTCGAAGATCTTCCTGGAAAGAGTCCTGATTCTTTCTGGGCGTCTCCAATGTTATCGTTCCGGAACTGCTTTTCATGGCACATCCCAGCAAAAATTCGAAATCAAAATCACCATCCCCAAGACTCAGATGTTCGTCCATTTCATTACCGGCCATCCCATCGCTCAAATGGAATATCTCTGGCTCAAGATATAGAAAAGAATTTATATAGTCCTTATAATCTTTCTTTTGGCTTGAAGCTGCTTTTATGCCATGCCCAAAATCCAGGCATAATCCGATATCATTTCCACCGATCAACTCTTCAATTTGTTGAGGAGAAAAGCCTATCATTGGCTCCCGATTCAATCCGAATCCTGGCATATTTTCAATAAGCAGGCGTCCGTCTGATATTTCATTAATAAAATCGGAAGCATGCTGCAGCGAACCTGTGCCAGCATGGAGTATAAGGTATCTGGCATCCAATTTATCGGCCCAATTAAAACTCTCGCGGATTTTTTCAAGACTATGCTTTTTTTTAATGGCTTCACCGATGCTCACGCCGAATTGATGGTGGGGGATATGAATGACATAGGGCACATCTACCAGGAACGGAGCTATATCAGTATCAGGTAAAACGAACAGCTCAATATAATCGAAAATCTTTTCATCTAATAGTTTTACCGCTTTATCTATCAAAGCAGTATTTGTTGACCAGAGTTTCAGGCCGAATTTTATATTTTGTGCCATTATTCGACCAGATCCCAGTTCAAAGGAGTTCCCCTTTTAATATCTTTCCTTGCCCTCTTCCCGATAATATTATTCATATATCTGGGATGAAGCCCAAAACCGGGTCTGATAGACCTTATATTTTCAAACGTCAAAGAATCATCTTTCTTAACATCTTTTACTACGAACAATGAGCGTGAGAATTCCCTGCTTCTCTTTGTCTTTTCAGATAGCTCATAATTGACGCTTCCCAGTGCCGTTTCCACCTCTCTTACAGCCTTTACCATTGCCTTGAACTCTTCGGGTTCTGATGAGAACGTTGCATCAGGACCGCCAAGCTTCCGGTCAAGTATGAAATGCTTTTCAATTATCTTTGCCCCAAGGGAAACAGCGGCAATTGGAGCTGAGATGCCCATGGTATGATCTGAGAATCCCACTACTGTGTTAAAGGTCTCTCTCATATTCGGGATCGTCCTCAGATTTGCATCTTCCAGCGATGCGGGATATTCTGATGTGCATTTCAAGAGGACTATCTGGCTGTTACCCTTTCTCCTGCAGGCATTCACAGCTTCTTCAATGTCAGATAGGGTTGCTATCCCTGTTGATATTATCACTGGTTTCCCTTTAGATGCTATGTATTCGATCAAAGGGATATCTGTTATTTCAAGTGATGCTATCTTATATACGGGCACATCCATTCCCTCAAGAAGATCAACTGCAGTTTTATCAAATGGAGTAGAGAAAAAGATCAATCCCAGGTCTTTTGCTATTTTTTTTAATTTTGAGTGCCATTCCCAGGGAGTATATGCCTCCTGATACAGTTGATAGAGGGTCTTCCCGTCCCATATGGTTCCCTGTTTTATCTGAAAATATTCCTCATTTGAATCAATGGTGATCGTGTCCGGCGTATATGTCTGAAACTTGACGGCATCTGCTCCGGATTCTTTTGCAGCTCTGATCGTCTTTACAGCCAGATCATACTTCTGGAGGTGATTTGCCGATAGCTCCGCAACGATAAATACAGAATTTATTCCGCCCACTTTTTTTTCTGCAATATTAATTTCCAAGTTACTTCACCTCAATGTGATTTTAATGCGATTATTTCTTCCCAGGTCAGCCATTTACGTGTCCCTTTTTTAACAAGCTCTGCCGTACCCTCTGCTCCTATATTCATAAGTGCATCAATAATTGACAGATGTTGTATGAATTTTCCCGGAGACCCTATTTGTTGGTAGGATCCTGGCTGGAAATCCTGGAAAAATACCGCAATGTCATGGAGCGGGAAAATACCATCTTCAAGCATGTATAAGAATGAACCCTTCGCGCAAAAGTAACTATCTGCATGGCACGATCGCAGTAATTCGACTACCCGGACAGATCTATGTGATCCAGAGGGATATTGGGAACTGAGCCGGAATTCCGGTCGAATATCCAGCTGCTCACAAACATACTTTATAAATGCAATATTCTGTGCTGCCAGCGATTCCATAGGAGTAGATAACCATTTTTCGATGAAGGGTGCGAATTCATAATAATATTTCGCTCCCGAATAGTTCTGTTGAATTCGCTTCCACATCTTCTTGCGCCAGAAAGTTGTTTCGTTGGTTATGGTCTGATTTAGAGGCAATTTGAAAGAGATGGACTTCTGAACTGGCACTATGTACCAGTCTATCCGGTCTTTATTTACAAAAAGGCGATTGCGCTGGTGGTAGCTCTGGGCTGAGAACTGGAAATCATCAAGAAAAATAAATACATCCGAGTTGTGTATCAATTCAAAAAAACCCTGCCACGGTATAAAGGCTGGCTGCATCATTGCCACTTTCATGTTTGTTTTTTCAACTCCATACGGATGATATTGCATCCACGGTTCGTCCATTCCTTTGAATTATCACTGACCGGAACCTCAATAAACCCAAGTTTTTTATAGAGTTTTATGGCTGAAACATTGAAATCAGCAACATGGACTATAATTCTTTCCAATCCGAGTTCGATAAATCCTTTGGCTGCCAGTAATCGCGTTGCATGGCTCGCAATGCCTTTTCTTCGCATACGCGGGTCTCCGATGTATATCCAGAGTTCACCTTCCTTGTTAGTTAAGGAAATATTTTTCACCCCGCAGTTGCCTACATGCCTGCCTTCTGACAGTATAGCATAAACACGCTGTGCAGGATCTTTCAGCATGTTGTCAAAATATTTTATATGTCCGTCCCATGTTGGTCTGTCGCGCATTAGAAATAATTGCTGAAAATCCGGATCCTGGATCCATTCGAATGTCAATGAAATATGCTCCTCTCTAAATGGAACAAGGGAAACATTTAAATTCATAATTATTTAGATATCATAATCAGTGCATTTGCTGCAAAACTCTATTTCAGACATCCGATCCTGCTCATTAAGTTCAAGAATCTTTTTTCTTCGTTCTCCATTCCAGATTTCGAATAATGTTTGTTCGTGGATACTACCCAGATGAATTTCACCATTATAAGCAGCGTCACAGAGAGTTACAGCGCCGTTGGAACAAATGAAGCAATCGCTTCGGGATACACGCAAGCATGAAGTCAAAGGTTTCCGTTCTCTTTGTTTAAGGCCAAATATATTACTGGGAAGATTCACATATTCTAACATGTTAATAGATACGATATCAGCACGTTTATAGTGTTTCTGTATGAATGCATCAACCTCGTGTTTTGTTGTTTCCTGCTCGATCATCTGACAGTGGATGAAGGGTTTGCGGGGTAACTTGTCAGTTCCTTTCAATTCATATAATTTTTCCAGATTCCCCTGGACTATCCTGAAATCACCTTCAGAAGCCACTTTATTATATGTTTCCTCTGTTACTGCATGTGCAGAAAAATTGATATAATCAATATTCGAATCAAGAACACACCTGATATTATCTTCGGTAAAATACTGCCCGTTCGTACTCATCCAGATGATCCCAAGATTTTTCTTCTTACTTATATGATTGACATTTTCCCGGAATTCGGGGTGCAACAGGGATTCGCCTAAATGATATAGCCATAATCCTTCAATACCATACTTATCAATTTCATCAATGACCCTCCTGTAATCCTCGCCGGGCATATCCATCCGGGGGCGTTTCAGATTCTGCTGGGGGCACATTGTGCAATGAAAATTGCAGCGGCTTGTCATTTCAAATAAGATCCTGCGCGGGAAAGTTTTTCGATCAATATATTTGGAGGACAGGGGTCGGCGTCTGATCGGCACGACGATAATCCCCTTACTGGCTAATGATTTCGCATAATCAATGTTTTTGGGTTCGTCAACAATCTTAAGGTCCTGGGTCATCCACACGGGTTCCATATGGCGCAGCTTTTCAAAAGGCAGAATTGATGCACTTTTGACCGGTAAATATCGCGAAATATCGGTAAATTCCATTTAATCGGCTCCTTTGTTTGGTGTTGCATATACAACAAACTGTCTTCCCAGGTCAAGATCGGAAAGCGCCTGGTAAAATTTGGATAATTTTTTACTCTTTCCGTGTTTTTTCATAAGATATTCAAATGTAACACGTTTTTGATGACATGCCTTTCCAAGTTCGCTATTTCCCACATATACATCTCCCATCAGCATAAAAATTTCAATGGGAAAAGAGGATTCGCAAAATTTGACCGAATATCCGCATTTTTCAAGCAGGTGCTTCATACTGTTCACTGAAAAATAATTGATATGGTTCGGGGGGCATACCCACCATTCATTAAGGTTATACTCGGCATTTGCTGCCACCTGGAAATCATTGAACTCGTTGGGAACATCGATAACCAGCAGCCCCCCGGGTTTTAATAAATTCTCTTTTATGCCGGTCAATGTGTCCGCTGGAGCCCGAAGATGCTCAAGCACATCGAATATCGTTACAATATCAAACCTTTCCGAGCCGGCACAATTGAGCTCTTCGATTCCTGCATGAAAGACATTGATCCCCTGGGAATTGGCATACGCCACACCTTCGGATGACGGCTCAAGACCGCTGACATTCATTCCCCTATCGCGGAAGTATAGTAATGCCTGCGCAAATCCGCAGCCGATATCAAAAACGGATAATCCGTCAAGCTTGCCGAAATATTCAGAGCATTGATCGCAGACCGACTGCCATCGACTGTCAAAGAATTCTTTTTCTTCTTTCTGTACTTCAAGGGAAGAGTCATTGAATTGTTTATATTTGGAGGTATAGAACTCTTCCAGATAGAAACGTTCCACTTCTTCTTTTGATGGTATGGGGTCTATCCGTAGATATTCATATTCCGGGTCTTTTATGACGGTATATTTTTTTTGATGGGGCATCATTTTATCCGTACCTTTTCGTTCATATTTCATGTTAATCTTTTGAACCCTGAGTGGCACACCGGGCCTTTCAGATATTTTTCCGGTTTTCCTTCTTTTATAGCTTTTGCGATAAACTTAAAAGAACTATCAACAGCAGTTAAAAATCTTTCAACATCCTCATCTTTGTGTGAATATGAGGAATAGAATCCAGTCGTAGCAAGAAAACCCTTCTCAAGCATCAACTGCGTGAAGAGGGTTTTAGGAACAAGTGGATCCTCATATTTGAATTCGAAATGTCCAAGCGGATATATTCCGGATACTTCTATATCGAGATCATGGTCGGAGGCCAAAGAGCTCCATCCTTCCTGCACTTTTTTTCCTATATCCATCAAATGGTTCTGCACATCATTCTCTTTCATCTTATTTATCGTGGCAAGTGCTGCAGTCGGGCCAATCCTATCAGTCCAGTATGTACTGCTGATAAAAGTATCCTGGGCAACTTCCATTACATCTCCCCTGCCTATGACCGCTGCCATGGGGTAGCCATTGCTGATCGCTTTTGCAAAAACAGCTATATCGGGTTTGATATCATACAGTAGATGAGCTCCTCCCAGGTTCATTCTCCAGCCGGAGCTGACCTCATCGATTATCAAAACTATCCCCAAATCTTTAATGACTTTCTGTATCGCCATCAAGAATTCATGTTCCGGATCATGACTTCTTATAGCTTCCAGGACTATCACGCCAACATTGTCCTTATGCCGAGTTATGAGTTCCATGAACCCCTTTGTGTCATTATAGTTGAACGGGAATGAAGTTCCCTTCAATGCCCTGGGCACACCCAGCGGTTGCAGGCCGGGTAGCAGGTGCCCATCAAGGGATTTTTCATTAGCAAGATTGGATGATAGATACCAGTCATGCCAGCCGTGATATCCACAAAAGAGCACAATATCTTTTCCGGATTTTGCCCGGGCAATTCTAACAGCCATTGCCAGCGCTTCACCGCCTGTTCTGGCATATCTGACCATCTGCGCCCATGGATGAAGCCGGATCAGGAGTTCGGCAAGTTCGATTTCTTCAGGCGCATTCAGGGTGCACATACTTCCTCTGTCTATAGCAGATTTGACAGCCCCATCAACATCATCATCTGCATATCCGAGAATGCATGCACCTATGCCCATGGTACTCATATCAGTGTATCCGTTCCCGTCCAGATCCCACACCTGGCACCCTTTTGCCCGGTCATAATATGAAGGCCATTGTTCAGGCAGGAACATTTCAGATCTTTTAGATAATAATTGTGAACCTCCGGGTATTATTACTTTTGCCTTGTTCCAGAGTCTAATGCCTTTTTCATTATTCATAACTTCCTCGACATCGATTTCAACTTAGTATTCATTCTTCTACGTTCAATATTTTCTTTTCATCCCAGCTTTTTTCAGCAAGATATAATAATTTCAGGACTTCCCAATCATAATTAAAATCATAGATCTTCTCTTCTGTTCTCTGTAATAAACCGATGAAATATTTTATTTCTTCGATATATACGTTGTCCTCGAATACATATCCACCCTCCTTTATTGCCTCTGGTTCCTTAAATTCGCTCCATTTGTTCCCATCTGCAATGTACAGTTTCACTGATTTCTTGGTAAAATCCCAGGAAATATTCCCCTTTTCTCCTATTATCCTCAATTCCCTGAATGGGACCCTTGACAATACATCGATACAGAGGCTCCCATAAACCCTGTTCTCGCATTCCACAATCAAATAATAAACATCATCGATATCTGCGTCCAGGTTTGATACCTTATCTTTCATGCAGGCGATCTTTGTCACTTTTCCCAGAAGCCATTGAAGCCATTCAAGTTCGAACGGAACGCTCTCTCTACCCCCGCCAACATCTCTCCTGGAAACATAATAGTCCCTGTAATCTTCATATGTATGCCAGTCCGGAAGATATGTCCTGCATTCATGGGTATATGAATATACCTTTCCAATTGCCCCCTCATCTAACAACTTTTTTATTAATTTTGTTGAATAATGGAACCGCATTGTGCATGATGGCACTCCCACCAGATCTTTAGCCCCCAATGCAGATATGATTTCATCATATCGATCATCCACGACGCTTGCTTCTACAAGAAAGGGCAGATCCAGTTCAATTGATTTTAGTATATAATTCGAATGTTCATCCGGAGGTGTTGAAATAATTAATGCATCCGGATTCTGTTCAAATGCGGAATCAAATGATTCGTATGTAACGATCCCATATTTAGCCTCAGCTTCTGCATTGCGATCGGGTCTGATATCATATCCTATAATATCATTGTATCCCAGATATTGCAAATTTCTTATTCGTCTCTTTCCCATCGATCCCAGACCAACTATTAAAAACTTCATTATTACACCTTATTTTTACTCACATTCTTAAATTTATATTCATGACCTGAATTGATTTGAACAATCTGCGGATTATTATTTAGATAATCGATAAGTTCTTCCATGGTGAAATACCCATTTTGAAAATGCTGATAAATAGCTTCGATAAATCTAAAATCTTCGATATAATCCAGCGTCCATCGATGATTCGAATAATCAAACTCGGTCTTGATACCACTTATCCTGAACTTTTCCGGATTTCTTAACAGATATAACATGACGTGCTCTCTCTCAAAATCATCATGAGTTTCATTCCATACCCTTTCAAGGGCTTCAAATGAAAAAATCTGCGCACCTACCCCGACAGGATATTTGAAATTCAGATCACTGCCCACATAATCGATATTAGGTGACAGTTCCAGGAAGGTTTCTATCAGCTTATCGATCACAAAGGAATCATTAAGGGGATCATCAGCGGTCAGGCGTACGATAATATCGATACCATATTCTTTTGCACACTGATAATATCTATCCAGTACATCATTTTCGGACCCCCTGAAATAATCTATACCCGATTCCCTGCAGAATTCGCAGATAATATCATCTGTATGTTTTTCCGTAGTAGCCACGATGATGTTCTCAATATATCTTGATTTTCTGGCTCTGTTAACGACATGCCATAAAACCGGTTTGTCGAGGATTTTCATCATGGTTTTTTCAGGTAATCTCGTTGAGCCCATTCGTGCCTGTATTATTGCATTGATCTTCATTGGACCTTCCAGTTTAACGGTAGAATCATGTACTCATCATCTTCCCTGAAAGAATAAAGCTCCTGAAGTATGTTCCTGACTCCGTTCATATAGTCCAGCGAAGAAACGATCTCTTTTAGATTATTCAAACTATCAACACCCACCACAACTTTATCAATAGACTCATTGAGAGCAACAAAATTTAAACATAATGCCACCATTGGAATATTCTGTTTTCCTGACAGCAAGTTAAGGTTTTCAAGTTTATCTTTTATTTTTATGAAATAATTATCCAGTTCACCAGGATTTCTAAAAACCAATCCTTGAAGGAAGACCGATCTTACATGGATTTCCACATCTTTACTCTTGAGCTCCTGAAAATACCGTGCAAATCGCTGGTCAAAAATACTATAAGGTACCTGAATTATGTCAATGTTCAGATTATTCTCCAGGATATAATCCAGTTCAGAAGTATAATAAAGCGAGAAACCTATTTTTCCTATCTTTTTGTTTGATTTCAATTTATTTAATAGGTTCCATATTTCAGGATATTTCCTGTAATGATCGAAGCTATGAATCAGATAGCCATAAAATGCTTTCACATTAAGTTTTTTTAGGGATGAATCGAATATCTTCTCGATCTCTCCGCTCTCCTTATTTGGCGATTTTGAAATAATTTTAAAATCTTTCTTGCTTTCTCGTATGAAATTCCCTATCACAGCTTCACTATTCCCATATGCATAGGCCGAATCCAGGGTATCTATTCCTAAACTTGAGGCTTCATATAAGATCTCAAAGACTTCTTTTTCAGGTATTTTTCCTCTCTGATTATTAATGCCATAGTCCATCCCGAACTGCGCAGTCCCCAGTGCGATCTTATTTGGTTTCATTTTTTATATTCCTTGATGGTTTCAGCGATGTATTCCATTTTGTCCCGTCCCATCTCTGGAAATAACGGCAGGGTAATGATCCTTTTGAAGATATCTTCAGTTACGGGAAAATCATGTCTATCAATATTGAAATTATTAATATAATAACTGTGCCGATAAGCTGGAATATAATGCACATTTACCCCGATGCTTGCAGCTTTCATATATTTGAAGAACTCATCCCGATTTATGGTATCATCAAGCAGGATAGTGTAAATATGATATGCATGTTTCACATTGTTTTTCACAATTGGTAAACGGATAAAATCAACATCGCCCAAAAGCTGATCATACTTTGAAGCCAGTTCGGTCCGCCTGTCGAGGAAGCCATCCAGCTTCTTCAATTGTGATATCCCCAGAGCTGCCTGGAAATCAGTAATCCGGTAGTTTCTTCCAAGATATTTCATATCATACGCCCACGAAGCATCCGGTCCATACCTGTCCATAGTGTTCTTATCTATCCCGTGGGTTCTCAATAACGAGAGTTTTTCATACAATTCTGTGTTATCTGTGACGACAGCACCGCCTTCACCTGTTGTAATATGCTTTACGGGATGGAAACTGAAAATGGTCATATCGGCAAAATTCCCCACTTTTTTTTGTTCATATTCTGCCCCGATCGCATGGCAGGCATCCTCAATCAGATACAGGTCAAACTCATCTGCAATTTTTTTCAACTCACGGATATCGCAGGGATGGCCTGCATAATCCACGTAAATAATCGCCTTTGTATTTTCTGTGATCTTTCTTCTGATATCTTCAGGATCGATATTGAAAGTATCCGGGCATATATCTGCAAAAACCGGTCTATGACCATTGTATATTATGGCATTTGAAGTTGCAACAAAAGTAAAAGGCGTAGTGATTATCTCACTTCCCGCAGGAAGATCAAGGGACTGAACCGCAATATCAAGAGCGCTTGTCCCGCTATTGACAGCAGTACTGTAACTGCACCCGATATACGCACATATCGCATCTTCAAATTCTTTGATCTTCGGACCTGTTGTGATCCAGCTGCTTCTCAATACTTTGGCAACTTCATTAATATCTTCTTCATCGATCCAGTGCAAACCGTATGGTATAAAATCCATTATTTTCCCGCTGATTTCTTCATCCACTCTCGTGTTTTATTGATTCCTTCTTTAAGTGAAGTCTTTGGCTCCCACCCCATCAGCTTTCTGGTTTTTGAATAATCACACAACAGTTTTGGGATTTCGCTCTGCGGATGTATATGCTTGATATTCCTGATCCTTTTTTTATCCATACAGATAATTCCGGCAAGTTCATTTATTGTGATATCCTCACCAAGTCCCGCATTTAAGATCTCGCCATTGGCTTTATTTGAATACGCAACCTCCACCACAAACTCTGCACAATCTTCGACATACATCAAATCCCTCGTCTGCGTACCATCCCCATAGATATTAAGCACATCACCATTCAATTCTTTTTGTATGAAAATCGAAATCACTCCTCCCTCCCCGGTTGACTTTTGGCAAGGTCCATAAGTATTGAAAGGGCGAATGATCACTGTGGGTAGACCATACGCATGATAATAGGACTGCGTCATGTTTTCCCCTGCAAGTTTTGCTCCTGCGTACGGGGATGCTGCTTTTGTTGGATGGGTTTCCGATATGCCCCCACCCATTGAGGCCTTATCATACACCATACAGGTGCTCATGAACACGAATTTAGTATTATGTTTTCTGGCTTCTTCCAGAACATTGAATGTGCCAATAACATCGTTCTCAAAAGTCTTTCTTGGATTATCAATGCTCTCCTGGACGATAATGCTTGCAGCCAGATGTATACAAATATCAAATTTATTATTAAATATTTTTGATAAGATTCCTGCATCTTTAATATCGCCAATTTTCACATCAAGATTGGGATTATTTCTGAACTCTTTGAGATTTTCCTTACTTCCATTGGACAGGTCATCCAGTACCCAAACTTGATTCTCATCATCAAGTAAACGCTTGACGACCCATCTTCCTATGAAACCCGCACCGCCTGTTACCAGTACCCTCATTTCTTACCTTCGAATTATATGATCTTATCCTTGTGCAAAATTGCTTTAATTTCTTCTTTAGATATAGGCCTGACATCTCTTGATATGAAATCCTTTGATTTAATTGATGTGGCATTGTATGCGGATTTATTCAAATCCGATTCGATCATCTCCGGGATAATTATGAACATATCCTCCCTTTCAAGTGACCGTACCGCTTCATCTTCAGTCATGAGTTCTTCAAACATCTTTTCACCAGGTTTAGTTCCTATGATCTTTATGCCAATATTTTCTCTCTTATGACCGTACTTTGGAGCTAATCCTTCTATCAGTACTTCTGCCAGATCCAATATGTTTACAACGGGCATTTTGAAAATAAATACCTCTCCTCCCTGTGCCATTTCAACGGATTCAAAAACAAGATCCACGGCCTGAGACATCGACATCATGAAACGCGTCATGGTAGGATCGGTGATCGTTACAGGGCTTTCTGTTTTTATTTGTTGGGTGAATAAAGGAATAACCGAGCCGCGAGACCCCATGACATTCCCAAAACGAACACTGGAGAATATGCATTTTCGGTCACCTTTATAATAATTTGCTGCGGTCATGAGTTTTTCTGCCAGAAGCTTTGTCGCACCCATGGTATTGGACGGATTTACTGCTTTATCACTGCTTGTGAATATTATTTTACCTACATTATTATCTATCGCCACATCGATGATATTCTGCGTGCCAAGTACATTGGTCTTTACAGCCTCAAAAGGATTATATTCGCATGCTCCAACATGTTTCAACGCGGCTGTATGGATAATTATATCTATACCTTCGACGGCTCGATTCAGGCGCTCCTTATCCCTTACATCTCCCAGAAGAAATCTTACGGTATCTTCATAATGTTTTGGATCATTCCTGAAATCGTCTTTCAATTCGTGCAGAAAATTGAACTGTTCGGTTTCATCGACATCGAATATCCGTATTATTTTGGGTTCTTCATTTCTCAGGAGAGAATAAACAAGTTCTTTACCGAGTGAACCTGTGCCCCCGGTAATAAGTATTTTTTTATTTTTAAATCGTTTCATTGTTTTGCATACCTGACTTAAGCCCCTTTTCTAATAAATATTTGGGTTTATATTCAAGGAATTTCATAGCTTTGGAAATATCAGCATAACTATCACGAATATCACCACTTATTGCCCCCTGGTATTCAGGCGTCATGTTACTGCACAATCGAGCAAGCTGGTTCAGGGTTGTTGCTGTGCCTGTACCTGCATTAAACACTTCTCCAATCGCATTCTCACTTTCAATACACCTGGCGACAACATCGATCACATCATATACGCTCACGAAATCCCGGGTCTGTTTGCCATCTCCGAAAATAATAGGCGGTTTTCCTGCTTTTGCCCGCTCTATGAACTTTGTGATCACCCCCGAATACGGACTCCCTGGATTCTGCCGTGGACTGTATATATTGAAAGGGCGCAGGCAGACAACCGGAATCCCGTATAATGAATGGAACATCATAGCATACTTCTCCCCTGTAAGCTTACTCAAACCATATGGCGACATGGGATTAACAGGATGTCTTTCATCAATTGGCAAATATTGCGGCGCCCCGTACACTGCGGCTGAACTAAAATAAAGGAATCTGCTGATATTGCTTTTTCTTGCCGCATTAAGAAGAGTGAGTGTTCCCAGGATATTATTTTCCGCATCATAAACCGGATTCTCTATTGAATTTACAACGCTGACCTGCGCAGCCGTATGAATTATTATTTCATTTTCAGAAACAAGTTTATTTACGATCCTGTCATCCCGGATATCTCCTTTTTCAATAACAACTCCTTCCGGAACTCTAAAATCTTTTATCTTGCTTGAGAAATTATCCAATACTGTGATCTTATTGGATTTTTTCTTTGCGAGTTCTTCTGTAAGATATGAACCTACCTGTCCCAGACCACCTGTTATTAAAACATTCAATTAGTTCACCTCTTTTTGCGGACATAGTTTATCATATATATAGACAAGTTTCATGAAATTATCATCCCAGTTTGCCCGTTCTTTTGCGATCGCCAGGTTTTTCCTGCCGAATTCCCTGCGCATATTATCATTATTGAGAAGTTCTATAAGTTTTTCTGCAAGGACTGTTGAATTTTTCCTTGGGACAATGAAACCATTCTCTCCATCTTTCACCCATTCAAGTATGGCGGGAACATCCGTAACTACACAAGGAAGACCGCATGCCATAGACTCAAGCAGAGCAAGAGATGTGCCGTCACTCAAAGAGGAGGAAACGTAAATGTCAGCAGCGTTATAGTATTTTGGCAGTTCATCATTTTTCACATTGCCTGAAAAATGAATATATTCACTAAGTGAATTCTTGATAACGAAATCGATAAACTCATCCCTTAGCGGTCCATCCCCGCACATAAGAACACGCACATCAGGAACTTTTTTTACGACTTCGGTCATGGCCTGCAGGAAAAATTCTATCCCATATACAGGCTTGAAGGTCCTTGCCATTATCAATATTTTTTTATCCATCCATCCCTGCTTTTCTCTAATCTCCTTTCCATCAACGTTCTCATTAAATATCTTCTGGTCTATCCCCTGCGGGAATACAACTATTTTCTCTTCCGGATATCCGCTTATGCGTACAATTTCATCCTTTACGAACCGGGCGTCGCAGGAGATCATATCCGCCCGGTTCAATGTAAATTTTGTGAGCATCCTGTGCAGGATTGATTTGTGAGGCTCTATCAAAATATCCGAGCCCCACGGGATGATGACAAGTGGATGAAAACCACAGAGAGCTGAAATAAAACCATAGTGCTGCACCCATCCGGCATGAAGGATATCAGGCTTATATTTCCGGATTAAATATATGAGATGTAAAAATCCGAAAGGAAAATAATTAAAATAGATAGAAAACGGAATGAAAGAAGGGACAAGAGGTTTATAGATAATTTTTTTCAGCCCTGGTATTTCTATTGGCATCTTGTCTTTTGAATAACTTACCAGGTATATTTCGTAGCCCTGTTCTATCATCTTTTTGAGAAATCTTTCATCATGAACGCTTTCTCCATTTGTCAGGTAAAATATTTTCATGAGTCCTTAGTATATTCAGTTTTTTATTATTTTTTTATTTATTTTCTGTGTACCATTTAATATATCTTCGTATACCAACTTCGATATCTATCTCTGGTTCCCACCTGAGTTCTTTGTACGAGATATTTGATGCTTTATCACCGCTATAATCGTCAGGTCTTTTTGACCCGAACCGGATATCAAGGTCTTCATCGAATATCCGCGTAACAATTTCGGCAAGTTCCCTGATAGTTACGGCACGGCATCCCTCCAATATATATGTCCTGTTCTTTGCGACTTCTGATAATGCTGCAACATTCCCTTTTGCAAGGTCTTCCACATAGATAAAATTGCGGGATTGTGCGCCGCTTCCATGTATCTCAAGCGGTTCCCCGGAAAGGGCTCTTTTTACAAAAAGTGAAATTACATCTTCTCCACGGCTGCGCGGACCGTATGCTGTGCCATATCGCAGGATCGTGAATGGTAGACCATACAGGGTATTATAATCACTACATATCATTTCCGAAGCTTTTTTTGTTGTAGCATATAAATGACCTTTTCCGCTATCCACAAAATAACTGCTGGCAAACAGCACCCTTGCCACATCGTTTGCTCTTGCTGCATCAAGCACTTTCGCCGTGGAAAGAATATTCAGATCAACGGCATTTACAGGTTGTTTCTCAACTTTATTAATATCAGACGCGCCTGCGATATGATAGACATATTCGATATCTTGCATGGCGTTGTTTAGCTGATCCCGGGATGTGATATCCCCTTTTATGAATGTAATATCATCCCTGTGCGGTTTTAAAATATCAAAAACAAGCACATCAAATCCGGACTCCTTAAGTTTATCAACAACATGGCTTCCGATAAATCCGCTTCCCCCTGTGACCAGAACCGCCATTACAGGACTTCCCCAAGGGCTTCTACAACATAATCTATTTCCTGTTCGCTCAAACCGGGATAAAGCGGCAAGCAGATGTGTTTTTCAGATACGTACTCAGCTTCAGGAAACTTATCACCAGGTTTATTCACCATCGTACCCGGGTAATTCTTAAATACGGGCTGGGAATGGCATGGGTCTGCATAAACCTCCCCGGTAAGTGATATGCCATATTTTTCATTCAACTTTGTTTTTATCGGATCCCTATCAATGCCGTCGTCAAGATATGCGATGTACTTGTAATATGAGGACTTTACATTCGAAGGAATTTTCACTGGAGACAAACCGCTAATATTCTTTAGTTTTTTATCATAAGCTTTTGCGATTCGCCTGCGTTCGCCAAGTATCCAGTCTACAGTGTTCATCTGCTGGAGAGCCACCACCGCATGTATCTCGCTGAGCCTCCAGTTATAGCCAAACTCTGTGTGCTTATTGAACCTGTGATCAGGCTTGCCGTGGTCTCTCAGGGTTTCTGCATTTTTATAAATCGATTCGTCGTTTGTGGTCAGTATCCCGCCTTCCCCGCAGGTCATTACTTTTGTGGGATAGAATGAGAAGGCACCCCCGTCGCCAAGGGAGCCTGCCATCTTTCCGTCAATGGAGCTTCCATGTGCATGGGCTGCATCCTCCAGAAGGTACAGGTCATTATCTTCGCAAATACGTTGTATAGCTTTGAGTTCCGGAGTTATGACGCCACCAAGATGAACAAGAATGACAGCTTTTGTGTCTTTCCGGATCTTTTCCTGCAAGTCGTCAGGATCCATGCACAGGTTGTCGCGCATCACATCCGTGAATATTACTTTTCCGCCGGCATGGATAACCGAGGTGGCAGTAGCCATAAAAGTGTTCGTGGGCACAATGACAGAAGATTTGCTAACGTCGATTGAGCGCAGGAATATTTCAAGGGCGCTTGTTCCGCTGTTCACCCCAAGCGCGTATGTTGTGCATGCAAAATCGGCGAACCTCTTCTCAAAATCAATGACATTCTTTCCAAGTGTCAGCTGTCCGCTTCTCAAAATATCTTCAATGCCGTTCTTAATATATTCGATATCTTTATCGGTAAATGGAATCCGAAGTATTGGTATCTTCATGTTCTCGACTTCCCTGCATCATCATTTAATGATAAGAACTCATCTATCGTTTTCTTATTAATATTCAAGGTCAGGATCATATCCTTACTCTGGTGGAAAAAATATTCCCAATGCTCTTTAGGAAGAGTTATTCCGGACTGGATCACATCGTCGTATATTTCTGTTCCGGGATATGGAGCAAGGATGCTTAAACTGTAGTATTTCGGATTTAGCTCTCTTGCGAAATCAATTGTCTCATGCACTTCTTCATCTGTTTCCGTTGGAAAACCTATCATTAGATATATTGTGAAATCGAGTCCCACTTTCCTTATCAATGAAACCGCACGGCGTATCTGGTCTTTGGTGATGCCTTTTTTAATCTTTTTCAGAATGCGGTCGCTGCCTGATTCCACGCCTATTTTCACCCGGTTACATCCGGATCTTTTCATAAGAATGAGAAGTTCCTCATCGAGTGTATCAACGCGGGTATCGCATATCCATTCAATATCCATACCCTCATCGATGATCATCTGGCAAATCTTCTTTGCGCGTTTCCGATCTAATGTAAAGGTATCATCAATGAAATAAAATGACCTTGTGCCAAATGTCGCACAGACATATCTTAATTCATCAATCACATTTTGTTCAGACCTGAATCGCGCCTGCTTGTTCCATATTTTCTTACTTGCACAATAAGTGCACTGGAAAGGGCAGCCTCTTCCTGTCATGATATATCCGTAATCCATACTTTGCGTTTTATTGATATACAGATCCCTTGCCGGGAAAGGAATTGTATCCAGATCTTTTATAAATGGTCTTTCAGGATTATGGACAACGAGACCATTTTCATCCCGGTATGTTAATCCCAATATATTCTCTTTTCTTTCTCCTCTTGCTATCTCCAGGAAAGTATTTTCACCTTCACCCCTTACTACAAAGTCAAACAATTTGTTATTAGTCACTTCATCGGGCAAGATCATGGGATGAACTCCTCCGATGACGAGCGTTATTTCAGGATTATGATTTTTTACTATACCTGCTATCATTTCCGCACTTTTAAATGTCCCGGTCAATGCTGTGATCCCCACAAGGTCGGGTTCAAATTTTTCCACAACATTTTTTATTTCCTGCCATATTGGATGAGACGAATTTCCGAGGATGGCTTTGTAATTCTCATAATTTTCAAGCAGATCCTTTTGGGTAATATATTTCGTATCATTTAAATAATCTGCATTATATATACCTACATGAAAGCCAGCATTCTTCAAAACGCTGGCCATATAACACAGGCCAAGAGATAAGCCATTAAAATGGCTGTTCATTAATCTGTAAAATGGGGGATTTATAAGCAACACTTTTTTGTACATTATATCATTCCGTGCACATTCTGGCTTTGAAGAGAGAAATATGTGTCTCGCATTCGATGTTCTGATGGTTTATCCTATTATGCATGTTATTTAATAAATGTTTGTATTTGAAATATTATCGCTTTTCGCATATGAGAAGCCAGCCAAATGGTATTTTATTGAAAATTCCGGTCTTTTTGAGCATTAAATACACTTTTCTAAAACTTACCGGGACAAGTTCATCAGGATATACTACATTAACTACTCTGACATTCACAGATGGGTCAATTACGCGAATAATATCCTTAACCTGTTGAGGTGTTGGTATATTTAGAAAACCGCCATAAGATCTTTTTTTCAGAATCCACGTTTTCATAAAATCAGGGACCAGACAGAAAAAAGGGATACCTGTATGCAGTTCCATAAAAAAATGTTTGTTCGGGAATTGTAGGACAAGCTGTCCCTGGTTTTTCAATATCCTGAAAGCTTCCCGGAGCATTTTTTCTCGGTAAGGCACATGTTCTATCAACGAGAATGCTGTCACAAGATCAAAGCACTCGTTCTTGAATGGAAGGGATTGTGCATCTGCAACCATGAAATGACAATTCATTTTCTCCCACATATATTTCCTGCATATTGCAAGATCAGTCATGCATAGATCAGAACAATGTACATTATTAAATCCTTCACCAAAAACTGCCGAATTTGCCCCGAATCCACACCCTAAATCAATATAATTGCATTTATCCGGTACTTTCTCCAAAAATGGTCGATATAGATCATGAAGATATTTTGCCCGTATATATAAATTTGAAGTAAGATTTGTCTGGATCTGATCTGATATGTTTTTTAATAATTCCATTGAACCAACTTATTTTTAGATATGTTAGATACCTTTTAATTTATCTCAAAATACTTATATCCAATGGAATCAGTATTATTCGAAATTCAATATCTAAAAGGCAAATCATGACCACAGACTTAAAAGGCATAATTGAAAAAATCAAATACCCGATGGTAGTTATATCGATCCTCGCGGCATTTATCCTCTCCCTTTATATACGAACGGTTCTACCCCACGATAGTGTTTTTCTTGGAAATGGCGTGATCTCTATTTCCGAAGATGATGGTGTTTACCAGATGAGGATAGTGGAATGGATAGTCCATAATTTCCCGCATTTCATGTGGTTTGATCCCTATACCTTATATCCCCATGGGCAGGCTATGCCCTGGGCGCCATTTTTCACATACAGCCTTGCCATAATAGCATTGATAGCGGGTCTGGGCTCCCCCTCACTTGATACAATATATACGGTCGGGGCTTATTACCCGGCAATTCTGGGTGCTCTTGTGGTTATTCCAACGTATTATATCGCAAAGAATGTTTTTGAAGACAGGAGGATTGGCATTCTTTCCGCTTTCATCATTGCCATTATCCCGGGCCAATTCCTGTCAAGATCTCTTCTTGGATTCACAGATCATCATATTGCAGAGACCCTGCTCAGTACGGTCACGATGCTGTATCTTGTCCTGTCGGTAAAAGTCGCACGAAAAAACAGCTTTACTTTTTCTGACATTAAATCCCTTAAATGGAGCGCGTTGAAACCTTCGATATATTATTTCATATTAACAGGCCTTTTCCTGGGCTTTTATGCACTCACATGGAAAGGAGCACTGCTATTTGCCTTTATTATCGGGATCTACATAATGATTCAGCATATTGTGGACCATATGCATAATAAACCAACAGAATATCTTGGGATTCTTGGTACTATTATGTTCTTGATTACCCTGATCGTAGTGATAATAGTTCCTGATATCGGGGGGGAAAAAAAACTTTATTATGTAGGTCTGACTGTCGGGATAATCTTCTTTCCACTGTTGAGCGGATTATCAATATTTTTAAATAAAAAGGGATATGAGAAATATTATTATCCCATTTTTTTAGCGATTCTTATTATTGGCGGACTTCTTTTCATTTATGCTGCAATGCCTCAGGTTTTTGATACCCTGAAAAATTCCCTCACTTTTTTCTCCCGCTCCGGCGGCGGCCTGACTATTGCAGAAGCATCTCCTTATTTTGAAAGGTATGGGGGTTCTTTTACTTTTGAGGCTTTCAAGAATGATTTCGGGATCAACGGTGTTCTGGCATTTATCGGATTGGCATTTTTAGCTTATGGAGTTTTCAAGAAAGAGAGACAGGAAAAGACGGTTTTTCTTGTATGGACAATAATGATGCTATGGGCATTATTCCAGCAGAACAGGTTCGCTTATTACTATGCAGTAAATGTGGCTATACTTTCTGCCTATTTTGGAATAGCGGTTGCAGATAAAATTCTTGAATCAGGTGGTTGGAATGAATTGCTCGGAAAAAAGAGTATTACGAGAGCCGATTCCCATAAAAAGAAACATATTAAAAAAGCATCAAGAACGCATGGATCTGAAGCACATGGTCCGAATGGTTTTGACTTCAAAAATATCAAAGTTTCCCATTTAATATCGCTTCTGGCCGCCTTATTCCTGGTCGTATATCTTGTGTATCCACTAATCGATCCGGCAATAAATTACGGAGAAAACGGAAGAGGTATGAAAACCTACTGGTATGAATCTCTGACATGGATGCGGTATAACACACCGGACCCAGGCGTTGATTTCTATGGGAAGTACCAGGAACCACCCTATTCTTATCCTGACTCTGCCTATGGAGTCATGAGCTGGTGGGATTATGGTCACGTGATAACAGCATGGGCGCACAGGATGCCAAATGCAAATCCTTTCCAGTCAGGAATCGGTGGAGGATCGACACATGTGCCGGGCGCTTCTACTTTTTTATCAGCCCAATCTGAAGAAGAGGCAAATTCAGTGCTTGATGCACTTGGGACGAATGGGAAACCCGGCGCTCGTTATGTGATCACGGACGATTACATAAATTTCGCAGCATTTGGCGCTGTCCTTGCCTGGGCAGATATCCCATACGACGGATATTATACCCAGGTGCAGACAAATAAGGGGTCTCAAGTAGTCCCATACACCAGGAGATACAATGCAATGATGATGCGCCTTCACCTGTTCGACGGTGATGGCTTGAAGACTTACAGGCTGGTGCATGAATCCGTCCCTGCGCCCACTGCCGATAGTGCTGTTGGCTTCGGTGAAGCGGGATTTAAGGATGTGTATAATAAATTATATGGCGGGAACCTTCCTGTTGACTATACGGGCCATGTGAAAATATTCGAACATGTAAAAGGTGCTCTTATCACCGGAAAAGCCCCCGTAAACGCGACCGTTTCAATTTCCCTGAAAGTAAAGACAAACCAGGGACGTGAGTATTCCTATTCCCAGAAGACCGTTTCAAATGGCGAATTTGAATTGATCGTGCCTTACTCCACTGAAGGACCAATATCCGGGCAGACAAATTTTGACACAAAACCAATTGGCAAATATATACTGGCTGCTGGAAATATTTCCCGCGAGGTTTCCGTGAATGAGAGAACGGTGATGGATGGCGGCACAGAAAAAGTTGACCTTGCGTGAATATATCAATAAGAAGGAGGTGCACCCATTAATCCCGGGGTGCTCGGGTGACACACATCACAATTTACCATTAAAACCGCAATACCATCTTTCTAATCATTGTAGAATGCCTGAACACAATAAAGACAAACTGTTGAATTAATTCCCTCTTTTTCCACTCTCTATTACAAATTATAGTTGTACTTTTTCACCTTAATACCTTGTGCTGCCAATATATTTTTTATCGATAATATGGAAGGATTTTCTCAGCAAGAAGTTTAAATACATATTAAAGATACATTCTCATAATTAGACGGGAGAAAGAAATTTTATGAAAAGAACCTGGTCGATCCTATTATTGTACCTTTTTGTATTGGTACTGATCTCGGGGTGCCTTTCAATGCAGGACAATAGAAATGAAACCGAAGCTACTCAATACTTGGGCATAAAGCTCACACCGATAAGCGAGCAGGGCAATAATGCAATTAAAGGTACCCAATATATCGATAAAGATACCTACATACTGAAAATCGATGGTATGGTAGAAAGACCCGCAAACTTCACGTATGACCAGATAACGACCTATACTCCGGTCTCTAAAGTCATAAACCTGAATTGTGTAGAAGGATGGAGTTTTACCGCAAAATGGACAGGGGTCACCGTGAAAACACTGCTTGATAAAACCGGG
The DNA here is from genome assembly GCA_026552955.1 of Candidatus Methanoperedens sp. Classification (GTDB taxonomy): domain Archaea; phylum Halobacteriota; class Methanosarcinia; order Methanosarcinales; family Methanoperedenaceae; genus Methanoperedens. The sequence goes on along the minus strand of JAPMTS010000014.1, from coordinate 67,898 downwards.
ATAAAAGAAAATGCCACTAATGTTATTTTCTATAGTGCAGATGGCTATTCAACATCCCATGATCTTGGTTATCTTGTGGATAATAACATCATGCTGGCTTACAGGATTAATGATATGACTCTTCCTCCGGATAGGGGATTTCCCCTGCAGCTTGTGGCTGAAGGTAAATATGGATATAAGTGGGCAAAATGGATAGATCATATTGAACTTGTTAATTCATCCTACAAAGGTTATTGGGAGAGCAGAGGATACAATAATAAGGGTGATTTTGGAGGGCCTCCATACGAACAGTGACCTCCTCTTATATCTTTTTCCCTATCATCCTTGCGCGTCCCACCTTTCCTTCATCAGCAGCCATTACCCATTTGTCAAGTCCGTCATCTGCTGCCTGGTACAATTCATTCCCGTAATGAGAAATTATCGTTTGCTTCAATTCATTCCTTAGTTTATTCTGGTATAGGTGACAGTGACGGGCAAAATCACGGCTCAAATCCTCTTTTTCTATGATCTTGAAACCTTTGTCCATCAATATTTCCTCATACCCATCCTGCGTTTCCATATACGGAAAAGCCATAAAGGTATTCAGTTCCTCACACTCATTATCTGCCATTTTTCCTGTCTGTATCCAGTCGGTAAAAGCGATAACTCCGCCTGTTCCCAGAACCCTGTTTGTTTCCCGGATCAATCTTTCTTTATCGGTAATATAGCACCAGGCATCCTGCCCCCATACAATGTCAAAAGTTCCTGCATGGAAAGGAATGTCAAGAGCGTTCCCCTGCCTGAAACTTACAAGATGGGAAAGTCCATCTCTTTCTGTTCTTACTATCGCCTCATTCACCATTTTCCCTGTCGCATCCAGTCCTGTAACCCTGCATCCGTATTTTCGTGCCAGGTGACGTGCAGGTCCGCCAAGGGCGCTGCACACGTCCAGGACAGAAGATGTTTTATTTATCCCTGCTTTTTCGGCAAGAAGGTCTGTTTCCTTTTCCCCGCCCACATGTATCTCTTCTCCCATCAATAATTCCCACAGCCTGCCAACAGGTCCCTCGTATATCTCAATAACATCCCCTATTGTGAAGTCCAATCTCTTACATTCCATTTTCGTATTCCCATGATTCATTGCACGTTATTTTCCGGGTTCATCCAGCACATAGGGTCAGGGGCGAGCATATCACCTTTTTCATAATACGCTATTGCCCTGCATCCCCAGCATACTGAATTATTTTCACAGCTGCCGCAGTGTCCTTTCATATGAGCTGGATCACGAAGTTGGGCGAACATAAGTTCGTTACCATATCGTTCCATGATCTTTTCCAGTGTCATATCATGGATATTGCCAAATCCTTTCCTTATCACGGAACAGGGAGTAACATCACCATCTATGGTCACGCAAATTATGCCTCCGCAGTAGAATTTAGTGGTATCCATTGTGCTTATCGAAAAGCCAGAATCCGGACTATTCAGTTCATCTCTTTTTTCGCAGGCACTTTTTATGTCATTGACACCCGGTATCCAGTCCTGGTGATCGAGTGCAAGACCTGTTCTGCACATTTGGGTGAGACATGTTCTCATTCCCTTTTCCTTGAAAAAATACCCTGACGTTCTCTTTACATCTTCTCCAGCCAAAAGTTTTGAGAACGTGATACAATTTATCATATTCTCCGGTCTTTTGCCATAGGACTGGACATTATCTACTCCTTTTAATATCGCCTTCATCTTAGTTCCGGGAGCTCCAGTATGGAGCTTGCCGTATATCTCCTCGTCCAGGCTGTCAAGGTGCACAGAGATAAAACCACCTTCAGATACCTCGACAGCATTTTTTGCCACTTCTTCGTTTTCAAGAGGGATGCCGCTTGTCCAGATATTGTTCTTCAGGCCTTTATCCAAGGCATATTTCATTACCTCATACCAGTCATTCCTGACAAGAGGATCGCCGCCCAGCCAGTCGATAGCCCTGACCTCCATTTTTGCAGCTGAATCTATTATCCTGAATATGACTTTTTTTGAAAGCTCTTGAATTTGTGTTTCTTTTGAGGCAGTATAACAATAGAGGCACCCCTGGGGACAGGCCAGATTTGATTCTATCTGGACGGTATAAACCTTGCATTCTTCAAAATATTTCATCTCTTCAATGTGGTCAGGATGAAAGCAACCGTACATTATTGCTGGATCTTTATTATTCATTCAACACCCCGAAGCACGCATATTACGTACATCTTCATATATATTCACTTTTCTGCAGGATTTTAGCTCATTGGCCAAGCAAGTTAATGGAAATGAGAGGAATAACCACCATCAGGACAACCCAGATAAATCCCGCTTTTGCGACCTGGAAAATCCCGATCTTCTTTACGAATCTCTCAAGTATGGCAAGTATGACCAGAGGCAAAAGCATAGCATTGAAGACACTTGTAGAAATTTCATGTTCCGGAGGAAGAAATTTCGCGAAGGCGTCCGGATTTGTCCATCTTATGAGATAGAATATGAGCGGCATGTGAGCAAGACCCAGGTAAGTAAATGTCAGAAGATGGATCTTAAGCCATGTTCTCAACCTCGGGTTTGGAATTATCAGTTCCGTTTCTCTCCTGATTTCAATAACGTACAATATCAAAAATAAACCCAGGAGCCCTCCTGAGATCATTGTGGCAACAGCCCATGACCAGTATGCCAGAAGCGTGGGGACGAGGAAGAATGCGCTTGTGACCGCTACTAGCTGGCATGAAATGATCCTTGTATTCGAAGCAAGCCCTGCTGTAATAAAAGTTAAGGGAATCGCGAAATTATGACCCCATCTTGGATCTTCCCTGAAAAGAAAAAAAGCAGGCCCAAGCCAGAATAAAAGCCATGCGATACCCAGAATAAGAATACCGTTGCCTGCGGTCATCACCCTGTCACCATCAATTTTTAAAGATCCCACCATATTTAGAACTTGACCTCAGAATATATGAAAGTTTCTGACATATTATTGAATGGTTTTACAGATATGATTTCCATAATAACTCCGGTATTCAATGAAGAAAAAAATATAAAATCCTTTATATCTCATATTGGATCGCTGGAGGGAGATTTTGAACTCATAATGGTAGATGGCAAAAGCAGTGACCGAACAGGAGAGGAAGTGCAAAAGTGCATTCATAGCTTCAATCATAAACTTCTCTTGCTGATATCCGAGCGCTCAAGAGCGATCCAGATGAATGAGGGAGCGAAAATGGCACAGGGCGATATTCTCCTTTTTCTTCATGTTGACTGCGTTCTCGATAAGGATGCTTTAACGATCATAGAGCAAGTTACCCATGATAATAATGTTGCAGGTGGCGGTTTCAAACAGGCATTTTCCAATCCTGGCTCTTTCTTGAAATTTCAGAGCTATATCGGTAATATTCGAGCAGGTCTAACGCACGTTTTTTTTGGGGATTATGGGATATTCTTGAAAAAGAAAGTTTTTCAGAAGATCGGAGGTTATGATGATATCCCTTTTCTTGAAGATGTTGAGATTTGCAGGAAAGCCAAACGATTTGGCCGGCTTTTGCAGGTGGATAGAAGAATAGTGACCTCACCCAGACGGTATTTGAAAAAAGGTAACGTCAGGTTGACTATCGCATTTATTCTGGCAAATCTGTTCAACGATATTGGATGGCATCCCGGGTTCCTCCGGAAATATATCGTTGAAATGTGAAATGATAATCTCGAATTAAATGTATGGGGCCCGGGTCGGGATTCGAACCCGAGTCGTAGGATCCACAGTCCCATAGGATAACCAGCTACCCCACCCAGGCACCTTGTTTAATTGATGGGGGGTATCCCCCGTAAATGTATCCGTGAAAGATAAAGGTTTTGTTTGTAGTTAAAAAAGCCTTTTAGCAGCTTCAAGCGCTTTTTCATAATGGGCCGGATATGCTTTAAGCTTGATTTTTGCTGTGATAGCATCCGTGATCTTGGCAAGCCTGACCTTTCCATCAAAAGCAGCCTGCTTATCGAACCTTATATAAAGGCAACATTCATCATCAATTCTTTCACAGCGTTCATTTCTTAGCCTTTCGAGTTCATGTTCCAAAAGGCCTGATTTTATCAGATCGATAGAACGTATACAGTCTTTTCCTTTAATTTGTCCCTGAAGTAAAGTGATGGGATTTCCAAAATGACCTTCGGTCTTTGTTGCATTGATCTTATTATCTAAAAGAAAAAGCGACAGGGCACTTTTTACCCTGTCATCACTTTCGGTGGCATGAACGCTTGCCCGAAAAGTGATATAATGTACATTCATTTGCCAGTATTGTGGTGCGAGCTCAGGCTGGGTCTTGTTTTCTCGGTTCCTTTGCCCTTTCGTCTCTGGCCCCTGCCCTTTCTGCCTGCGCTTGTCTTTCCTCTGAATACGCGGCCTTTCTGGGTATTATTGCACATCCATTTAAGGTTTTTATCACTCTTTATTGAAGGGTGGTTGGGATCAACGACAATTACTTCATACCATTTGTGTTTTCCATCCTGTCCTACCCAATAGCTGTTCAATACATGCATATTTGGGAATCTGCGTGAAACGCGCTCTTCACCAATGCTCTGGATACTCTTTCCCGGCGTAATCTTGTTTACGCCCATGTGCTTGGTTCGTCTTCCGCGCTGCCATCTTGATTTTCGCCTGCCGCCGCGCCTTATTCTCACGCGCGCCACAGCAATACCCTGTTTTGCCTTAAAACCCAGGGCTCTTGCCCTGTCAAGTCTTGTTGGATGGTCCAGCCTTGTTACAGCGGGTTCTCGTCTCCATTCCTGCATCCTTTCCCATAAAAGTTCACCGACATCTGATTCGTCGGGTTTTTTCCATGCGTCCCTGATGTACGCGTACATTGATTTCATTGTTTTCTCCAATTAAGTTTTACGGTTCAGCCTTGTCAGGCCACATCCCTGCGGGAAACCACAAATCTTGAGCAGAATCCCGCTGCTAGTTTGATTGTTGCGGCTGTCCAGATGTTTCCTTATCTTAATATATCTTTCTGCATATGATAAATTATTGAACTCTGGTATTCATCATGAAATCTCTGGAGAAGAGTATTTTCTCCTCACAAAGTATATATGTAGTTAAGTATACACATCACTGGTGGCCACATGAGAACTCAAAGTGACATAGTAGTACAAAGATGGAGTTATTATAATTAGCTATAAAGGAGCATGTTATGACAGCTATGGGGATTCTTTTTGACATCGGTGTGATGTTATTCTTCCTGATAGTCCTGACCCTGCTTGCTAAGCCTTTGGGAGCATATATGACAAATGTATATCAGGGAAAGCGTACTTTTTTAAGTCCTATCCTGGTACCTATTGAAAATCTGATCTATAAGGCATCAGGTATAAGGCAGGATGAAGAGATGGACTGGAAAGATTATGCTAAGGCACTGCTCTTATTTAATGGTCTGGGATTTATCGTTTTATTCTTGATATTGCTTTTGCAGGGCATGCTTCCTCTAAATCCCCAAAGATTTCCAGGATTTCCTCTGGATCTTGCATTCAATACAGCCATAAGCTTTGTTACAAATACCAACTGGCAGGCATACAGCGGTGAAACAACAGCAAGTTACCTCACCCAAATGTCGGGACTGTCGGTACAGAACTTTCTTTCCGCTGCTACGGGTATGTGTATAGCGATCGCCTTAATCCGCGGTTTTACAAGACATACTTCCCAGACCATCGGAAATTTCTGGCAGGATATAACCAAGAGTGTATTATACATTCTTCTGCCAATTTCTATCATAGCAGCCCTGCTATTGGTTTCCCAGGGCGTTATTCAGAATTTTGACCCTTATACAAATAGTTCTTTGCTCCAATCATTTCAAATACCGGATGGACAAAACATTAACTACCAGATGCTTCCTATGGGACCGGTTGCATCCCAGGAAGCGATAAAAGAGTTCGGAACAAATGGCGGTGGTTTTTTCAATGCCAACTCTGCGCATCCCTTTGAAAATCCTACTCCTTTAACCAACTTTCTGGAAATACTTCTTATCCTTCTTATTCCTTTTTCTCTTACTTACACATTCGGACGCTTCACAGGCAATACCGGGCAGGGGTGGGCTTTATATGCAACGATCATGATGCTGTTCATTATATTCCTGGGAGTGATGTACTCGGCTGAGTATAATGGCAACCCTGTTGTACAGAAGCTGGGTGTCAACGGTTCTTATATGGAAGGTAAAGAGGCCAGGTTCGGGATCATCGGCTCGGTTCTTTTTGCAGTCAGCACAACAGGCACTTCCTCCGGCGCTGTGAACACAATGCACGACTCATTAACACCCATAGGTGGAATGGTTGCGATGATGCTTATGTTGTTGGGAGAAGTCGTTCCAGGGGGTGTTGGGTCCGGATTTTACACTATTCTTGCCTTTGCGATCGTAGCGGTTTTTATTGCAGGTCTTATGATAGGCAGAACGCCGGAATATCTTGGCAAAAAAATAGAGGTCTTTGAAATGCGAATGTCGGTGTTGATTGTCCTCACTTCGGGCATTCTTGTGCTCTTTTTTGTTTCTATTGCACTGGTGACATATGCGGGAATTTCCTCGATTTTGAATCCCGGTCAACACGGTTTAAGTGAAGTGCTTTATGCTTTTGCTTCTGCATCCAATAACAACGGAAGTGCGTTTGCAGGACTTAATGCCAATACTCTTTTCTATAATCTTTTGACAGCCATTGCAATGCTTATCGGCAGATTTGTTCCTGCAGTGGCCGCGCTTGCAATGGCAGGGTCTCTTGCTAAGAAAAAATATATCCCGCCGAGCATCGGTACGCTTCCAACGCATCAGATCACTTTCGTCTTATGGCTTGCTGTTGTTATTCTGATCGTGGGAGCTCTGACATTCTTTCCCGCCCTGTCACTGGGACCGATTGTTGAGCATATGATCATGTTTGCAGGTCAATAATATGGGCGATATAGCAAAAGAAAACACTATCTTTAAACCTGAACTCTTAAGCCAGGCTTTGCTGGACTCGTTTAGAAAGCTTAATCCCCTGCGCATCTGGCGAAATCCTGTCATGTTCCTCGTAGAAATCGGAAGCATTATTACAACTATGGGTTTCCTCGCAGGCTTTTTTTTTAAAACAGGTGAACCTTCCTGGTTCACCGTCAGTGTATCCTTATGGCTATGGCTGACGGTGATTTTTTCAACCTTTGCAGAGTCTCTTGCAGAAGGCCGTGGAAAGGCACGCGCCGAATCTCTTCGTAAAACACGCACGGAAGTAATGGCAAAGAAGCTTATTAATCCCGAGTCAAAGGAAAAATACGAGCTTATTTCTTCTGCAAATCTTCGTAAAGGGGATTGCGCCCTGGTGGCAGCAGGGGAAATAATCCCCGGTGATGGCGAAGTGGTTGAAGGCGCAGCCCTGGTGAACGAATCCTCTGTCACTGGTGAGTCGGCTCCTGTTGTGAGAGAATCAGGCGGAGACCGAAGTGCTGTAACCGGCGGGACAAAAGTCATTTCAAACCAGATCATCGTGCGCATAACAGCAAATCCGGGGGAAGCATTCCTGGATAGGATGATCACCATGGTGGAAGGAGCAAAGCGCCGTAAAACGCCGAACGAGATTGCACTGGAAGTATTGCTGATATCGTTAACAGCGGTCTTTATGCTCGTGGTTGTCAATTTCAACTCCTTGATCACGTACAGCGTAAAGGCTGCTGGACAGGGTATGCCGGTCTCCATTACTGTGCTAATTGCACTTTTTGTTTGTCTGGCACCCACAACAATTGCAGCGCTCCTGCCTGCGATTGGAATTGCGGGTATGGACAGGCTTTTTGCAAAAAACGTGATAGCCTTATCGGGGAGAGCCATTGAAGCCTCCGGAGATGTAGATATTCTTCTCCTTGATAAAACTGGGACAATTACCCTGGGTGACAGACAGGCAGTGGAGTTTATTCCACTGACGGGAAGTTCCGAGCAGGAAGTTGCCAATGCAGCATTATTTGCATCAATGACGGATGAGACGCCTGAAGGAAGAAGTGTTGTAGTACTTGCAAAAAAGAAATACCAGATGCGGTTGACAGACCTCCCCCACAGTGCAAAATCAATTCCATTCACTGCTCAAACCCGCATGAGCGGGATTGATATCGACGGGCAGTCATATCGAAAAGGCGCATCCTCTTCAATCATGGAGTATGTCAGAAACAAAGGAGGAAATGCACCCTCGGAGCTTGAAGAGAAAGTCAAAAGTATAGCAAAGTCGGGCGGGACACCACTTGTTGTATGCCATAACGCGCAAATTCTGGGCGTAATATACCTGAAGGATATCTTAAAAGGCGGTATCCGAGAACGATTTATTCAGTTGCGGAAAATGGGGATCAAGACTGTCATGATCACAGGAGATAACTATCTTACTGCAGCAGCCATTGCCGCAGAAGCGGGTGTTGATGATTTTCTTTCAGAGGCAAAACCTGAGGATAAGCTTAATTTAATTCGGGAGAATCAGCAACAGGGTCATATGGTAGCCATGACAGGGGACGGCACGAACGACGCGCCTGCACTGGCGCAGGCGGATGTTGCTGTGGCAATGAACACAGGAACACAGCCGGCAAGAGAAGCAGCAAATATAATTGACCTGGATAGTAATCCAACAAAATTAATGGATATTGTTGAGATCGGCAAGCAAATACTGATAACGCGGGGGACCCTGACGACTTTTAGTATTGCCAACGACGTGGCGAAATATTTTGCAATTATACCCGCAACCATGATAACCATTTATCCTCAACTTGAAATTCTCAATATCATGCATCTTGCGAACCCGTACAGCGCGATCCTGTCGGCAGTCATTTTTAATGCGATCATTATTCCGATGCTGATACCCCTCGCATTGAAAGGCGTCAAATACCGCCCGATGCCTGCGCAAGAACTGTTGATGTACAACCTTCTCGTCTACGGTCTTGGCGGAATGATAGCTCCGTTCATAGGAATAAAAATTATTGATATTGTAATAAGCATGTTTATCTAATGAGAGAGGAAAAGTAATGAAATATACTACGACAGCACTAAAACTCTTTGCAATCCTGATGATACTTGTCGGCATTATCTACCCTGTTGCAGTAACTGTACTGTCTCAGTTATTCTTCCCACTAAAAGCAGGGGGAAGCCTCCTGTACGATTCCGGCGGAAATATCACAGGTTCAGCCCTGATAGGGCAGCCTTTTTCAGACCCCAAATACTTCTGGTCGCGTCCTTCAGCGACTTCAGGTTATCCATATAATCCCCTGGCTTCCGGAGGCTCAAATCTCGGACCAACGAATAAAGATTTGATAGACCAAATTTCCAATAGAGCAGAGCTTTTAAAATCATCCGGCATCCAGTCTCCGGTACCTTCAGACCTTGTGGAGGCTTCAGCAAGTGGTTTGGATCCTCATATCAGTATGCAATCAGCCCTAATACAAATACCCCGCGTTGCTAAAGCACGCAATCTCGACGAAGAAACATTACGTAAACTGGTGCTTGAACACGTTGAGGAGAGGCAGTTCGGATTTTTAGGAGAGCAACGTATAAATGTCTTAAAATTAAATCTTGCTATTGATAATATTAAGTAGAAATTTTAATCATGGTTTAGTGATGGAACACGGATTGCACGGATGGCGCGGATTTTCACGGATACTAATAATCCGTGTGCATCCGTGCAATCTGTGTCATCCGTGTTCTATTTGAAGTAAATTGGACATGCCAGTCAAATGGAATTTCAATGATAGATACAGAACATAAAAGACCGGAACCGGAATCTCTTCTGGAAATTGCCCAAAAGGAAGAAACAGCCAAAAAACGTGGAAAATTGACCATATATTTTGGCGCTGCACCTGGTGTCGGGAAAACTTATTCCATGCTATCTGATGCCAGAATGCGTAAACAGGATGGAATAGATGTTATTGTTGGTTATGTTGAAACACACGGCAGGGCAGAGACCGAAATACTTCTCAAGGGCCTGGAAACTATTCCTTCCATTATTACCGAATATAAAGGCGTAAGGCTTGCGGAGATGGATTTGGATAGGGTTCTGGCGCGTCAGCCCAGGATAGTACTTGTTGATGAATTGGCCCATACAAATGCCCCTAATTCCCGCCATGTTAAACGCTATCAGGATGTAGAGGAGCTTCTGAATGCAGGAATTGATGTATATTCAACCCTGAACGTACAGCATCTTGAAAGTTTAAATGACATCGTCTTTCGTATAACAGGAGTTCGTGTCAGTGAAACTATCCCGGACACTTTTTTCCAGTTAGCGGATGAGATAAAGCTTGTAGATCTTCCTTTTGAGGAACTGCTCAAGAGATTGAAAGAAGGAAAGGTTTATGCAAAGGATATGGCAGAAAATGCTGTGAAGCGTTTCTTTAAACCCGGGAATTTGCTTGCACTGCGTGAAATGTCGCTGCGGCTTGTGGCAGGCAATGTGGATGAAAAAATGCTTCAATACATGAGGGTACATGCAATTGCAGGCCCCTGGTCTGCTACTGAGCGAATCCTGGTAGGAGTATTAGCCAGTCCTTATGCGGAGCAGCTGGTTCGCTCAGCTTTTCGATTAGCCTCTGAAATGGATGCAGAATGTATTGCACTATATGTAGAAACTGCCAAACATACGCAATTATCCGATAAAGAACGGGAATGGCTTAAAAATGCGCTCAATCTTGCTGAAAAGCTGGGTGCAAGAGTCGTCTGGATCAAAGGGGATGATATTGCCGAAGAGATAGCCCGTTATGCCAAGAGCCATAATGTGACAAAGATCGTAATGGGCAAACCCAGGCGTTTTGGATTGTTCCCATCTCTTGCCCGGAAGATCATGGTTCATACAAGAGACATTGATATCTTCCTCTTCGCAGGCAAGAGCGAACAAACAATACCTAAGAAAAAAATAGGTATGATCAGTCCCCTAAATTTTGTCATAAGCGCAGTTGCTGTTATTATTGGTTCTTTAATCGGTTTTCTCTTTCGGGATATTCTTGGTCAGATTAACTTATTATTCTTAATGCTTCTACCCGTTGTATTGATCGCTATTTTCAAGGGGCGAGGGCCATCTATCTTTGCTGCGGTCTTAAGCGTTCTCATTTTTGATTTTTTGTTTATTCCACCATATTTCACCTTTGCCATTGCAGATGTGAGATATTTTTTATCGTATCTCATGTTTATTGCATTTGCATTTATAATTAGCAATCTTGCATCCGATCTTCAATATAAAGTACAGCAACTTCAGAAAAGCGAGTCCCGGAATACAACTTTATATGAATTAAGCCTGGACCTGGTCACTTCCCAAAACATCGATCAGGTTTTGCATCTTATGATCCATCATACAAGACAAATTTTCCCCTGCGAAATGGCTATTTTTCTTCCCGAAATTGGACAGGTTTCAGTAAGGGCTTCTACGGACAGGTTTCAGATAAATCCGAAAGAACTTGGCATAGCGACCTGGGTCTGGCAAAATGGTGAACCTGCTGGTGTGGGTACAGATACGCTCCCTGAAGCATGGGCATACTATCTTCCCATGAAAACCACAGATGCTTTAAATGGTGTTGTGGGTTTTCATTTCGATAATCCCGGGCAGATCCTTACCCCTGAAAATAAGATTGTGATTGATACCATTGCCCGGCTGGGGGCTCTTGCGATTGAAAGGATTGGAGGGAAGGAATAATATACCGGCTTTTGCATATGGTTTTGTCGATATTGTCCTTTTTTTAATGTCCAATTTACCATCTATTTCTCCTTCAACCTTTCAATCTTAGCTTGTTCATCTTCTACCACTTTTCTCTGTTGCCTTTCAGGATGGGAGATTATATCATCAAAGCCGACTTTAAGGGACTATCTTATAGGGGAAAGAAAAGAGGTTAAAATGGATAAATATATACAACAACTAAAAATAGAAATATTTGATAATGTGAAGAACAATACGGAAGAAAAGGACGTAGTGGCTATTATCGAAAGAAGCGTAAATATGACTTTAAGATATGTTGATACGCAAGTTTCCACACATAAATTCTTCAAGGACGTTTAAGTTTTAATATCCGGTATGGCGGTGTAAAGTAAGTCAAATAGTCAAAATATTGGATAGTCTTTCGATATTTCAAGAAGGAATAGTAAAAAGCAGGGAAATCAAATGCCTGAAGTAATGAGACCGTTTCAATTCCGACGAAAAAATTTTGTAATATTCATTTTTTAGGTTCATGTAACTTTATAAAAATCTTCCCTAACCTTTTTTCGAGATATTTCCAACAATCTGTTATTTTATTGAAAGTGGCGTTTTTCCGCCTTAGCTATAACCCTATAATTAGATGCGGCTGCCGGGATTCGAACCCGGGTTAGAGGCTGTTTCCTGATCTTTGCTATGCAAAAATTGTTGGGAAGCCCCTGTCATAGCCACTAGACCACAACCGCGTCATGCTAAATAATGATTCAAGCGATATAAAGATAATCGTTGTTTATTTAACCTTTCGTTGAGACCCTCTCTACGAGGAAACAAACACGGTCTTCAGGTATCATCTATCTCATTTCTCTACTTCCACCTTTATTATCATGGGAATCTTTTGTTTCAATTCGAATTCCAATGCTGAAACAATTGTACTTGTAGGTATTCGGCACCTTCCACAGCTTATTCCTTCTCTTGTTTTATATTCTCTGAGGAACTTACTGAACGTAACAGGCACAGTGGTTCTTTTAATTCTAACCTTTATTATCCCATTTTTAAAGTCTACGAGTTCAATGTCCCCGCCATCCTCCTTGAGGCTGCTTCGAAAGCTGGTAATGATTTTATTTATTGATTCGTCCACTTCCATATTAGATTGTTTACTTTCTATAACGATATATTTTATCCGTATTTTTTGTCTAACTCCAGCCATTTGACTCCATCTGCAATTCAAAGTATCACAAAAGACCAGACAATCTATTAAATACAAAGAAATAGAATTACTATCATTTCCGGTGAAATCATTATGAAAACAATCGATGAATTAATTCAAAAAGCTGTAGAACTCCAGGCTGGCGGACTTTTGACAGGCCAGATAGCAGATGAATTGAATGTTTCCCGTGAAACAGCAACATGGCTTCTTGTCCATTCAAAAAAGGGCGATCATACCGCTGCACCCAAGGACATTTACATAGACTGGAGCAACATTGGAAGAAGCGCAAACAGGCAAAGGCTGATCGCAAGCTCATTGACCGATATGATAATAGAATGCCTCAGCAAAACGGAAAAGGATATTGACGTTATAGTGGGGATTGCGCTTTCGGGAATCCCCCTTGCAAATATGGTAGCTGATGAACTCGGAGTGGAATTTGCCACCTATCATCCGAATAAACAGAAATGGGAACCCGAATCAAAAGAAATCGGTGGGACAATAAGCCAGAACTTCGCAAAAGTAGCAGGAAAGAATTGCGTCCTTATTGATGATGTTGTAACATCCGGTACAACTATTACCGAAGCGGTAGCCCTTCTTGAGAACCTTGGGGCAAAACCTGTAGCTATAGCCGTACTTATTGACAAGAAAGGAATTGATGAGATTTCAGGTGTTCCTCTTAATGCATTACTGCGGGTAACAAGAGTTGACAAAACCGAATAACGAATGGTAAAAAAAAAGACTAAAAGCCTTATGGTCGTGGGCACCGGCTCACACGTGGGAAAAAGCATACTTGTTACGGCTCTATGCAGGATTCTCTCAAAAAGATATTCTGTTGCGCCATTTAAGGCCCAGAATATGAGCCTGAACTCGTGGGTAACACGAGAGGGAGACGAAATTGGCATAGCTCAGGCAATACAGGCTAAAGCGGCGGGAGTTGAACCAACAGCGGATATGAACCCTGTGCTGCTAAAACCAAAAGGGGATCACAGGTCGCAGGTCATCATCCTTGGAAAACCTGTAGCTGATAAGGAAGCTGGGGAATATTATGATTCGATCGATGATGTTTTTTCAATCGTTGCAGGCGCATATGACCGCCTTTGCAGCCTGCATGAAATAATAATAATCGAAGGAGCAGGAGGAGCGGCCGAAATAAACCTTTATCATCGCGATATCGTGAATACAGGCATGGCAAGGCTAGTTAAGCCCCCGATAATACTGGTGGGGGATATCGAACGCGGGGGGGTTTTTGCAAGCATTTATGGGACCCTGGAATTGCTCCCTCCTGATATCAAACCCCTTGTTGCCGGATTGATCATAAACAAGTTCAGGGGGGATATGAAATTGCTTGATTCAGGCATTAAACAACTTGAAGAGCTCACAGGACTTCCCGTACTTGGTGTAATTCCTTATACGGATATGAGGATACCATCTGAGGATTCCGTATCAATAAAAGACAAGATCAGTAACGGTAATCCCGTCAGGATCGCAATAATAAGGCTTCCTCACATTTCCAATTTTACTGATTTTGAACCCCTTGAACATTGTGCAAATATTGAATATGTTGAACCTTATGAAGAACTTTCCGGGCATGATGCGATAATATTGCCGGGAACAAAAAACACAATTTTTGACATGTCAGTTCTTGAAGCGAGCGGCATGGCAAGAAAGATTGTAATGGAATCAAAAAAAGGAACTCCGGTGCTGGGTATCTGCGGGGGTTACCAGATGCTTGGCATGGAAATAATTGACAGCGGGATAGAAGGAACAGGCACATCTTGTTCCCTGAAAGGACTTGGACTTCTTAATGTTTCCACGCGATTTGAGAAATACGAGAAACAAACACGACAGATAGAAAAACTTGTTACAGGGACAGGACGGATACTTGGGCCCATAAAAGGCCAGTTGATAACCGGATATGAGATCCATATGGGTGAAACACAGGGAGAAGAGCCTGCATTCGGGGATGACGGAAGCGTGAGTGAGAACGGGATGGTAATAGGCACATATCTTCACGGGCTATTTGAGAATGATAATTTCCGGAACTCTTTCCTTGCCTATTTATATGAGAAAAAAGGATTAACCTATAAAAATAAAATTCATAGAGATGGAATTGAGGAGCTTGCAGGATTCATTGGATCGCATGTGAATATGGATTCAATTTACCGCATGCTGGAGGAACAATGAAACAGCTCGAGGAAACAGCGCAAAAAATAAAAAGCATGGAGATACGGGGCGCGGGAAAGATAGCACGAGTAGCGGCAGCCCAGCTTCGCGACCTGAGCATGCGGATTAAAGGAGTGCAGCTTGAAGAATTCAACAGGCAGATGAAACAGGCTGCCCGGATTCTTGTTAATACGCGTCCCACGGCAGTATCATTACCCAATGCTGTGCGCGCTGTGATGAGGTATGAAGGAGATACAGTCGATGAGGCAAAAGCCAGTATAAAGGAACTTGCAGATGGATTTATCCTGAATTCCGAGGACGCAGTAAGCAAGATCGGCGAGATAGGCGCACGAAGAGTGCGTGATGGCGATACTATCATGACGCACTGTAATTCATCTGCTGCAATTTCAATAATGACTGCAGCACATGATGACGGGAAAAATATCCGTGTCCTGGCTACGGAATCTCGTCCAAGATGGCAGGGGCATCTGACGGTAAAACAGCTTGGTGAGAAAGGAATAAAAACATCATTAATAGTAGACTCGGCGGTCCGGTATTTCATGAAAGAAGTCGACCTTGTAGTAATGGGTGCGGATGCCGTTACTGTAAATGGCTCTGTTATCAATAAGATTGGGACTTCCCAGCTTGCCCTCGCCGCACATGAGGCGAGGAAAAATGTAATAATCGCGGCCGAGACTTATAAATTTAGCCCTAATTCATTATTGGGCGAGCTTATTGAAATTGAAGAACGAAGCAGTTCTGAAGTTCTGGCGGATGATGAATTGAAGAAATTCTCAAATGTATCCGTAAAAAATCCAGCTTTTGATGTAACTCCGCGAGAATATATCGACCTTATTTGCACCGAAGTGGGGGCCATACCTCCTGAAATGGCATATATTATCATCAGGGAATGCCTGGGATGGGAATTAGGGGATATGAGAAAAATGAAAATTTGATATGCTGCAATCAAAAGAATTAAATATCATAATTATTATTATATAATACGGAAACATCATGAATTCTACTGAAATAGTGCTTTTCACTATTATTGTTTTTTTATTCACCATAGCGATTTTCATGTTTGTTTTGTTAAGGAAATCTTTTGAAAAAAAGAAACTGCTGGAACAAAAGAAATTTGATTATAAGGATATTGTCAATATAACCCCGGAATTCAAATTTGAAGAACCGGGATTTAAGACCCCGGATATTCCATCCGTTGATGAAATATTGAAACCTAAAAAGGATACTGCAGCAACAACGGAAATCAAGAAAACAATTCCATCTGAAGATAAAGACCTGAAAACCCATGATAAAGAATTGGAGGAAATCTTGATAGCAGAACCAAAAATCATAGAACCTCACGGGGATGATAATGAACCACTGGCAGAAGATTATTCAAGCCTTAAGCTTGAAGATACGTTGATTGATATCGAAGGCGAAAAAAAGGAACGAAAAAAAGCTGTTGCCAAAAAACCAGATGCGAAGATCATTGAAAAAGATCATCTGAAAAAAAGAAAAAAAAGCCGGAAGAAGAAGTATGCAAAAGCAGAATCAATAGAAGTTGAAACAAGAAAGGATACAAAAGCAGAATCAATAGAAGTTGAAACAAAAAAGAATCTTGAAAAGTGATTTCCGCCAGATGTCACACCATGTTCACAAAGAAGCTTATCTAGTTATGAATATTTTATCCTTAAAATAGGCAATTTGCTGATAAGCTGGTGAAATAACGAAATCAATACACATCATTCTCTTTGTATCTATAGTATTAGTGGCCAGTTCAGGAAGTACTGGACAAGGCGATGAAAAATCCGGTATTCAGGGGATTCTGGAAAAAGTTTTGAAATTATACAATGATGCCTATACGGATGTAATGAAGGCTTTTAATGATTTCAAGGATAAGAACTTTAAACCACCGAATTATGAGATAACTGTAACAGAGGCCGTTATCCTGAAAGACTGTTTTGATATTTCCCTGGACGCTAAAGCGCCATGCCTTCTTGTTAATCTGGATATTAAAAATAATCAGAATGATAGTATAACCTTTGAACTTACAGGAAGAACGATAGTTACGAAAGATGGAAAACAATTTGACAAATACGGCGGGATCTATAATACCAAACAATTGAATAATCTTTGCGACACTGAAAATTTTTTCAAACTTTTCCCTAATGCAAATAAAAAGGTAGGGATATGTTTCCCGATAATCAGCAAAGCAGATACCCCGGTAATGTATCTTGGAGTGACCGCAAATGGGAAGCAGAAAGAATACAATTTTGACCTGCACCCGTATATTTCTTAATCGTCAGGAATAGGGTGGATATGACAACATGCAAAAATTGAATTGACCTTTGCATGAATACGACGCTCACCCAAAAAGCGTTTGCGAGAACGGATTTCAAGGTGAGCATAATATATATGAACTAACAGCATATTATTACTTGCGAGAACGTCATGATAATAATGTGTTATATATATACAAATGTGTGATAATTATGTGAAATCCTGTTATCATCAGACATAACAGTAATGTTTAATGCTGTTCATGTTCAAGAATTGGAATATTATGTCGAAGGATATGACTGCTGAATTAAGAAATGCCCTCTATGGGCGGAGCAATGTTTTCGTGGGTTCTATGGATACACCTACAGAACGCATTGTGTACCATATATTGTATGAAACTGTCCGGGCGGGCAAAAACGTTATATGGATATGCCTGAGGGACACACCAAATACAATTTTTTCCAAATTCTCCTCCTATGAGCTTCCCATGGAAGGATTTGAGGAAAATGTATGGTTTGTAGATTCCACTATAATAGGGGATAGTACCATAACGCCACGGACTTACAGGTGCCCATCCCTGGACTATGCATGCATAATAATGGAAGTAGTAAAATTGTTGAATAAATACCCCAATTCCCTGGTGATGCTTGACAATATAGGCATTCTTGCGGCTCTTGATCGCTTGGATGCGATAGTGCGTCCCCTCAAATATCTCGATACAAGAATACGTGCGCAAGGAGGTGGTTTTGTAACCCTTCTGGCAAATAAGGCAATACCGGGGAGCATTGAAGCCGAACTGTTGGGGCTCATTGATGTAATAATCAGGGTAGATGAAGAGAATATCCATGCACAAGTGGGAAGCAAAGAATTGAGTATCCCCTTTTGTTTCACAGGAAGCGAACTGATCCTTGGAAGCGTTGATGCGGATAAAGAATTAAAGGATCTATTCAGCCTGACATCTGATGAAAAGAAAAAGCTAGAGCTTGAGGTGGATGAGAAAGCACATCTTTATGGGGAACCAACCGATTGATTGATACGTTCCCATAGTTCTGTGATCTGCTTACTGTATTCCGAGTTGGGATACGTATGCACCATTATCTTTCTTGACCATGCACCAGCCATTGCTTCATCATACAGGATCACTCCAATAGGCTCAAGCCCTAATTCCCGGCTCAGGTCTTCGAGTGTTCCTTTAGAAGCTTCATACTTATTTTTTGGAAGTTTGTTGAATAAGATCCTGGGTCTGGATTTCAAACGCTGGGCAACTCCAGAAATAACATAAGTCCCGCGGATATCCTGCTTATCCAGAGTACATACCACGATACTGATTTCTGTGGTACCCATGATCAGCAGGCTTGACCTGTTCAGGCCGGGACTGCAATCGAAGATGATATGATCGGGATTATACCTTGATTGGAAATCCCGAAGCAACGCCTGGAGCTTTTCCTTTGCCTGTGCGGGATCTTTTGAGAAACTGACAATATCTTCTTCTGTGGCATTCGATGGTATTATATAGAGTTCTCCACCAACTTGCTTGTACACAATATCTTCAAGACCGGCTTTATTCTGAAGATAATCCACTAATGTCTTTTTTGTTTTAAGGCTGAAAAGTGCATGGATGCCCGGCCCGGAAAAATCTGTGTCTACCAGGCCGACCTTATATCCCTTGCTAACAAGATAGCAGGCAAGATTTCCTGAAATATTCGTCTTGCCGGTCCCACCTTTATATGAATGAAAACTTATCCACATTTCTTCCACCTTAAATTAATAATTCTAAGCATAATCAACCCAGTATCTTTTCAAGTTTTTTATCCAATTCATCTATTGATCCTATTACTTCAGGAGACTCTTCCTCTTTCCTTTTTTTCGATGAATAATACACTTTCTTCCCGATACGTTCACGTTTCAGCCAGCCCGACCGTACAAGTTCGTTGAGGTATTTGTTCTCAATTGACCTGTGGCGGCCTGTTCGAATGCATACTTCATCGGCTGTAGCTTTTAATAATTCCGAGACCGCAAAAAGGGATTTTCTTAGACTGTCAGGAATTGTAAGATATAAAGCGATCTGGTCTTCCACGACAGGATGGAGCCGCGATTCAATTTCCCCTACCCTTTGTTCGAGTGACTGGATCCTTCTTTCAAAAGCTCTTAGATCATTATTTGTGCGGATTTCCATAGTTGAATTCACATTATCTCCATTGCACATGTGCAAGTTAATCACAGTATTTTGAAAACACTGAGCAATCTTTGCACAATATACTAATAGGGCATAAGGACTATATAAATCTATAGCTCAAATATAAAACAAAGCATTTAATCTGTGTTCATCCGCGTCCCGATTACCCTTCGGGAGCGGGAATCCACCTATGCCTGCGGAGCATACGTGTCTGCGCCCTTCCGAGGCGCGACTCGGAATCTGCGGTTCATAAATGAACATGAAAAAAATATCGATAAACATCTAGAAAACAACTAACTAAAACGAACTGAAACATACTCCTGCACCGTGAGTTCGTTTCAGTTCGTACGCAGTTCGTTGTTTATTCTTTCATACCAGCACACAGAGGACACAGAGAAACATTAACTCTGTGATCTCTGAGTCCTCTGTGGTTGATTATCCATACCATATTTTGTTTCTTTTGATTTCATCAGGGATTATACTATGTCGATTTTCATGTAATGAAACAAATTGTTGCCCTTTTGCACAAAATATATATACTTTCACGCGTATATTGTATAACTGTGAGGAAGTTGCACAATAACGCCTCTTCATCCGCCCTCCATGCTGCAACCTTCCTCTTTTTTTTTCTGATGGCTCGGATAAGCTATATCCCATGAAATGAATATCACTTCCATATGCCAAACATTGCCCTCATCACACCTACGTCCCTCGAATCGGAAGATTTGAGGCGTGAGTTCAAAACCTCACCGGATGAAAAACAGGGAGTTATTTCAAAAGGGTATTTGCATGGGAAATCCATCGTTTTTTCCCATTGTGGGGTAGGCAAAGTGAATGCTGCGCACCTGACAACAGTTGTCCTTGAAAGAAACGACATAGATTATTTGATCCTTTTCGGTGTCGGTGGTGCCTATTCTGATGCAACGGTCGGGGATGTTGTGGTTGCCAGAAACGAGAATTATGCTGAGGAAGGGGTAATTATTGGTGAAGGCTGGAAACCAATGGATTTCACAGGATTTGCATTGTTGAAGAATGAGATTGAATATTTCAATACGTTCCCAATGGACAGGAAATTGATGCAGCTTGCGATAAATGCTTCAAAAGATGTGGGGTTGCATACGATCCCGGGAAATTTCATAACCGTATCACAGTGTTCCGGAACAAGAGTTAGCGGTGAGATCATGCAAAAGCGATTTAACGGCTTATGTGAAAACATGGAGGGTGCTGCCGTATCTCATATTTGTGCCATTTACGGGATACCCATGATCGAGATAAGGGGAATAAGCAATATGATCGGGGACAGGAACCTGAACAAATGGAACATACCCCTTGCGGCATCGAATTGCTGGAAAGCAGTCAGTGAAATTATTAAGAGGCTATGATGAAAGAATTCTCGTTAGGTTATTCACCATGTCCAAATGATACCTTCATTTTCTATGCCCTGACCCATTGCAGGCTGGCATGCGATATTGGATTCAGGGAGGTTTTAAAAGATGTGGAATACCTGAACTGCATGGCTCTGCTTAAAAAATTGGATGTAACAAAAGCCTCATATCACGGATTTGGCTTCTTGAGAGACGATTATTGTCTCCTGCATTCGGGCAGCGCTCTTGGAAGCGGTTGTGGACCCCTGATAGTGGCCAGGGGTGGAATAGATCAAAAAGACCTTGCCAATAAAAAGATAGCTATCCCCGGCAGAATGACAACAGCTTACCTGTTGCTCCAGTTGTTCGCGCCTGATGCAAAAAATATTGTGGAGATGCCTTTTGACAGGATCATGAATGCTGTTGGCATGGGTACTGTAGATGCGGGTTTGATCATCCATGAAAGCCGTTTTACTTATCTTCAATATGGTCTTGTAAAGATAATGGACCTGGGTGAATGGTGGGAAAAAGAAACAGGTTTACCGATTCCTCTGGGGGGGATACTTGCACGAAGAGATCTGGGTGTGCCCGTGATTCGAAAAATTGACATTCTAATTAGACAAAGTATCGAATATGCATTCGCACATCCCGGAGAACCCAGGGAATATATCAAAAAGAATGCACAGGAAATGGATGACGATGTTATTGACCAGCATATTAAACTGTATGTAAATGATCATACTTTGGATATCGGGGAGGGGATAGTCGCAGTAGAAAAATTGCTGAAAATTGCTGAAGAATTAAACCTGATACCCCGTTCTGAAAAAACGATTTTTGTTGATTAAAGGAAATTCTTTATCAATTCGTCGTTTGACTGCCTGTTATTACCATCGTTTATTCTGATTATTTTCTGGGCTTTCCTTTTTGCCGGGGGGCAACCTGAACATTCATATATAAAATGGATAAAACCAGTCTCAGGGTTCTCTACCGTATTTTTATGCTCATATTCTGTGCTGCAGTCAGAACACATTCCGACTATCGGGACAATTTCATTGCAGTGATGGCATTTTCGAACCAGTACATTAATTGCTTCATTCTTTGTGTTGATAGCAGATAACGAATATTCATCGTCGCTCTTGATTTTTAATTCTGAAGCCATATTCCAAATCAACCTAATAACAACAGGATATATTAAAACCTTACGAGTTTTCTGTGGTAATTCCAAAATCCTGCAAAACAAAACATTTATTCATACTTGTGTTATATAATAAATATTGAGGTGAATAGTGTGACCGAATATTTTACATCTAAAATAGATTATTTACGCGCTCTGGAAAAGAGTTGTTTGAATTGTGGTGACAAACATCAACCGGATTGCCCAGTGGGGATGGCAAAAGCGAAAATCACCTGTACAAACGATTTATTAACCGAATTTTATAAACACAAATAAACCAAAACCTATTATATTCCTGAAGGTTATATGGGCATCTCGTGACTAACATAGCAGTGCTTGTATCAGGAAGAGGTTCAAACCTGCAGGCTATCATTGATAGTATTGAAAATGGCTATCTGAAAGCTGAAATATCTGTTGTGATAAGCGATATCGCAGGTGCTTATGCGCTGGAACGGGCAAAGAAACACGGATTAAATGCTGTTCATATAGATCCAAAAGGATTTGAAACTAAAGAATCGTATGAGGAAGAGGTTCTGGGAGTTCTAAGGAACAAAAAAGTCGAACTTGTACTTCTTGCGGGATATATGAAGATCATAGGGAAAACCCTTCTATCCACGTATAAGAACCGAATTCTTAACATCCATCCTGCTCTGCTTCCTGCTTTTCCCGGACTTCATGCACAACAACAGGCATTTGACTACGGTGTAAAAGTAGCAGGATGCACGGTTCATTTCGTGGACGAGGAACTTGACGGCGGAGCCATAATACTCCAAGAATGTGTAGAAGTGAAAGACTGCGACACTGCCGAAACTCTTGCCGGGAGGATACTTGAGCAGGAACATAAGATATATCCCGAAGCTGTTAAATTGTTTGTCGAAAATAAGCTCCATCTTGAAGGACGTAAAGTGAAGATAATCGGATAATTATCAGATAATGAAAACAATGAAAGAGGAAATATGCCATTAAAAACAATTGACCCTGAAATTTATGAAATAATGAGACATGAGATCGATAGGCAAAGAACAAAACTGAACCTGATAGCTTCTGAGAACTATGCAAGCCGAGCAGTCCTGCAGGCCCAGGGTTCCGTAATGACAAATAAATATGCAGAAGGTTATCCCGGCAAGAGATATTATGGGGGTTGTGAGTTCGTAGATGCTGCGGAAAACCTTGCAATAGATAGGGCAAAGGAACTTTTCAAGGCAGAACATATCAATGTGCAGCCGCATTCAGGGTCCCAG
Source organism: Candidatus Methanoperedens sp. (assembly GCA_026552955.1). GTDB lineage: Archaea > Halobacteriota > Methanosarcinia > Methanosarcinales > Methanoperedenaceae > Methanoperedens. Next base: position 44,665 of record JAPMTS010000014.1, on the reverse strand, counting down.
GCTAATATGGCCGTTTATTTTGCAATGCTCAAGTATGGGGATACAATAATGAGCATGGATTTATCACACGGTGGACATCTTTCTCATGGAAGTCCGGTGAATTTTTCCGGAAAACTGTATAAGATAGTCCCCTATGGTGTTTCAAGGGAGACAAGAACGATAGATTACGATGATTTGTCTAAAATAGCAAAGGAACACAAACCAAAGATCATCGTTGCAGGGGCAAGCGCATATCCCCGTGAAATTGATTTTAAGAGATTCCGGGAAATTGCCGATGATGTTGGAGCGTTTTTGCTTTCGGATATTGCGCATATTGCGGGATTGGTTGTTGCGGGCATGCATTGTGACCCTGTCCCATATTCGGATTTTGTGACAACAACAACGCATAAGACACTGCGGGGACCGCGCGGCGGAATGATAATGTGCAGGGAAGAATACGCAAAAGATATCGATAAGACAGTTTTCCCCGGGATCCAGGGAGGGCCGCTTATGCATGTAATAGCGGCAAAGGCAGTTGCCTTCAAAGAAGCCATGAGCAGGGAATTTATCGATTACCAGAAACAAATAGTGAAAAATGGAAAAAAAATAGCAGGTGAACTGATGATCAGGGGCAATGAACTTGTATCAGGCGGTACGGATAACCACTTGATGCTGGTTGACCTGACGACTCTTGGTATAACAGGTAAGGAAGCTGAGGCAAAACTTGGTGAAGCCGGGATAATCCTGAATAAGAATACCATTCCTTTTGAAACAAAAAGTCCCTTCATCACAAGCGGTATCCGCATAGGGACACCCGCTGCAACCACACGGGGAATGAAGGAAAAAGAAATGATAATTATTGCAGATGCTATTGATGAGGTCATCCGGAACATCAATGATGCTAATAAGATCAAGGAAGTCAAGAGGACTATTCTTGACCTGTGCAATCAGTTCCCGATCCCATACGAGTGAGGACACTGATGGAACCGCTTCCCGAGGTTACAGACCCCAGAGTCATAGATGGGCGAAAGATCGCCCAGGACATAGAGTCCAGAGTAAAGAAAGATGTAGAAATATTTGTAAAAGAGCATGGCATCAAGCCGGCTCTTGCCACAATTCTTGTTGGGGAACATCCTCCATCCAAACTCTATGTAAAACTTAAACATTGGGCATGCAAACGTGTTGGCATCGTATCCGAAGATCACAAATATCCGCAGGAAACAAAACAGGAAGAGATAATCGGACTCATCGGGAAATTGAACCTGCGTCCTGAGATACACGGGATACTTGTACAGCTGCCACTGCCAAAACATATTGATGAGCGGGCCGTGATGATGCATATAGCACCCGAAAAAGATGTGGATGGTTTCAATCCGCTCAATATGGGTAAAATGCTCATAGGAAAAGAAGGTTTTGTTCCATGTACTCCCAAAGGGATAATGAGGGCGCTGTCCGAATTCAATATAGACCCACAAGGAATGGAAGTAGTAGTGGTCGGGCACAGCAATGTTGTGGGGAAACCCGCTGCAATGATGCTTCTGAACCGCAACGCAACGGTAAAGATATGTCATGTGTTCTCAAAGGATCTTAAGAGCCAGACGCAACTTGCCGATATCCTCATTGTGGCTACCGGTGTACGGGGATTGATAAAAGCTGATATGGTTAAAGAAGGGGCGATAGTTTTCGATGTAGGGATAACCTGGCAGGATGAGAAAGTTTACGGGGATGTGGATTTTGAGGATGTATTGCCAAAAGTGAAATTAATATCCCCGGTACCGGGAGGTGTGGGTCCCATTACCATAGCTATTCTTATGGAACATACCCTGCAAGCGGCCAAAAAATAAAGTAATTATTTTTTTATGAGAGAATAAACAAAACCGTTGATAATTATAACCATTATACTGTTGAAATAATTTTAGAAATTTTTATATACCATTAACGAAAACACACCTTTTAATTAGCACTGGTGTAAAAAAAATGATAAAAGTTCTATTGGGCAAAAACGGAAAGAGATTCAAAGAGGTAGTAGCGTGAAATTCGCTTTATTTCTGACTACCGTTGTATCATTATCCATGGGTGTCATGTTCTTATTAACAATGATTTTTTCCAGCAACGGGGGAATATCATATCTCCCTGAACATTCTCGAATTGCAGACATAAACAGCTTTCAAGAAGGTTGGTTTGAAACAATATTATTCTTATTGATCGGAATGTATGGACTTTACACACTGAACATACTGACAAAAGACCAACAGAAGAATAAAAAGAGGGATTAATTGGCGTTGTCTGAATTATAATACTTATATAATCATATATTTAGTTAACAGGTATCAAGAACCCCCAGCCTTTCGAAGGCGGGCGATGAATTGATACCCACGTTTTTTAACATGAATCCGTTACAAGTATATGAGAGGGTCCCCAAAAAATTTTGCAAATTGCTAAAGAAGTTGAGATCGTGGCTATGAGTGCAGATGCCGGATTGATTCCATTCTCAGATGTTATTGCAGTAGCTGGAACAGGCAGGGGAGCAGATACTGCTGCCATCATTAAGGCAAATTCCTCAAATAGGTTTTTTGATATTAAACTGAGGGATTATCTGGTCAAGCCCAATGATTTCTAAAGAATTCAGAGAAAGAGCATTGATTTTAAGAGATTCTGTAAGATATAATCGTTTAATTGGGTAATGTTTGGGAAAAACCATTTTAACCTGATAACCATTGATATATTTCGGTGGTTTTCGAATCGGCGGGTTGAGGAGTGGTGGTTCACAATCCCTATTTCTATTTGACGCCTGATGGCAAAGTAACGTCATGATCCAGAATACCAAATTTATTTTTATCAACGAATTTGACTTTGACTCTCGTTCCGAGTAAAAAGCGTTCCAACCAACCAATCCTGCCATCCGTGTTCGTTTCCCCTTAAACCTGGATAGTAAACTGGCACGAATAATTACTGTAGCTTTGAGAGCTTCCTCAGGTCTGGCTAATACTCCCTGAAAGCTATCCCCCCTAAAAACGATAAAGGGTGATGTAATAATATCATATTTTGAGTCTGTGTCCTTATATTAACCTTTTCATCCGGAGGCTAGCGCATGGCTCACGGCCGAAAATTCCTTCCCCTCCCCATGACACAATATCTGCACCACATGCCGCCCAGAATACAGACTTGACACGACTCCCCCGCCTGAAGTCACCCACTGTCCGGCCATATAAAAATTCCCAAGACCGGGAAGGGTCTTTTTGATCTGAGCATTAATTATCTCCGAAGACATTAACCACCCCATATATGCTCCTCTAAAATTACGGGTATAACGCCACCATGTGCAGGGAGTGGCAACATCGATCATCTCCACCTGCGAAGAAATTCCGGGATAGTGCGCCTCAAGCCGTTCCAGTACTTGATCAGCACCTCGCTTTTTTTCAGCCTCGTAGCCGGGTCGATCCTTTTGCAGCTCGTTCCACCAGTCCCACTCGGTCTCGAACATTACCTGGACCACGGTCTTGCCAGGTGGAGCAAGCCTGTCAGTGTAGTTGAAAATTCGTACCGAAATTCCATTAACATCTTTACTGCCTGTTGTGAAGGGGTGCTCCAGTTTTATAGTATTCATATCCGGTTCACCTTTGAATTCACGGGCAACCCCCAAGCTTATCATAATGAGAGGACGTGTCAGCTTCCAGTTCTTGTATCGATTTTCGATCTCCCCATCCACATAGCGTCCATCCAGCATCTTGTAGATAGTGCTATATCCATCAGCGGCAGAAACCACGATATCTGCGCGGTGCTCGCTGCCGTCATTAAGGCGCACTCCCACAGCCCGGTCGTTTTCGACAAGGATCTTCTCTACAGCAGCCCCGTAAGTAATTTGTCCGCCCAGGTTCCTGTAATGCTTCTCGATAGGAAGAACAAAGTTGAGCGAACCCCCCTCAAGTGATGCCAGCTGCCCATCTGCCAACAGTCCAAGGAGCATCAGGTTGAACCAGATGGGTACTTCTGGCAAGAACATGTTCTCGATGATATAGCGCAGCCATGGATCATGAATGGCTTTTCCATAATCTGCGGCTGACCTGGCATATCTGCCAGTGAAATATTTGAAAAAACCGCGCATCTTCCACATCTGTTTGACTTTTTCCAGGCAGCCCAAAAGCTCCTGGGGCTGGCTCATACCCATATCCCCCCTATCGGTTCCCTGCATGGCCCTGGCGCCGGCGATCAGATCATCGATGATTCGTGAATCAGCAGGCGAGATAGCTTTTAACTCCTTTGCCAGGAGGTCTAAATCCTTGGTGATCTGTACGCTGCGTCCGCTGGCTTCATCAATAAAACGACAATATGAGGTCATGTCAAGGAAACGATTGGATTGAGCTGTTCCAAGTTCGCGATATAATTCATAGATCGATTGACCTGGCCTGTGGCACATCAGGAAATGAATGCCTCCATCGATAGTGTAGCCTTTGCGTTTCCAGCAGGTTGCCACTCCGCCCGGTGTGGCATGGTGCTCAAATATTTGTGTTTGATAACCGTTCATCTGCGAGTAGCAACCTGTGGAAAGACCCGCCAGGCCTGCCCCGATGATAATAATAGATTTGTTTGTCATGTGAATCTGGTGGTGTATTCCACTTTATCCAAAATAAATTTTACATACGTAAAATCTCCGGATTCAAGATTTCTAATTCTGATTTTATAATCCTGCTACCGATCAGGATTGTTATTATAAAAAAAATAATCGACAGGATTTACAGGATTTCTCCCCACAAACCGTATCCTGTCGATCCTGTAAATCCTGTCAAGGATCACGATTTGTTGCACACCACCAGTCAAGTGCATTCAACCTGGCCAAAAAAAAAGCAGGGATATTAATGTTATTCCCTTCTTTTTCCGGTAGCGAATATGTACAAAATCGCAAACACAAGAATGGTTGAAAAACCATTCATAATGGTATAAGATGGTTTTGGTTCAGTCCCGGCCGAAGTTGATGTTTGAGTTATTGTTGGGGTTTGGGGAGATGTACTGGTCGCAGATGCGGTTACTGATAGAGATGATACAGCTGGGAAATCACTTTCGTTGCCTGGTAGAGTAGAATTGTGGATCTCATCGATGTTTATGAATTTATCTCCATCAGAGTCTAAAAGCTCAATATTTTTCATAGCCTGGATCGGATTATTTCTATCAAATGCAGCATTGCTCCTCAAATCTAAACCATATTTATTCCAATTTGGAGGGGAAGTTGATGCCATACATGTCTTGCATGTATTCAACTTTGCTTCTGAAACATTAGGCACATTATAAAATGTCGTAAAATTATTCTTAATATTATTATTTGCCTGGGCCTGGTGAAGTCCTATCAAGGATACCATTGTTATCAACAATATTATCAATATTTTTTTCTTCATTATTTTATTTCCTCCCATTATTCAGCTTTGATATTCCCATATATTTTAACGAGAGTTCGAAAATATAAACATTGTGATTTGATTTTCAACCTAAAAAAAATAATATATTTTTCATATCCTTGATGGAAAAATATTTCATCTCTCAATCTTATTCCTCTCACCCAGATCGGATAATGTACCCCCGAAAAGCGTCTTCAACCCATGCGATTGAACGTCCAAGTTCAGGCTCAATACTCTCCCCTGTTCTTGTATCCGTGAGTAAAAGGCGGCCTGAAGGACAATAGCATGCATTCCTGGTGGCATTTTTCTTTATATCCGGATCGTCGGATCGGGGAATCTGTTCCCAGACTTCTCCTGACCCATCACAGAAGGGTTTGTTCTTTGATTGCCCGCAACGGCACAATGCACAATTTTTCTCTTACTGGATATTCCTTTCCCGATATCCAATTCATTTATAACGCACTTATCTGAATGTTCCATGTTCTCCACCACGTCTAAATTTTATGAGACCTTTTGAATTTTATATAAGAACATTATTTACGAAGATAGAAATGTTTTTCAATGATACAAAAAGATTTATACAAAAAAAAAGGAAATGATTTTATGACGAAACAATTCGCCAAAGACGCTTTTGGCTGGGGATTCATTCTTTGGCTCATCGGCTACGCACTTGGGATACTGCTTTTTACCGTTGTGCCGCTTTCTTTAGTTGGCTGGATCATTATGCCGATCGGGACAATTATCACGATCTGGGTATTGGTTAAGAAAATCAAAGCGGATTCATTTCGGTATTTTGCTTTGCTGGCTGTTATTTGGGCGCTCATTGCTGTTGTTTTTGATTACTTTTTCCTCGTCAAAGTATTCAAGCCGGAGGATGGATATTATAAACTGGATGTGTATCTGTATTACACCTTGACCTTTGTTCTGCCCCTTATTGTTGGCTGGCGCAAAAAAAAGAACCAGAGAAAATTTTAATGAGGATAAAGTGAATTTCCTTTATCTTTATCAGTTAGGAGGAATTGCAAATAATTATATAGTAAATTATCTTATTATGAGATAGGGGTTGTAAGTTATGGAAAAAATCAATATTGGCCAGAACATTTTTGTGTATCCAAATCCTGTGACGTTATTAGGCACGCATGTTGAACACAGAGCTAACTTCATGCCACTTGGCTGGGTGTCGAGGATCAATGCCGATCCTCCCTTAATGGGAGTTGGTGTTGGCAAAGTCCATCATACGGTACAAGGCATTCAAAAAAGAAAAGCATTAAGGTAAAGAAATCAATTATTTGATAAAGATTAGGTGGAGGTACCATTCATGGTGAAAACTATCAATGCGTTGAGAACTGAACCAAAGAAGATCGTGATGGTCGTAGCAAATCCATCAATAGCCAAAACAACAAAATTCCCGGTAGGTTTCTGGGTATCTGAATTAACCCACCCCTATTATGAATTCAGGGAAGTTGGCTATGAAGTCGACATCGCAAGCCCAAAAGGGGGTAAGGTTGAACTGGATGCATATAGCGATCCACGTCATGAAAGCGGGTATTCATCACATGATCTGATCAGCATGGGATTCCTAACCACACCCACGCTATCAATAATGCTTGAGAACACTGAAAAACTCTCAAAAGTGAATACACAGGATTATGATGCCGTGGTTATATGCGGTGGTCAAAGCCCGATGTTTACCTTTCCTGGTGATGAAAACCTGTGTAGGATCCTGGCAGAGTTTTATGAGGCAGAAAAAATCACCGCTGCATTATGTCATGGCGTGAGTGCCTTCCTTGAAGTCAAATTATCAGATGGAACTCATATGATACAAGGAAAAACAATAACCGGTTTTTCGAATGTTGAAGAGGATTTTGTCGATAATCTCATGCAGCAGAAAGTGATGCCTTTCAGGATCGAAGATGAAGCAAGAAAAATCGGCGCCAACTTTGTGAGCGCCGGGCTCTGGAAAGAATTTGCGATCCGCGATGGAAGATTGATCACCGGACAGCAGCAGTATTCAGGAAAAGCAACTGCCAGATTAATTATTGAAGCTCTGGGATTGTAAAAGAACATGAATGCAAAATGTTTCAATTATGCAGAAAATAAGCATCAGATAATAAAGATTTAAAATGACTGAAGAAATAGTGAAAATACCGAAAATGGACCAACCTGAATACGACCGGTTGATCCGGGAACAATATGTTGCCAGAATTGCCTTTCCCGGGGAAAAATATCCATACATAGCACCGTTCATATATTTTTTTGATGGAAATCATATGTATTTCCTTTCAACGAAATATGGCAAAAAGATCGAAAATTTTATGAAAAATCCTTTTGTTTCAGTCGAGGTGGAGAAATACAGCCCAGATATGTCAAATTATGCTTTTATCACCCTTTCAGGACGCATCGTGGAAGTGATAGATCTTGAAAATAAAAAGGAGATAAGAGATTCTTTTATCCGAATGATAAAAGACAGAGATCTTTCAAACAATGTAATGATCGCTTTTGGTCATTCATCACAGGATCCGCCAGAAGCCCTCATCCGCGAAGAGAGAAATATTATCTGGAAGCTTACCGATGTCAGGAAGATCACAGGACTTAAACAATGATTCAGTATCAGAAGTATGATATTATCAATACTAATAGTTCCTCACATGAATTGAACAGGTTTGAAAACGTGACAGAAATCCGGAGCAGGCCTTCCCACTTTAACTTCGTTGGGTTCAAAGGGTGAGCTAAGTCCCCTTCCGAAAGGTAGGGGATACAGCGAACCCTTTGGAGAAATACTTTCACTCTGCATGGTATAAGCAGATATAGCTTCCTTGAAATATTACATGTTATTCAGAGCAAAGCCTACACTTGATATTCCAAAATACATGAATGCTATTAAGACGATAACGTCGAGGGAAATAAAGAGGAACTTTCCAGAAGTAAAACAGAAATTGTGGGGTGAGGCATTCTAGTCTCCATCATATTTTCTTGCAACAAGCGGTCAGGTCCATTGGAACAATTGAAAAGATATGTAGATGGGCAGGGAGAACCAGATGCAGCTAACTGAAAAGGTCAGGATATCCCCTACAATAGAACAGGAAGAGGTATTAAGGCACTTATCAGAGTAGTGCAGACTCATCTACAACTTTGCCCTTGCAGAAAGAAAAAAGCAGTGGGAACTAAATAATCTCAGATTCGGATTTCAGGTATTTCCATGGGGAAAACAGGAGTGGATAGGGTACACCAAGCAGCAGAACGACCTTCCATGGATAAAAGAAAAGTATCCCCGGTATGCATGCGTCAATTCCAAAGTACTTCAAATGGTACTGAGAACGCTGGATGCAGACTACAGGTCATTCATGGCACTGCGATCAAACGGAGACAAAGATGCTCAGCCGCCAGGATTCAAAAGCAAGAGCCACTTCACCACAATGGTATACAATCAAAGCGGGTTCAGGTTACGGGATGGAAGAATCGCTCTTGCTCAGTATTATAAGAAGGATGTTTCTCTTGTTTTTGATATATCCGCGGATTATATTACAAAGAATCTGGGGAGGATCTATCAGGTGGTAGTATCTTATGACCGGGGGAAGTACTATCTCTCGATGGTTCATGAAGCTCCAGAAAAGCCATATGAAGATAATGGTTTGTACCAGGCGATTGATCTGGGGATAACAAAAACCATAACAGCAGTAAATATACAGGGAAAGTTCTTTGAAGCCAAAAATCCCAGACCTGATAAATACTGGAATCCTCAAACAGATGCAATACAATCGAGGAGAGACCATTGCAAGAAAGGAAGCAACAAATGGAGACATCTCCACAAAACGATGAAAAAAAAGAAAAAGAAGTGCAGCAACCAGATAAAAAACCATCAGCATAAACTGTCAAGAAAGATGGTGGATAATACCAGAGCCAACACGCTCATCGTGGGAGACCTTGATGTAAAAGAAATGCTATGTTTGTGGAAAGAAACACGACATGCCTCTCTGGAAGCGTACTATGGAATGTGATTGTGGGAACCTGATTGACAGGGATAGGAATAGCACTATCTCTATCATGTCACGGTTTCTATCACAGAACGCCATGTGGACTGGCTACCAGCGGTTTGTTGGTAATCTGCGAAACACAGGTCTTCTTGTTCCAAGGAGCTACTCAACAGGTGCTTCGGGAACGCGAGAAGTACACTCGCAGGAATCCCCATGCGAAAGCGTGGGGTAGTTCACGGTTCTTTTCAAGCTAGAAGAATAATATATTTTTCATATCCCTGAAGAATTCACGAAAATTCTTCTCAACGTCCCGGATCTGCCGGGGATAGTGTTCCCGGAGTTTTTCGAGTATCTCATCTCTGCTGGAAGATAACGATATTGACCTCAGGATATGAAGCACAATCTGTAGCGCCTTTTCAGAATAAGGATCAGGCATTTCCAGGGTAAAGCAAAAATCTTCTTTCTTAAATTCGCAAGTGCGGATAAAAGGTGAAACAGAACCGATGAGAACTTTTTCTTCAAGCTCGGTAAAAGGCGGGACACCGATATTTTTTCTCCTTTCTGGGTCTATTAAATTCAAATGATTATCCCTTTTATAGGTATGCAGTTCACCATAGATTTCTGGTCTATATTCTTGAATGAGTTCTAGGAGTTTCTTTCCATTTGTCGAATCATAATAGGCTTCATTGAGGGTGCTAATATAGGGACAATCTCTGGAAAGACTTACCACGATAAGCCTGCCACTTGTGATTTTGATATCTTTGATCATCATTTCAAAGATAGGTCTGGTTATCGCTTCTTCATCACCATGAATACCAGCCACGAAAAGTCTGGTGGGATTTGAGCTGCCTAATACTTTGAAAAACATTCTTCTCTTAATCTAGAATCCACTTTTCATGACATTAATTTGTTCTTGCTACCAACATTGAATATCAATGCAATTGAACAGAACGTTAATCCTTCATTGATTTGAATATCCTCCAGGTCTCCTTTGATGTCTTTTAACTCACCCTGACAGATAGTGCAGCAAAAGAAATAGTCTTTGAATCCTTTCGGAATGCATTTTTTACTGATAATATGCGAATATTATTCACATCAGTAAGATCTATCCTTTCCTGTATTGCAAGGATGCGCTGCATATCTCCTGCTACCCTTGATACTATGGCTGTGTCAGAATCAGAGGTTACATACAACTCCTTAACCTCTTCAAGCCCCCGGAGCTCTTCAGCTATCCTGCCAACAGCGCCTGGCTTTGCATTTACAATGAGTATTGCTTCGGTTATTCCCAGCTTAATATTATCGATATCTATAGTGAATTTCCTGATAACACCCAGTTCAAGCATCCTGTCAATACGGCTCTTGACCGTGGGAACGCTTGTAAGACAGCACTTTGCTATCTCCTGGAATGACTCCCTGCTGTTGCCCTGCAGATAAGCCAGTGTCTTACCATCGAGATTATCAAGTTCTATCATATCGTAGTTTACATACGGTGTAAATATAAGTCGTTTGGGGTTTCTTAAATTCCATAGAAAGTTGTCGGGAAATAGGGGGACAGCCACTTAATGATAAGCTTATCGATACCAAATAGCAGCATTACTCCAATAAAAATCAATACCAGACCGGACAATTTCTTAAGAAGTTCCCCGTTCCTTGAAAACCATTTGTACCTGTTGGTTATCTTCTTTCCATAATAGGCAATAGAAAGCATGGGTAGGCTCATACCTATGGAATAAACAAATAGCATCGATGCACCATATGTCAAATTTCCTACTGTTGCAACTAAAGCAAGCACAGCCCCAAGGATCGGGCCGACGCACGGGATCCAGAGGATACCAAGCGACATGCCCAGGAAAAATCCACCTATGAGGCTTCCTTGCGGCATTCGCGAAGAGGACTTATTTAAGAATCCGATTCCTCGCAAACGCTGTGTTATTGAACCCGATATCTTCATGAACTCCATATTTACATCTTCATCAAAAAGTACAAGACCCATACTTATTATGAAAAGGATCGCAATGTTGCGTAAATAATCAGTATATACACCGAACGTAGCACCAAAAGCAGATACCAGCACCCCCATGGTCGTAAAGCTTACGGTCAGGCCGGATACGATAGCAAGAGGCCGAAGCCTGTGTCCTCCTGAACCTGAAAATATGATGGGTACAAGCGGGAGACAGCAGGGTTTCATGATCGTAACTACTCCTGCTAAAAAAACTATAAAAATTGAAAGATCTGATGGCTGCATTTGTTTTTAACTTCCTTCCTATTATCTATTCATTGATTAGGGGACTACCCTCTACTTTACATATAATGTAAACAAAGTATAAATAATCGAGGGTGCTTAATAAACCTACTTTACCTATAAATTGAAAAATCTCGTATTTTTTATAAAAGATATACAAAAACATATATACAATGTTATATTTTAAAACCATGCGCAATAAAATTATTTTGCAATTCCTAATAAGGGTAGAATAAGGGATGTGAGTCCATATTGACTTCGTGCGAGTTAGTTGTTAATTCTTTTCATGCAGCCTGTATTAGAGCCTTCCACTGTGTTCTCCCTTGTGATTTCCCCAACCAGGAAAAATTTTATCCCTTCATTTTTTTCTCAATGATCCCCGGCCATATCGATGCCGACACTATCATAGAAAGCACAAATACATACACCATTCCCGCATATATATCAATGGTTTTGTACATTTCAGGATTTGTGCTCACTTTGCCTGCGGCAAGGATAGAGAATAATAAAACTATAACGATCGAAGTGGCGATACTTGCAGCCAGACTATAAATCCCTGATTTTTTTTCCATAATTCACTCCTGTAATTTTATGCGCTTCATAAGGAGTGTATTCACTGTGACCGTAACCGAACTTGCAGCCATCGCTGCAGCAGCAAGAGCCGGATTGATAAGGTACGGAGGATTGGTGAAAGGATACAGGATACCCATAGCTATGGGTATTCCCACTGAGTTATAGAAGAAAGCCCAGAAAAGGTTCTGTTTTATTTTGTTAAGGGTAAGTTTGCTCAAGCGTATGGACTTTGCAACATCTCTCACATCATTCTTTATAAGCACAATTTGCGCTGATTCGATCGCCACATCCGTGCCGCTTCCTATTGCTATGCCAACATCCGATTGGGTAAGCGCAGGAGCATCGTTAATGCCGTCCCCCACCATTGCCACTTCCAAGCCTTGCTCCTGGAGTTTCTTTATTTCAGATGCCTTATCCTCAGGAAGCACTTCAGACAATACCCTGTCGATACCAACCTGTTTTGCGATAGCTTCTGCTGTCCTTTTGTTATCACCCGTTATCATGGCGACCGAAAAACCCATTTTATGCAGATTGGCAACAGCTTCCTTTGAATGTTCCTTAAGGGTATCGGCAACCGCTATGATGCCAGCTATTTCGTTATTCTCTGCCACGAACATTGCTGTCTTTCCATTGTGTTCCAGTTCTTCCAGTTTTCCCATGAGAGGCGTGATATCCATACCGTTTTCTGACATAAGCTTACGGGTTCCTATAAGCACTCTCTTACCGCCATATTCTACTTCCACTCCACGGCCAGGTATCGCTTTAAAACCCTGCGCATCCGGTACATCGATACCTCTTGCTTTTGCTCCTTTGAGTATCGCTTCGCCAAGAGGATGTTCTGATCCCTTTTCTGCTATTGCTGCAAGTCTTAATACTTCGTTCTCAGTACTCTTCACAGCTATCACATCGGTAAGTGCAGGCTCACCTTTTGTGAGCGTCCCGGTCTTATCGAAAACGATGGTATCCAGTTTCTGCGCTTTTTCAAGCACTTCACCGCCCTTGATGAGAATGCCGTTCTCTGCGCCTTTGCCTGTGCCCACCATTATGGCAATGGGTGTTGCAAGCCCCACGGCGCATGGGCAGGAGATGATAAGAACAGTTATGGATATCAAGAGCGAGAAAAGGAAAGGAGAAACCATTCCCATCCCGAAAGTCGAAGGGACGTTGAATTTTTCAAATCCTATAAAGAACCAGAAAAAGAAGGTTCCAAGAGCAAGCACATGCACTGCAAGTATGAAATGCCCTGCAACGATGTCTGCAAGTTTCTGAATAGGCGCTTTCTGCGTCTGTGCGTCTTCAACTAGCTTAATTATCTGGGAAAGCGCAGTGTCAGAACCGACTTTAGTAGCGGTGAATTGTATCATGCCTGTCTTGTTCATAGTGGCGCCAATGACTTGCGCGCCCACTGTTTTCTCGACAGGTATGCTCTCGCCTGTAAGCATGGACTCATCAACTGCCGTGAGGCCGTTAACGACTTTTCCGTCAACAGGTATTTTCTCACCGGGTCTTACGACCACGATATCATTGATCTTTACGTCCTCAACAGGAATTTCCTTCTCCTCATCATTCACCATGATGCGCGCCGTCTTTGCGGCAAGTCCCATGAGCTTCCTTATGGCTTCGGATGTCTTTCCCTTGGTCAGCGCCTCAAGATATCTCCCAAGAACGATGAACATAATAAGCAGCGCTGCAGTGTCATAATAGGTGTGTTTGTATGCATCGCCAAGATCAAGGAAGGTTGCCGCAACACTGATAATATATGCTGCGCCCGTTCCTGTAGCTATCAGCAGGTTCATATCGGTCATGCCATGTTTGAGGCCTTTGTAAGTCCCTTCGAAGAACTGCCGCCCCGGGAGCAGCATTACGATCGTTGCAAGAATGAAAAGCAGATAATCGTTTTTCAGGAAATCAGGTACGAATGCCCATCCAAGGTTTCGTCCCATATCACCAAGGGAGATGGGTATTGCCAGAACCAGGGCGATTATCAGGTTTGTCTTTTGATTCTTGATCTCCTCCTCACGAGCCCTTTGCTCCCTGTCAGCATCGGATTTTTCTAATTTCAAAGAGGCGCTATACCCTACATTTTCTATGACTTTAATGATCTCCTGAACTGAGATTTGTTCGGGATCATACGATATCTTCGCCCGCTCAAGGGGAAAACTCACGTTAGCTGAAGTTATTCCTTTTGTTTTCTTAAGCGCTGTCTCAATGTTGAGAGCACACGATGCGCAGTGCATCAGACCGACCTTCAGCGTTACTTCACTCTTTGCCACTCCATAACCCAGTGAAGTTATCGTATTTTCAAGTTCCACGGTGCCCACTTTTGAAGAATCGTATTCGATGGCAGCTTTTTCAAATGAAAAATTAACAGATGCTTTTATGACGCCATCCAGTTTATTGAGCCCCTTCTCGATATTCTGGGCGCATGAGGCGCAGGTCATTCCCGTGATCTTTATTGAACTTTTCTTTATACCGCTCTCTTTTACAACAACTTCCGATTTTGAAACCGGGGATTTTACCGGCACGGGGCAGGCTTCATCTTCATCTATGACCTCATAACCTGCATCCAATATGGCTTTCTTGATTGTTTCAAGAGTTGTCATTGAAGAATCAAATGAGAATTTTACCTCGCCTTTCTTGAAATCAGATGATGCTTTTGTGACCCCTTTGACACTCTTTGCTGCCTCGGTCACAGTTTTTTCACAATGACTGCACATCATGCCTTTAATTTTTATTATAACGTCGTCCAAGGGAAAATCTCCTGAAAAATTTTAATAATATAGTAATATACTTTATCATTTATGTGCATATCGGTTTAAGATATGAAAAAATCAAGCGGAATATCATGACAAGTCTTATATCAATGAATAATCATTAAGAATTGATTATTATGATGGAGACTTTAATTCAATCAGAATTTGTGATGAAGAAATGCCCTAAATGCAAGCATTTAATACAGCTAAGAAACGCTGATTTTATCAAAGGAATTGCGATGGTATCATGCATGGATTGCGGAAAAGAGGCTTTTACTATTGAGGAAACTCTGTTGAGGTAGTGAACTACCACCTGCAAAGTGGGGCTACCCAAAAAAAAATAATAGAGTTTTCAAAGTGTGTTCTCATCCCGATAAACCAGTGCATTCCAATATAATACCAATTTTTTATAAGGCTATTCCCTTAATTCCGGGGGCAGCATATTTGGAATACCATCATCGATCGGATAATACTCATTACATTTTCCGCAAAAAAGCGAACCTTTAATGATCTCTTTTTCATTTTCTTCAGTTACTTCTAGTACCAGATCTCCTTTACACATCGGGCAACACAGAATATCCATCAGGTCTCTTTTCATTTTGATTACACCTTTATCCCTAAAACACCTTTATTATAATCAAGGTATCGAATCAAATGATTTTTATTGCTTAAATGAGTATTCACCAGTATGATAAGGACATTCATAGCTGTTGATTTGCCAGACAGGTTCATTCCTGACATTGAAAAAATAGGATCGATCCTTGATACACCGGGAATAAAACTGGTTGAGCCAAAATTGGTCCATATAACCCTAAAATTCCTGGGAGATATAAATGAAAGTGATATTGAACCCATTGTTCTTGCTTTATCACAGGTGAATTGCAAACCATTTGAAGCAATGATCAAAGGCGTGGGTGTGTTCCCGAAGCCTGCTTATATTAAGGTTGTCTGGCTCGGCGCAGAAGGTAATTTTGATATGCTGCATAATGAAGTTGAACATGTCCTTTCGCCATTCAAATTCGAAAAAGACCACCATTTCTCACCTCATGCCACACTTGCCCGGGTGAAGCAAGTGAGGGATAAGGCCTCACTGCTTGGGAAACTGGAAAAACTGGAACTTATTGACCTGGGTACGATGAAAGTTGGGTCTATTTTCCTCAAGAAAAGTACGCTAAGACCCCAGGGGCCGTTATATGAGACGCTGGCGGAAATAAAACTGAAAGATTAACCTGATTTTGTATTAAAATTAGAATTCAGTGGATCTTTTATTTTGCATTTCTATTGAAAAACGTTAATCTGCGGCATCCGGAGGTAATTCCTGCACCACACTCAGGTACTCAGGCGGGATCTCCTCTGCAAGTACAATATTTTCAGTGGCAGAAAGCATAGCAACACCTTCATCCTGTGCCAGTTGGGCATTTACAGAAAGCAAGACCGGGTCTTCCGTATGGATTTTTGCCACTTCTTTTGCTTTTTGCGCTGATGTGCTAAGATGAACGTACCTCTGCTTCATGGGCCTTATCCCTTTCTCAAGCAGGATATCCACTTCTTCCCTGCTCGCCCCATAAAACAGTTCCGGAAGGGTATTTTCATCATAATCAAGATCAACATCCACAGAATGACCATATCGCGCCCTGATCTTTGTCCCTTTTATTTCATACCTGCCTTTCTCGTCGGACTCAATGATCGAATAGAGCTTTTCCTTGTTTGACCATTTATACCGGGTCATCATGGCATCCACAAGCACATCAACACCCACCCAGCCGTGCTGGTTCATGGCAAGTCCTAAGTCATCCGGAAAATGCCGAAGTGCTCCTGAGATGAAACGCCCGAGCCTTTCTGTCTGTTCGTCGTTAAGCATGAGCGTTCCCGCCTCACCGCATGCGCATGTGTCGCTTCTAAAAAACCCGTGATTGTGGCATTTCTTAATCATTTCTAGTGTTTATAGGAATCACTTTGTTATATAATTTGCCAAACAATATTTTGCTTTTATATGGGCTTCGAAGTCCGCATTTTCAAGTTACCTTTTAACATCTACGATTTTCATTGCAAAACCTTTCCTGCATGGTTCGGATATTTCGCCTATGACCTCTACAATACTGAATTTGTCACCTGCACGAAGACCCGAAGGCCGGCAAATCTGATAATTTTCGCAATCCTGGTTGTTGCAAGGCGGCGGTTCATAAACTATTTTTGAACCATTTATTGCTTTCCTTGATTCGACAGCTATCCTGATAGGAGTCTCTATAACTTCTACTGCTAAAACACCGGAATCATGCACAAAACACTCAAGCTTTGCAGAGTTGCGAAGATTCACTATCTTATACCTGCTTCCGGGATTAAGGCTCAGGCAAGTTTTATTGAATTTACACGGCTGGCATTCTTTTGCTGCATTTTTAAAAATAAATTCATTTCCTACTTTTGCCAGTCTTGTTCCTATCAACGTTATTATTGTATCAGATTCTTCCATATAATTTCACCTAATTTTATATTAATAGTTATGATTATATTATCGCTATATTACTTTTGTAATTTTCGCGGTCTTTTCTGCCGCTTCACGTGTTAATCCTGTACCAAGTATAGTGTATCTCTCAGGGCGAATCTTATGGGCATGAAGGAGTGCTTTTATAATATACTCTTCCTCTATCCCGAGGTCGGATGCATTTGTGGGTGCTCCGATCAACTTTAAGGCTGACCTGATCTCCTGCCAGTTCCCGCCATGAAGGTACATCATCATAATAGTCCCTACGCCGCACTGTTCCCCATGCAGCGCCGGATTCGGGGCAATTTCATCAAGCGCATGGCTGAATTTATGCTCGGAACCGCTTGCAGGACGCGAAGAACCAGCTATACTCATGGCAACGCCGCTTGCAACAAGAGCTTTCATCACTGTCCATGCCGACTCTTCAAGACCGGGTTTTATCAGCTCGGCCGAGTCGATGAGTATTTTTGCGGTGAGCTTTGATATTATGGATGCATATTCGCTGAAAGGTTCATCGCGAAGCCTGTGGGCGAGTTCCCAATCCCGCACCGCAGTATAATTGGATATGATGTCTGCGCATCCTGCTGCAAGCAAGCGGTAAGGTGCTGCAGCTATAATGGTTGTATCGGCAACTACTCCAAGAGGGGTATGCGCCGATTCGGATGCAGTCCGATTATCCCTGATAATTGACGCTCTTGATGAAACAATACCATCATGAGATGCCGCCGTCGGGACACTTATAAAAGGGATGTCAAGATGCATGGAAGCAAGCTTGGCTATGTCAATGGATTTCCCGCCACCAACCCCAAGCAGGAACGAAGCTTTTGCCTCGCTGGCAAGACTTTCTACTTTTTTAACTGTGTCGATTGTGGGTTTTTCAACTATAGCCGTATTAACATTAAAGCCTGAATCTTCAAGTGAGACAATTACCGTTTTTCCCGCCATCTTAAGCGTTGTGGCTCCTGCCACTATCAACGCACTCCCATTAAGTTTAAGGTCTTTACAAACCTTACCTGTGTCGTTGATCACACCATGACCTACTACAACGTTCCTGGGCAGTTGCATCCATTTGTTCTTATAGTTTTGGTTTGTCTCTTTCATAAGGTTACAATATGAGTATAATAGATAGCGTCTGGCATTATATAGATAAGTATTACTTAAGCGGTATAATCAACGACACATCTTATAATCCTGTTGATACGCTCACTTATGCAATCGTGCTTGGTATAAGCCTTTTTGGAGTCTTAAAGTTATTGGAGAAACTCAACGTGAAGATAGATGTAAAGTTCATGATTTCTGTCACGCCGTATATCATTGCCGGTTCATCTCTTCGTGTTCTGGAAGATTTAAGAGTATTCACTCCCCCGTTAAAGTATCTCTTCGTGACACCCATAATCTATTTTTTCATGTTCGCAGTTACGATGAGCATACTTGCTATCGCGATTAACCTTGAGCGAAAAAGAAAGATCAGGGACTATCATACGTTTTTCGGATATGCCGGAACAGCATGGGCATTCTTGAATATCTGCGCGCTGCTGGTGTATGGCACTGTTGAGAATGTATTTCCTGCAGCTGTTATACTGACCTTAGGCATAGTATCCACTGGTATTGTTTATTTCATATCCCGCCAACTTAATTTCGCGCTTCTCACGGACAGGGTTAATATATCCATCCTTTTTACTCATCTCCTGGATGCTTCTTCCACATTTATCGGAATGGATTGGCTCAATTATTATGAAAAGCATGTAGCTCCTACATTTTTTATCGATCTTGCAGGAAATTTTACTGATCATCCATCTCTTGTCATGTTTCCACTAAAATTGCTGGTATTCATACCAGTCTTATATATACTTGATAACAAATTAGAAGATGAAAAAGAAAAGAAGCTTATCGGAATTATGAAACTTGCGATAATGGTGCTCGGGCTTTCACCTGCTGTTCGAAATACACTCAGGATCCTGATGGGAGTATAAAATGCAAAATAACATTGAATATATTAGATCTTCATGGAAATATATTGGTATAATTTCCGGCATATTCATTATTTCGGTAATTGCAGGATTGTTTGTATCTTTAAAGGATCTCGGATTGCAGGAAAATTACCTTGAGATGTTCAAGAACTCTTTTGGATGGATGAAGACTCTTTCCCCTCTATCGATAATGCTGGTCATTTTCCTGAACAACGCTGTCAAAAGCCTGTTTGCGATCGTGCTTGGCACAGGATTTGGGATCGTCCCGATCATTTTTGTGGGAGGGAACGGAATAATATTGGGTTTGATCGCGAATGAGGTTTCAAAGCAACAGGGTGTAATTTTTGTACTAGCTGCACTTATACCACACGGCATTATAGAAATTCCCATGATACTTATCAGCGCAGGCTTTGGGCTTCGCCTGGGCTATTTCATGTATCTCTCGCTGAGAGGTGAAAGGAAAGATATGAGGTCCGAATTGGCCGGGAGTTTGCGGATATATATGAGGCTGATCATGCCTCTCCTGTTCATATCTGCAATGATCGAGACCTTTATTACACCGGCAATTGTAATGTGGATTTCGGGTTAAGATATCAGAAAGAACTCATATCTCTTTCCTTAACGCCGCTATTCGATCCCTTATCTTTGCTGCCTTCTCAAACTCCTGGTTCTTCGCAGCCCGGTGCATCTGTGCCTCCATCTCCACAATATAATTGAAAATCTCCTCTCTTGGCGGTGCTTCTTCGGTGATCGCACGCGGCTCAACAGCTTTTCGTATGGTCTGAGGCGTGATGTTATGCTCCTTATTATATTCTATCTGCTTCTCACGGCGCCGGTTCGTCTCATCTATAGCCCTTTTCATCGAACCTGTCATCCTGTCCGCATACATAACCACTCTTCCCTCGATATTCCTTGATGTCCTTCCTATCGTCTGCAAAAGCGAGCGGTCAGAACGCAGGAAACCCTCCTTGTCAGCGTCAAGTATGGCAACAAGGGCAACTTCGGGCAGGTCAAGACCTTCCCGGAGGAGATTGATACCTACGAGCACATCGAATTCACCAAGGCGTAAGCTCCTGATAATCTCTATGCGTTCAAGTGTCTCGATCTCAGAATGCATGTACCTTGCCTTGATCCCCACACCAAGAAGATATTCTGTCAGGTCTTCAGCCATTCGTTTTGTAAGTGTTGTGACAAGGACCCTGAATTTTTTAGCTGTTTTTGCATGGATTTCACCGATCAGGTCATCGATCTGTCCAGTTATTGGTTTTATTACGATCTCAGGATCAACAAGCCCTGTGGGGCGGATTATCTGTTCAACGACCTGTGCACTCCTTGTGATCTCATAATCTGCCGGGGTCGCAGAAATATATAAGATCTGGTTTACACGTTCACTGAATTCATCAAAGGTGAGCGGACGGTTATCGTATGCAGATGGCATCCTGAACCCATAATCAACAAGAGATTCCTTTCTTGCATGATCTCCTGCGTGCATGCCGCGGATCTGTGGAATAGTAACATGCGATTCATCGATAACGATAAGAAAATCCCTGGGGAAATAATCTATCAGCGTATATGCCGGCTCACCGGCTCTTCGCCCGTCCATATGGCGGCTGTAGTTTTCGATCCCCTGGCAGTATCCGATCTCATGCATCATCTCGATATCAAATCTTGTGCGCTGCTCCAGGCGGGCTGCTTCCAGTATCTTTCCTGTTCTCTTCAGTTCCTGTAATCTTTCTTTGAGTTCATCTTCTATTGATTCGATAGCCAGGTCTATCTTCTCCTGCGGCATAACGAAATGCTTTGCCGGATAGATGACCAGGGCATCTTTTTCAAGAAGCGTTTTCCCTGTCAGGGGATCAAATTCCGAAATTCGTTCAATCTCATCGCCGAAAAGCTCTATCCTGACCCCTGTTGATGCATAGGAAGGAAATACTTCTATCGTATCACCCCGCGCCCGGAATTTTCCTGTACTAAAATCAAGATCATTTCGCTCATACTGCATATCCACAAGCCTTGAAAGTATTTTTTTTCGAGGCGATTCATCCCCCTTCCTGAAAAGAATGGACATATCATGCCATTCCTGCGGTGACCCGATACCGTAAATACAGGAAACGCTTGCCACCACGATAACATCCTGGCGCTCGAAAAGTGACCTTGTGGCAGAGAGCCGCATCCTGTTTATCTCCTCGTTTATGGATGCGTCTTTTTCTATATAGGTATCAGTCTGCGGGATATAAGCTTCAGGCTGATAGTAATCGTAATAGCTCACAAAATATTCAACAGCATTTTCGGGAAAAAACGCCTTGAATTCGGAATAAAGCTGAGCCGCAAGGGTCTTGTTGTGGGAAATTACAAGCGTCGGGCGTTCGACATTCCGGATAACGTTGGCGATCGTGAAAGTTTTCCCGGAACCTGTGACGCCCAGCAAGGTCTGGTGCTTCATACCCTGTTTGAGACCAAAAGTCAGTTTTTCGATCGCTTTAACCTGGTCGCCTTTTGGTTCGAATACTGATGTGAGTTTAAATGACAGTTCTATCCCTTCAGGTTGTGCCAATTGAAATAAAAGGAATCCAGTTAACGTTATATCTTCCTTATCTTCACAGCATTTGCATGGGCGAGGAACCCTTCGGCTTCGGCAAGCCCAATAATTGTTTCACTTATTTCCATTAGCGCTTTCTTTTCTATTATCTGCACGCTTGATTTTGTTATGAAATGATCAATATTTAAGCCTGAGAACATTCCTGCATATCCGGCTGTTGGAAGCACATGGTTTGTGCCTGAAGCATAATCCCCCGCAGATACGGGAGCATAAGGGCCGATAAATATCGAACCTGCATGCTTGATCCTGCCCAGGATATCCTCACGGATCATGATTTCAAGGTGTTCCGGAGCAAATTTGTTTGAAAAATCAATACATTCATCAAGTGTTCCGGTGAGTATAGCTGCATTCTCAAGCGATTTATTAATGATTTCTCCCCGCACAACATTTTTGATCTGGAGCTCTATCTCTTGCTTTACACGTCCCGGAAGGTCGGATGATGTGGTTACAAGCACAGAAACAGCATTCGGATCGTGCTCTGCCTGGGCTATCATATCGGAGGCGATAAAATCCGCTCTTGCCGATTCATCCGCTATTATCAGCACTTCACTTGGGCCTGCTGGAAAATCAATAGCTGTTCCACATGCCATTTTGGCGGCCGTGACATATACATTTCCAGGGCCTACGATCTTATCCACTTTTGGAATGGTCTTTGTCCCATAAGCCATAGCAGCTATTCCCTGGACGCCTCCCACACGAAAAATACGGTCAACGCCCGCGATATGGGCCGCTGCCAGTGTCAATGGGTTTACTTTACCATCAGGATTCGGCGGAGTGCACATGATGACCTGCCTGACACCTGCAACTTTTGCCGGTATGATCGTCATAAGGGCAGTACTGGGATACGTCGCCCTGCCGCCCGGGACATAGACACCCACTGATTCAAGGGGTGAAATACGCTGTCCCAACCTGATGCCCGGGGAAAACTCCTTTATCCAGTCCTTTGTGACCTGGGCCTCATGGAATGAACGGATATTGGAAGAGGCCTTTTTCAAATGTGCCAGGATCTTTTTATCAAGGGAATACACAGCCTCATGTATTTCCTTATGGGAGACTTCGATCTCTTCAAATGTTGCTTTATCAAACTGCGCTGTGTATTTCAATAGGGCCGGGTCACCGTTATCTCTTATATCATTGAGAATGGTTGTTACGGCAGGCATTACCTCCAGCAACTCACTCCTGCGCTTTAGCAGATTTTCAATCTCAGTATTTGTAAGTCCGGAAATGGATCTAAGTATCATTACATGCTGATTTCAGGGCGCAGGAAGATAAAGGTTTGCGTGAAAACGGATCAAAAATACCTGGCAATTACCAGGCTGGATTCAAACAATACCAGGAGAACGACCGCTACTATCAATTCTGAAATTGCGGTTGGATCGGGAGTAATGAAAAATGCAAATGCAAGAAGTGCCCCATACACGAATTTACGTTTTCCCTCAATGAACCCGGGTTTCAAAATACCCATCTTGATCGCAGATATCAGGAGTAAAGGAAACTGGAACACAAGTCCAAAACCTAGTGCAAGTGTAATTATGGTGTCTATTGTTCTTTTTACTGAGACCTGCGGATCTGCAACATTAGTTGAGTAAAATATCGTGTAATTAAATATAATGGGTAATACCAGAAAATAAGCCAGGAACGCCCCGGATGTGAATAATAAAAATGATAATGGCACGACTTTGATGAAAAACATTTTTTCATGTGGATAAAGTCCTTTTCCTATGAACATAAATACTTCATAAATAAGGAGTGGTATCCCTATAAAAAGTGCGGTGACTAAAGAGATTTTAAACCGTGTCAGCATCAGTTCCATTGGAGAGTATATGGTCATGGGCAAAGGGATGGCATTATTCCAGATCATTTTCAAGAGCTCACCTGAATAAATGAAAACAATAGCTGTAATTAGAATAATTGGAATCGCCACTACCAGCATTCTTGACCGCAGTTCCAAAATATGTTCCCCAAGGGGCAATTCCTTATCGTCTGGAACAGAATTCATTATGTTAATTGATTCTTCATCCGTATTAAAGATTTAAATCGATATTAGTAATAAAAAAATATATATTTTAAATAACATTTACATTTTTTCAAACATTTCCTTCCCAACGCCGCACTGGGGACATACCCAATCATCGGGCAAATCATCAAATGCAGTCCCTGGTTTGATCTTGGGGGTATCTCCTACTTCCGGATCGTAAACATATCCGCACACTGTACAGCTGTATTTATCCATAGTTTCCTCCCTTGTTTATTTAATACTTTTTATTCGTGCATATAAGATAAGGATTGCCATCAATAAGAAGACAGATGTAAACCCTGGTGTTTTCTTGATCGGAACATACGGCGTAACTTCTATTTTCGCACTTACCGATGCCATTTCTACTACTGGTGGCTTGATTTCGCCTTTTCCGAACAGCAAATCCGAAAGTTCCTGTGAAGCACTGACATAATTTAGCCTGACATCAACATTCAGCGGGCCTTTCAGATCAGTGGGAATATCAAAAGAATAGTTTTCTATTGAATATCCCTTTGGCGGTATCCTGTTATCCATAAGTATTTTCTCCGCCATCCATACTTTCTCAGTGGGCTTATTATCTGAATCCCCGAAAATCGTATGATATTTTACTGCTCCAGGGTCGATATATCCGTCCTTATCGATCCGACCTGACCCGAAAATCGTTTTACCGGATAAATCTTTTGCATCGACTTCAAGCCATATTAGTCTTGCTTCTGTCAGGCCTGTGGGGATCTTGTGGCCAGCCCCGATATTTGTGACTTTTATCGTAAGATTCATGGTCTTGTTATCATTAGTTCTTTCCAATCTTATGATCTCAACCATGGCTGCCGCCTGCAATCGTTCTTTTGCAAGCCGCTCATGCTTGGGTGAACCTAATAATCCTGGAAGCATTGAGTTGCCTCCCACGAAATAATGAGTGTATATATTATCCCTCATTGGCGCTCCTGGTGATGCTCTGCCTGGATTTGCCTTGTACCCGGTCACACCCGGAGTCATGTGGCAGTCCTGGCAGGTCGTAGTTTCATTATATTCTCCTTCTTTCCATTCCGTATATGTATTTTCAAGAATTAATCCATTGAAGGGATGGTTCACATTATGGCACATTCCACAGAACTCTGATTTTGTATGAAGTTCAGAATACGTGGTTCCATGAAATGTAGAATAATTCGAATCCTCCAGAGGTCCTCTTTTTATACTACCGGGTGAAGATATGAAACCACCGTTGCCGTTTGTAGCATTAACCGTATGGCAGAAATCACAGCTTATTCCCTTTTCTGATATCTCACTTACTTTATAGTTATCCGCTGAAGGTATGTTTCCCGTAAGGAAATCGATCGGTATATGACATTTTGAGCAAAAAGCATCAAATGAGCTATTCGTTTCCCTGCTGGCCATTATAAAAAGTTTTTCATAAACCGGGTCCTTATGCGAATTCGAATGCATGGAGCCGTTCCATTGTTCATAGATATCAGCGTGACATTCGGAACATACCTCCGGCTGCAAATAATCATCAGGCTCCGATTGATTGATAAACATACCTGGAAGCGTCAGTAAAAGAGATAATCCAATTATCCCTAGAGCAATGCTCTTCAACTTGAACATTTCAAATCCTCCTATCCTACCGAAAATTATTATTTCTATGAGGTATATAGGTATTGGTGAGATATCATAGGAACATTGTGATTTGCAGGATAATATAAATGACAAAAATCGAACTTGCAGCAGGAGTTTACTGGGTGGGGGCTGTGGACTGGAACCTTCGGGATTTTCATGGATACACCACGTTGAGGGGAGCGACATACAACGCATATCTTATCGTTGATGAAAAGATTGCACTTGTGGATACCGTAAAACATGGTTTTTCGGGTGAGATGCTAAACAGGATAAGGGAGATAATAGATCCTGAAAAAATCGATTATGTGATTTCAAACCATGGTGAAATGGACCATTCAGGTTCTCTTCCTGCTATCATGAGAATTGTTCCGAATGCCCAGGTACTATGTACCGAAAAAGGAAAGGAAGGGCTGATCAGGCATTTTAGGGGTACATGGAATTTCAGGACGGTCAAAACCGGGGACGAATTGAAAATCGGCAAGAAGACACTTTTCTTCATGAATGCGTCGATGCTTCACTGGCCGGACAATATGTTCACATACATAAAAGAGGACAAGATACTTCTTTCAAATGATGGTTTCGGCCAGCACCTTGCATCTTCATTCCGTTTTGATGAGGATGTTTGCAGTCTCACCGGGTATGATTGTGATACCGTGATGGAAGAGGCGGCGAAATATTATGCTAATATCCTCATGCCCTTTGGCGGAATAATCCTCAAAAAGATCGAGGAGGTTCAGAAACTTGGCATCGAGATTAAGATGATCGCTCCTTCTCATGGCATGATTTGGACAAATCCCATAAAGATCATCGAAGCATACCTGAAATGGGCAAAAGGTGAGTCAAAGCCGAAAGTGCTTGTAATTTATGATACCATGTGGAACAGTACCCAAACGATGGCCGATGAGATCTTAAGAGGAGCTTCGGACTCAGGTGTTGAGGTAGCCCTATTTCACCTGAGAAAGACTGATTGGAGTGAAATAGTCAAAGAAGTTCTCGAGTCAAAAGCGGTTCTTATAGGCTCACCTACTTTGAATAATGGCATGTTCCCAACAGTAGGGGGATTCTTGACGTATCTTATGGGGCTTCACCCAAAGAACAAGCTCTGGGCGACCTTTGGTTCCTATGGCTGGGCTGGCGGGGCGGTCAAAGCAGTAAATGAGAAATTAAAATCGGGCGGATATGAGCCTGGAGAGTCGATAGAAGTAAATTTCAGGCCGGATGAGAAAGATCTGGAGAAATGTTATGCCCTGGGACAGAAAATAGGTTCGATGGTAAAAGCGGGCTAACGCAACTGCATTAACTGTGGTCTTAAGGTATAAAGCCTGTATCGAAGGCATTTCTCGAAATCATCTCCCGTGAAATCGCATGGCTCAAGGTCCGAAGCAGTGCATTTCTCACCTGAGCAGTGGCTGCATTTTTCAAATGGCATATGAATCTGGAGATATGATATTGGAGATCAGTATTATTTGTTTCGGTTGTATTCACCCTGCAAAAAATAAGACACCGGAAAATCGGTATTGAGCTGCAGGATCGCTGATTTGCTTACCGGTGTCGGATATTTGATATTTTATGTATTATGTCCTTGTCCATTCATCGATTAAAGCAGAAAGTTCGTTGATTGTTATTGGACGTGCAAATCCAACAGGTACTTTCCCGCTTCTCCAGTCATCCATAGCTTTTAACAGGTCCCTGGTCTCTAACCTATCGGGATCGCTTCCAAGTCTTGCGTAATATTCATTTATGCCAAGTGTGATCATGTTATCTCCACTTACATTTGCAATTATCCCATCCGGGTTCCCTATTGTCCCGTTGATATAATACGTTCCGATATTGGCACCTGTAGAATTGGTGAGCTGATAGATAACTGTTATAGTTGCTCCCGGCGTGACATTGGACCAGACCCATTCATTGGAGCTATTCTTGAAACCCTGGGCATCATCTGAAATCCTCCCTAAATTCCATCCCGGGGGGATTGATTCTTGAAGGACTAATGCTTGAGTTACATCGCTATTTATCCTGATTGTAATATTTGTAGATTCGCCAAAGCGGAGTGACTCTTTCTCAATCTCACGAGTAACAGTTACTCCGGTTGGCATTTCGGGTAACAGAATATTGCCAAAGTCCCTGTCCTTTACACTTTCCCCAGCTGCCAGAGTCACATTGTAAATTCCTGGCGCTTCAGGGAATGTCTGGTTCCACCCTGCCTGAAGAACTTCTTCCACAGTGTAATTCCCGGCGGCCAGACCAGCGAATGTATAATTGCCTCCGATGTCCGTAATCATACTATCCAATATATATCCTGTGCTGTTTTTCAACAAGATGGTCCAATTCAAAAGGCCGGATTCCCCCTGATCTTTTATTCCATTGGCATTTGAGTCATTGAACTTCATTCCGGATATACTGCCCGGTATTTGCTGTTCTACGTTCCATATCCACGTTTGCATGTCGCTGCCGTTAGCATTCCGGGCTAAAGCAGATATATTCCATATCCCTGCAGCTGCACTGTCATTAGAATATGAGGATACATTTACACTTGTCTGGTTGGATACTTCCTTTCCGTCTATCTGCCATGATACATTAACAGTCTGATTAACATGTATTGTAAAGGTTCTTGTCGGGCCCCCTATGATATCAGTCACATTCGATATTTCCGGAGTGAAGTTTGTGATAAGGGGTTTTCCCGGTGGTTCTGCAGGTGTATCATTCATAAAATTGCCAAAGTCCCTATAAGTGACGTTTTCTCCTGCCGCAAGAGTCACATTATAAATTCCAGGCGCTTCCGGGAATGTTTGCTTCCAATCCGCATGAAGGACTTCTTCCACAGAGTAATTGCCTGCTGTAAGTCCATTGAAGCTATAATTGCCATTCAAATCCGTGGTTATTGTCCTTACTAGAGAACCTGTGCTATTTTTAAGCACGATAGTCCAGTTGGCAATTCCGATGTCTTCAAGATCTTTTGTCCCATCACCATTTGAGTCATTGAATTTCATACCTGAGATGGCACCTTGCTGCCCCTCTATAGTAAAGGTGCCATTCCTGGCTGAAGCTGTTCCTATAGCTCCTGATAGATCACTCAGTTGTATTCTACTGATATTCATTGCACTCTTTGCCCCCGGAATACCAACCACACTGAAATTAAGTATAACTACTGAGCCGGTTTTACCTTTTGAAATTTCCGTCCCGTTGTTTGAAAGGTGAATAGATATTCGACCGTTATCCGGATTGAACCGGGGAGAATCCCATGCAGAAGTCAAATCTCCTTTTTGCACATGATCCATGGTCAAATTAATGACACTCGAATTGAAGCTAATATCAAATATGATACCTGCAATAGATTCATTCTGTACATTTGTTATATTCACAGGGACTTTAACAAATGTGCCTGGATATCCTGAAGTATCATTCACACCAAAATCAATTGCCATAGGCTGTGCACTTATAGACGATGCAAGTAGAATTAACGCTGCCAGAGCTATTGCTAATTCTCTAATTCTTTTCATATTTCTTTTCATTTTACAATCTCCTCACACAATTTTTTCACGAATTAAAGCACGCTTGATTAATACCCCGGAAATACGAAAATGTTTCTTAAGGTATTAATAGCATCCTTAATTCTCCCATTGGGAGAATATACCTCTGGAAGTATATAATTATGCTGGTATTTTATTTATGATTATTATTTTTTTATCTATGTTATCAATCATAATATATGAATACAGTTGACATGTTCCTTTTTATTCTATGATAATAACAATACTTATGATAATCTTTAAATATACCGCAGATGTTAGGTAAGTCTTAGGATGAAATTAGAAGAGAGAAGTTGAGATGAAGAAAAAGAATATGGCGTTATTGATCTTAGCGATATTTTCAATGACCACATTAGGACACGCACTGGCATCCGACACGGACGGAAATTTCTCTATAAATGAGACAATAGCCAATCCCGTCGGCACAGAAGATGCAATTGAAATTAGTGAAACTACAAATGTTATAAACATAACGGAAAATTCGAACGAGACAACTGTAATCGAATCAATAATAAAAGAAGATCAAAAGAAGTCTTCCCCCGGATTTGGATTAACAGGTACGGTGACCTCACTAATTTCTTTGGTAATTCTGACTACTGCGATTGTCAACATCAGAAAAAAACGGTAAATCAGGCGTAAATACCATTATATTTGCAAAAATTATAATATAAAAGGGCGGATAATATATGAAAAATGAAGTCAGATCAAATGCAAAAACGTGGATATTAGTCCTGTTAGCACTTGCACTAATGCTGTTCCCCGCTATGACATCTGCAAAAGTGGATGTAAGCATGGATCAGCAAGATGATAGTGTGAGATTCGAAGTAAAGAATATTGGAGATAAACCAACTTATATACTCAATTCCCTGACAGTATCAGATGAAAAGGGAAAAAGTGTATATACCTCCCAAGAGAAATCTTCAGCAGAATTATTGAAAATCGATCCTGGCGTATCGTACGCATTCAAATATGATATTGATGGTGTCCCCGAGGGTAACTATACACAGAAGATCTATCAGGGAGATGATAAGAGAAATCTGAGAGCAATTTCATTTGATTTCTTGAGGGGAAAAAGGCAGAATAAACCGATTTTGTATACGGGTAGTAAATTCTACAAATATGGGGAAGAAATAGATATTGCCTTCACAAATATGGGCACCTATACAATCTATGTAAATGTTAATAATTGGAAGATAAGAAATCGGGATACAGGGAAAGTCGTGTTCAGGCCATCGCAGGATTGTACCTATGGATATAGCGGATGTGCAGATTCTTTTGAACCCCTCAAGTTCCTGAAAACCATTGAAAGAACATGGGATCAGAAAGATAGTAAAGGAAATCAGGTAGTTCCTGGAAAATATGATGTAACCGCAGAATATTCAAACAAAGATCCTTCTTCAGGAAAGGTCAGGATCGAAACGATAACAACCAAAAAATTTTATATAAGACCAAAGTCTCCGGTCCCCATCCATAGAGGTGACCTGAATGGAAATGGCATATCAGCAGATTCCGATGATCTGGATCTTATGGAGCAGGCGTCAACAGGTGAAATCACTTCTGATTCAACATATGATTTGAACACCAATGGAATATCTGCAGATGCTGGCGATCTGGTTCTCATGAAACGGGCATCGAACGGTGAAATAGATTTGTAGAATGCTACCAGGTTGAAAAATCAATTAATTAAATAAAGGTTGTGTTATTAATGATAAATAAGACATTGAAGAGTGTATCTGTTGTAATTCCAGCATATAATGAGAATGAAATAATTCTTGATACCATTAAAGAATGTGAAATTTCCTTAACCGGAATAGACCATGAGATAATAATTGTGGATGATGGCAGTCTTGATGGGACTTATGAAAAGGTGCAGGAATTTGCCAGAGGAAATAATAATGTAAGAATAGTGAATTATGGGTGTAATCGTGGAAAGGGATTTGCCTTAAGATACGGATTCAAGCATACAAAAGGTACCTTTGTGGTATTCATAGATGCAGATATGAATATCCACCCAAGACAGATATTGGCATTTATCAAAGAAATGGAAAGGACTGCTGCAGATGTTGTTGTAGGATCGAAGAGACATCCTGATTCAAAAATAAATTATCCCATCAACAGGAAAATATTTAGCGAAATTTATTATCGGTTCGTAAAGATATTATTTGGAATCCAGGTAAAAGATACCCAGGTTGGGTTGAAATTATACAAAAGAAAAGTCCTGGAAGATATATGTCCAATGGTTGTGGTCAAGAAATATGCTTTTGATATTGAGATATTGGCAAATGCATATAGATTGGGATAT
This sequence comes from Candidatus Methanoperedens sp., assembly GCA_026552955.1. Classification (GTDB taxonomy): domain Archaea; phylum Halobacteriota; class Methanosarcinia; order Methanosarcinales; family Methanoperedenaceae; genus Methanoperedens. Next base: position 13,240 of record JAPMTS010000014.1, on the reverse strand, counting down.
AAGATAAGAGATGCTCCGGTTGAGATCAACATGAACTTCAAGAGCCATATTAATAAGAAAGCTATCTGGCATATGTTCTGGGATACATGCGCTATTTTTTATAGGATGAAGGTCATCCATTATTATGATGATAAGTTAGTGATGAACAAGAACAAAATAGCAACCCTCAAACATGAAAAGAAGAAATATGTTGAAACGACATCTTCAGAAACATGCTGATACTGGCATTATCAAAATAATCTAGAATGGATCGAATACAAAAAGCAGCCAGATACCTGAAAAACGACGAACTTGTCAAAAAGGGGACAATCATGTTCGTATCTGGCACCATCGTTGGCATTCTCAATTATAGTTACCAGGTCTATATAGGAAGAGCCCTTGGACCCGAAGAGTATGGTGTTTTTGGTGCTCTTTTTGCAATCTTTTACATGATAGGGATTATTTCACAGACATTAGGTACCAGTACAACACAGTTCGTCTCCAGGTTTGTTGGAGAAGGTAAACAGATTGGTTTCTTTATAAAAGGTATGTTGAAACTGACAATCCTGTCCGGGACTGCAGTATCTATTATCTTCCTGGTTTTTAGAAATGACCTGATGAACTTACTTAAATTACCTGATGTCCAGCCAATACTGATCCTCATACTGATACTTTCCCTTTCGTGGATTATCCCAATAATTGACGGTTCCCTGAGGGGATTGAAAATATTTTCTGGTCTTGCATTTTCCAGCATATCCAATGCATCATTTAAACTGATCTTTGGAGTTGGTCTTGTGATTGCCGGATTCGGGGTAAGTGGTGCGTTATTCGGAGTAGCAATGGGTGCGATCCTGGGTCTTTTCATATCTTTTGCCTTTCTAAAACCACATATCAGGCCGAATAATCCCCATGAACCCGACTTGTCGTATTCATCGTTTTATTCTTATTCTTTGCCTGTGATGTTTGCTATGATCAGCCTTTCCATTCCGTCTAATCTGGATGTAATATTGGCAAAATATTTCTTTTCCCCTTCTGAGGCCGGGATATATACATCAGTATCAGTCCTGGGGAAAATAGTGTTCTTCTTCTCCGGGGCAGTGGGTACGGTCATGTTTCCTATGATAACTGAGAAATTTACAAAAGGAGAAGATACAAGGGGAATATTAACGAAGAGCCTGGTATGCGCAGGGGCCTTATCTGGAGGCCTGGTATCGATATTTGTGTTATACCCGCGGATAGTTGTGGAAATATTCGGGGAAAAATATTTTGATGCCATAGATTTAGTAGCCCCCTATGGGGTGGCCATGTTCTTTGTCTCAATTACTGCTATTGTAATGAGTTATCACCTGGCCATTAGAAATATGAGGTACATTGCCTTTTTCACAGGATTTACAATAATTGAGGTTATATTGCTGGTAATATTTAATTCGTCAATGTCTGGCATGGTTGATGTGTTGCTCATTGCTAATCTGGTATTCCTGGTCTTGAGTATCGTGTATACTTTTAAACGAAAAATTTCTAAATCAAATTTTGCCGGGTTGAAATATGCGATATTATTTATATGATGGGGGAATAATTTGCATTATCATTATAATGATTGCCGGGATTTAATAAAACCGAAGAAAGTAAAATATTTATATAAATGAAGTGTGGAAATTATGAACATCCTTATTTATAACTGGAGAGATATAAAAAATCCGGATGCTGGAGGCGCCGAAGTATTTACTCATGAAAATGCAAAAAGATGGATAGAAAAAGGACACAAAATCACGTGGTTTACATCATCATACCCGGGCTGTAATAAAGAAGAATTTGTCGATGGAATAAGAATAATCAGGGATGGTGGAAAATATACGGTCTATCTGAAAGCCAAAGAATATTATAAGAAATATTTTTCTAAACAAGATTTTGATGTTATTATCGATGAAATCAATACAGTACCGTTTTTTACTCCGGAGTTTGTAAATAACGGGGAGAAAGTGATTGTATTGATTCATCAACTTGCCAGAGAGTTCTGGTTCTATGAGACAAAATTTCCAATAAATTATCTGGGACGTTATTTCTTTGAGGATCGGTGGCTAAAGAAATACATAGATATTCCTACAATAACAGTTTCTGAATCAACGAAGAAAGATCTGTTGGATTTAGGATTCAGGAAAGTATCTATTGTTCCAGAAGGAATAAATTTCAAGCCTCTGGAGAAAGTTGGCGAGAAAGAAACAGATCCTACATTTATATTTGTTGGCAGATTGAAAAAAGCAAAATTGCCCCATCATGCTATTAAGGCCTTCAAAACAATAAAAGGAAAAGTACCCAGTGCGAAATTATGGGTCGTTGGAGAGGGTTATTACAGGAATGAACTGGAGAAGATTGATTGTGAGGGCGTAGAGTTTTTTGGAAGAGTAAGCAGCGATAAGAAATTAAAATTAATGAGCAGAGCCTGGGCTATACTTGTTCCGGGAATCAGGGAAGGATGGGGATTGATCGTTACTGAAGCTAATGCTATGGGAACGCCGGCTATCGGATATAATGTTCATGGATTGAGGGATTCGATAGGGGATACAGGAATGCTTTGCGATAATAATCCGGACGCAATGGCACAAAGAGCATTTGAGCTCCTGCAAAATAATGATCTTCGGGAGAAGCTTTCCAGAAATGCGCTGGCATCGGCTGGAGAGTTCAACTGGGACAGGAGCGCGGAGGAGTTTTTGAAGGCGATCCGATTTTTTCATAATGGGTGATTGAGAGGTGGGGGTGGCAGTTCCATAAAATAAGGACAGAATATGAATAAAGTTTACCCCTATTTAATTTTTGGACTTATAATAACTTCAGTATTGGTGCAAATTCAAAAATCAGAAAGAGAAGCTATTCAAAAAGACAATGCGATTATAAGTTTCTCATTTGATGATAATTTCAAAACTCATATCATGGCACTCAACGAGATGCAAAAATATGGCTATAATGGTACAATAGGAATAATAGTTGGAACACTTAATGTCAATCAGAACTATACATTAACGATTGATGATATTAATCGATTCAAATCCAGTGGGTGGGAAATAGCATCGCATAGCATGCTTCATAAAGATATGTCAAAAATAGATGAAGAACAAATAGAATATGAGCTAAGGGAATCGAAAAAAATTTTTGAAAAACTTAATATTAGTGTTGACACATACATATATCCATCCGGCAAGATAAATGATACGGTTGCCAGGATTGCGAAAAAATATTATAATATTGGAAGAGCGACCTGTTTCAATGATGAAAATAGTGTTTTCATATATCGAAAAGGATTATCATATGATCAAATAGAGAAACAATGTATAAACACCAATAATATATCAGACCTTAAGATAAAAAGTATAGGTCTCTCGGATAGGGTATACTCTCCTCTAGAATTGAAATCAATATTATCAAATGCAAATTACCAAAAGCAACCAGTATGGCTTGATTTCCATTTTCATAAAATTGTAGATAATGTTACACAAAGTAATTTTGAATTAAGTAGTAAAAATTTTAAAGAAATTCTTAAAATAATGAATGATGGCAATATTACGGTGCGAACTATAAAAGATGGACATGATGCATATAAGGAAAAACTATATCCACAATGAAAAATAAAAACATTTTACTGATAGGAAACTACGGAAATTACAATATCGGAGACGAGACACTCTTAAAAGTCATTGTATTGGGTTTATTAGAAAAAGACGATCAGGCAAAAATATCTATACCTGTCCGTAATCCGGAATTTATTGATATTTATCATGCAGATATATCCCGTTCCTTGAAAAGTTTCAATGTATATGATATTAAAGAACTGCTAAATTGTCTAATCCGTTCGGATAAAGTTATTGTAGGAGGGGGAGGGATCTGGAGCGGATATACGGGAAAACTCGCTAAGTTGATACCCTTCTTCTTAATAATATCAAAAATCCTTGGAAAAGAAGTCATAGTTAAAAGTGTAGGTTTATATAATACAGCGCCAGGAATTGAAAAAATATTGGTCAATTTAAGTTTCTTTTTCGTTGATCAATGCAGTGTCAGGGATGAGGAATCATTTAAAAATATTTGGAGTTTGAACAAAAAGGTAAACATTGACAACGATTTAGCTCTGGAATTGCCCGCATTTCTCTCAAAACAGGAACTTGGCCAAAAATATGAAAGTTTACTAAAAGAGACGCCGGAGTATAATATTCTTAGTCATATCAAGGATCAAGATAAATATATTATAGGATTATCCATAAAACCGTTAAAAAATTTGGATAAAACTAGAGAACTGATCGACATCACCTCAAAATTTATTAATATTGCCAATACCAAATACAATCCTAGGATTCATTTTGCATTTTTTCCGTTCGCAGGAACGAACTCAGATATAGAAAATGATGAATTGCTGACTGATGAAATTATAAAGAAGGTTGATTTTAAAGAAAATATAACTGTGATATCGCGAAATAATCCGATTATTTGGTTTCTTCTTACCAGATCTGTAAATATTTTCATTGGAATGAGATTCCATTCCATAATTTTTGCTTTTGTCAATAACATAACCCTTCTGGCAATACCATATGAAAATAAGGTCTTGAATTTTATTAAAGATGTAAACCTTCAAAATGTGGTAACTTTGGATAATCTCGATGAAAAATACCTGCTAAAATTTTTAGAAGATAACATTGTAACAAATATTTATGAATAAATATATGATAGATATAAGAAAATTTGCAAGAAAATATAAGCATATTATTTGCCTGATAATCATAAATATTATATTTTTATTTGGTATTATTGCTCCAAATGGAACAATTATTCAAAGAGATTTCAATTTTCCTTTATTTAACGAGAATTTTATAACTTACTCTTCTTACATGTGGAACGACCTTGCATCCCAGTCAAATATTGAACAGAGTTTAAGATTATTTATAAGGTTTCCATTTATACTTTTAGCATATTTTGGAATAGAAATCGACATAATATTAAAATTAATGATCCTTGTCACCTATACATTTATCAGTATTTCATTTTTCATTTTTATCTGCGAGATTTTTAAAATTTCAGGAGTTGGAAACAGAAATGTTGCCTTGATTGCCTCACTCCTTTTTGCTTATAATCCGGTCTCATTACAGTTTTCCGGGGGAATTTCATTACTCTTTTCCCTGGGGATTCTCCCTTTGCTTTTGTTTCTCATATTAAGATACCAGGAAGACAATAATATTAAATTTATATTATTATTCTCGATATGTCTTTTATTCTCCCTGGGGCATCCATTTGTTTTTGTTATAAATATGGTAATATCATTCTTATTCTCAATATTTGTCATTAATTCAAATATATGGTCTGTGATAAAAAAATATTTTTTTATAACTATATTGTTTAGTTTATTGTTTTTATGGTATATGATCCCATATTTGTACATTGGTGTATCCAGTGTTGATATAGGTCACTCCTCAAATCTGGAAAGAAAAACATTTGAAACTGTTTCAAATAATACTATATATAAAATTTTATCTTTAGAAAGAGACAGGTTCATTTATGTAAATACTTTTCCAACTGATGAGCCTCATAACATAATACACATTTTGTCTCTGGGCGTCCTGCTGGCTATATCATTCTCTATTTATTTAATTGGTTTTCGATCGCTGCCAGTATTTATAAGAAAATTAATATTATTTGTAAGTATGGGGTACTTATTTACATCATTATTATCTCTTGGAACACAATCACCCATAGGAGAATTATACTGGTATTTTGTCTCATCCACACCAATTGGATTCATAATAAGATCGCCCTTAAAATTCCAGCTTTATCAATCGTTCTTTTTAATATCACTTTTTATTGTAAGCGTGTCAATTTTTTTGAAAAAGTATAATAACATATCCCATAGCCAATATCCTTTGATTTTATTGATCTTGATTTTTTTAGGTGTATCTTCTTATGGTATAATAGACGCCAATATGAACTCCTTAAAACCTATTAATATTCCAGATCAATTCTTTAAAATTAATGAGATTTTAGAGGGAAAAAATGATACATACAAAGTCATGTGGTATCCGAGATATAACGAAATAGCAACAAATTGGAGTGAAGGACATAAAATAGCAGCCTTTGATATGAAATCTTCAAGAAAGCCAACATTTAACACGGCGACAAATTATAATTTTATAAATTATTATTTATTTGATTTACCTTATAAATTAAAAATGTTCAAGAAAAAAGAATATTATAACTTTTTATTATCTATAAGTGTAAAATATATAGTATTCCATAATGACAGGGGGTATTCGATGGACAATACTACGTTAAAAGATATGAAAGCACAATCGGATATAATTTATAATAAGGATAATTGGTTCTTATTCGAAATTAAAAATAAACCTTCAAATATGATAGATGCGCGCCATAATATCAGTTTAACGGAAGACATCTTCAAGTATGCGTCCCCAACCAATGGACTAATTAATGTATCAGATATGGAACAAATAAAAAATAAAGACATTATCACTAAAATTATATTGGCAGAACATAAAGGGGATACTCAAATAACAAATTATACTAAAATAAAACCCACATTATGGAAAGTGAACGTACATACATCAAAGCCGTTCTTGTTATCATTTTCTGAAACATACGATAAGTTGTGGAAGGCGACAGTATATAAAAATGGTAAAAAGATGGAAGTGATCGATCCAGTCCCTTTAAACTCAGTTATTAATGGGTTTTGGATTAGCGAGACGGGAAATCTTGACATTGTAATAAGATATAAACCCCAGGATTGGTTTGAGGTTGGAATACTAATTTCCATGATCGTTTTAATCAGTTGTATTGGATATATATTATACGATTGGAGAAATAATAAAAAATGAAGAATCTGAATAAATATTCTTACATTATTTACTTTTTAATTCCTATATTGATCATAATAATCCCTTTACTATCTGGCAAATATATTTTTGCATTTGATTCTATTCCAAAAATTCATTTTGATTCATTTTATGGAGAAATAGTTCCTGTATATGGAGGCACTCTTTTCTTTGATTTTGTTTATAGCAGAATAATGAATTTCCAGAAAATCATGATTTTCCTAATATTATTCTTGAGTGGTTACTCGATATCTCATTTATTTCAAAAGATTTCTTCCTCAAAAGCTTCACAATTATATGCAAGTACCTTATATATATTCAATCCATATGTATATATAAGATTGGTTTCAGGCCATTGGCCAATGTTATTTTCCTATGCCGTACTTCCATTCCTGCTAAAAACGTTTATGGATCTTCTGGAAAAAAAAAAAAAAAAGGAAATGATAAAATTTGTTTTTATTTTATCAATAATAGCTTTCAATATTCACATCCTGATAATATCCTTTATAATTATCGGTATAATATTTTTATCTTGGTACAATAAAAACAGGGATATCAGGATTTTTCAAATTATTATATCATCCTTAATATTATTTATTCTCCTAAATTCCTACTGGATCTTGCCTGTGTTGACTGCACAGAATACCCAAATTGAGAACATCGGGGAGAAAGATTACGAAGCATTTGCGCCAAAAGGAGGGTTAGTGGATATCGCATCTATGTATGGATTCTGGAATGAGGGATATTTATCTCCAAAAGATTTTCTTCCGGGGTGGCAAATTCTATATTTAGTCATTTTAGCTTTAGCGATTATTGGATTTATATCTTATTCTAAAGATCAGGAAATTGGAATTTATGTCAAAGCATTTGCAGTGATCGGAATACTTGGATTTATTCTGGCAAGCGGGGTCAATGGACCATTTGGAGATATTGTGAGATGGTTATTTGATAATACGCTCTTGAAAGGATTCAGGGATTCGCATAAGTTCGTTGCGATGATGGTTCTGGCGTATGCAGTGCTTGGGGGATTGGGAATAAAGAAGATCAAAAGTGAGGTTTTGGATGAATAAAAAGATCACCAGATTCTTATTGTTGGCAGTCGTTTGGATCTCTTTAATTACTCCTTTAGTATACTCTTTCACGTTCTTCAATGGATTTGCAGGACAGATAAATCCAACAGACTACCCTGGGGATTGGTATGAAGCAAATAATTATATAAACGAAGATAAACAAGATTCTAAAATCCTTTTTTTTCCATGGCATCAGTATATGGACTTTGGATGGGTAAATAATACAAATAAGAGAATAGTAAATCCCGCCGGATATTTCTTTGACAAAGAAGTAATAAGTGGTACAAATGCGCAAATAGGGGATATTTACAGGGAAGTAAATACACCTGAGCAGGTTTATATAGATTCTTTATTAAATGAAAGGGACAATATTACTGATTTTGGTAAATTAATATCCATATTAAATGTCAAATATGTAATTTTAACAGGTGAATCAGATTATAAGAAATATTCTTTCTTATTTAATCAGACCGACCTGGAATTAGTGAAGCAGACTGAAAATTTTTTCATATTTAAAAATAAATACGACATTAAAAAAATTTATCAAACTGATGATATCGATAATATCAGTGCTGAAAAGATTGAATTGTACTATGAACAATTAAATCCTGTAAGTTATAAATTGGAAGAAAACGTGAGTAAGAAATATTTGGTCTTTACAGAGCCATTTTCCACAGAATGGAAATTAGATGGGAGATCACCTTTGAATGCTTATGGAGTGGTAAATGCTTTTGAACATGGTGGAAATGAGATAAGATTTGAACGATTTTATAGGATCAATCTTCCAGCCTATGTTATTTCAATTCTGACATTCATCGGATTAATGGTCGTGTATTTTGGATATAAGGATTAATATATTATATTCCACCTTGTTTCCAGAACTTCCACGATTCAACCACTTCTTTTCTTTCGATTTCTCGTTTTTGTTCTTCTGATTTTTCAAGTATTTTTATACTTTTTCCAAAAAAATTTAATATCATATTTAAATCACTTCTTTTTATTATTCTTTCTTGTATTTGTGCAACTTTATCACAATTACCATATATGTTCATCCTAGTATTTAAATATTGTGCAAAAAGTGCACAATATGGTTTGAAAAGGCGGTCACTTACACGAATGATAATGGGCGAAAAAATAAGGCAAAATCACGGATATCTAGCAGGGCATTTTTAAAAATTGAAATTTATATCCTTAGTTGAATAAGTGTTTTTTCTTGAGTTTTTCGAATATCTGGAGGCCATTTTCCGTTAGAATATACCTCTTCCACGTATGTTTTTCAGGGGTGAGGCACTCAATGAGACCCTCTTCCTCAAGTTCCCTTATAGCATGGCTGATATTCTGCAACGATCTGCCCGTCTTTTCGGCAATTTCTGATGCTTTTATTAACTCATTTTCGTGGATTTCTTTCATTACCAGTAATCGTCTATCCACACTCAAAATCCATTTTGTAAGTTCATCTATGTTCATTATCCTAATAATCTCAATTCAGAATACGATTTTACCAGCATAAGATTTGTGCCCACAACTCTTTTGACAAAATCAGAGATTTCCACGGTAACTTCACCGAGATAGTCTGCAATGCCCTGTTTATTCACAACAGCCCCATCCTCTATAAGGCGGCGTGGAGAAATTATAACATCCTTTACCAGGGTTCTGTGAAGGATAACACAATCATCTCCCAACGTACAGTTAAAAACCACAGATCCAAATCCAATAAAGCAGTTATTGCCAAAAGTACATGGTCCGTGCACGATACAACCATGTGCCATCGAAGTATTTTCACCTGCAACTACCGTTGAACCCCCAAGGGCATGTATCACGACATTGTCCTGAATATTGCAGCCACTTTCGATTATTATTGCAGAGCCGGGTTCATCTGCCCTTATAGTAGTATTCGGCGCTATATAGACGTCCCCTTTTATCTCCACGTTCCCTATAATTACTGCCGATTCTGATACATACGCTGTATCACATACTGTGGGCATCCCTCCCGCCGGATTTTTCAATAGCATTATCATTACTCCTGTTTATGATGATTGTTAATTGTCAGGACAACCTAATTTTTATGATAATATATGACAAGATATTTAAACTTTGAGGTTATTGTGAAGTCCAATTTTCACTTAGGATTATTCGCTGGAATATCTTACAATAAATGTACCAGCGCAGGTTTTAGAGGTACTATGGATAAATTACGTATTTATGGGCAAGGCGGTCAGGTTTTGATCCTGGCAGCAAAGACGGCTTCAGTTTTCGATGATAGAGAAAATACCCTGGCTTTTCCTGAACATAGTTCAGGATGGTGTGAAGCGCAAGTGGCATTGTTTATTCCGGAGAAATAAAAATGGTAGATCAACAGACCCTATTTTGGATAGGATTTATTGTACTCATATTCATATTGCTGGCTCTGGATCTGGGTGTTTTCAACAGGAAAGCCCATACCATCAAGATAAAAGAAGCCCTTTTGCTGAGCCTTTTCTGGATATCGATATCTGTCATGTTCAACATATGGATATATTTCCAGTTCGGCGAGCAAAAAGCCTTTGAGTTCCTGACAGGGTATGTGATAGAAAAAGCACTTAGCGTTGACAACCTGTTTGTGTTTTTGATGATTTTTTCCTATTTTCATGTGCCATCGGCTCACCAGCATAAGATCCTTTTCTGGGGCATCCTGGGCGCCCTGGTCATGCGTGCACTATTCATCGCCGCCGGCATAACGCTTATCGAGCAGTTCCATGCAGTCATCTACATCTTCGGAGCGTTCCTGGTCATTACAGGCATCAAGATGGCACTTGTGGGTGATAAAAAGATAGATCCTGAGAAAAATCCGGTGCTCAAGTACTTACGCAAGGTAATGCCTGTTGCAGAAGATTACCATGAGGATAAGTTCTTCATAAAAAGAGCAGGGAAATATGTTGCTACGCCGCTGTTCGTCGTACTTGTCGTTATCGAGAGCACTGATGTCCTCTTTGCAGTGGATTCCATACCTGCCATCCTTGCGATCACGACAGACCCTTTCATCATATATACCTCAAACGTGTTCGCTATCCTGGGTCTGCGGGCGCTCTATTTCGCTCTTGCAGGGATCATGCCCATGTTCTACTATCTCAATTACGGGCTTTCAGCCATACTTGCCTTTGTGGGTACAAAGATGCTGATCTCGGATTATTATAAAGTCCCGATCATGGTCTCCCTGGGGGTCGTAGCTGCAATTCTCATCGCATCAATAGCGTTATCAGTTGTACGTGCCCGTATGCTGGAATACAGGGCAAAGGAGTTAAAGAAGCTTCAGGAGTATAAGTAGGTGAAACGTGAAAACATGATATACCCAATGAGGCGCAGATGCAGGATTATCAAGACATGAACGCAAAAAGACATCTATTCATGAAATTCAGGAGACTGCTAACACCAACATGTAATGTAACGGTCACGAAAATATGGTGTGTATTAATACTCTATTCCTTAAAGGTCTGCCTTTTCACTCCCACACGACCACTGTTAGCTAAGATAGTTATCCCGATTTTCGCCAGGTATTCCTGTGAATGCCCTTTCCCGTGGAGAAGGACTTCTGTAAGGTCAGATACTTCATCTATGTCAGTACTGATATTAAATGAATCAAAGATTTCCGTGCGAAGGCCGGATGCGATCTCACGATGCTTGAGGAAACTTGCATCGTAATAATCCACATGGAAACTTGAAGGATCACGGATAAAAATAGCGTTTGTTCCTCCCATCCTGCCGGGTGCGATCACGATATCGGCATTTGTGGACACAATGTCTTTGATATTCTTTTTTGAGACCAGGGGGATATCTGCCATAATAATCAGGACTGGGTCAATGATATTATGCGAGGACATTTTGTCCAGGTATTCATTCAGGGCTTCATTTAATCCCATCTCTGTGAGCACCGTATTGGCGCCCTCGACTTCTATCATTGATGCGGATAATATATCGATCACCTCAAAGCATCCAGAACTGGTAAGCGTCCCGGCTACGTCGTTGAGCATTGCCATTGCAAGTTCCTCACGCTCTGTTTTCGATAACAATGAACTTAATCTTGACTTTGCATTGCTTTTCTTGAATGGAATGATTGCCCTCATATTCCTTCAAAAGACAGGGTATTCCAATAAAAAGCTTTGGAAATGATTTAACACAAAACCTATTAATTTTAGAGAATTAAACACTTTTATAGTAAATTCCCTGTGTTATCTTGGTTTCGTTTCCTATATTATTTAGGCTTTTTACAGAGGATAAAAGGATAAACAGTCCTTCATATCTTATTCTTGCTCAATATTTTGTTCTAATTTTTTGAGAATGTTGAGAATATTAATATGAGAATTAATTGCTTTTTGTTCTTCGTTCTTGAATTCTTCTTTTCCGAACATTTCATCTTTCATGATACCAAGAGATGCGGATACATTTCGTATTCCACCGATGAACTTATATTTTGCCGCCTCCATGCCAACCTCTTCCAGAGAGTCTATCGTCATCTGAATTGTACCCTTTAATCTATGTTTTACTGCTGCAATTCCAATAAGGTCTATAGAATTTGCCACTACCATTATACTGTATTCTAATTTGTACTTTGCCGATATCATTCCAATATCTTTTATAGAACGAATCTCCCACCATCCTCCTTGCTTAGTTAAGATTTTCAAGTCTTTTTCAACTGATTTTTCTCCAACTTTACGAAGAGAAGAACATGCGTCAGTTGCTAAAAATTCCAATTTATTATTTAACGCATTTACTCCGAGGAGTCTAATCGATATAATTGTTTTAAATGCTACCTCTTCAAGCTCCTGTTCAACAGAAGTTATTCCATTTGAACACAGAATGGCTATTATTTCACTGGTGGAACGTTCGTTATCTTTACTTATTGCCAATTGACCAGCACTGACTATATGACTAAAAATATGTTCGGATATTTCTTTTTTTTCTTTTTTGTCAATATCCCTGTTTTTCAAAATATCGTTTGCTTTATTACCAATAGCTCTCAATCCATATTTTGCCGTTCCATAATCATATTTCATTATCGAACCATTTACTATGTCTAGAATGGGTTGAAGGGTGCTTTCTTTATCCGTTTTTATTTGTTCATTATGGATAGTATCTAAAATGCTTTTATTTGTTATTTCTTCTGTTAATCTATCGAATAGTGGGGCTGGTTTAAGTAATCTTACTGTATTCCAAATATAAGGAACTAAAGCCACAAACGCAAAAACTCCAAGAAAATATGTGAGGGTAATATGTGGTTGTCAATAGCGGTCTAATTTTCCCCATTTTCAGCGGGATAAAAATCCCCATTTAACAATCTTGGGCATAAATCCC
>JAPMTS010000041.1 GCA_026552955.1 Candidatus Methanoperedens sp. | reverse complement strand
TTATATTTCCAAGAAACTATATCTGCTTATCCCATGCAGGGCGAAAGTATTATTATTGCGAAGGGTTCGCTGTATCCCCTCCCTTGTGGAAGGGGACTTAGCTCACTCTTTGAACCCAACGAAGTTAAAAAAAAGCAAATACCTGATGTTATCAGGTATTTTTTGTATCCTGGACAACGGGTACTTCTGTACTATCTGATTCTTCAGGTTGACCCGCAATTTCTTTTGCATCCTGTACAACTTTATTTTCTTCCTTCGATTTTTCTATATCTTTTGTCTGTTTTTTCTTCTTTTGAATCCAGATAATTATTACTACAATTATCAGGACTACTACAATTATCAATATAGTATAATCACTTACTATCTCAAGAGGGTAATTTCCTTCAATAACTTTTATCAGGGCAGATTCTCGTTCACCATAATTTACACGAACATTAATAGAGGGATTCTCTTCTATATTAGTGTCACTCAGGGTTGTAATAAAAACTGCATCTTTTGATTTGCCAGGTTCAAGAAGTATTGCCTTTTCCTGGGTCATAATTCTTTCTTCGCCATATATAACGAATTTTATCTGGGTCTTAGCATTTGTCCTGACTGCGCCAATGTTCGTAATCTCTACCTTTATCTTATGTGCGCCCTTATCATAGGAAACCTTTGAAATATTCAGCAATGAATTATCAAACAATTCGATCATTTCTATGTTCATTTCCTTATAAAGCATTCGTTCAAATGATCCAGGGAGTTCACCAAACATTGTTGTGAATTTTGCTGTCAGGTTCTGGCCGTTCAATTCTGTTTCATAACCCACAGTCAGCGAACTGCCACGGTTCACATAGACAGATTCTTTATCTCCAATGGTGGTTATTCTTACACCTGAAGACAATATTTCAATTGATGAACTCAAATATGCACCAGTATTTCCCTTATTTTCATAAGTTACTTCAAGTTCCTTTGTAGCGCGATTATAGTTAACCGAATTAATATCAATTTCAAGCTCATACTTTGGGAGAGGGAACATATCCAGTGATTTGATCGCAGAGGAACCACCATCACCAAAGCCCTGTCCGAACTTTAAGAAAATGGTCATATTTGTCTTTTCTTTTAGCAGATGTCCAGCCCCTGAAAGTTCAGTACCTATAACAAGTCCGTTTTTTATTCCGCTTTCCCTGAGATATTCGACTACCTGGTCCGGAATCCTATCTTTTCCCAGGAAAAGGATAGGCTCTTTTCCTGATAGTAAACTATTTTCTATAAATTCCCCATTTGTAAGAATTACTCTCGTTATATTTTTGTATCTTTTCAATAACTCAATATTATTATCGAACCTTGATCCCTTATTAATGGTAACAGGATTGAACTCTGCAAGTCTTGTTTTAACCTCATTATCCAGATAGCCGTAAATGATGATCATTTCCACGCCATTGGTATTCAAGTAAGAGTATAATTCATCAATATTATTCCTATTTGCAAAAATAACAAAAAATTTTTCCCTGGCAGCATAAGGGGCAACAGAAATAGCATTATATCCATAGGTACCGTCAAGTATTAAGAATTTTTTTGTATTAGCTCTTTTAGCCAGTTCAATATTTAATGAGGTCCCTGACAAAACTATTTTTTCCACATTAAAACCCGCGCTTTCAAGGCTCGTCTGATAATTGAAGACAATTGGTGTTTTATCAGACTCTATAAGGAGCATATTTGTTTGTTTTCTATCCAGCATCGGAAGGAGAATAGAGGACTGTTCACTGCTTATAACAAATTTGGAATCATTATTACTCAAACCGGCATAATATGAACCAAGATAAACATCCTGCCAGTCGCCTGAATTAATTACGATCTGTCCCTGAGCCCCGGAGACGCTTATTATTAATATTCCAGTAAATAAAACAATTATGAATGTCAGGTAGGTTAATCTCATCATTAACATAATGATGAAATCTTATATATTAAACTTTCGCTAAAAAAAAATAGAAGTTGGACCGATGATCCAACCCTAGTTACAGAAGTTCTATATAGAAATAATATATATCTGCCAGATAAGAATCTACGGGAACCAGTAATTCATAGTCAGCATCTTGGCCTTTGAAACCAGTCTTACTTACATTGATAAGGCCAGCCCAAAGTATATCATTCTTTACAGCACCGCTCTCAACATCTGAGACCACATAATCACTGTAACCTGCTGAAGTTGTTGCGCTCAACGGGTTTACTACAGTTCTTCCGGCAAAATTTTGGCTTCCTGTATAATTAAAGTATGTATTACTGATACTATCTGAGGATGCAGTAAAATTATATAGGGTGTCCAGAGATGAATTAGTAATATTATAAAGACCAGCTGTGTTTGGTAATGTACTATTTATGGTTGCATAAACAAATGTATTATTAAGATCTACTGTCCATGCGTACATCGAATTGCTGGAACTGTCATTCAAATAGATACTTCCTGACACATTACCATAATAACCTTGCCATTTTTGCGTCTGTGAATTAGCCGTGTAGATTTCTATATTAGTAATGTATCCACCTTCTGACTGATTACTTGGATATCCCGTCTGCGAAGGGGATGTTTCTTTTGATCCATTCGTAGTTGTTGCATTTTGGAAATCTGCAGCACCTGCAGTTCCTACTACCAGTAGCAAAGACATTAAAATGATTCCCGCTGATAGTTGTTTATCATATTTAATTCGTATCATTGTTTCCTCCTTAATGTGCATACGACTAAACCCTATATTGGTGAATATTCCACGAAGGTTTTTTCATCATTATGCGTATCATTATAATATTATTTGGAATTATTTAAACCTGCTGGAGAAAATTCGAAAAACATATATATTATAATGAGCATTATGATGTAATGGGCTCGGATAATGAATGTGAAAATTAGGAATATTTCCAGGCTGAGGGACATATCAAAAGTTATCCCATATAGGCAAAAAGCACTTCGTTTATTATTTATTTTTATATTCTCATTATTATTATTCGGAATTTTACCAGCCCTTGAAATTCCATTTGGAATAAAAGTGGCTCAAGCCGTGGATGTAACGATTGATGCCACCACAAGCACAACATCCAATGACCACAAGAATCAACCTGCTCTGGTTTTTGCCAATGATACCGTAGGCTACATGTTTTATAGGGAAACGACGGGTACCTGCGGTTACAGAAAAACTACTAACGGAGGGAACAGCTGGAGCGGATATATATTGATCACTGCCCAGACTGACTGCGTAGGAATATCTATCTGGTATGATCGATGGACACCAGGTGATGAAAGTGGAACATTTATTCACATGGTTTTCATAGAAACAGGAACCGATAATGTATATTATGAAAGACTGAATACATCTGATGATTCACAACTTGGAGAAGTGGCAGTTGACCAGACTTTTAATACATTATCAAATGTTGACAATATTGCCATTACCAAGGGTACAACTGATGTCTTGTATATTGGGATGGATGATGCCAACATGGTAAATGTTTCCAAAGTAATGAAATGCAGCACAAATTGCAGTTCAACAGGGGGCTGGAGCAATGCCGGGAGCTCTCCGCTTGAACAGACTAATGATCCAATTCGGTTAATGCCTCTGGGGGGAGGTGATATTTTGCTAATTCGTAATGATATATCGCTTGATGATATCCAATCAAAGGTATATAATGCAACTGGCGGCACATGGGATGGAAGCTGGACCACAATTGATGCAAATGCCCCGGACAGTACCACATATCGGGAAACTATAGCTTCCACAGTAGATGAATTCACCAATGATATTTATCTGGCATATGGAGCTGATATATACGCTACAACAGCCATAGCCGCTATTCGAAGCGCAGTTTACAATGGAAGTGCCTGGGTGATAAAAACCGATGTAATAAATGCAACCAATACTATCATATCTCTGGATATAGCCCGTGATGAGAACACAGGAGATGTGTATGTTGCATATTTGCGCGGAACGCGTGGGTCTTCTCAAATGAATGCTTATTATAAGAAATCAACAAATTCTATGTCTTCATGGTCTGCGGAAACAAAATTCAATACAAACAACAATCTCACAGATATGCGCTGGATGTATCTTAACAGGATTTCAAATGAACGAATTTACGGGGTCTATTTTCAGAACACCGGTGGTAATGATGGATTGTTTGGAAATACACTTGTTGATTTAATTGATACAACTCCTCCCACTGTTGTATCCAATACCAATATAATGGTGCAAAATAACAGCTTTTTAGACCTTAATGCAAGCATTTACGACTCTTTAGGCGTAAAGAATGCAACAGTAAATATTTCATCGGTGAACTCAACTCTGGCACAGGCCATACTCACCAAACAGGGAAACTACTGGATAAATAATACCATAATAGGGAACAAGGAAACGGTCGGATATGCAAACATGACCATAACTGCGTATGATGTCAATAATAATCTTAATAACAATACCAGTATGTCAGTTCTTATCGATTCAACTCCTCCTATCAAAGTTGATAACTTTACCAATATCACATCCCCAAGTTATGAAAGCGTTTATGTTTCATGGAATGCCAGCACGGATATCGGCGGCTCGGGCATCAAACTTTATACCATTGAACGATTCAATGATTCTTTCAATTTCCTTTCGATCCCAAGGCCGATAATAAATGCCAGTGATATCAGGAATGGCTATAAGGATGCGTACAGGTATACCTTCAAAAGCAATGCACCGGTGAACTGCACCATATGCCACCTATCAAAACCTGCCTCATCGCTGGCTAATTTCTATGCAAAATACAATGAATCATATCTGTATATGGCTATACATACACCAGATAACGACACCCTATCAAGTGATGATAAGATAAGAATAGGATTTGATGTTAATATGGATGGTGGCACACTTCCCAATACCGACGACAGGTTATACCAGATAACAGAGAATAATACTCTCACCTTTTATAAGGGGAACGGAAGCGGATGGGTGTTAAACACTACAAATGCAGTAAGCTATGTTAATAATCCGGGCATTTCTTCTTATTGGTATGAGATACGTATCCCTCTTTCAGAAATAGGCTCTCCTGTGAATAATACAAGTATAAATTTTTTATTAGAAAATGAGTGCAATCCAGGGGGATCTTTTTTAAGAAAGGATTCATATTTCCCGATGGGTGCTGATGAAGATAATCCAGGCACCTGGAAAACCATTACGTTCAGGAATTATACAGATTACAAATTTGTAGCAAATTCAACATTCACCCAGTCCATTATCAGGGATTTAAACAGCAGCTACTATTATAATTTCACGGTCAGGGCAATAGATAATGTATTAAATTATGGTCCCAGGTCCGACCCATTGACCATTCAGACCGCAGAGGACCCATCATACAATATTACAGGTTTTCTCTTAAATGCCATAACCACAGGACTACAGGGAGAGGTGAGCATCCAGAATTATAGAGAACTTTCAAATAGCTCTGGTGGATATCATTTGACGGAAATACCAAACGGCACCTATATGATAACGGGAACTGCAGCCGGATACCAGAGCAATTCTACAACAGTTGTCGTGAGTGGCTCAAATTTGACCAATATTAATATAACATTATATGAATATGACCCCCCCCTTGTAATTTCCAACACGAATAATGTCTACTTTTTTAATAACAGGTCTATTACCCTGAATGCGACTATTACGGATATCGCTTCTGGTGTGAAAAATGCAACGGTAAATGTTTCATCGGTAAATTCCACAATAAATGAAGCAATGCTGACACTTCAAGGGGGTTTCTGGGTCAATAACACAATCATTGCAGATAAGGGCGAAACAATAGATTTTGTTGACCTTACAATAACAGCCTATGATAACGTTGGCAATGTAAACCAGAATGTCAATATGACTGTCTGGATTCTTCTTCCCCCAACGATCATTTCTTGGAGCAATAACATAACCAATGACCAGAGCCTTAATCTAAAGGTTTTTATTAATGAAAGTATTTTATTCAATGTCACTGCTGACCGTACAGTTAATTACAATTGGACTTATGACACTATTGACCAGGTACAGGATTTCGATAATTTTTCGCAGAATTTTTCAGGAATCGGATTACATTATGTCAATGCAACAATAAGAAATGGCATTGGCACAGATAATAAAAACTGGACAATCAATGTTGTCTATAAACCAGACCTTGTTATGACAGCCGAAAATATATCATTTTCATTTGAACCATCTGAAGTTGAGAATGGAGAGGTCAAAGAAAACGTAAATGTAACCCTTAATGCTACTGTTTATAATAGTGGATTAGGGGATGCCAGCGATGTCAATATAAGTTTCTATGATGGTTATCCGGGTCCTGGGAATAATATTGCAAATGTTACCATCTCAAATATCAGTGCGGGTGGAAGCCAGAATGCCAGTATTTATTGGAATTCTATCATAGGTACTCATAATATTTCAATAGAAGTAGATCCTGAAAATACCCTTGTGGAGACTGATGATGAAAATAACAGGGCTTCAAAAACTATCAATGTCTCAGCATGGCAAAAATATTATGGAAACCTTTCCGGGAACTTGAGCCTTAGCGACAAGGTTGGCAATTCACTGACGGACTGGAGCTGGGCAACCCAACAGGGAAACATTTTTATTACCAATATCTCATATTTTGAGTATAATAATCTGCAGGCATTGGGGAGGAAAAAGAATGGAACTATTTCCCAGAACAATTTCTTAAGGGCTGATGAGCTTCTTAACATAATACCAGGAATAAACAATGCAACAGGCTTCCTTAACAACAATATAACTGAGCTTTTCAGCTCGAATGGTACTTCACCCAGGAATTATACGAATTTCACTGTCTATGGCAGGAAAATAGAATATGTAGCTATCGTAAATAGTACAAATACTACTAATTACAAATCAGTAGAAACCTCCACTTTCGTAACAGGAATATTATGGGATACCACAAAAGATAATGGAGATGGCGATTATGGGGACGATGGCGAGGAACTGGCATTTATTGCAGGCATAAATGTAGGTAAAACCGGGCTTGGAAATTCATCTCATGATTATGAAATTGCGATACCTTCGATAATCAGGAGCGAAGGGAACGTTTATTTTTTTGTTGAGTTAAAGTAGAACTCTAAACAAACAGACCCAATTTGTGGAATGCAGGTGAATGAAAATACAGCACAGTACCCATGAGATTATCTGGTATTATGATGGCGTTTTTTTTTTCTTGATTAAGCATTCATCGAAAACTGCAAGACGAGGGCTACCTCCTTGTATGGATAGGGGGAGTCCGATCACTCCAGGGCATTTCTTGTTCAAGCGAACTTGCCAGACGAATCAGTGCGCCTTCCTCTCCAAACCTGGCCATGAACTGTACCCCTATCGGCAAACCTGATTGGCTTTGTCCAAGTGGCAATGTTATGGCTGGTTGTCCGGTCACATTGGCAGCCGGGGTGTGCACCCGGATTTCATCGCAGAGACGCATATACCCGACGTAGTCAATGTCTGTCCGCATTTTCGTGTACCTGCCAAGTGGCTCTGGTAATTTGACTAATGTAGGTGTGAGCAGCATATCGTATTGTTCAAAGAATCTCCCAAAGGTTCGTCGGAACTTGTTCAAGGCAAATTCTGTCATGAACATGTCAGCCCCCGTAAGACCTTTGGAGTATTTGTAAAATGACAACATCACTGGTTCCAAAGTCTCTTCGCCAATCGTTCGCCCCGTCAAAGCTGCGAACATGTCCATCCCTGCATACACTCCGAAGGCCCAGGCCGCGCATACGGTGTGCAGGTACTCTTCATAATCAAAAACAGGACTGGCCTCAACGAGCTCATGGCCTGCCCTTTCACATTCGGAGACTACGTGCTCCACACAGCGGACTACTTCTGGATCCACGAAGCCGCCAGGTTGCCAGGAATCCGTTGTCCAGGCAATTCGCAGGTTTTCTGCGGGGGCATTCACTTCTTGCGCATAAGGTCGAACTGGTTGAGTTATGATAAACGGATCACCAGGCGCAGGCTCCGATACCATGTCCAGCATCAAGGCGGTATCCCGGACCGTTCGACTCATAACGAACTCCTGTAACATTCCAGGCCACAGCTCTCCGAAATCTGGACCAAGAGTCACACGCCCACGGGAGGGCTTTAGTCCGACCAGGCCGCAAGCACTCGCTGGAATGCGGATCGAGCCCCCGTTATCACTCCCATGCGCAATCGGCAGGATACCAGCTGCGACACTTGCCGCAGATCCACCGCTAGAACCGCCAGCCATGGTCTCCTTATTCCAGGGATTGTGCGTCGCACCCATGAGCTCCGACTCTGTCGAGATTCCCAGGGCGAATTCCGGCGTTGTTGTACGTCCTAGCAATGTCAAACCTGCTTTCTTGAAAAGCGCGGTCAAGAATGAGTCATTGTCGGCTACGTGTCCCTTCATGAGCCTGGATCCCCATTCTTGACGCCGTCCGTTTTCTCCAGCTCCGATGTCCTTCATCAAGAACGGCACCCCGGCGAATGGACCAGTGGGGATTGCACGATCATCCAGCTTTTCGATGCGGTCGGAATAGACCTCTATGACAGCATTGATCCTGGGATTGACCTTCTCTACTGCTTCACCAAAAAGATGCGCCAGTTCTTTCGGCGACACCTCTCGTCTTCTAACTAAATCAGCTAGAGCAACACCATCACAACTGGAATACTCTGCCAGGTTCATCTGATCGCACCTGGCCTTTTTTCCTCACGCAAGAGGACAATGGGCAGCACAACCTGCCATAGGTCATAGACATAGGTGGAAATCCGCTCCGCAAGCCATAGCGTGGACAGGTCTGCGCCAACTTTGGAAGCATACGAAAATACTATATTCCATAAAACAAGGCCGTTAACTGCATTTCCAACCATCATCAATGCCATAGCGCGAAGAGCGCGATTCCAACCAGCTGACATCCAGACGCTCAACACGAATGCAACCAAAAGAACGCTACTCACCGTGAAAAGCAAAACGATCAGACCGCTCGTCGGAGCGCCGATAGCAAATAGCTCGCTGATAGCTTGAGAGGTGAAGCTGTAGCCAGCATAGAGAATACCTGCGAGTATATCAGCACCGACATAAAGCAGCGGAGAAAGGATACCGCAGATGAGGAAGACCTTGCGCACTATCTTCGGTGCTTGCAGTTCTTTTCTGGCTTGTATTATTGTTGCTGCTTCCATTATCCGCTCCCTAATACTAACTAATAGTTGACCAAATCATATAATAACCTTATGCCCTCAACCCAGAGGTTTCATCATCGTAAACTTGAAAAAAAAAATGAAAAAAGCGAATCCTTATATCATTGAGCATATAACATCTTCTTAATGGGGGAATCTGATGAAAATGAATCCTGTCGTACATTTTGAAATGCCGTATGAGAACCGCGAACGCCTCGTAAAGTTTTACACGAAGGTTTTCGGCTGGCAGATGCAGAAGCTCGGTAAAGACATGGGCGATTACGTTACTGCAGCTAGATATCAAGGAAGCGATGAAGACTGTCGCCGATGCTGGTGGAAAAGTTCTCGGTGAACCGATGGAGATTCCCGGTATTGGGCAATATGTTTCATTTACAGATACGGAGGGCAACCGTGTAAGCATGCTTGAGCCAGTGCCCATGCAATCGAAGTCGGAGGAATAAAATTAAAGAGAAAGGATCATGAGAAAACCTATTGTAACCACGTATCTGCGATGATAATCAAGAATAGAAGTAGTACGGCAGGTATTGCCGGAATTCAGGCCCGTCAGAGCAATCCCGATAGGGAAGCAATGAAGCGGGAAGCCCCTTGTGAGAGCAAGGGGTAGTTCACTCATCTGAATATAAATCTAACTTTTCATGGGCAGTGGCCATGAAAATTGTTATAATAAAATTTAAGTACTATTACTTTTATCTATTTTATGGGGGTTTTTATGAACAAAATCGTAAATGTAGTCACCGATAGCAACGGCGCAGTGAATCGGAAAAAAGTCATAGCGTCACCTTATGAATTTACCATAGCAACACGGGCATTCAGTCATCATCCACTTGCATCCGTTATCAAGGTAAAAACCATAGATGGGCCATCACCTATCGAAACAGATCGCATTGTAAATTCGGCTTTTGTCATCGGTCAGGAATCGGGGGAAATAAAAAAAGGAGATCTTCTGTCAGTGCTTAATCTCTATCCCATAATGTTCACTCGGGAAGCTACAAGACCGGTAGAGGTGAGATAATTATGGAAGCATGCAGGATTTGCAAAGGAGAACAGGATACCAGGTATTTCAAGGAATATAATATTTGCACCGAATGTGCCGACCTTATGGAAGATCTCATGAGTGAGTATTTCCAGAGAACCATTAAATTTGAAGTCTCGAAATCAAAGAAATGGTATATGAATTATGTTGAAAGTGTACAACAATTCGCAAGCGATTATCAGCGAATACGAAAACACAGCAAACAGCATATCAGGCACATGGAAGAACATGTGAAAGAGGAATTGAAAAAGGGTGTACAAGGAGGAAGACTCAGGTATCTTGAAAGGCTGCTTACCACGATCAACTGGCTGGGTGGAAGCCCGGAATTCTACAATTATTATTTCAAGGATTATTCTGCCTGCAAAGGATGCGGTGCATCCATATTCGACCACTATAATAAACAGGAAGTGGGAAATTGGTTCATGATAACATGCGATAAATGCGATACTGTGATCAAGAAATATTTCTCTCCAAAGTTCATGAGTTGATTTTGCAATCAGGAAACGAAATTTCAAAACCACTTATCAAGGGTCTTTTGCCCTTCATCCGAGGCCTGGATCAATCGTTCCACTGCTTTTGAAACCCGGACTTCTGAGAAATCATGATCATCACAGAGGAATTTCATGATCGCCTTTGAATCCGGTTTTTTCCACGTTAGCTCATATTCCGGCGTAACATCAGGATACAGAAATAAATTTTTTATTTCCTGGAGATTTTTGATCTCCATGTTCAATTCACCGAGTGCATCTTCAATTCGTCCGTGTTTTTTTATTAATTTCAGAGCTTTCTTGGGGCCGATCCCTTTTATGCCTTTATTATAATCCGTTCCCACAAGAAGCGCTATATCAACCAGTTGTTCTCTGGATATCCCCAGTGCTTCAAGCCCTTTTCCAAGTTCGATGAGTTCAGGTTTTACATCTATGAAAATGCTTTTTCCTGCTAGTTTTTTTTTACCTGTTACTGCAAGATTCCTTACCACGATCGGCGCTCCGAACAACAGGGAATCATAATCCTGTGAGCCTGCTGCATAGGCTTTGCCACCTTTTACCATTGATGAAGCCTGTGCCTCCCCTTCGGAGGGCGCCTGGACCTGTGCGATCCCCATATATTCCAGCAAACGTTTTGTATCTTCTATCATAGTTCCCTTGATCCGGGATGATGCCTGTGCGTGTTTAAATGCTTCTAAATCGTCTCCCCTTGTCCTTGCTTCATCCCATTTCTCCTGTGCCTTTGCCCTTATTTTATGCCGTTCTTCAATAGTATTATTCTTAAATACAGGCGGTGTGCCGTCAAAAACATAAACGGGCTTGATTCCCTCTTCAATAAGATTTGTTGTCCTGTAAAGGAAACCGGACAGATGTGACGTTATCTCTCCATGGGAATCAATAAGTGGTGTACCATCGCGCTGGCGGATTATGCTGAGGAACTGGTAAAGTGTATTGAATGCATCTATAGCTATTACTTTTCCTTTCAGGTGGGAAAACTCTATTTCTTTTCGTTCAAAAAGGTCTCCGAGGTCAACCCCCATGATTTTCCTAAAAGCTAATTGCCAAGTCTCACATCTATCACTGAATCGTTATCTGCTTCAATACCTCTTACGGTCAAAAGGTTACCTTTGCGATTAATTAACTCAGTTGATGTGATCTGGACCTGGTGCTGGTCCGAGGATTCTATTTTCTTATGTATGATCAACACTTTTGTGCCTTTTTCGAATTTTTCCACGACATTTCCAAGAATATGTTCAAAATCAGAATATATTAATATATCAGATAATCCGGAGGCGGTTTTTTTTATTATACCAATGGGTTCGATCTTAAGATTCAAATTATGACCTCTTGAAATTTATTGTTATTCGCATGTCCTGCAATATATTGTTATTCGCATGTCCACCATATAGCTTTTTCTGAAGACAGGATTTTTTCAGTGACCTGAAATATGCGTATAGTGGCATAATCCAACATTAATAATCGATATATTTAATTTAATTTTCTGGAAATCACTCGTAAATCTTAAATACCAAAACAGAGGTGATACGTGATTCTGTTGTTCATCAAAATGATAATAATAATTTCCGGTGGTCATTAAATTGGCAATAATAATTTCTGGTGATTATGGTAGATAATTATTTATTTATTGGATTTGTTGCTTTTTATTTGCTTGGGGCAGTATCAGCACTGGTATTTAATAAAAAAGACGCCCTATGCTCATATATTTCGTTTTTGAGTGCATCAATAGGGGCGCTTGCAGGATTTGCCTTTTCCCTATCAGTGATTTTGGGCGATACATTTCATTTTATTCTCAACGAAGGCCAAATCCCGGAGTTTGGATTTTTTATTGATAAACTATCGGCTTTTTTTATTCTTGTAATATCAATATCAGTATTTGCCGTATCTATATTTTCAACAGGATATGTTAGAGAATATTTTGGGAAGAAAAATATTGGCTATCTTTGTTTCCTGTATAACATGTTCATTCTTTCGATGATCCTTGTCATTTGCGCAAATAATGCCATAATGTTCCTGATAGTATGGGAATTAATGTCCGTGATATCTTTTTTCCTTGTCGTTTACGAACATGAAAAAATAGAAACAAGAAAAGCCGGTTTTTTTTATATCGTCATGACCCACATCGGAACAGGTTTCATTATCCTGTCCTTTTTGATCTTTGCGGGCACATCAGGAAGTTTCAGTTTTGAAACATTCCGCGCTGCAGGCTCGACTATGACGCCGTTTCTTAAAGACAGTGCATTTCTGTTTGCATTCATCGGTTTTGGAATAAAAGCTGGTATCGTCCCTTTTCATATATGGCTTCCTTACGCCCACCCGGCTGCACCTGGTAATGTTTCTGCGTTGATGTCAGGTGTAATGATAAAAACCGCGATCTTTATGCTTATCAGGATATCTTTTGATTTCCTTGGAGCAAGCCAGGCATGGTGGGGCTATAGTGTTCTGGCAGTAGGCACAATATCGGCAATCCTTGGTATATTATACGCAGTTGTGGAACCGGATATGAAAAGAATGCTTGCATTCAGCAGCATAGAAAACATTGGCATCATCCTTATCGGTCTTGGCGCTTCCATGATCTTTTTATCAAACGAAAAACCCATTCTCAGTGCAATAGCAATGATGGCTGCACTATATCACCTGTTGAATCATTCTGTTTTTAAGGGTTTGCTTTTCATGGGTGCAGGTTCCCTATTATATTCAACCCACACAAAAAATATCGAAAAACTGGGGGGTTTGATCAAGAGAATGCCATTTAGCGCTATTCTTATACTAATTGGCGTATTATCAATTTCAGCCATGCCGCCATTTAGTGGTTTTGTGAGCGAGTGGCTGACATTCCAGTCTTTGCTTTTGACTTTTAATTTAGATAGCAATTTTGCCATTATCATGTTATCCATCAGTGCAGCTGTTCTTGCCCTGACCGGGGCACTTGCTGCTTATTGTTTCCTCAAGTTTTTCGGGATGGTGTTCCTTGCTCTTCCCAGAAGTGAAAATGCACAACATGCCAGAGAAGTGAATATTCCAATGCTTGCCGGAATGGGATTTTTTGCATTATTATCAATAATGCTTGGGATTTTACCAGCATTCATACTTCCCATGCTTGATAGGATCGCAGCATCCTTTATCGGGACAAGCGGCCAATCGTTTTCATTTGGCACTTTCGGGACGATCTCTATCCCCTCTTCCGCATGGATATCAATTTCAACACCCGGGCTTCTTGCAATAGTATTAATTCTTATGTTTATACCCATAATTATCTTATTTACCAGTAAGAGGAATATGCCTGTCTATGAAACATGGGGATGCGGCCAGCCCTTTTCAACAGCAAGGAACGAATATTCTGCAATCGCTTTCTCAAAACCGGTACAGATGTGGTTTAAAGGCTTATATCGTCCCGCACGGGAAATGGAAGTAACATATTCCTCCCAGTATCTTAAGGAATCATTTAAGTTTAAATCCGAAATAGAACAGGTATTTGAAAAGAATTTTTACACGCCAGTGGTTGATTTTGTCATGGCCATGTCAAGAAAGGCCAAAGTTATCCAGACAGGAAGTATTCATGCATATCTGGGTTATATCTTCGGGATATTGGTAATTCTATTCATGTTTATTATAGCAGGAGGAAGCTAATGATCATACAATTGATTTTCCAGACATTTCTTATCATTATCCTTGCACCGTTGCTTAGCGGAATTATTAAAAAGGTAAAATCTTTTTTCCAGATAAGAAAAGGTCCGGGCATCCTGCAGCCGTATTATGATCTCCTTAAACTGGTTAAAAAAGATTCTGTTATTTCAAATAATGTGTCCTGGATATTTCATGCCGCACCTATCATTTCCTTTGCAGCCGTACTTGCGGCAGGTCTTTTGATCCCGATATACATAACACAACTCCCGCTTGGTTTTGCAGGAGACCTGATCGCGGTTATTTACCTATTTGCACTTGCCAGGTTTTTTACAGCCCTTGCTTCGCTGGATGCGGGAAGTTCTTTTGGCGGGATGGGCGGGAGCCGTGAGATGTTCATTGCGGCTTTAGTGGAACCGGCTTTAATGCTTTCCATATTTGCAGTCGCACTCAATGTGGGCTCCACGAACCTGGGATTCATTTCACAGACCGTATCAGGCATGGGTATCGATGCCATGTCACCATACCAGATACTGGCATTTGTTGCTCTTTTTATTATCGCTATTGCTGAAACAGGCCGCATCCCTGTAGATAATCCGGCTACACATCTTGAACTCACCATGATCCACGAAGCAATGATCCTGGAATATTCCGGAAGACAACTGGCGATCATGGAACTGGGGGCAATGATAAAGCAATTGCTTATTTTTTCATTGCTTGCGAACATATTTTTCCCCTGGGGCATAGCTTCACAGGGAGCAGGTGCATCAGCATTGGTCCTGTCTTTTCTGGTTTTTGTGATAAAGATCCTGGTTATCGGAATATCGATGGCAGTCGTTGAAACCTCAACCGCAAAATGGAGATTATTCAGGTTACCTGAATTGCTGTCAATATCTCTCATGCTTTCATTCCTGGCCCTCGTTTCATTTATTATAGTAAAAGGAGGATAAAAAATGTCAGAAGTTATTTTCGGATCAAAGATAATGCAATTATTAATAGCGTTCATTCTTGTTTCGACTTTTATGATCCTTGGTTCAACAAGGCTTTATTCATGTGTAAGGGCCTTTGGTATACAATCGTTCCTTCTTGCATTTGTCGCCGGCATTGTGGCATATTCAACGGGAAAATATGATATTTATATTGTTGCCCTCCTGACCCTTATCATAAAATCAGCGGTCATACCATATATTTTTATTTACATCATCCGTGAGATCAAGGTCAAAAGGGAAGTGGAACTTTATGTCACTATATCGCCTTCAATAATCATTGGTGGGATCCTTGTCGTGATTTCATATTATCTTATTCGATCCATCAGTATCATTTCAGAACTTTCAAGTTTAGCTCTTTCAGCATCCGTGTCGCTTGTGTCTATCGGGCTTTTTATTATGATAAGCCGGAAAAAAGCCCTTATGCAGATGCTTGGCATACTGGTAATGGAAAATGGTCTTTTTCTCGGTGCAATATCGTTGACAAATGGAATGCCTCTCCTTGTTGAACTCGGAATATTCTTCGATGTCCTGATCGGCGTTCTCATCATGGGGATCCTGATTTTCAGGATAAACAAGACATTTGAGAGCATAGATACTGACATGCTAAAAACCCTGATAGGTTGATACTATGATCGAATATCTTCTCATTGCTCCGATATTGACGGGCATTTTATGCTTTTTTACACGATCAAAGAAAGAGGTCGAAGCGGTAAGTCTTACAGGTTCTATCGCTACCCTTGTTATCGGTTTGATATTGGTGGAAAACGTGTACCGTCAAGGTGTCATAATATCATGGACAAATGCCCTTTTTGCTGATGCGTTTAGCGCCTTCATTGTTCTTATTGTGTCAATCGTGGGCTTTGTAGCTTCGGTTTATTCAATCGGCTACATGGGGCATGAATTCAAACATGGGATAATGGATTTGAAAAAATTGAAAATATATTATGTCCTTTTCCATATCTTCATGTTCACGATGCTTCTTGTTGGCGTCACCAATAACCTTGGCCTGTGGATCGCCATCGAAATGACAACGCTTGTTTCAGCACTCCTCATGATCCTTTATACCAAAAAATCCTCTATTGAAGCCGCCTGGAAATATATGATCATATGTACGGTTGGTATAACCTTTGCCCTTTTTGGCACGATACTTACCTATTATGCCGCCGTAAAGATTCTTGGGGAAACCGGGGATGCACTTAATTGGACTTCATTGATTGCAGTTGCAGGCCAGTTTGATCCTACCATAATGAAGCTTGCATTCATTTTCATACTCATAGGTTACGGAACAAAAGCAGGTCTTGCGCCCATGCATACATGGCTTCCGGATGCACATAGTGAAGCACCAACACCGGTGAGCGCTCTTCTTTCCGGGGTTCTCCTGAACTGCGCCATGTATGGCATCATCCGGTTCTATACAATTGCAACAAAGTCAACTGGGGTGGATTTTACGAGCAACCTCCTCATTATATTCGGGCTTCTTTCACTTGGCGTGGCAGTGCCGTTCATAATCCTCCAGGAAGATTACAAACGTATGCTTGCATATAGCAGTGTTGAGCACATGGGAATAATTGCACTCGGTATAGGATTCGGAGGGGTTTTCGGGATATTTGGCGCTATACTTCACATGTTCAACCATGCAATGACAAAATCACTCATGTTCTTCGGCGCGGGAAATGTGCTTCTAAAATATGAAACAAAAGAGATAAGCAAGGTGAGCGGAATTGTTAAATCCATGCCGGCAACAGGTGGAATGCTGTTAATTGGGGGGCTTGCCATAACAGGGTCGCCGCCTTTTAGTATCTTCTTGAGCGAATTTACAATACTTTCGGCAGGATTCCTGCAGGGGCATATTATTTCGTCGGTCTTGTTCCTTCTATTTATGATAATGATCTTCGCTGGTTTTTTCAATAACCTTGTTACCATGACATTCGGAACACCAAAACCCGGAATAATGCCCGGGGAAATGAGCAGGTGGACGCTCGGGGCAATGGCGATCCTCGTGGTATTCGTAATTGTGCTTGGTGTCTATATCCCGCCATTTTTTTATGAAATGATCATGAAAGTAGTAGCTGTTGTGAGATGATTGTGATGAATGCTATTGTAGAATCCATAACAAAAGAATATAATAATCATATTTTGGAAGTATCCACTTCACAAAATGAAACATATCTCACTGTAAAAAAAGAAATAATCATGAAGATGTGTGATCATCTTTATCATCATCTTGATATACCGCTGGTTTGCATTTTTGCAACAGATGAACGCAAAGAAGAGGGTTCTTTTAAAATTCATTATGTTTTTTCAGTTGACAGGGAAGATGCATTTATCATCCTGAGAATTGATATCGACGGGAAAAATCCAAGATATCCATCCATTACGAATAAGGTGGCCGCTGCTAACTGGTATGAACGGGAGATACAGGACATGTTCGGTTTAATACCGGTGGGCCATCCTGATCCGAGAAGGCTTATGAATTTTGAGGACTGGCCTGCGGGAGTTCATCCCCTCAGAAAGGATTTTGATATCAAAACAAAACCGCCCCGCATCAAAGGTGAATACGCTTACAGGCGCGTGGAGGGCGAAGGGGTGTATGAGATACCCGTGGGACCTGTGCATGCCGGGGTCATCGAACCCGGACATTTCAGATTCAGCGTTGCAGGTGAGCCAATAATCAATCTTGAAATAAGGCATTTCTACACTCATAAAGGCGTGGAGAAATTGTTTGAGAACATCTCACTTGACAAAGCCGTTTTTCTTGCTGAAAGGATTTCCGGTGATAATTCTGTGGCTCATGCGGTTGCATTCTGCCAGGCAATGGAAAAAATTGCAGGTATGGACATACCGCCCCGCGCAAAGCATATCAGGACTATTCTTCTTGAACTTGAGCGAATATACAATCATATTGGAGATATCGCAGGGATAGCGACAGATGTGGCTTTTTCATTCGGTGCGGCTCATGCCAATAAGCTCAAGGAAGATGTATTGCAATTAAATGAGCGTATAACAGGCAGCAGGCTTCTCCGGGGAATGAATACGATCGGAGGCGTGCGGCGTGATATTGGGAGCAAGAAAGACGAAATTCTGGTTAGCTTATCAGTTATTCAGCGGGATTTCAGGAAATTGATGGGACTCCTGTTTTCGACCCCCTCCCTTATGGACAGGATCGAAACCACAGGACGCATCTACAATGATATTGCAAAGGGATTGCATGTGGTCGGGCCTGTTGGCCGCGCATCAGGGATCGACAGGGATACAAGGCGCGATCACCCTTATGCGGCTTACAGGGAATTCAATTTCAAAGTGCCTGTCAGCAAAGCCGGTGATGTGCATGCAAGAACTATCATAAGGGGAGATGAGGTTTGTGAATCCATCGCGCTCATTGAACAGGCGCTCTGGTCGCTTCCCGAAGGTGAAATACGTATAAAGGCTGATGATATCCCCGATGGCAACGCACTGGGATATTGCGAAGCCCCAAGAGGAGAAACCATTTACTGGATCCGGACCTGTGGGAACAAGATCGAAAGATGCAAAGTTCGTGATCCTTCCTTTTGCAACTGGCTTTCCATAGAGTATGCAGTGCTGGACAACATCGTTCCCGATTTCCCGATCATAAACAAGAGCTTGAGCTTATCTTATTCAGGCAACGATATGTAGGTGGTAAAATGCTTGAAATACTTATTAAAACTATTAAGACCGGCTGTCAGACAACGAAATATCCTGATGTACCCGAGGCGGCACCAGAGGGATTTCGCGGAATGCCGCAGCTTTTATCGGATAAATGCACGTTTTGCGGGGAATGCGTTAGGGTTTGTCCTCCGGGTGTTATAACGATCACAGAAAAAAACAATGAAAAGACGCTTGCATTGTCGTATTGTGGATGTATATTCTGCGCAAGGTGTGAGGAAGTTTGCCAATCCGATGCGGTCAAACTTACACAGGAATATGAACTCGCATCCCTGACAAAAGAAGACCTTGTCACCATTATCCGGAGAAAGTTATGACCGTTGAAGATGAAATTGAAATAATGGGACAGCGCCTGAATGATAAGATCAGGAAAATATTCGGGCGATCACTGCATATCCGCGAGGTGGATGCAGGCTCATGCAATGCATGTGAGGTTGAGGTGAATTCGCTTTCAAATCCAATTTATGATATAGAACGCTTCGGTCTTCATATTGTGGCCTCGCCCCGCCATGCTGACATGCTTCTTGTCACGGGTCCCGTGACGCGGAACATGGAACTTGCGCTTCTCAAGACATATAATGCCACACCAGCCCCGAAACTTGTAGCTGCAATGGGTTCATGCGCATGTAACGGGGGAATATTCGCAGATACTTATGCAAGCATGGGGGGTGTTGATAAGGTAATTCCCGTGGATGTCTATATACCGGGATGCCCTCCCCGGCCGCAGGCTGTGATATTCGGACTCATGGTGGCGATTGGGAAACTGGAGCAAAAGATCAGAAAGACTGAGGTAAGATCATGACGCATTACGAGATACTCCTTGCCACTGACGGCAGCGATTGCGGAAGAAAAGCAGAGATCGCAGCCATGAAGATCACAAAATCCTACAATATCAGGATGGCTGCCATATATGTAGCTGTAGCAAAGAAAGATTCAGAACGCGAGGAACTCGTATCACATGGTGAGGAAGTTCTGGAACGTGTTGTGGAAATGGGCGGGGATATGGGTATAGACGTCCATAAGATCCTTGTCGGGGTCAGCATGCAGCGGATTACAGGGATGGGTGCTCGTGCAGAGATTATTTCACACGCAATACTTGAAGCTGCCCGTATTCATAAAGTGCATACTATTGTAATGGGCAGCGAGGGTGAGACCGAGATAAATCCGGAGCTGGGAAGCGTGGCGCAAGCCGTGGTAAGGAAAGCGAAGTGCACGGTGCTGGTGGCAAGGTGAATCTTCAGTCCTTTCCCAGTATCCTCAATGCCAGATAAGCCGCATTCTCGCCATTATCTATTCCTACGCATGCGACAGGCACTCCTTTTGGCATCTGGACGATCGATAAAAGCGCATCCATCCCCCCCAGTTTCGAACTTACCGGCACACCTATCACAGGTTTTTTTGTCCGTGAGGCTACCACGCCGGGAAGAGCTGCCGATAATCCCGCTATCGCAATAAATACCCTGGCATCACTTTTTTGAATGTAATCCTCAAGCTCTATCGGGTTCCTGTGAGCTGAAAGAACCTGAATATCATAATCCATCCCTGCGTCATCCAGCACTTTTGCTGTTCTTTGTGCGATCTGCCTGTCTGATTCCGAACCTATAAGTATGGCAATAGTGACCATGACCATTAATGGTCAATTATTCCTTAAAACACTTTGGGAAAAAGTAGCTGGAGAGCCATAGCTTTAAGTTATTTCGCACTTGATACGATAAATATATGATTTATCTATGAAATATGAAAAGCCTGACAAAGTTACTATCTGGATTTGCTAAGAAAATTGCATTCATTCAGACCGGATTTACAGGAATCGACCTGTCTCCCTCTTATATCTCGCTATCATTCGTTATCATTGCAGGGTTGTACGTGCCTTGTAAACATGGAAATCCACATTGCATACTTTCCATGGGCCATAATTGCACTATTAGGATATGCGGCATCATTGATATACTTGGAATCCTGATCAAGTTCTGCAGTATCCTGGTAACTCAATATCATTGCCCCGTTTTTCTCGAATCCCAGTGAAATATTGAGGTTTACAGCTTCATTTGCCTGGATCTGGACGGATGTGATATATTTGGGAACGTCTTTCATAGTTATTCTTCCTTTCCATATTTTAAATAATAATATACCGCTTTAGAAATAGCTTCCTTTACCGAGGATTCTCCTGTTTTTGCTTTCAATGCAATTACATCCTCCTGTGGAAGTACTGATTGAACGTGAACATATTTCATTTCCTTATTCCCTCCGTAGGATCATAACCATAATATGATGATAATAATGATACTAATAATGTATAAAGCTTTCGATGGTAAAAATCTGATATAATAGTTATCCTATCAAAAACTTAATAAGTAAAGTAAGGTATTCACACCTAAATTTGAAACGGTAGAGGGTAATGGTGAATGATCGGAAGATTTAGATATGACAATGAAGTGTTCCAGGGTGTTATCAGGGGAGATAGGATCATTGTTGAAAGGGGGCTTTATTGTGATACATTTGTTCTTTCAGAACTCGAAATGCTGGCGCCAACGAATCCGAGCAAAATCATATGCGTTGGTTTAAATTACGTTGACCATGCAAGGGAATTGGATATGATGATCCCGAAAAAACCATTGATATTTCTTAAACCACCCTCTGCGGTAATAGGGCATCTTGGGAAAATTGTTTATCCTGATACGGTAGAGCGTATTGATTATGAAGCTGAACTTGCTGTTGTAATTGGCAAACGCTGCAAAAAAGTTCCCTGTGAAAATGTAAGTAGTGTGATAATGGGATATGCATGTTTCAATGATGTAACGGCACGGGATCTCCAGAAGGAAGATGTACAGTGGACACGGTCAAAAAGTTTTGACACTTTTGCACCCGTAGGCCCTTTTATAACCGAACCCGGACTGGACATAAGTGATCTCTCGATCAAAACAAGGGTAAATGGCAAACTTCGGCAGGATTCAAGAACCTCCAATTTCATTTTTGGTTTGCCTGAATTAATCGAGTTCATTTCAGATATCATGACCCTCGAGGCTGGAGATATCATAGCGACCGGCACACCGCCTGGAGTGGGCGAATTATCTGTCGGGGATGAGGTCGAAATTGAAATAGAGGATATCGGTGTGTTGAAAAACAGTGTTGTCAGAAGTTAGAAAACAGAATTATTTGTATCCTCTCATCTTATTAAGAATGAAATCAATAAAAGTATCAAATAACAAGAAAAAGGTGAATAAGAATGTCGGATGTATATGATAACGTATGGGAATCCCGAAAGCGTAAGCCTCCAGCAAGAGAAGAGAAAAAACTCATGGAGGTAAAACCACCATCCACAGACCGGGACCGGTTAAATGATACGATCGAGAGACGGAAAAAAAATGTGTACGGGATGAAATAAGGTCTGTTCATATTGAATCGGAATATTAAATCTTCTTTTTTCAGTGATATTTTCTATTTTAAACAGGGGGTATTCGTATATTAGATGTTTCGATCGTCCTGCCTGCCTGTAATGAAGCGAACCGAATGGAAGGAACCGTTGAAAGGACAGCGTCCGCCCTGGGCGAAATCACATCATCTTTTGAAATAATAATTGCCGAGGATGGCAGCATTGACGGCACTGATAAGATATGCGAATCACTTGCAAAAAAATATGATTTCGTGCATCATCTGCATTCTGACCAACGCCAGGGAAGGGGACGCGCCCTGAACCGCGCATTTCGTGCATCCAGGGGAGAAATCCTGGGATACATAGATGTTGACCTTGCGACAGACATGTCGCATCTAAAAGAGCTAATCCAGTCCATCCGTGATGGGTATGATTTTGCTACAGGCTCGCGAATGCTTCCCCAGAGCAATGTCAAGCGGCCATTCAAGAGAGGATTTGCAAGCAAGGGTTTCAATTACCTGACGCGGCTCATGCTGGGTTCGAAACTCTATGATCACCAGTGTGGTTTTAAATCCTTCAGGCGTGAAGCACTATTTTCACTCATTGAAAAGATAAAAGACACACACTGGTTCTGGGATACTGAATTGTATGTGAGGGCACAGCGAGCAGGATACAGGGTAAAAGAATTTCCAGTTGTCTGGACGCAGGGAGGCACCACCAAGGTCAACCTCGTGAAGGATGTTTTCGGAATGGGATCACAGATATTCAGGTTATGGTATGAATTCTTATGGGATTGAACCTGTTTGATATTGCAGTCTGGTGGCTTGTCTTAGAGATCACAGGTTTTTTAACACTTCCGATCTCGTCGTATTTATGCAGGAATTTATGGGATCATGGCTATTCCGTTTCAAAACCCCTTGGAGTGCTGCTTGTTACCTATATTAGCTGGATTATTTCTCTTGTTCTTGGTTATTCTTATATTTCCGTACTGCTTTCCTTTGTTGTTATAACTGCTCTTTCACTCTTCATATATAAAAGAAAAGAGTTAACCTTCTTTGATAAAAAATACATAATCAAATTTGAAATAATATTTCTATTTGCATTTTTGATTTTTTCAGTGGTGCGAGCTTATAGCCCTGACATTTATTGGACAGGAGGTGAGAAATTCATGGACATGACCTTCATTAACAGCATACTTCGAACCACTGAATTTCCTCCTCTTGATCCATGGATGTCAGGTACGGTGATTTATTATTATTATTTCGGATATTTAATAGTAGCGAATTTGATAAATAGTACCGGAATTCTACCATCGATAGCTTTCAATCTTGCCACAGCTTCATTTTTTGCTTTATCCTTCACAACAGCGATAGGTGTGGGATTTAACCTGACAGGAAAAATAAAATATGGGATAATCACTGCGTTCTTTGTAACCATCGCCGGGAATCTCGTAGGTTTTTTCCAGTTGATGGATATTTTCAGAAAAGAAAATGCCATCAATACTATGTTCTCTTTTAATTACTGGACAAGTTCGCGGGTCATTCCCGATACCATTAATGAATTCCCTTTTTTCAGCTTTCTTCAGGGTGATTTACATGCGCATATGATTTCAATTACTTTCCAGCTTCTTGTGATCCTTCTTCTTCTGAGTATAATGAAATCCGGTACATTTGGCCGGGAATCAATCCTGGTCATGGGACTTTCGATAGGTTTTTTGTATCCCCTGAACACATGGGATTATCCGGTATATCTGGTCATAGCGATTCTGGTGATCGCTTATCAAATAAGAAAAATGAATTATCTGACGTCTCTTGCATCAATAGCTGCAATGGCCGCCGCAAGTTATTTATTATATCTTCCATACCATCTTTCATATAAGATAGATAAAACGATTCTATTTGTTCCCTCCGGAAGAACATCTTTGATATTTTATCTGGCCATTTATGGATTATTCCTGTTCCTGATATATGCTTTTGTCCTATCTAACATAAGGAATACTCCACCTGGCAGGTCGGCTGGTCTTCTCACCTCCCTGACTCCACAGTATAAAAATTTATACAAATTATCATTTATCTTATTGATAATAGCAGCATTAATAACGATATTTGAGGTTAAGCTTTTCATTGTTGATGGTGTGACAAATCCGAAAACCAATGAATTCGAACTTTTAATATTGCT
The DNA here is from genome assembly GCA_026552955.1 of Candidatus Methanoperedens sp. GTDB lineage: Archaea > Halobacteriota > Methanosarcinia > Methanosarcinales > Methanoperedenaceae > Methanoperedens. The sequence continues at coordinate 14,982 of JAPMTS010000041.1, read as the reverse complement.
GATACCTCTTCTTATCCTATCGGTAATTTCCCTTTTAAAAGAAAAGGATAAGAACAATGTTTTTATTTTGATATTGATCATGGGAGGTGTATTCACCTCACTTTTTTGTGAATTTTTTTATATACAGGATGCACTGGGAAGCGGGAACTCGATTTTCATTCGTTTGAACACGGTTTTTAAAATGTATCTCCAGAACTGGATCTTGTGGGGTATTTGCGCCGGTTATATTGTTTTCCTGAGAAGGGATCATTTTACCCCACGAAAAGCATGGGGAGTTGCAGCGATACTTCTCATCCTGCTGGTTTCTATTTATCCCGTCCTGGCCACGATCGGAAAATCCGGAGGCTTTTTGGGTGTTCCAGAACTTGATGGCGGAGCATATGTAACAAAAGAGCACCCGCAGGATTACGAGGCTATATTATGGTTCATGAATCTCTCCGGAAATCCCGTTATCCTTCAGGCCCCGGGAGAATTATACCAGTGGAATACCGCCATTACCACCTTTACCGGGCTTCCGACAGTTATAGGATGGGCAGGGCATGAGCTTAACTGGAGATTCCCGAAAAGGAGCGAGATAGACATGCGCTGGTCTGATGCTGGTAAAATATACACATCAGGTGATGTTACCGAAGCAGGGAGGCTTTTGAGGAAGTATAATGTTTCTTATGTGTATTTTGGGGAGGCAGAGGCAAAAAGATTTGGCAATCCGGAGCTTTTTGAGGAACATCCTGAGGTGTTTGAAAAGGTGTTTGAATATGGGGATGCTGTAATTTATAAATTCAGCCCAAACCGTTAAAGCTTTTTAGTAATAAGAAGTGAGAAGCTAATAATGAAAGAATGGTATAATCCTCATGAAATAGATGAAAAATGGCAGCGCAAATGGAGCGATGCAAAGATATTCGAGCCAGAACCTGATGATCGGGAAAAGTTTTTCATCACGATCCCGTACCCATATTTAAATGGCAACCTTCATGCAGGACATACAAGGACTTTCACTATTGGCGATGTTATTGCGCGATATAAAAGGATGCTTGGATATAATGTCCTGTTCCCCATGGGATTTCATGCAACGGGAACACCAATAGTTGGTCTTGCTGAACAGATAGAAAAGAAAGATCCTGAGACTATCCGGGTATATAACCAGCTCCATCAGATCCCGCTTAATGTCCTTGATTCTATCAGAACGCCCGAGCAAATCGTTGAATACTTCAGCAAAGAAGATGAAACGGCTATGAAAATCATTGGCTTTTCGATTGACTGGAGACGAAAATTCACAACCACTGACCCGCATTATAAGAAAATGATAACATGGCAGTTCAATTTGCTTCGAAGGAAGAACAAGGTAGTAAAAGGAGCTCATCCTGTCAGATGGTGTCCACACGATGAAAATCCGGTTGAAGACCATGATATCCTGAAAGGCGAAAATGCTACGATTATAGATTATACACTCATTAAATTCAACCTCGACAGCGACATTCTTCCATGCGCCACCCTTCGTCCGGAAACCGTATTCGGCGTAACGAACCTGTGGGTCAATCCAGGAATATTGCACCTGAGGGTCAAAATAAACAACGAAACCTGGATAGTAAGTAAAGAAGCCTATGATAAACTTACATTCACAGATAAGAACGTGGAGCTGATAGGGGAAATCGATGTAAATGAACTGATAGGCAAAAAAGTGAAAAATCCCGTCACGGGTTCTCTTGTCTGGATACTCCCGGCATCTTTTGTCAGCCCTGAAAACGGCAGCGGCATCGTAATGAGTGTTCCAGCTCATGCCCCATACGATTATCTTGCACTTCGTGATTTAAAGGGAGAGGACCTGGAAAAATATTCAATTACAGAAGACGTATCCTCAATCCCGCTCATTTCACTGATAAAAGTACCCGAATATGGAAAATATCCTGCTGTAGATGCGGTTTCCGAATTGAAAGTAAAAGACCAGAACGACCCCAGGGCCGAAGAAGCAACAAAACTTGTTTACAGGCGGGAATTCCATAATGGTGTCCTGAATGAAAATACCGGTAAATATGCAGGAATGGCAGTCTCAAAAATAAAGGATGTGCTTACACATGACTTTATTGAACAGGGGATAGCGGATATTTTCTATGAGTTCAGCGAACAGCCAGTGATATGCAGGTGTGGGGCGACATGCGTCATTAAATTGGTAAAAGACCAGTGGTTCCTTAATTATTCTGACAAATCCTGGAAAGAACAGGTTTTAAAATGCCTTGGAAATATGAGGATAATACCGCCAGAATTAAAGGTGGAGTTTGAGAATAAGATAGACTGGCTGAAAGATAAAGCATGTGCCAGGCGAAAAGGGCTTGGGACAAGGGTTCCATGGGATACTGAGTGGGTTATAGAATCCCTGGGTGATTCGACAATTTACATGAGCTATTATATTATTGCAAAATATCTGGAAAGATTTGAACCCGAACAATTAAAAGAGGAGTTTTTCAATTATTGCCTTCTCGGCAAAGGAACAGCCAATAATACTTCCTCAAGTACCGGGATTGATATAAACACAATCAATACTATCAGGAAGGATTTCCTGTACTGGTATCCCGTTGACCTTCGCACTTCAGGGAAAGATTTGATCCCCAATCACCTGTTGTTCTTCCTGTTCCATCATGTAGCCATATTTCCGGAAATCCACTGGCCGAATGCTATTGCTATTAATGGTTTTGTCTCGCTTGAAGGGCAAAAGATGAGTAAATCCAAAGGACCGATTCTCACATTAAAATCCGCTGTAAAGGAATATGGCGCTGATATAACGCGTCTTTATATTCTCAGCACAGCAGAGCATGTCCAGGATGCTGACTGGCGCGCAGCAGATATTGAATCAACGAGAAAACAGTTTGAAAGATTCTATAACCTGGCTTTTGATTGTCTGAATAGTGAGAATGACAGAAATCAGGAATTGAAGTTCATTGATAAATGGATGCTGAGTAAATTGCAATACAGGATAACAGAAGCCGCTGATGCCCTCAATAAAATGGAGATAAGAAGAGCGGTCCAGAATGCTTTTTATCATTTGATGAACGATATGAAATGGTATGAAAGGCGGGGAGGAATCGCAGTCAAAAAAGAGGTCATAGATATCTGGATCAGATTAATGGCACCTTTTACACCGCACACATGCGAAGAAATACAGGAACGATCAGGCAAGAATTTTATTTCTCTGGATAAGTTCCCGCAAGCAGATAGTTCACTTATTGACAGGAGTGCAGAACTTGCAGAAGAAATCACCGGCAATACCCTCAGGGATATAGAAGAAATAATCCGGCTCATTAGAATTAAGCCAAAAAGGGTAATTCTATATACGGCATCTTCCTGGAAGAAAAAAGTCCTGAATATTGCAGTAACAATGAAAAAAGAAAATGTCCTTGATATGAAAAACCTTATGAATACAGTCATGAAAGATCCTGGTATGCGGCAATTTACCAAGGAAATCCCGAAATTCGCCCAAAAAATAATTACCGATGTCCAGGGGATGGAATTAGAATTTATGAATTCACTGACTGAAGTAGATTTTGACGAAACCAAAGCTCTCCAGGAAGCAGTGGATTTCTTAAGAGGCGAGATAGGATGTAATATCGAAATTTGCAGTGCTGATGCACCAATACACGATCCGCAGGGGAAAAGCAGGCAGGCGGTCCCGATGAGACCAGCAATATTTATTGAATAATATGACAACAATAGAAATCCTTGAGAAAATATTAAATGATCTCAATAATATCGGAGGTGTAGAAGCATCAGCGATTGCAAGCAGGGATGGTTTGCTGATCTGTTCCACAATAAGCAAAAAACAGCCCGCTGAGACCTTTGTTGCCATGTCAGCTACTATGCTTGGGGCGGCAGAAACAGCAACTACAGAACTTGGAAAAGGGATTCCTGAAAGAATAATTGTTGAATCAAAGGCGGGGAGAATAATAGCTACAGGGGCGGGGCCGAAGGCACTGCTCCTTGTTATGACAAAACCAGACGCAGGTCTTGGTCTGGTCTTAATTGAGATGACAAAAACGTCAGGAAAGATAAAAAATATTCTGGAGTGATGTTTTCTTTCTGGTAATAGGAATTATATAGAAAGGTTGTTATAGTCTTAAATTATAAAAAGAGATAGTATGAAGCAGGTTAAATCAGGAGTAAATGGTCTTGACAAGGTGCTTGAAGGAGGTTTCCTAAGACCTTCTATTGTATTGATCGCCGGGACTGCAGGCACGGGAAAAACAACAATGGTGATGCAATCGCTTTTTAACTCCGCAAGAAATGAGGAAATCTGCATGTACATAACCGCACTTTCCGAGCCTATTGCCATGATAAATAATTTCATGTCAAAATTCTCTTTCTATAATATTTCGCTTCTAGGAAAAGGGAATGTTAAGTATGTACCAATAGGTATTGATACCATCCACAAGGGTTCCGATGCGATCATAAAAGAAATTGAAAGAAATATTGAGACAATCAAACCGGACAGGATAGCCATTGATCCAGTAAATGTATTTGCTCTGGGTGAGGATGTCGAATCGCAGCGTCAATTTTACTATGATTTTTTCACAAGTATGAAAGGTTGGAATTCCCTGGTCCTATTGACCGGAGAATTTACCCAGGATGCACTTATCAACAGTACAGTGGGATATATGGTCGACGGCATGATCTATATCAGCAATGAACCATTTTATGAAAATAATATCCGTTACCTGAACGTTTTAAAAATGAGGGGGCAGGAATTCAAGGGGGGCAAGCATTCCTGTAAGATAACCAAAGATGGATTGAATGTCTATTCCAGGATCCGGGCAACTGAGATGACCACCATTTCCCATGAACGGATATCAACCGGAATAAAAGGACTGGATAAAATGATAGGAGGAGGCTTCTTAAAAGGCTCTTCAATATTGATCTCCGGATCAAGCGGAACAGGAAAAACAATACTTGGGACGCAATTCATCAGGGATGGCCTGTTAAAAAATGAACCCGGCATTATAGTATCCTTTGAAGAGGACGTGGAACAGATCCGTGCAAATTCGAATATGTTCAACTGGAACCTGGAAGAATTTGAAAACAAAAAAATCCTGAGAATACTATCTCCTCTGGAATATGATGCTTATGAACTGGCTCTCCAGATCGAAGAGACAATTGATGAAATGAAAGCAAAACGTTTACTGCTGGATGGAACAGGCAGACTCCAGAGGATGTTGCCCCAATATGCACAATTACCTGAATATATGGGGACTATCAGTAGAATTTTAAAGAATAAGCAAGTAACTGCAGTTTATACCAATGAGACCTCAAACCTGACTGGGGCAACGCAGATAACCGGAACGGGTATATCGCCATTTCTAGACACGGTCATCCTTTTGAGGTATGTCGAGATAAAAAGCGAGATGCGAAAAGCCATATCAGTACTTAAGATGAGAGGAAGCGATCATGATAAGGAGATAAGGGAAATCGTTATTCACAAAAATGGGGCTGAAATCAAGCTGCCTTTCAGTGAATACTCAGGCTTATTATCCGGAAATCCTATTAAGCTTGCAACACAGGCTTTTGTGGAAGCATTTAAAAAATAAATGTATTATGGATTCAGATTTATTCTTAAAATTTTTTAATCTCTATTCATGGGCAGTAGCGAGTATAATCATGATTTTTATGGCTGCGATAGCTAGATTTTATCAAAGGAAATTTGGGATACGAATGTATTATTATTTATATTTTATACCAGCAATTGTATTTTTTATTGTACTCCTGCAAATCTTTCCCTTTCTTGGCATCAAACAGGAATTACTAGAATTCTTTGGCTCAGCGATTTCAGTTATGGCAGGTTATTTTTTATACATGAAAATGGTAGGTGTAAAATGAACATGTATGCAGGGTTGTTGGATTCCGTATCTTTTCTCCTTTTTTCTTTAATACTGTTTTTCTTAAGCGTGATCAGCAAACGATTAGGACAGGTCATGGGGCTCAGGAAGTATTATTACCTTTATTATCTGGGAATTTTTTTTACGTTGTTTGGTTCTATAATTATGTTTCTCTCTTTTGGGATATTGCAGGGCACAAAATTATTGGGGTATGTTTTTTTTTCAATAGGAATGACTCTTGGCCTTATTGCCTCAATCAGATACTGGGGCTGGTTAATAATAGAATCTTTTAGAGGATAATTAGTATGAAATATGCATTCCTATTATTTTGTATGGTTTTATTAATAGCGGGATGTGTTGATAAAACGGAAAAAATAGACCTTAATATCGTTCAGGAGCCTAAAACCATAATGAACGATTCTTCGGTCAAAGTGGCAATTGCGTCTGTTGTTTCCCCAAAAGAATCCTATGAATATTATGAAGATATGATCCGATATATTTCGCGATCGCTGGGCGGTAATGTTAAGATAATACAGAGAAGAAGTTATCAGGAAATAAATGATCTTATCAAAAAAAATGAAATTGACTTTGCTTTTGTTTGCGGGGGCGCATACATTGATGGAAACTCAAAATTCGGGATGAAGATCCTTGTTGCGCCGGTAATAAATGGGAATACAACGTACCGTTCATATATCATTGTCCGGAATAATAGCAACTATACCAATTTATCAGATCTTCGTGACAAAAAATTTGCTTTTTCAGACCCTCTGTCAAATTCGGGAAAACTTTATCCGACATACAGGCTTTACCTTATGAACGAGACGCCTGGATCTTTCTTTGATGTCGATGAACAGGGAAAGAATAATTCATTTTTCACATACAGTCATGATAATTCTATTATTGCGGTAGCTGAAAAAATTGCAGATGGCGCGGCAGTTGACAGCCTTGTATATGATTATATGAAGGAAACAAATCCTGAAATAATAGCAAAAACGAGAATTATTGAAATCTCACCACCTTTTGGTATCCCACCGATTGTTGTTTCTAAAGATATCAATCCTTTCCTGGAAGAAAAACTCAGAAATATTTTCCTGAATATGGATAAAGATGAGGAGGGAAGGGAAGTACTTGCAAGGGTAAAGATTGAAAAATTCGTTAATCTTGGTAACAATGCTTATGATTCTATCAGGGAAATGAGGAAAAGAGTTCAATGAGCAGCTTGCGTGGTAGGATTATTGTCTCTATGCTGGCAATTATATTTTTGATCCTGTCAGGTACATATTTTGTAATTCAGGACATACAAGTTGGAATAATCGAGGGAGAGTTCAGGAATGAAGGATTCTTATTGGCAAATAATCTTGCCTCGGAAATAACAAATAATTTTCTCATAAATGACATCGTTGAAGTGAGGAAATCAATGGATAATGCAAAGAAAAGTTACCCTGATATCGAATATATTTTTATTACAGATTCTCAGGGAATCGTGCTTACACATACGTTTGAGAGTGGATTCCCAAAAGGACTGTTAAATCGTACAAAACCTGAAAATTCCAGGAAAGAAGAAATATTGGAGACAGAAACGGGAATAATACATGAGTTTGATGCCCCGTTGATAAAGAATGTTGGTTATGTTCATATCGGTTTGTCCGAGAACAACGTGAGGGCAAAAATACTTGTGGCGTCGCATAAAATCCTATTTTTGGCAATATCAGCTATGATACTTGGTACGATATTCATTTATTTCATAGGAAAACGATTGACTGAGCCCATCCTTAGACTTAATGAAGGGGCAAAAAGAATAAACAACGGAATTCTTGACCAGAAGATAGACGTAAGTTCAAATGACGAAATGGGTGAACTTGCGAGGACATTTAATGATATGTCTTCTAACCTGGATCAGAAGATCAAAGAACTCCTGGCATCAAAAGAAAAAAGAGAGGATGCCGAGAATTATCTTGAAACATTGTTCAATAACATTGAAGACGGTATTATTGTTATCAACACAAACCATGAAATTATCAAATTTAATAGATCTTTTTTGAAGATGACAGGAAAGAACGAAAAAGAAGTGATAGGAAAAACATGCCATGAATTGATCTTCCCGTCTTTATCCCCACAACAACAAAAAGAAAAATGCCAGGTCAATATAATAATGCAATCAAGAAAGCCGATACGATTTTTTCATGAGACCCAATTGAGGGGCAAAACTAAGATCCTCGATATAAACTCATCGCTTTTCCTTGATAAAAAGGGCAATTCAAACATCATAATGGTACTAAGAGATGTAACACACCATAAAATTCTTGAAAATGAAATTATTGCCCGAAACCGTGAACTTACCGTGCTCAATGAAATATCAAAAAATATCAGCGAAGCATTCGATATTGATATCATATTTTCCGCATCCCTCAAAAATATACTGAAATTAACAAATATGGAATGTGGGAGAGCTTATCTGTTCGATGAAAAAACCGGTCAATTTACTATGATAAATCATCAGGGTCGGGAAGGGTGTTATGATAATTTTGAACCTAAAAAAACAACTGAAGTCCTGACCGTAGAAGGGGATAATGAATCCTCAATGGATAATTATATATCTTATGCAATTATTCCTCTTAAATCAAAGGACCATGTTTTAGGAATAATATCAATCAACAGCAAGGAAAGACATGTTTTTTCTAGAAGGGATAAAGAACTTTTCTCAGCCATAGGAAACCAGATCGGTGTAGCTATAGAGAACATCAATTTTTATAATAATATAAAAAACCTCAAAGAATTTAACGATGAAATCCTGAACAATGTGAACCTTGCATTACATGTCGTAGACAGGGATCTCAGAATCCTTTCCGTAAATGATGAATTGATAAAACTTGGGAAAGGTATGGTCAAAAGAGATGATATTTTGAATAAGAATCTTCTTGATGTTTATCCCTTCCTTACCGCGAAACGTATCGATCTGGATTATGAGCATGTTATTAAGACAGGAGAAATATTTCAAAGTGAGGAAAAAATACAATATTATGATGAAATAATCTATACAAGTACAAGTAAAATCCCTATCAAGAATAAGAATGGGAGCGTCGAAAAAATAATAACCATTATTAAGGATGTATCCAATCAGAAAAAACTTGAAGAAGAACTCAGGGACTCTTATGTAGAACTTAAATTGACATATTCAAAACTTCAGGAACTCTACAAGATGAAAGATAATTTCCTTTCCAATATATCACATGAACTGAGGACCCCGCTTACATCGGTTATCGGATACACTGAATTGATGCTTGATGAGAACCTGACAGAACAGCAACGTCATAAAACCGAGATCATATTAAGGAATTCAAAACGGTTATACAGGTTGATAAGGGCGCTTCTTGATACCCAGATAATCGAATCCAGTAATCTCCAGCTCACAAAAGAAACTGTGATTATAAATGAACTGATAAATACTGTGGTTGATGATATGAAGAATATCATATCCAGCAAGAATATACCTATATCCATTGATATTCAGGATAATCTCGTAGTTGAAGGGGATAATGAACGTTTGATGCAGGTATTTTCAAATATTGTGGAAAATGCCATTAAATTTACCATTACAGGTGAGATAATTATTAAAGGAGATATAGAAGACGGAAAAGTCCATATTATGATCAGTGATACAGGGATTGGTATTCCTGAAGACAGGATTGAAAGGATATTTGACAGGTTCTACCAGGTGGATTCATCAAACAAACGAAAATTCCAGGGTACAGGATTGGGTTTATGGATATCAAAGAAAATTATCGAAGCGCATGGTGGTAGAATATGGGCGGAAAGTAAAAATAGGGGGAGTACATTTCATATTTTATTGTAACTGGTGGAAATGATGTGTTCAGATAAATTAACAAAAAAAGTTTTGGTAGTAGATGATGAACCCGATACGCTCGAACTTGTCAAGCTGGTACTTGAGAGTGGGGGATTTGAAGCCATCCTGGCAAATAACGGGATAGAAGCTCTTGATCAAATTGCCGTGTCAGATCCTGACCTTGTACTTCTTGACATCATGATGCCGGATATGGATGGGTGGGAAGTGTTCAGGAAAATAAAAGAAAAAGATCCAAGTATTCCTATAGCCATTTTGACCGCAAAAGCGCAGAATATCGATAAATTGCTCGGGTTGCATGTCTTAAAAGCTGATGATTATATTACAAAACCATTCGGAAAAAATGAATTGATCGGCAAAGTAAAGAGATTGACCGGATTAACAGATAAGAAACAAATAACGACCATAAATTAAAATATTATTCAAACCAATAGAGAGATATCATGCAAGTACAAACAAAAATAATTCCCTTTTATACCGAAGAGAGATGGCAGAACTGGATAATTCAGGTAAAAGAAAGCGGTTTTAAGATCGATGACCAGCAAAAAGGAGCAATTTTTGTTAATATGGAAGATGATGTGGTCCTTGCATGCCTGAAAATAATTGCTAAATATGATAAGAATTTATTCTTAAAAGAAGAAGCACTTGGACAGATTTCGGAAATCAAGGAAATAGTCCTGAGACAAATTGAACCCATTACTGAGGATATTGATATGATGATCGAATCTACTCAATTATCGCTAATGGGTGTTTTTGCTTCATGTGAATGTTACATAGAGAAAGCTTTTGAAAAAACAAAATCGCTTAAGCCTTTGATCAAAAAAGCAATAGAAGCCGAGAAAGAAGAGAATATGGGGGCCGTATTGGGGAATATTGCAGAGATCGGCGCTAACATCCTTGCCGGAGGGAAAATAAAAGATAAGGACCTTGAGGCGATCCCAGACGGACTTGTGGCTGAATGGCTTGACGGAATAGATTCGATCCGGGCTGCCATGATCGGAGATACAAGTTATCGAGACGATGAACCAGATGAAGGCACATGAAAGATTGATGCTGATACACAAAATACTGGGTCTTGCGGATAATGAGACTATCTGTTTTGTTGAAGAAAGCTACGCGTCTTTAAAGAACAATATACTTACCCTTGCGTACCTTGAAAATATCCGGAAAGATCCGGATGCAAAGTTATCGGGGATAAAAGACGAAACTGGCAACATCATAGGTTTAGTTCTTTTTAATCCCGAATCCGAAGAATCAGAGTCATTCTGGGCGATTTTTACAAATATAATTTCATCAGTACCAATTCCGAACAATAGCAGCAGGATATTTTCCGGAATTGCCAACGATCTAAATTTGGAACAATTATATAATACTACATCCAGGAAATTTATTGAAGCAGTAATTGAATATTTCTCTGTTGAACTTGTAAATAGGCATTTATGTGAAAATTGCAATATAACCAAAGAACCCTTTAATATGACTTATATTGAAAGCAGAAATTCCAGGTTACATGGAATTCTTGAAAAATATGAACTAAAGGGAGAGATACTGGAAATATGCTGCGGTAACGGTATGTCCACGTTGCCGCTGGTCAGAAATGGATATAATCCACTTTCTGTCGACTATGATAAATGCCAGATATGCCAGGGACTTGAACATAACGCGCTTGATCCTAAAAGGACAATAGTAATTGATGCCACAAAACTTTCCGATTTCTTCAGTGAGGATAGTTTTGATACAATCGTGGGCTTTATGCTTGGGACGATATATCCATTTAATAAAAGCTTATGGGAAAAAATGATGATAGAAGCTGTGAAGCTTCTCAGACATGAAGGAATGATCCTGTTAACCGTGAACAAGAAAGAAGAGATCGAAATCCTGAAAAACGCACTTGAATTAAAGGGGATACAGGGGGAATTAATTGACAATACTGATAATAAAGGCATTTATGACCAGTGGATATATATAGGAAATAAATAAAATGCCGCGAGACAGAAGGGATTTTTTCTATAAGAAGGCAAAAGATGAGGGTTATCGTTCCCGGGCCTCATATAAACTCAAACAGATAAATGAAAAATTTCAGATCATTAAAAAAGGAGATACTGTAGTTGATCTTGGTGCAGCGCCAGGGGGATGGCTCCAGGTGGCAAAAGAACTTTCCGGGGGAATAGTCGTGGGTGTAGATATTTTGGCTATCGAGGAGATCGAAGGCGTGGATCTAATTAAAGGTGACATACGTCTTGATAAAACCATTGAAAAGATCAGGGAAAAGATCAAGTCTGACAGGGTTGATGTTGTCATTTGCGATGCTGCACCCAATCTTTCAGGAAGCTGGAGTTATGACCATGCCCGTTCTATTGACCTTTCAACCTCGGCTCTTGAGTGCGCAAGAAAGATCCTTAAAAACGGGGGAAGTTTTGCGGTAAAAGTCTTCCAGGGAGATATGTTCCCGGGCTTTCTCAATAAGGTCCGCGGATATTTTGGAAAGGTACAGGCTTTCTCACCTGTTGCATCCCGGAAGCAGAGCGCTGAGATATATATTATTGGGAAGGAATTATTGACTGACGCCGTACAAATCAATGGAGAATATCCCGTAAAGATAGAGGACATAGGCGAAAACGGGGATGGGATCGCCAGGATCAATGATTTCGTAGTGTTCGTAAAAGATGCAAAAAAAGGGGAAGAACTTAATATCCGGATCAGGTTCATAAAACCTAACTTTGCTTTTGGGGATAGAATAGATTGAGATCATAGTTCAATATATGGAATTTAGTATATAGACTTTAATATATGGAATGAGTTATTCTGCCAAAATACAAATGTTTATTTAGTTTAGGATTTTAATCGTTTTAATAGAACCCCCATGGAACTTGAAAAAATCGAGAAGATCCTTAAAAAGGAACCGGACAAAGCCGCTGAAGAATTATTGAAAGAGGTTGAAAAGGCATATGGTGAAGTACCCTATATTCTCAATTTTATGAGGCGATCGCCAGAGCTCCTGGTCACCAAAGTTCTTTATGATAATGCCATAATCCGGGAATTTAAACGGCTGGATGCAAAAACAATAGAACTTATTTCAATAGGTGTTTCAGCGGCTTTGCGGTGCGATCATTGCCTGAAAATGCATATCAGGGTCGCACAGAGGCTTGGCGTGACCAAAGAAGAGATCTTTGATGCGATATTAATTGCAGGCACATTGTCCAATGCATCAGTCCTTGCTGAGGGAACAAGAGCTATGGATACTGAAAACCTGGACATTTCCGAAAAAGAAAAATGTGATGTTTGTGGGATACCCAAAGAAAAATCAGGTTAGGATTTTGGTTTTGTCCCAAGAACATTGATCATCTGAATAAGCTCGGTAAAAGCTTCTAGTTCTTTTGTTATAACTTCGTCTTTTGTCATTGAAATACTCATCTCGCCGTCAACCGTGAGCATATCCGGCCCTCGTCGTACCAATCTGTCTTTCCCATCGTTCGTGAGTATTTTCTTGATCTGGGGGTCATGAACAAATGCCCTGCCCGGGAATAATACTGTTTCCTTTATTTGTGATAGGTCCAATGCTTTAATATCTTCTATGGTAATAAGGCAGCCAATATCTTTTTTCACAGGAATGACATTTACGAGCCCGCCAAGTTTATCGAAAATTTCCTGGATTAAAGGTGCTGCGACTTCACTTGTAAGAATGGTGGCTTCTTTTGTGATTACAGGTAATTTTGATAATGCATCCGGTTCGTTCCTTATAGCAAATGGCGACCCTGTTTCAGGGTCATAAAGCGGGGTGCCGGTTACACGAAAATCGAATTTATCGTTAATATAGTCCACTATCGATTTGAACTCCAAAAGCGTGTGAGGGGTGATATCTTCAATAACAGGAGAATTATTCAGGATCAATCCCTGTTCATTTTCATTGGCAAACCGCATAAGTATGAGACCTTTTACACCCATTTCTTCAAGGTCTGTACAGGTTTTCAGGAGAACATCCCCGTCATTTACTCCAGGAATAAGTACTGTTGCAGCATAAACATCGCACTTTTCAGCCAGGGTACGAAGTGCAGCGAGTGAATCTTCCGGCGTCTTATCATTCATGTATTTTCGCCTGAGTTCAGGGTCTGTCGCGAAGACCGTAAATGTTACTTCATTTACACCATGGTCAATGAAAAATAAGGCATCTTCTTTATTCAGGCCTTTGCCACTAGTGTATCCAAGGTGTATTGGTTTGTTATATTGTGAGAGGAATTTGACAAGAGGTTTAAGCTCCGGATAACAACTCACATCCCCCCCTCCACTCACATTGAATTTAGATACATTCTTATTAAAGAAAACCGATTGGTTGACTTCCTGGGCTACCATGGACATAGGTTTAAAGCTCGAATATCCTTCCTTTACACTTTTGGTGCAGTAATTGCATCCTTTCTGGAAGGGCATGCAATATTTACACCCTAACGCCGGGATTTCTCTTACTCCCTTGAAATAACAATATCTGCAAAAACCACGGCAGTCAAGTCCGGGACGCCCTCCGATGTCAGCAAGAATTTCCATGCCACCACGAAATGTCAGAAGGTCATTTAAACTTATTGCCTGAAATCACCACAATTATTAATATCAATAACTTGAATAGAGGAGGTAGATGAATGAGATAAAGGCAACCGATATAGCAGGAAACCCTTTACATATTGGGAATTTTGTAGAATATGCTAACACAGGTACCAGGGGCAATGTTACCGAACTCATGTCAGATGATGAAGGTACATGGGCGCTTATCGATAAGACAGACCTTTACTATAAAACTGAAATTCTAAAAATAGTCGAAAAAGTGACAGAGAAAGAACTCGGAGAGAAAATATTCTCCCGCGAGGAAATAAACGAAGCTCTGGAAAAAAATAAAGAAGCCTCAAAGGCTGAAATGAGCGATGTCAGTGTGGAGAGCGGCGGATAACGAAATAAACAAATTGTCATATAAGACAAAATGTTTCAAAAAAATATTAAAAGCATGAAGCGTCGTCGCTATTTATTTTATAATGTTTTATCATGATCGATTCGTAAACTTTAAGTACTTTAGGGGAATTGGTAGGGTTGCAAGGGATTGTAATGGTTGTTCGATACAATAAAACACAATATGGTCGGGATGAATAGAACATAATCGTCTTATTTTGGGTTCTATACTCTACCATGTTGCAGTCGCTCGTTTGTTGTATCGCTTCCAAGTGAGCAATTTCTTGGAAATAAACAAAAATTAGGAGGTAAATAAACGTGGCTGACACA
>JAPMTS010000017.1 GCA_026552955.1 Candidatus Methanoperedens sp. | reverse complement strand
CCGGAATTCAAGCCTATGGAGCAACCTCAACAGAGGAGCAACGAAGTAGGAAGCCCCAGCCCGAAAGGGTGGGGTAGTTCACTATTAGATAACATGGCATGGAAAAAACCCAGCGAGGAATTAAGCAAATTCCTGGATGAGAAAATTTCTTCTTTTAATGTCAAAAAAAAGAAGATGTTCGGCTGTCCGGTGTATTTTGTGAATGAAAATATGTTCACCGGGGTATTCCAGGATGATATATTTATCCGCCTTTCAGAGCCGGATAGGCTTGATCTTGTTTCAAAATATGACGAAGCTTCGAAATTTGAACCAATGAAAGGTCGAATAATGAAAGAATATCTTATTTTGCCTGAAATCCTGTATAATGATCCCGGAAAATTCCATGAATGGATTAATCGTTCCTTTCAATATGTTTCATCACTCCCAACCAAAGGACAAAAAAAGAAGGAAAAAAACTGAAATTTTTTTGCTCAGGCATTTTGCCACCTTTCCTAAAACGTCCAAAATCTTTATCTTTAATGATGTAATTATGGGAACATAGTGGATTGGAAGTGAAATATGGTATTGGAATATATTTATGGAGCCATAGAATATGTGATTTGCACATTATATTTAGCTTTCATTTTTTTATCAGTCCAGATCTGGTTTTTGTGGAAAGACATTAACAAAGATGAATTAGAATTCAGAAATTTTGCCAGTGAATCTTTCTTCAGGAAGAATAGTATTTATGTTTTCTCTTTCAGCACTTTTGTTATTATTCGTGGAATTGAATTTATTAATGAAGCATCCGGAATTTTTGATATGATGGCGCTTATCAGTATTTTACTGTTCACATATAACTGGTATTCGACATTAAAACCATATGCGAGTCGAAAAACCCTTCCACGGGAATTCATACCCAAGAACGAATGCCTAACAAAAGATATATAAATAACTGTTTTACTATTTCTTTGAATAATTCCTTTCCGAATTTCTCGTGCAGGCATACAAAAAAGCTATATCTCACCGGTGAATATGGTGAAAAAATTGATAATTATCCGAAAATTCCAACCATCAGATTTCCAATGGATCATCGACATCGAAAGAAAAGTCTTTAACGAGCATGACCCTTATCTTTACATGCAGTTCTATGAAACTTATCCTGATACTTTTATTGTAGCCAAGATCAATGGTTTTGTAGTGGGTTATATAGCAGGATTCCTGACACAGGAAGGAGCAGGACGCATTTTTTCTCTTGCCGTCCATCCATCATATCAAAGAAGAAGCGTAGGCAGCCACCTGTTAAAAGAAATAATACATATTTTCAATGAGAGGGGGGTTCGTGAAATAATTCTTGAAGTCCGAATGGATAATACAAAAGCAAAAAGATTTTATGCGAGGCATGGGTTTTTCCAGTTCGGGGTAGCTGAAAAATATTATAATGATGCCCAGGACGCATGTCTTATGAAGCTTGAATTATTCCCCGATAATTAGATCGGGCTCTTTTTACTCACATTCTTCAGGAACCCGATCCATCGCCGTGCATCATTAACTTTTTGTCTTATTTCATTACTTTCCCCCATCAGCTTTATCCTGCCTGCTTCACATTCCTTTAAGTCCATTATTGCGCGGATGAAACTTGCGATTTCATTGTATAGTCTTTTTGCCTCTTCCCGGGTCAAACTCTCTCTTGAAAGTATTTCTTCATCAAGTTTGGTTTTTATTTCCAGATTTTCCACCAGCCCCATGATATTATTTTTTTCATCATCAGAAAGGTCATTTTTATGTACGCATCGCCATACCAATTCGTGGAGTTTGATGTATTCCCCATTCACCAGTACTTCTTCGGGTACCCTTTCTCCCACCCATATAAGGTACCTGTGTAAACCGTTCAGTAAATGCTCCCTTTCTTCTGGGGATATATAATCATCCAGCTTTCGGAATTCTTCCTGGTTCATGCTTCCCGCCTCCCTTCGATGAATGTATTGATTTCTCTAATTTTTGATTTCTTTTATGATTGTTCCAGATACCTCTCTGTGGATACTGCAGCGATAGCCCCATCTCCTACTGCTGTTGCTATCTGGCGAAGAGGTGTCACCCTGCAGTCCCCTGCAACAAATATTCCTTTAACAGACGTCTCCATTTTTGCATTTGCTATTATGAATCCCCATTCATCCTTTTTTACATTTGTAAATGTCGTATTGGGGATCAAACCCACATATATGAACACCCCGTCTGTTTTTACTTCTGATGTCTCATTTGTCTTTAAATTCCTTAGAACGACTTTCTCGACAATGTTTTTTCCCACTATTTCAACAAGTGCCGAATCCCAGATAAAACTTATTTTGGGATTTGAAAATGCATGCTCCTGGTTGATCTTTTCAGCACGCAGCTCATTTCGTCTGTGAACAACAATCACTTTTTGTGCCATCTTTGTAAGGTATATTGCTTCTGTGATGGCGGAATCTCCTCCTCCTATCACCACGACTACCTTATCCCTGAAGAAAAAACCATCACATGTGGCGCAATAGGAAACACCCCTGCCGGTGAATTCAATTTCTCCTTTGGCCCCCAGCTTCTTTGGCGTTGTGCCTGATGCTATTATGACAGACTTTGTCTCGATGTCGCCTTCTGTTGTTTTAATTATCTTGATATTTCCCTTATCTTCAATGGCATCCACATCGACCATACTCTTCATTTCAAGCCCGAATTTACGTGCCTGTTCTTCGAATTTCGCCGCGAGATCTGCCCCTGATATTTCAAGGAAACCAGGGAAGTTCTCCACCTTGTCCGTGACAATTATCTGCCCTCCCACACCCAATTTTTCAAAAAGTACAGCATTGAGCATAGCGCGCTTTACATAAATACCCGCAGTAAGACCCGCCGGCCCGCCGCCGATTATCACAACATCATATACCATAATTATCCAACCCCTTTAAGGTGATTCCTGTATATAATTTATTACAGGTCATGGAGAATCTCACAGCACTATTCCTTAAGACTCTGTGGTTGATTTTCCTTGCGAGGAAACATTTCTCTGGAATAAATGAAAAAGTCTCTAAAACATCTGGCATATATTTTTATCCATGTGATACAATTAGATTGACTAATAATATAAACAACGAATATCCAAAATTAAATATATCTGAGGGGATATAAAATGAATGAAAAAGATGGAAAACAGCTCACAGTTGCAAAAGCATATCCGAATGATTCAGGAAGAGGAATTGCGCGACTTGACCCGCATACCCTTATGGTATTACAGCTAATACCCGGGGACATAATTGAGATCGAAGGGAAGAAAACAACGGCTGCAAAAGTATGGCGCGCTGACAGAAATGACTGGGAAGAAAATATCATCCGGATAGACGGTTTTATCCGGCAGAACGCAGGGGTTGGTATCGGTGACACCATCAAACTGAGAAAAGCAAATGTTCAGCCAGCGGAAAAAATAGTACTTGCACCACCTGAGGGCACTTCCATACAGTTCGGGGGGGACGCTGCGGAAATGGTAAAACGCCAGATCATGAAACGTCCGATAAGTAAAGGTGATATAATACCTGTAATGAGTACGATGGCCCATCCTTTCTTAGGCCGGGTAGTTACCGGACAGGCCATACCTCTTGTGGCGATCGAAGCCGAACCCGAAGGGATTATTTTGATTACCGATAACACCGAAATAAAACTCAGGGAGAAACCTGTTGTTCTTGATGTAACAGGTACCGGGATCACCTATGAAGATATAGGGGGCCTGGGAGATGAAATCCAGCGCCTGCGTGAGATGATAGAACTTCCCATGAAACACCCGGAAGTTTTTGAACGATTGGGTATCGAACCGCCAAAAGGTGTTTTGATGCATGGCCCCCCCGGGACAGGAAAAACACTTATCGCAAGAGCTGTGGCTAATGAATCCGGGGCTAATTTCTTTTCTATTGCGGGTCCTGAGATTATGAGTAAATATTATGGTGAGAGCGAGCAGCGGCTTCGCGAGATCTTCGAGCAGGCAAATAAAGCGGCCCCTTCTATCATATTCATAGACGAACTGGATTCCATTGCCCCTAAAAGGGAAGAAGTGACAGGGGAAGTTGAACGGCGGGTTGTTGCGCAGCTCCTCACGATGATGGACGGGCTGGAAGAAAGAGGCCAGGTCGTTGTTATTGGCGCAACCAACCGCATTGATGCGATCGATCCGGCACTGAGGCGCCCCGGAAGATTTGACCGGGAGATAGAGATCGGAGTCCCGGACAGGCTTGACAGGATCGAGATCTTCCAGATCCATACAAGAGGTATGCCGCTTTCTGATGAAGTAAACATTGAATATATCTCGAACAGGACACATGGATTTGTGGGAGCTGATATTTCTGCACTTTCCAAAGAAGCTGCCATGAAGGCGCTAAGAAGATACCTCCCCAGGATCAAACTTGAGGAGATAGTACCTCGCGATATGCTTGAAAGCATGCAGGTAACAGCAAACGATTTTGAAGATGCGTTAAAGGAAGTGGAACCCTCCGCGATGAGAGAAATCATGATTGAAGTCCCCAAAGTCGTCTGGGAGGATGTAGGAGGACTTGATGATGCCAGGCAGGAGCTTAAGGAAGCTGTTGAATGGCCCTTGAAATATCCGGAAAAATTTGAAAAAATGAGCATCCGCCCACCCAGGGGAATCCTTCTTTATGGTCCGCCAGGTACTGGAAAAACACTCCTTGCAAAAGCAGTGGCCAATGAGAGTTCTGCCAATTTCATAAGTGTCAGGGGGCCGCAGCTTCTTTCCAAATGGGTCGGTGAATCCGAAAAAGCCATCAGGGAGGTGTTCAAGAAGGCGCGCCAGGTCTCACCCTCTATAATTTTCCTTGATGAACTTGATGCCATCGCTCCCATCAGGGGTACGGAGTTTGGTTCAAAGACCTCAGAAAGAGTGATCAACCAGTTGCTTACCGAACTTGATGGGATAGAGGTCTTAAAGAATGTAGTAGTTATCGCCGCGACCAACAGGCCTGAGATCATAGATCCGGCACTTATCCGTTCGGGAAGATTTGACCGGCTTGTTTTTGTAGGACCTCCGGGAAGGGCGGGAAGGATCGGGATATTTAACATTCATCTCAAGAAATTGAAAGAAAAACATCTTTCCGATAATGTAGATATTGAAGAACTTGCAGACCTTACGGAAAATTATGTGGGTTCTGATATTGAATCCCTGTGCAGGGAAGCGGTAATGCTTGCCCTGCGTGAGAATTTTGATACCGATATTGTGGAAATGAAACATTTCCGTGACGCACTAAAGAAAGTGAGGCCGGCGCTTGCAGAAGATATGGTCGAATATTATGAGAAGCTCCAGGAACAATTTAAAGGCGGAACAAAACAGGAACAGAAGTCTTATATAGGTTACAGGTGAAAAAAGCATATTAGATGAACTCATTTCTTGGAGAAAGGTTCATTAAGGGATTACTATGGCAAAAATACTTGCAAAAAATTTAGCTAATAAGAGAGTGATGCTCACAGACGGATCAGAGCTGGGATTTGTGACGGATGTAGTAATGGATATGCAGGGCGGAGCTTTGATATATCTGGTTGTAAAACCATCCAATAATATAGATTTGTCAAAATATAAAAAACAAAATAATTATGTGTTAATACCATTCGAAGCAGTAAGGGCCGCCAAGGATTATGCCATAGTGGATAAGAAGATGATCACTGGCAGCGACTTTGATTAATATTTTTTCTATTTGGGAGAAGGCACTTTTTTGAACGGTGAATCCAAAGTTACCATAGTCTGTTCAGTCAAGGACAGAGCAAGCCAGAATATTAAGAATTCCATTTTCTCTCTTCGAAAATGGGATACCATTCCTGAAGAAAATATCCCGGTTTTCGAGTATAAGGATTTCAGATTAGTGGAAATAGGTGAATCCCTGATTTTTCAGGACGGCCTTGATAAGAAGTTATCTGCGTTGGGTTATCCTGCATCACTTTTGATTTTTGCGTCCAAGCACCGCAGCAAAGATATGCGCCCAATCCTTACCGTACATTCTACTGGCAATGTTAATGAAGCAAAATTCGGGGGAGTTCCAAAAACACTTTCACATGCTGCGCCCCAGGCTGTCAGGTCGCTGCTACGCTCACTAAAAATGCTTGCTGAAAATGAAGAGTATGAAGTTACTCTTGAATGTACGCACCATGGCCCAAGCGACCTGGATATCCCATCCGTTTTTATTGAGGTAGGAAGCAATGAGGCCCAATGGCTTGATGACGTGGCAGGGCGAATAGTTGCAGAAGCCATACTGCTTTTAAAAGATAGTGATTCACCTGTGGCTGTAGGTTTTGGAGGAACGCATTATGCACCAAGACAAACAGCGCTGATCCTGACAACGGATATCACTTTCGGTCATATTTTTCCTTCGCATGCCCTGGATGAGCTGGATGAAACAATAATAAGCCAGGCTTTTTTAAGAAGCAAAGCGGATTTTGCATATCTTGACCGCAAATCCATGAAACGTGAGCAGCGTGAGAAGTTAAGTAAGATAATAGAAACCACAGGATTTGAAGTTCTCAAGGAAAGTGACATAAGGGAAATGGATGGAGTACCCTGGGAATTTTGCATGCAGCTTCGAAAAAGGGTCAAGGAGATATGCCCTTCCGGAAAAACTGTGATCACGGAAGGGATTAAATGTGCACTTTCCTCCTGCCAGACATGCATATGCCCCAGGGTGAAAATAGCAAGGATCAGCCCGGGTCTTTTATCAGAGGCGGAAAAGCTTGATAAGAACGGTCTTAAGATATTTCTGTCTGACCATAATATAGCATATATCGAATACGAAGACGGAAGATTTGCCCATATCCTTATCGGGCTTGATGATTCATGTGCAAGGCTGGCGGCGGAAGAATTAAGAGATAAATGCGTGGAAATTATCAAAAAACATTATGATGTCATCCTGGACAAAGGAATAATGCAAATTTCAGACAGGAAATTCAGTCCCAAACTGGCAAAATCCTTCGGGATAGAAGATATGCAACTTTATGGAAAGCTGGCCAGAGGTGAATCCGTGATAATAGACGGAAAAACTATAAATCCAGAGATGGTATATGAAACAAATAAAAGAGCCATTAAATTGAACTGATAAACGATGGAGAAGAAGCATGGAATCAATAATTAAAGAAGCAATTTCAAGAGTAGGCGAATCTCCAATGCCAATAATTGGGGATACGGATAGGGAACTTCTGGAAATATTACAGGATTTAAAGACAAATATTGTTGTTATAGGGTGCGGAGGCTCCGGCTCAAACACAATCCAGAGGATATACGAGGAGGGAATAATCGGGGCTGAGCTGTACGCAATCAATACGGATGCCCAGCATCTTTTAAACATTAAGGTAAAAAAGAAAATCCTTATCGGTAGAAATAGAACCAAAGGGCTTGGCGCTGGAAGTCTTCCTGCAATAGGACAGGATGCGGCCAATGAATCAAAACCAGCGATAGAGAAAGCCGTAGGAAATGCAGATCTTGTTTTTATAACATGCGGACTTGGCGGAGGGACAGGTACCGGCTCAGCGCCTGTTGTTGCTGAAATCGCGCGCGATGCAGGAGCATTGACAATAGCCGTTGTAACACTTCCCTTCTCTGTGGAAGGACAAATCAGGATGGATAACGCTGAAGCAGGACTTGAACGCTTGCGTGATGCGGTGGATACGGTAATAGTTGTCCCAAATGACAAATTACTTGAAGTTGTACCTCACCTTCCTTTGCAGACTGCTTTTAAGGTCTGTGATGAAGTCTTGATGCGCTCCGTCAAGGGAATAACGGAATTGATCACAAAACCAGGCCTTGTAAATCTTGATTTTGCTGATGTCAGGGTTATTATGCAAAAGAGCGGAGTAGCCATGATAGGTCTTGGAGAAGCTGAAGGGGAGAATAAAGCGATCGAATCAGTACAGAAAGCTTTACGAAGCCCTCTGCTTGATGTTGATGTATCCGGCGCGTCAGGTGCGCTTATTAATGTAGTAGGAGGGCCGGATATGACCATAGCTGAAGCCGAAAGTGTGGTTAATGAGCTTTATACACGCATTGATCCCAAGGCAAGGTTGATATGGGGCGCAATGGTTGACCCGGATCTTGAAAATGTCATACGGACAATGGTCGTAGTCACCGGTGTTACATCACCGCAGATCCTTGGTAAGAATACTAAAGGAAATATTGCTACGGCGAAATACGGGATTGATTTTGTAAGATAATAAAAGTCGATGCCTGCATACATTAACGAGATATTCAATTCCATCCAGGGCGAAGGTCCTTATGCAGGCATGCGCCAGGTTTTTGTCAGGTTTGAAAAATGCCAGCTTCACTGCTCTTATTGCGATACGCCACGAACACGTGACATTTCAGGCACCTGCAGGATCGAAACAAAACCGGGAAGCGGAGATTTTTCTTCTGCCAAGGCACCTTTGCAGGGGGAATATGTTTCAGACACTATTGGGAAATTATGGACCAACTCAACAAAACATGTCAGCCTTACGGGTGGAGAACCGCTGTTATATGCCGACTTCATAAGAACGCTTAATGTCGAATACCCATTATACCTTGAAACCAACTCCGGTTTTCCTGACAAAGCAAGAAAAATCAAAAATATTATCGCAATAGCATCCTGTGACATTAAATTGCCAGAACATGATTGCACAGATAATTATTTAGATTTGTTGAAAAATGAGATTAAGACAATATCTATCTTGAATGAGACTGCTAAGACTTTTGTGAAAGTAATAATCATGCCCGAAACTACAAAAGAGTCACTATCGTTTGCTATCGAAGGCGTCAAATCAATAGATAAAAATATCCCGTTTATCCTTCAGCCGGTGACTTCAAAAAACCTGGTCCCTTCATCATTGTTGTTTGATTTGATGGATTTTGCCGGGGAAAAATTAAAAGATGTGCGTGCAATTCCCCAGACGCACAAGATGATGAACCTTCTTTAACTGTTGGTCGCTTTGGCAAGATCAATCACTTTCTGGACGTCAACTGAACTCCCCACCTTTATCATTGAATTCTTTGTTGTCCAGATTATAGTATATTTCGGTATTTGCTTTCCGTTTTCTGTTATATAATATTTCACCTGTGTAGCATTATGACCATTGATAGAAATCTCGGTGAATGGATCATAGTTGGCATCTTTGTAGTAAGCTTTATACTCGTCGATATATGCCTCTGGCGTTTCTGTATTGAAAACATCGATATATATTTCATCTCCATCGCTCCTATAGACTCCTTCAATTGCTTTTCTTGAGGAACTGCCAATATCGACTTCAGTTTCATGTACTGCCATGAATGTAAAACCTGAAGGTAAATTCACCGTGGGGATTTGTTCTGATGTAATAGTCTCCGTCTTATTTGCCAGATTGCTGGTATTATCTTCAAGACAGCCGGAAATAAAAACCATTGTGGCTAAGAACATGGATAATATTATTATTATTTTTGACATATTTTTTCAAATATTCTTATATCACTCGTAATTGAAAAATGTAACGGTCAAATCATTAACATTCTTTCAATATTGAAATTAATTCAAATCAATCTTTGCTCTTTGAATTTCTTAGAATAACTTTTAATATCCGTATCCCCATTTTAGCCTTCGATGCTCAAAAGAGAAGATATACTGATTGAAGCTCTCCCATATATCCGTGAATTCCATGACACGATCATCTTGATCAAGATGGGCGGACACGCTATTGTTGATCCTGAAATAATGGAAAAGATAGTACAGGATATCGTTCTTCTTAAATTTGTAGGGATCCACCCCGTGATAGTACATGGCGGCGGACCTGAGATAACTGAAAAGATGGAACGCATGGGAAAAAAGCCTGAATTCGTGGCAGGATTAAGGATCACGGATGATGAGACACTGGAAATCGCAAGGATGGTCCTTGTAGGAAATGTGAATAGCAAAATCGTTTCACTTATCAGCAGGCATGGAGGAAAAGGTATAGGCATCTCAGGGAGCGACGGAAGACTTATCGTCGCAAAGAAGCTTGCTCTCCAGCGCGTGACAGTAGGTGGAGTTGAGAAAGATATTGACCTGGGTTGGGTGGGTGAAACAGAGGTTATCAATCCCGAAATAGTTATGATACTTGCGGGAAAAGGATATATCCCTGTCATTTCCCCGATAGCCACAGATGAAAAAGGAAATGACCTTAATGTGAATGCAGATACTGTAGCTGGAGATATTGCATCAGCTATTGGCGCAAAAAAACTTATTTCCCTGACGGATGTTCCCGGGATCCTGCGTGATCCGAAAGATCCCAAAACACGCATTTCAAGAATAGCATTTAATGAAATTGAAACACTTATTGCAGATAACATCATAAGCGGTGGCATGATACCTAAGATCAAGTCAAGCGCTTCTGCTTTAAAAGGGGGAGTGAAACAGGTTCATATTATTGACGGTGGAAGTCCACATTCCCTGCTAATTGAACTGTTCACGAATGAAGGTGTAGGAACTATGATCTATAGAAAAGAGTGAATTATTATGGCTGAAAAAGAGAATAAAGCGGAAACAGTTGTCAAGATCATGACCCCGGATGAGCGAAAGCGAGTATTGATAGAAGGAATAAAAAAAACGGTGGTACCCGCATTTCTCGGTGCATTCTTCGCAGTCGCATTTTACTTCAAATTCGGTTCTGCATCAGATGTTGTATGGTTTTCCGTATTCTTACTGGTATTGCTTCTCTCATATTATATCCAGAGAATACTTTACCCTTCAATTGGCGTCAGGGTGAAGGAATTTGAGACCAAGGACTGGCTTTATGTGGAATTATTTACCATCGTATTCTTCTGGGTTTTCTGGACGCTTTTATTGAATAATTGAGGTATTATGCGACTTGCTGTTTTAGACCGTGACAGGTGCCAGCCCAAGATGTGCGGGCTCCAGTGTATTAAGTTCTGCCCCAGGGTAAGGACGGGTGATGAGACTATAATAATAGGTGAAGATGAAAAACCTGTCATCTCGGAAGAATTGTGCTCAGGATGCGGAATATGTGTTAACCGCTGCCCTTTCGGTTCAATAATAATAATTGGCCTTCCGGAAAAACTTGAAGAGACGACCCACAGGTACGGAAAAAATGGTTTTTCATTATACGGGCTTCCCGGACCTGCGATAGGGAAAGTCACAGGCATCCTTGGCCCGAATGGCATAGGAAAAAGTACTGCAATCAATATCCTTTCCGGAACATTGAAACCAAACCTCGGACGCGGAAGGATCACATGGGAGGAGATACTTGAATATTACTCAGGGACCGCTCTTGCCGATTACCTTGAAGGAGTGTCACAGGGAAAAGTAAAGACATCCCAAAAACCGCAATATGTAGATATGATCCCCAGGAAGTTCAAAGGAAAGGTATCTGCGTTATTATCCAAAACAGATGAAAGAAAAGTACTTAAGGACCTTATATACAAACTTGATATTTCCGATATCATAGATCGAAAGATCGATGAGTTAAGCGGGGGCGAACTCCAGAGAGTTGCGCTTGCTGCTTGCGTGGCAAGAGATGCGGATTTCTATTTCATTGACGAGATAAGCCCCTACCTTGATATTTACCAGAGGATAAAGGCGGCACAGATCATAAGAGAACTTGCGGCCACCAGAGCCGTAATGGTCGTTGAACATGACCTTGCCATCCTTGACCTGCTGGCTGATGTTGTACATGTTGCATACGGCACGCCCGGGGCTTTCGGCGTCATTACGCATCCGAAAGGAGTTCGCATCGGGATAAATGAATATTTGAAAGGGTTCCTGCGCGAAGAAAATGTGCGTATCAGGACAGAATCCATAAAGTTCGATGTCCATGCACCCCAGGCTACAAAAGAAGTATCATCCCTTATGACCTTCGGACAATTCACTAATAAATATGAGGGAGGTTTTGAACTCAAAGCCAATGGTGGAGATATAAGAAAAGGTGAAGTCACAGGAATTGTGGGGCCAAACGGAATAGGTAAATCCACTTTTGTCAAGATCCTTGCCGGAGAGATCCAGCCTACAAGCGGCAAGCTGGATATTAATATTACCGTATCCTACAAACCCCAGTATATCAAGGCCGAAGACCCTGTCCCGGTATCAGATTACCTGCGCTCCCTTAACAAACAGGTCGATTCGAGTTATTACCAGACCGAGATCACAAGGCCGCTTGCGCTTGAACGGCTCATGAAACAAAAGCTTGATGACCTGAGCGGCGGTGAACTCCAGAGAGTTGCAATAGCAGCGTGCCTTTCCCGGAAGGCAGACCTGTATCTTCTGGATGAACCTTCGGCGCATCTTGATGTTGAACAGAGGGTACAGGCAACAAAAGTTATCAGGAGATTTGCCGAGAATAATAAGGTTACAGCTATGGTCGTTGACCATGATATTTACATGATAGATATGTTAAGCGACAGGCTTCTTGTTTTTGAGGGTGAACCCATGAAAAGGGGTGAGGTGCACGGGCCTTTCGATATGCGAGAAGGCATGAACAGGTTTTTAAAAGGCATCGGAATAACATTCAGGCGCGATGAGGAGACAAAGCGACCCAGGGTCAATAAGCTTGATTCGCAGCTTGACAGGATGCAGAAGGCGGAAGGGGAGTATTATTACAGTGTGGAGAAGTAGGAGAAAGATGACTTCTCCTGAATTTTCAACTTCTTAAAAGCATATTTCCAGTATTGGAAATTTTTGGATAAAATTTACTCAAAGTTGGGTTTTATGAAAAAACACTACTTTCTTACTTAAACATATTTATAGATAAAAAACATAAAAATTAATATATATTATCATTCTTTTTTACTTTGCAGGATTTCTAAACCAGTTACTTTTGAAATTTCATCAAATCTCTTATCTGTAGAGGCAATCTTGTCTGCCCCATTTGTCACGGCAATGCCCGCTATAAGAACATCAAGAGCATTAACAGGTTTTCCTATATTCAAGAGATATGCCATTATTTCACTTGATTTTTCTGCAGCTTTAAAGTCAACATCTAAAACCGGTGTTTCAGAAAAAAATCTTCTGAAAAACCTTTCCTCTTTTTTAACTTTTTTATGTTTTACACCGGACATTATTTCGTGAAAGGTTACAACAGTAGTTGCAATGTCGGAATCAAAATCAAGAGCAATATCAAGATCATCAATTTCCTTAATTTCAAAAGCTCCCAGTGTTTCTTTCATTCCTATAAAAAAATCAATGAGATATGACGTATCAAGAACAATCATATCGTTCGTATCCTCGCAGATTCTCTTATTTTCTTACAGTCTTCTTTTATCTCTTTTATGGCTTTACTATCCTTCAAGCCGCCAAAATAATCTTTTAGATTTGGTTTTCTTTTCTTTGTCAGCTTCCATATCACATCGCTGAAGCTTTCATTCTCTCTTTTTAACCTTGAGAGGATATTATATACATCTTCTCTTATCGATATCGTCTTTGTTGCCATAATAATATGTGTATGCATACACAGATATAAAGGTTATCATGTACGATTCATAAATTAATAATTATACCTTCTCACACAATACCAGCTCTTTCCCGAATCCGAATACATGAATCGTCCCTGTGCCTGCCAGTCCTTCCTCAAGTTTTGTCCGTATCCCCCAGTATTTATCAGGATCGATATCAAACCGCAATACAACCTTTTTTGCCTTCAGGGATTTCAATATCTCTTTTAATTTCAACATATCCATTCCGGTACTCCCTCTCACCCTGAAACTATCCTTAAAAAAATGTGATCCGACAGGCGTCAATGACGTCAAAAGGGTGCGCCTCTCATCACCCTTATAAAAAAATATTTCTTTATTTTCTTTTGCCAGGACATGCGCCAATTCATTCAGGAGCCCCGCTTTAATAACAGAAGGCTCAGGTTCATAAACATAATCACAAAGTGAACTGTTCCTGATTTTCGGCGCACCGGAAAAACGGAGATTATCGCCTTCGGGAAGGACGACTGCACTTCTGTCGCAGGATTTTAAGGATCCGAAATATAATGTCAGCCGGTTCAATTGCCCGTTCAGGGAAAGGTACTCCTGTTCACAATCAAGAACCAGCCGTTCAGGACGCATCTGGGGCGGTGCATGAAATGCCAGGTCGGGTGTGACATCCGAATAGATTTTTATTATTTCGGTGATCGGCGGTTCAAGATTATCAAGAGTCCTTTCTTTCTCAAAAAGAGGACGGGCAGGATCGGAAAAAATGATATCCGCATCGGATACTTTTGCTTTTATTTCAGGAGATAACGCATCACCCGCAATGAATTCAACATTATCGACACCATATAGCCGGCAATTTTCTCTTGCATACTCAAGCTTATGGGCATCTCTTTCCACCGCATAGACCTTCCTGCATTCCTTTGCAAAAAAAATAACCTGTCCCCCGATCCCGCAACCCAGGTCTGCGATTATATCCGTCTTCAGCCTCCTGGCTATGTATCCGGCTACGACCTCGGGAGTTGAAAGCTGTAAACCTTCTTTATTTGAAACGACAGGTTTTGAAAATTTTATATTATATTTATCGCGGGTCATGATCTTTCATAATATCGACGCATTCATATTTATGTTATATCCCGAAAAAATAAAAGTTTCGTACACAAACGAACAGTATTTATATTACTAAAACAATTTAGATAGCATGGAAAATGACCGGA
Organism: Candidatus Methanoperedens sp.; assembly: GCA_026552955.1. Taxonomy (GTDB): domain Archaea; phylum Halobacteriota; class Methanosarcinia; order Methanosarcinales; family Methanoperedenaceae; genus Methanoperedens. Next base: position 16,477 of record JAPMTS010000017.1, on the reverse strand, counting down.
CTACAGTTATTTTATCTACCGCTACTGGTATGATAGCGCTGGACAGCCCGGTAAAATTGAAGATCCTGGAAATCCTTGAAATAGGCACTGCATCATTTGATGAACTTGTGGAAAAATCCAATAAAGCAAAATCCACGATATCCGTGCATCTTCATGACCTTGAGGAATTAAATCTTATCCAGGAAAAAACCTTTCCGAATGATAAAAGAAAGAAATATTTTGTTTTGAATGCGATATATCTTGCTTATTCACAGAGGCCTTTACGAAAACAATATAACAGACAAATGGATGTTATCGGCACATCGATAACAAATGGTGATTCTTTTAAGGAAAAACTTTTCGGGAATTTTTGCTATGGCATGGAAGCGTATGGTATAAACCCGAAACCCATTTTGAAAAGAATTGGAAATGACATTGGCACAAAAATAGGCCCGGAACTGAAATCCCATGATTGTGAGGGCATACTTGGGGAACTATCGGATTTTTGGTCGGATCATGGCCTTGGTGAGATGAGCTTATTAAATGGCGATCAGACAGGGATTTCAGTCATTAATTGTTATCATTGTGGAAAAATGCCCAATGTTGGAAAAACATTGTGTTCCATGGATGAAGGGATTATTGAAGGCGTCTTGTTCAGCAAACTGAAATACAATTGCAGAGTAAGAGAAATAGAATGTTACGGAACAGGGCATAATCATTGCAAATTCATTATCGAAGAATTAGAGCTTTAATAGAAAGAACTTTTAATCTTTTTTTATCCGTTTTTTAACCGCACGACATTCCCTCAAGTCCGCTATATTTATTGACAATAGGACAATTATAATAATCTTCCGTATCACAAAAGCTGTTTATCTCAGATTGGTCTGGTTTATGATACCTTGGGTCAAGCATACAACGTGCATTTTTAAAATGCTGGCATCCCATGAAATACCTCCATGGTATTTTATTGCAGGATTATCTATTAAGCCTGTCGATACTATCGTTAGTCGGATTTTCCAAAAAAGAAAGAAAAATTAATTGAGTTAGAAATTGTATCAGTGATATTATCTCGGAATTGAGCAATCCGTACAGACATATTTGTCTAATCTCGGATCTTCACCAAATTCAAAAGTACGTTCACCACAATTCTCGCATATCTTTCTCTTCATTACAAGGTCTGGTTGAATTAAAGTCTCCATTTTAATCACCTAATGTTAATTATTATTCATTGTATTTAAGCATTGTCATGATTATTCATGGACTTTCACTTCATTTGATTCATTTTTTTTCAAAATTTCTTCGACTTCAAATACCTCTGAATATTTTTTGCATCTTTTGCTGTTATTCCTGGAACTTTTTCGATCTCATGGATATCTGCGTTCCTTATTCCATCAATCGATCCGAAATTTTTCAAAAGCGCCTGCTTCTTCCTGATCCCAATTCCAATTATCTTGTCAAGAAAAGATTCATAAAGTAAACCTGCACGCAGTTTCCTGTGATAGGTAAGAGCGAACCTGTGAGCTTCATCCCGTATACGTTGAAGCAGGTGAAGAACCGGTGAACCACCCGGCAGGATCACCGGCTCTTTGTTATCCAGAAGAAAAATATATTCAAATTCTTTCGCGATGGCTGCAATATTCAATTGTAATCCAAGTCCTGAAATAGCGGCAAGGGCTGCATTTAAATGGCCTTTTCCCCCATCTATGAGGACCAGGTCAGGCATCCGCTTTCCCTCATCTTTTCGCCGCGAATATGCCCTGCCCACAACTTCCCCGATCATTGCGTAATCATCTGCACCTTCGATCGTCTTTATCCTGAAGCGGCGGTAGTTCTTTTTATTAGACAAACCATTTTCAAATGAAACAAGAGACCCTGTTGCGTTAGTTCCACTGATATTTGAAATATCAAATGCTTCTATTAATATAGGCATAACAGGAAGTGATAAAGCCTCCTTGAGGCACACAAGCGCATCATTTTCTCCTGAATGTTTTGAGAGCATTTCCTGTTTAAGGAGCATTGAAGCATTTTCCATGGCAAGATCCATGAATCCCTTCTCAACATTATTCTTAGGCATCTTGAGCTTTGAACCATTCGAGTTAAGCCAAACAGATATTGACTCATCTTTGATTTCAACAGGGATTATGAGTTCAGCAGGAGGTTTTACATCCTGGTAGTACTGTTTTATAAAGCTTGCAAGTATCTCTTTGTCTTCGGATCCCGCAGTATCAAGTGAAAATGTTTCACGCCCTTTGAGCATACCGCCGCTTACGTGAAATACCTGGATACAGCTTATCGTCCCTCTTACTGCATAAGCAATTAAATCCTGTTCTTTCCTCCCGGGCAAATTCACCCGCTGCTTCACGGAAAGTTCAAGCAGGGCATTGATCTGGTCGCGTATTTGGGCAGCTTTCTCGTAATCCTGTATTTGTGAATACTTCTCCATTTCTTTTTCAAGTGATTGTATAAGCTGGTTGTGTCTTCCTTTCAGGAAAACGGTAACACGATCTATTATTTCATGATATTCCTCTTTTGTGAGATTACCCAGACAGGGGGCAGCACATTGTTTAATATGATAATTGAGGCAGGGCGGGCAGGGAAGTTTCTTCTTGCATTTCCTGATACCAAGGCTTGAAGCCATTTTAATCACTTCCCTTACCGTCTTTGAACCTGGATATGGCCCGAAATATTTTGCCCCATCATTCCCCCGCCTGCGGGAAATACAAATGCGAGGGAATTTCTCATTGGTTATCCTGATAAAAGGATAATTTTTATCATCCCGAAGCTTTACATTATAACGCGGCCTGTGTTCTTTGATCAGATTCGATTCAAGCACTAATGCCTCAACCTCATTTCCTGCAGCAATATATTCCAGATATTCCATATTTTTCATGAGGAGGCGGTTTTTGGGTGATTCCTGTTCCCTGAAATACTGGCTTACCCTGTCCCGAAGTGATTTTGCTTTTCCCACATAAATTACCTTGTTCTCCCGGTCTTTCATAATATACACGCCGGGGGAAACAGGAAGCTTCTTTAAAAGTTCAATTTTTTTAGTCATACGAACATTTTTGAGATCGCACTTTTTGATTCATATGAAATAGAGCTTATCCATTAATATAACCATCCCATTCCAAATCCCAAGCTCTGCGGTTCTTTTAGAAGCATTGCAGACGCTCTTGCCGTATCATTTGAACTTTAGGTATTATTAACCTCCACTTCCCAACCCGTCGATAGCCACCCAATTATATTTTCCGACTATTAATCGACAAGCCTATATATATATCAACTAGTATTTAATATTTTCGGTTAAATACTCCCCAATACAATCCAACCAATTGTTATTATTGTGACATATTTAAATTTATGCTCCGGTTTAAACTTTGAAATCTATGTGTGCTAAAAAAAGATAATGTTATATAACAATAGGGTGATATTAATCGTATTTATGCAGAATCCTCATTTTTTGGAAAAAATCTTTGGCAAAACAGCGCAATTGATAGTCCTTGAGCACTTGCTTGAAAATAAGGACAATGATACATACCTGTCAGGAATCGCGGCTGTTACCGGACTTTCCCATTCTACCGTATCAAGGGTAATAGAGCCGCTTCTTGAAATAAATGTAATTACGGAAAAACCACTTGGCAAACAGATCCGCGTATTCAGGTTGAATAAGGAAAATGAACTCACAAAATACCTCCTGAAGATCAATGATGACCTGAAACATATGATGAACGGTGGTGGAAAACAATGAATGGTGACGCTATCGATAATTTGATAATTGAATTAATAAAGAAAAATGAGAATATTTCAAATTTTGAGATCTCTACGATACTTGAAATTCCTGAAGATGAAATTGCGCAAAGGATTGGAAAGATTTCTGATACAAGATCAAAGATATTGATCGTTGATGATGAAATAGATACTCTTCTGCCCTTAAAAAGATCTCTTGAAGTTGAAGATTATATTGTCGTGGGGGCAAGCAATGGCAAGGAGGCACTCATTAAAGCAAGAACTGAAATTCCCGACCTGATACTTCTTGACCTTATGATGCCGGAAATGGATGGATATGAAGTGTGCGCCAAATTGAAAACAGACGAACTGACCAAAAATATTCCCGTTATTATACTTACTGCTAAAGATACTGTGAGGGAAAAAGTAAAAGGCCTGGATATCGGCGCCGATGATTATGTTACTAAACCTTTCCATCTTAATGAATTAAAAGCCCGCATAAAAAGTGTTCTTCGAAGGTCAAAAAACCAATAATGCGCATGCGAGGGATATGTGAGGTTAAGGTCAGAACTGTTTCTCTTTTTCCTGGTAATATCAGTAGTGCCCTTATCTTCAGTCGTATATATTTCTTATGATTACGGCAAGGAGGCAATCCGTGAATCGGTGATGTATAATCTGTTTGGTGCAACTGATAATACCGGAAATGCGATCGACAACTGGATGGATGCAAGAAAAGATGATATTCGCGTGATAGCCCAATCAAGGGTAACCCTGGCACCACAGAGAGAGCATTTTAAAGAATTCCTGTACACTTTTGAACACGAACACAAGGGAGCATACAGGGAGTTTTATTTGCTTGACCTGGAGGGGAACATAACTTTCTCAAATCTTGACCGCACCGGAAATGAAAGGGAAGAAATCTATTTTATTGAAGGTTCAAAGGGGAAGACCTATGTATCGGATGTATATCAATCAGGTATTACAGGTACCCCTGAAATAATAATAACCAATCCTGTACGTAAGAATGGAGATATAGCAGCAGTCCTTGCAGCACGAGTCAGCCTTGAGAACCTGTACAGGATAATAGAAAAAATCGACAGGGGAAAATCAGGAGAGGTATTTATTGTAAACCAGAATGGATATATAATTTTCCATGAGAACAGGTCACGCATCCTGCTTGATAATATTAACAATAATTTCGCTGTAAAAGAAGTCACATACGAAAAAAATGGGATCGATGAATATGTCAACTACGAGGGCAAAAACGTTTTGGGTTCCTATTACTGGATGCCGCTTTACCGATGGGGACTCATAGCAGAAAAGAATATTGATGAAGCGTATGCAGGCGTATTGATGCTGGGACGCGTATTGGTCGGTATTTCGATATTGGCCCTGATGGGTGTTATCTTTCTTGCTATTGTAGTTTCAGATAACATTACAAGACCCGTCAAATCTCTTGAAGAGGGGGCCCTTGGAATGATCCGGGGGAATTTCAGGCCGATACCTGTTACTTCCAAAAATGAAATAGGACGGCTGGCACAGATATTTAATTCTACTGCGGTTGAACTCCTTGGAATAAGGAAAAAGCTTGAAAACAAGATTGAGCTCGCAAATAAGGATCTTGAAAAAAAGAACAAAGAACTGATCGATGCCAATAAGGAATTAAAAGAATTGGATGAGTTAAAATCAGATTTTCTTTCTCTTGTTTCTCATGAGTTGAAAACTCCCCTTTCCTCCATGAAGATCTCCACTGAGTATCTTGAATCTGATGCAAATATTGATCCTGCTGGCAGGAAAGAGATACATCAAATAATACTGAGAAATATCGATCGCCAGACAAGACTCATAAATGATATTCTTGACCTTTCAAAGATCAAAGCGGGAAAGACAGAACTCAAATTTGAGATTATCGGGATCAGGGAATTAGCGGATGCATCCTATGAGAACATAAAACAGCTCGCTCTTAAAAAAAATATATCAATTACATTAGATATTCCGGATAATCTTTCCCCAATATTGGCTGACAGGGAAAAGCTTATTATTGTGCTCAATAATCTTTTTGAGAACGCGGTAAAATTCACCCCGGATAACGGAAGTATCATCCTTTCGGCAAAAGAAGATGCTGATGGGATAACGGTCATTATGAAAGATACGGGCATCGGTATGGAAAAAGGAAAAACTGAGAAGATATTTGATAAGTTTTATCAGGTAGACAGTTCTTCAAGAAGAAAAACAGGAGGATGCGGACTCGGACTTTCGATATCAAGTGAAATAATCAAAGCGCATGAAAGTGTAATTCATGTAGAAAGCGAACCCGGAAAAGGCAGCACTTTCAGTTTCAAATTAAGAAAGAAAGGTTGATCAGAATATGAAAAAAAATATTTTTTTCTTTTGTGGGATATTGTTGATTGTAGCCCTGGCAGGATTCATGTTTTATGAAAAACCTGAAAAATCCAATGACACAAAATCAATTTATGTGGTGTCAATGACAGCAGATGAAATGACAATGGCGCTTTCCAATGGCTCCATATCCGGTTTCTTATCATGGGAACCATATCCTTCCAAAGCCGTTTCCCAGGGTTATGCAAAATATCTTGTAAATTCCAGTGAAGCATGGGAGAACCATCCCTCATTAGTGCTTGCGATTTCTGAGGATATGAAAGATGAGGATATGATAAGAGCTCTTATATGGGCAGAGGTCAAGGGAACAAGATTCATAAATGACCCTTCAAACATTGAAAAAGTACTGGATTATGGCCAGGAATTCTCAGGTTTAGACAGGTTGACATTATTGGCAGCCATTAATAATACGGTCTATAGCGAATATTCCGACCTTAATGAAACAAAAAGAGCCATCGAAATAGTTCGTAAAGCAGGTTTTATCAATAAAAATATTAGCTCTATGGGATATAATAACATTGATGATTTTCTTTCAAAAGTATATATTAATAAATATTACAATGAAGTAAAGAAGAAATTGGACGAAGATCCCAACTGGATTCCGCCAACGGTAAATGGAAGCATAAAGTTTGGATATATCCAGGGAAGTTCTCTTAATCTTGCCATGCATATTGCAGAGAAAGAAGGCTACTTCGAAAAATCCGGGCTCGTGACTGGAAAGAACATCCAGTTCCTTGCTTATCGATCCGGAAGGGCATTGACAGATGCTTTCAAGCTACAGGAAATCGATGCGGGGACAATGGGAACTACTGTGCTCTTAAGATATAAGATAAATGATAACGGAAGAATTTATATCGTAGGCGGAGTAAATTCAGGAGGCACTTCCCTTGTGGTCAGGACGGATTCAAATATTATATCAATAGATGATCTAAATGGCAAGAAGATCGCAACGCCTGGTTTTGGTACATGCCAGGATACTATTATGAGAAAGATGTTTGCAGGATATGAGATTAAGACGTGAAAACGGTGATACTTTACCAGGATGAGAAAAAAAACTCAGGAATAATACTAATTCCGTCTTGAAACTATTTGAGATACTGATAGTTCAGGATTCTAACTTAGCATTTCTTCCAACACATCATCGGTATTTAACAGATAACTTAATCTCTCTAGATATATTTCTTCAGTTAATTCCTGCGAAGACCGGTTATGAGTGTGTATATTATTGGCAAGAAATTCTCGAAGGACTGATAAATCCCCCATCTCCATATCTTCAAGCGCTTCTTCCTTTGGAATATCAGGGTTGAAATTGGAATATATCTTATCTCCATTTTCCAGATCAACTGTGATATCTGCTAACGGTATTTCATAATCGATTTTCTGTATGATACTCTCCGGTAAGGCAATTTCTGTAGATTCCATGTTATTCACCATTTGACTAGACCCCTGAATTCAAGGACCATTTTGACTTACTATTATCTATTTCTGTCACACATATATATAGTTTATCATGATTATTGTTGTTATTATGATATATTTGTCAGGCCATCTTGTGCAAATTCATCCACGGGATTAGATATATAACCTGGTAATAAAAATATGAGGATATAAAGAATGCATATTGACACATTTACTTCACAGGGCAAAATTTTCGACCGGGTTTCTCATGGATCCCGGGTGCTGGAAATCGGTTGCGGTTCAGGAAGACTCTCAAACCTATTATCCCTATGGAAACAATGCAAGGTTTATTGTGTTGACAAAGATCCCACCATATCTTTGTTAGCAAAGGGCAAATGTATTGAGACCCTAAATATCGATATCGAAAAATCAGAATTACCTTATGAAAACGGGTTTTTTGACCATATTATTCTGGTAAATGTCCTGGAGCACATGATAGAGCCAAAACAGGTATTAATGAATCTCAAAAGATATCTTTCAGAAAATGGGTCCATACTATATTCAGTTCCAAACATCGTCAACTGGCATTCAAGGATGATGATCTTCCTGGGTAAATTCGAATACACGGACGGGACTGTTTTTGACCGGAACCATTTGCGGTTCTTTAACCTAAATTCAGGCAGAAACCTGGCTATTGATGCAGGATACGATATTGTATGGCTGGATGTGACGCCAAGTGTTTATCTTTATAAGGAAAAATTGAATCTCTTATGGTATGAACTTGCAAAAATATGGAAAAACCTTTTTGCGGATGAGTTTCTCATTTTGGCAAAAAAGCAAAACTAAGAATACATTGGATTGTAAGCAGAGCGCAGTGCCAGTGCTATCTGTTCAATAAATATTTCAGGAGGGTGTGCACCTATAAAGGAAGTATTTTCATTGATCACAACATGAGGAACGCTCATAACACTGTATCTCTGGGCAAGGTATGGAAATTCTACCATTTCAATTACATCAGAACGGATATTTTCATTTTCAATGGAAAACTGGTGAGCGATCCTGGCCATTTTAGGACAGTATGGGCAGGTGGGCGAAACAAATACCTGCACATGCACGGGTTTTTTTATTTCTGCCAGCCTGGTCTTTATTGTTTCGGATAACGATGTTTTTCCTTTGGAAATATCAATTATCGTATCGATCAGGACGGGTAATTCATACCCCTCCGGTACACCGTAATACCTGATGCCGTAATCTGTTTTTCCAACTATTGCCACAGCAGGGATTTTCTTAATATTATATTTCAGGACTTCATCCCCATTCTTAACAAAGTCATATACTTTTACCGGTACCTTTTTTGATAAAGTCCCCAATTCAAGCATCAGTTCTTTTGTTTCCTTGCAGAATTGACACTCAATTTCCTGTGAAAAAACAATGAGTTCAACATCATCTGCAAGACCCACGAATTTCTTCCGGATGGTTTCCCTATCGCTCTCCTGAAGCACCATTTTTTCACTCCACAGATTTTAAAAGTTTTTCCATTTTCTCCAGTGATCTTCTTGATTCCTTAAGTTCCATAAGCATCATATAAGCCAAATAGATCGATATAAGACCAAAAATAATGACCACAGTAATAAGGGTATATATCGGCCATTGTGTGGTTGTTCCGAACATTGCATCCATCATCGACATAATTTTTACTCCTTTTTTAATATCTCCTTGATTTTACTCAATGAAAGTACTAATTCAAAATTCTTTGCTTTATAAAATTTCTTTGTATACGGCGGCTCTTCAAAATGCCGGATCTCACTTTCCACAAGACCTACATTTTCAAGTTTTTTGAGGTGAAGATACAGTAGCGGACGTGAAATCCCGACTTCCTTTGCCAGCTCTGAAACATAGCATTCACTTTCTGCAAGAATTGCAAGGATCGTTAAGCTATGCTCGTTGCCAAGCGCATATAGCATTTCCGCAAGTGATTTCTTATCCACCTTTTCACCTGTTGACTAAAAGAATTCAAATGTATATAAATAAAAGGGCTTAATATCAGCCTTTTTTTTATAAAATGCCGGAAGCTTACCCGACTTCCAGTATTTTAACAAAATCCCCATGCCAGTTGTGGTACCAGACTGCGCCTGTGTTGCTGTTGACACTGAGCATACCATATATTTTGTGGTCTTTTTGGACCTCAATAGTATAATAACCATAGAAGGCGTCAGAATCGCCCACTTTTGTTCCGGGCAGCGCCTTATCGAGGTAATCCTGTGCGTTCGTAAGTGCCCGTTCTTCGTTTATGCTAGTCTGAGCAGGAGTATTCCGGTTCATATGCCCGTACTTTGTATTCCACATCATGTTCGGACCCATCTCAGGGAATACAGCGCCAGTATATTTGTTCACCAGCAGTTCAAATGCATATATGCCAGTGCTTTGCTCTTTCACACCTGCATAGAAGTCAGTATCAAATTCTATGATCTCGGAAAGTTTCAGGTCGGGATTACCGGTAGTGGCAAGGTACTGCTGGACAGATTCTTTTGCTTCCCCGATAGTTATGGGGGTGGCATTCACCCCGTCGACTCTATCAGTATAGCCGGTGGCTGACCCGCAATATCCATTTCCTGCCCCATTACCGCCCATCATTCCACCGTTGCTGTAACCCATCATTCCATTTCCGGGTCCATTACCGCCCATCATTCCACCGTTGCCGTAACCCATCATTCCATTTCCGGGTCCATTACCGCCCATCATTCCACCGTTGCTGTAACCCATCATCCTGTTCCATATGCCACTTCCGAAGCCATCCATCATACTACCCCTGGAATCTGTGCTCTCTGGTCTTGCCACGGCATAACCTGCTCCCAGGACTACAATGATCGCTGCTACGACCATGATCGTTTTATTGTTCATTTTTATTTCACCTTTTGTAAATTATTTCATGTGTAAGTTTTACTTACATACTATAATTTAAATTACTATGGTATAAAGATTTCGTTTGAAAATAATTCCGGAAATACTCATAAGACCAGATATTCAGATACTTTTAATTTAACAGGAGTTTCAATATCTATTGTATGAGCGATGCCCTGAGAACCGACCTGTACCAGATGACTATGATGCAGGCATACTGGAAATCCGGGCATAACCCTGAAGCTACATTTGATTATTTTGTAAGGAAAATACCTTCGGGCTCTTATCTTATTACTGCAGGATTAGACTTTATATTCGAGTACATCGAAAACCTGCGTTTTGAAGAGGATGATCTTGAATATCTGAGAACCCAGGATTTTGATAGTGAGTTCCTTGAAACTTTGCGGGATTTCAGGTTCACAGGCGATATCCTGGCTATGCCTGAAGGAAGCATCGCATTTCCTATTGAACCTATAATCAGGGTGACAGCACCTATTATGGAAGCACAGCTTGTGGAAACGTTCCTGCTTAATAAAATGAACTTTTCAACACTCATTGCCACTAAAGCCTCACGTGTGGTTTATGCCGCAAAAGGGAGAACGATAGCTGAGTTCGGGCTGCGGCGCGCCCAGGGGGATGGGCATCTTGAAGCGACCCGTGCAAGTTATATTGGGGGCTGCGCTTCCACATCCAACATGCTTGCAGGAAAAAGACTCGGAATCCCGATATCAGGGACCATGGCGCATTCATTTGTCACAAGTTTTGACCATGAAATCGACTCCTACCGTGCCTATGCAGATGCATTTCCCAAACGATGTTTTCTGCTCATTGATACGTATAACAGCATTGAAGGCGCAAATAAAGCGGTTATTGTTGGAAAAGAGCTTGAAAAAAGAGGAGAGGGACTTCTCGGTGTGAGGCTTGACAGCGGGGACTTATGCGACCTTTCAAAGCGTGTACGGAAAATCCTGGACGATGCAGGGCTTGATCATGTAACAATAGTTGCCAGCGGGGATCTCAATGAATGGAAAATTAATGAACTTATGAATAAGGGCGCAAAGATCGATATGTTCGGGGTTGGAACGGAACTCGTAACAGGCCGCCCCACTCCGGCTCTTGACGGAATATACAAACTTTCAGATGTAGTTGAGCGGGGAAAGCATATCCCAAAGATGAAACTCTCTGAAGAGACCGTAAAAACCACCCTCCCCGGAAAAAAAATGGTGTGGCGCATAATTAAAAACGGTAAATTCGAAAAAGATATTATAACGCTGGATGATGAGATCGTTCATGGGGGGCTTCCTTTATTGGAGACTGTTGTCCGTAATGGAAAAATCGTCTGTGAGAGGCCTTCATTGTCCCAGATCCGACAGAATGCAGCCCGTAATTTCTCAAAGTTAGCGGATGATTACAAAAAACTAGATGGTGCACCACCATATCGCATTGAATTCAGCAGGGAATTAATTGAACTCCAGGCCAGGATCGTTGAGAAAATAAAAAGGGAAGAGATCAATCGGAAAGGTTCCATTGAAAAATGAAACCTGAAAAAAACAAATACATTGGCTGCATGCTTGGATCTGCAATAGGGGATGCCCTGGGCAAACAAAATGAAGGTGTAAATAGAGAAGTAATCCTCAAACGAGGTTACATCAAGGATTATGGCAGGGCGCCAAAAGGAAGCCCAGGGGAGGCATTAAGAGAAGGACAATATACAGACGATACGGAACAGATGCTCGTCCTTGCCCAATCATTAATCGCTTGCAACGACTTTGATACATATGATTTTGCGAACAGGATCGCAAAATGGGGACTGGATATCCGAAATGACACTGCAAGGAGTCGATTGCTCGGTCCTTCAAGTTCCTGGGCTATTGAAAAATTGAATTCGGGCATCTCGTGGAAAGAATCAGGAAGTGATGTGCCGTCCTGCGGCTCTGCAATGAGGGTTGCTCCTATCGGACTTTTTTTCAATGATATCCATGAGGTTGAAAAAAAAGCAGTCCTTTCGTCCATCCCAACGCATAAAAGCAAAAGTGCGGTCGCAGGCGCTGTGGCAGTCGCTGTAGCTATCAGATGTGCGCTTCTTGGGTATGATCGCTTTGAAATTATAAGAAGAACCTGTGAATCAGCTTCAAACCATGAAATAGATATTGCAAAGAAAATAGAATCTTCTTATGAATTGCGAAATGAAGTCCCGGATATGGTTCTTCCACAGCTTGGGACATCTTTTTACGTATATGATACTGTCCCATGTGCCTTTTATTTTTTTTCAAGATATTTTAAAGAACCGCAAAGGGCCATCATTGAAGCTGTGAACGCCGGGGGTGATGCGGATTCTATTGGCTGTATAACGGGAGCATTATGCGGAGCACTTTACGGTATTGAATATTTTCCCAAAAAATGGATTGATGGTCTTGAAAAAAGACAGCTCATAGAAAATATCTCCATAATGATCTATGAAAAGAGCGATCATGACTTTTTATGATTAAATTTAAAATATTTGTTTTTGATATAAATTTTTATATTTGAGGTTGGGAAAAAATTCAATTCTGGATAGGATAGGTCTTAAGTGCCACTAGTCCCAACCTCAAAATATTGAATTGTTTTGACATAGTAATAAAGGTTATTGGCTCAATTATAGAATAAATGCTTCAATATCGTTCAATTATATTATATAATGTATCTCTTCTTGCCACTGGCCTATTCAATTTTCTTACAACATGGATGAAATCGTCAATGGTCTTACTGTGAAAGGGTACTCCTGCAGCCCGGACAACATTTTCTTCGATCATTGTCCCGCCAAGGTCATTTGCGCCAAAATCCAATGCCATTTGAGCAACATCCATTCCCTGGGTCACCCAGGAAGCCTGGATATTCTTTATATAACCGTAAAGGAGAATTCTTGAAACTGCGACTATCTTCAGATAGTCCATCCCTGTTGAAGCACCTTTCAATTCAGTATTTTCTGATTGAAAACTCCATGGGATAAATGCTGTAAAACCATGATATCGTTTTTGCATGTCTCGAATTCTTATTATGTGCTTTATCCTTTCTTCAGTCGTCTCTTCATGCCCGAATACCATTGTGGCCGTAGAAGGAATTCCTAATGAGTGCGCTGCCAGCATTACCTCCTGCCATTTCTTCCACCCGATCTTTTTAGGTGAAACAGAATTTCTCACTCTATCATCAAGTATCTCTGCTCCCCCACCCGGTATGGAATCAAGGCCAGCATCATGCAGGCGCGATATCGTTTCCTTTATCGTGGAGCCATATATCTTTGAAATATGCACGATTTCAGGTGGTGAGAATGCATGCATCTGGACATTAAATCTATTTTTAACTTCTTTAAGCATTTCTTCATAATGCTCAATAGGGATATCGGGATTCAAGCCTCCCTGTATGAGTATCTGTGTCGCCCCCAATTTAACAGCTTCATCAACTTTTTCAACTATATCTTCAATAGTTAATACATAAGCATCTATTGCATCGGGTTCCCGGTAAAAAGCACAGAATTTGCATCTGGATGTACAGATGTTCGTATAATTTATGTTTCTATCTATAACAAATGTGACAAGGTCACCGCAGCTTCTTTCCCGCATATTATCTGCAGCTGAACCTAAAAGATGAATATCATTGCATTCAAGAAGTCTCTTTCCATCATTTATGTCAAGTGATTCATTATTCATGGCACGATCGAGAATTTCAGAAATGTCGGTATCTTCTGTGAATTTTTTTATAACATCAAAATTTGTCATCCTGGGAATAGCTCCTCTTGATTCTTAACGCAATTTCAGCTTTCATAAGTTCTCTCCCCAGATAAGCAGCATGGTCCAGTCGGGAAATTTGGCCATGCTCGATTATAGTATCAAGAATGTCCCTGGCTGTTGATCCTGCTATAGAATTATTATTGTTTCGAGCCACGATTTTTCCGGGAAATAACTTTCCGTTACGGATCTCATCTCCGGTAATCTCTATCTTAAAACACCCGGCAGGGTCAAGATGCCATTTTTCACTGCCTTTTGCTTCTATGCAGGATCCAGGCATTGACCCAAATTCCCGACGACGTTTTTCTTTCATCACCAGCATGTCAACTCCAAGGTCTTTGGGTGCGCTTTTTCGGTCTTTTGTAAGCATCATCATTGTAGAAGCGGTCTTTAATTCATTGACACTGTCATGGGCTTTGTGGCTGAATTCCGGTGTAAATAATATGCCTGCATCAAGCTCCATTGCAATGCTTGAGAGTATTGAATGTATACCAATAGAATCAGCATCGATTAGCTCGGTTACATTCCCTACACCGAAAAATAATGGTGTAGTGCTGTCGCTTTGTCTGAATTCATAATACCTGTTGATGGACTTTGTCAGACCATGACCTGCAGGTTCAAGTACTGGGTCAGCAATGATATTTTTGATCCCTAAAATCCGGGCCGATTCCATGTTTTTAAATAAACTCTCAAGATCATCAGTACGATCAGGAATTATTACAGCTGCTGTGTCCATGCTAAGATCTACTAAAGGTATATTCTTTGAATTCAAGCTAAGAACAATATCAATTCCGGCTTCAATTGCTGCATTTATTGATTCCGGATCAAGCGTATCGATACTGAGGGGAGCATTTGTAATTGATCTTGCAGTTTCAACCGCAGTCCTTACCTCGCTTCTTGAGGTATCCAATGAAATTCCCAGATCAATAATATCAGCCCCGCATTCAATAAAATAAATTATCCTGTTTGTAAGCTCGCTTTCATTCATCGAACCTGCGTCCACAATTTCAGCCATTATTTTCATGCGGGAATTTCCACCGATCTTGACCTTCCTCAATGTTAAAGGTGCATCGGCATTTTTTTCCAGTTCATTTACCCTATGGAAAGCATTGTAGCGTTTTTTTTCGATCAGGAGCTCACAGGCAGGTACTCTTGATGAAAAATCAAATTTATCCGATAATTCAAGGATAAAACCAAGATCCACAGCATGCTTTGGTCCGAGTCGTATCGGGATTCCAAGCTCTTTTTCAAGCCCGGAATAATCACCCGTAGCCAGACCTGGAACAAGGATGAGATCATATTTTTTTGGAGATAATAAAGAGCGTCCTAGCAATGCCGGAGTTGTAAATGCTGCGACTTCTATATCCAGCACAAGAACATCGGCCTTGTTTCTTATAGATGCCTTTACTGTATTGCTTGCAAGCTTTCCGGTAACTACCAGGAGATTCATTTTTCTCATTTATCCTATTAACTTAAGTTTATAAATATTCCATATCCCATCTGAAATAAACCCGACTGCCATTGCCCCCAGGAAAAGACCCATAAGTCGTGTCATTACAAGCATGCCTGTCATCCCAACAACCTTTCTGAAATAATCTGAAAAACGAAAAATCAGGTATGTTATTATAAATGTAAGTAATATTGCAGCAATTTCAAACAGTTTCACAGATTCAACACCGATATTATATTCTTCGACCCCTTTGGTTATATAAAGGATTATGGTCGTTATGGCTCCAGGTCCAGTAAGCATGGGCATAGCTATTGGAAAAATTGATACATTTTCTCTTTGAACGGCATCTGATAATTCTTCGGATGTAATACTTTCTCTTGTGGTCCTTGCAAAAAGCATATCCATTGCGACAAGGAAAAGTAAAATTCCACCTGCCACTCTCAGGGAATCAACAGTAATACTGAAAAATCTCATGATATTGTTTCCAGATATTGTAAATAAAATGGCAATTATGCATGCAACAACCACAGAGCGTTTTGCGACATAGTTCTTATCTTCATCTTTCATGTTGGAGGTCATGGAAATAAAAGCCATAACTCCACTCACCGGATTCACTATTGAAAAAATTGCTGTGAAAACAGAAACAAAGAATGTCAACTCATTGGTCATTATCATTACATTTCATTCTATACTATTGAAGGTTTTGGATTAGTTGAAATAAAGGATAAAAGAAAAATAAATATCAATCGTGCTCAGGCAACATTGTCCTTATGGGAGAAAAAAAAGATAAAGTGAAATAAGTGAGTATAGCGACTTTCTACAGTTCCCGAGAGTTCGCACATCTAAGTACAATGTAAAA
>JAPMTS010000022.1 GCA_026552955.1 Candidatus Methanoperedens sp. | reverse complement strand
CGCACTACAGAAATACAGTATCTGGACAGTTGGTGTAGATGAGACCTGGATACCAGAATGCCTGTCCGGAAGAACATTTAACAGACGGGAAATCCTCTTAATAAAAACATACTCGGAAACCACAGTCGGTCAAGTGTTATCAGGATATGTAAAAGACCAAAATGAAAATATCATTGCTGGCACGAAAGTGATCATTACCAGCACTTATGCAATCGGATTAGATCAGATGGGGACTGTAAATCCAACCACCGGATTCTATCAGGTATTTGTAAAAAATACAAAATACGATGGTCGTTCGGTGATTGTGGGACTTTCTGGAAAATCCTTTAGCGTATCTTATGCTAAATACGGGACACCTGCCCTATTAGATGGTACAACACAATTGGCGTCTCCTCAAGATTTGCACTTCTGGAAACCCGATGCGATCTGCGGGAAGAGTATAGCGTTTGTTGGGTCATTGGTGACGTATTGATCACCAAAGCAGGAAGTGGTTTTTGGACTCTGTATAACAAAACAACATCAAAACGAATGTCTTGTATAATCTAAGTTGATATGGTTTTGTTTGTGTGATAAGACTTATTACTTATTAAGACAGAGTTGTAAACGGAGTTCGCACTGATAGCTTGAAGCTTTGCAACTTTGCAAAGTGACTTATTTTGATATATTTCTAATTTATGGGGGATTCCACATATAGAATACTGAGTCCGCCCGGGACTATACTTATATACAGCCCCATTTTTTTTCACCGTAAAGGCTTACTCCCTTTTTGACCTAACCGAAGATATATCCCTGATTTGATCACAAATATTACAATGATTATAGATATTTATGAACTAACTTCTGGTCGATTTATTTTACCAGAGAAAAAATAGAATAAGATTCACTGAAGAAGCTGATAATGCTCTTCATAAAATGAAATGAATAAAAAACAAAGATAAAATAAAAAGCAGTTATAATGATTAATCAACATGGTTAGAATGTTTGATTAGATTTCTGAAAAAATTAGTTTGAAATTATCTCGGGAAAGGTACTCTTTGGTTCTCACGCAAGTGGAACGGCAAAGAAATATTCCGATTTTGACATTCTTATTCTTGCAGATGAGGGGTGGTTATAGATAAGACAGGAAGTTGACACAACAATTCACATGCTCATGAATATGTATTTATACTGGTTATCATAAATTATTAATTGGATAGGGAGTTAAAAATAAGAATTTTCAAAGTATAAGCCACGTTTTTAACCCCCCCTCCTCTTTTTTTGATAATCTGAGAAAAGGATACATAAGCTTTATTTCAAAAAAAGTAAGATGTCTCTATCTCCCCAACCCTTTTAACTGCTCTCTCTTTTCCTGTGTCTCATCAACTACTTTTTTCTTTTCTTCTTCAAGCTGTGCGATTATATCATTAAAGCTAACCCTGAGTAATCTGATGATGCCATAAGTGGATTCCTTTCAAAGCGTATGTGATACTATTTTAGCCTATTACGCTTACTATCCCATTAAATTCAGAGTCATAGGTGAAAAGAGTATCAATACCATGCCTTTCCATAAGTGCGATATTCGTGCAATCTGTAAAACTGAAATTCTTGTCTTGAAATTGCAGATAAAGTTCCCATGATCTATTTTTTTATAGTTGTCACATCTGTATTGGTAATGAGAATTTCAAGGATCTTTTTTTCTGTAATTTTAATCCCGCTGCTGCGTAATTGGTGATACATTCTATCAAGAATGATCTTGGTATCTGAACTTATTTTAACACCTATGTTCTCAGTCATATTTGTCTACTTTCTACTTTATACTAAATAGAAGTTATGGAATATTAAGATGAGCTCTTTTCGATGATTACATGGCGCGTGCGCCGCAACAGCCTAAAAATATGAATTATGAATTGAAAATCCATGTAATCCCAGGGCTTTATCCTGCTCACCCTCCAATTTTATTGAACTGGTTCAGATACAATCAAATATTTAAAAACATATGAATATGCTATGACGATCCAGATTGATGACCAGGGATGGGGAACACCCGTAGGGGGTGTAGGGATAATCATTGTCAGGAAAGAGACGTTCGAGATATATTATGATATCATCCCAATAGAGTATTTCAACCTTGAAATGTTCAGGAAGAAAGTATATCTTAATGGGGCAAAAAATATTGTTGAAGAAGGGATCAACAAATTGAATATCCACAAGGATGAAGAAATTGAGATATGCTCTGGTTGCATACATGATATGACCTCACAGTGGTTAAAGAGCGAGGGCTATAATTTTACAGTCATGAAGATCGACGGGATCGCGCAACAGAAAGGAGAGGAGATGTTCATTGAATATCTTCGCAGGCTGGGTGTCCCTGACCCGCCTGTGATCGTTGAGGAAACAGTGGATGAGTACAAAGCGCAATTTTTCTACCTGATTGACTGGGTAAGAGAAGATCCGATAGGAAGGGCACATCTTTGTAAGACAGGATGGAAATATTTCAAAAAATTCTATAAAACCAGGAGAAATCAATAAGAAATGCCTGAAAAAGTAATTCATGTCGCTTCTCTAAATGAGAATAAAGTAAAGGCTGTCCGGGAGGTCTTCCTGTCAAATAAAGTAAAAGGCGTTGCCTGTAAGTCAGGTGTCAGGGAGCAACCCCTGGATCTCGATGAGATAATTGAAGGTGCGATCATAAGGGCAAGGTCTGTTTATAATGCGTGCGAATATTCGATAGGGATCGAGGATGGGATATCCCCGGTGCTTGGAACAATAAGCGGTTACATGAACTTCTGCTGTTGTGCCATCTTTGACGGTGAGCAGATATACCTTGGTATTGGGCCGGCTTTTGAATATCCTCCTGAATGCATAAAGCATGTCCTTGATAAAGGAATAACCATATCACAGGCATTTATTCCTTTGACCGATAGACCGGATATCGGATATGAAGAAGGTATCATAGGCTGGTTAACGAAAGGAAAAATATCCCGCGCAGATTATACGAAACATGCGGTAGAAATGGCAAAGCTCCAGATAGATAATAAAAGGCTATATTTGAGAAAACTTTAAATAACTTGCATTATTTCGTGGACCTCCAGGTGGCATCCATATTGAAAAAAAGGAGTGAAGAAAAAAATAATGAGCAGGCCAATACGGATATTTATGGCCAGATCGAATACATTGACCAGGGTTTGAGAAGTGCTGATAACCGGATTCGTGCTATTGAAAAGCGTCTTTCGGTAAAAACCTTTGAACCAGATCAGGTCAATATTTTCCAGGATGAACGTGGAAAAATTGATGAGGAACTCCTGGAAAAATTAGATGAATTGGATGAGAAATTAAAACATCTTGAAAAAACAATACAAGAAAAACAGGAAAATGAGATCATTCAAATAAGAACACAGCTTTCGATGATAGAAGAGAGAACGCAAAGACTTGAGAACCAGAATAAGATAAGGATCGGAAAAATCAAAGTACCTATTGAATTTTCAGGTCTTGCAGCAACGATCGTGATGTTCGCAACCGGGTATCTCATTTACAGCGGTCACTGGAATATTATCCGGTCACCCTATTATCCAATAGCCATCGGCATATTATTTGGGGCTGTCGTGATAGGGAAGTTCATAATGACCAACAGTAAAAGGTAATATGACAAGATCATATTAGAATCTCAAATCAAATTACAATTTTTACGGCATACTCATTGGAATAATCCTGGAAACCGTTCGCTTTGACATCAAGCTGTAAATAACCTTCTCCTGCTTTCATATCAAAATCTGTCTTCTTAAATCTCAGGATAGTGCACCCATCATTGCCAGTCATATTAACAGAGATCGCACCCAGACCGGAAAGGGCAACGCTTGCTTTTTCTATGGATGTTCCTTCGATTGAATCGATTACTTCGACCTCCATATCGATATTTTCCGTATCATGAAAAGCTGGCAATATGATAATAGTACTGCTTTTCAGGTCTGCATGTATCGGTTTAGGGATCGCATTTTCTCCATTGTCTATAATTACGAGCATGGCGGCCAGACCTGCCATTCCTACTATCGTGAGAACCACTATTTTTATCGGGATTCCAAGCGCCATTTTTTTCTTAATAGTCTAATTCTTTTGATATATTTGAATTGCATTTCCATCTTCATAGTCATAGAAGCCGTTGGCCTTAACAGCAAGCTTTAGCTCAATACTCTTTTGATTAGGCCTGAAAGTGACATTTGTGCTCTTTGTATCGCCGAGTGTTATTATGGCTGCCCCGTAACTGTTCGTCTGGTCAACCCCGAATCCCCCTCCCCCGCTGAGTGTAACGCTTGCTTTGTCAACAGGATTATTATTTTTATCATATACTTTTAAATTGACCTTTACTTTATAATCACCTTCTCCGCCAACGGTTGCAATGCTGCCCTCCTGCACAGTGCCGTTATTTATCTTGATATCTATCACATCAACGGTCAGATACTCTTTTGATTTGGGAATAATCGATAATAAAGCTGCCAGCGCAACCATACCAACAACGAGCATAACCACGATATTGATGGGCAACTCGATTGCCCGTTCATCTTTTTTAAATTTCTTTAATGTCAAAAGAACCACCTTTTGACACGAACACTACAGGACAATATTTAACATTATCCTCTTTCAAAATGGCGTTCGATTCACCGGGCCCATCAACTGCAGGTCAACATAGAAGAAATATAGTAATACCAGGGCAGCTATGACCATTCCGAGATACACCGGTTTATTCCAATCCCATACTTTCCTGCCATCAAATATTCCAAAAGGGATCATGTTGAAAAGTGCAAGAGCGATATTAACGATGACCCCGTATTTGCCGATCTCATAAAGAATCCCCTGTTCGGATAACAGGAGGAAAAAGGCCATCCCAAGGAGAAGATTGGAAAGCGGTCCTGCAAGCGAGATTCGTCCGTTCTCCCGGCGCCCCACATTTCCCCCGTATATCATAACCGCCCCTGGCGCTGCAAATAAGATGCCATACTCATATACAAGAAATAACATAAGGGTGAGCATAAAAGGGCTCATCCTGAATTCAGCCCAGGAACCGAACCTTTGCGCTACTATCTTATGGCTCATTTCATGGACTATGAATGAAATTCCAACGGTAAATAAAGAAATAACAAGTGGATTGAATATCCCATTGAAAAGTTCTTCACCGGAAGGCTTGATACCGGATCTTGACCAGAGAAGCAGTATTGCGAATGCATATGAAATGGCTAGCCAGGAAATAATGATATGAACTATTTCCGTATTGCTTGTCCGGATGCTGCGCATGCTCCTGATATGCACAGCACCTTTTTGGTATCTCGTAAAATCTGGTTTCCCCTTTTGAAACTTATCCATGCAATTGAATTGGATTTTCTTCCATTTAACTATTATCAATAAATATAAATTTCAATGCGGCATAGTAAGGGTGATGTTAAGACATATCATCTCAATGAAGGATTTTTCGCGTGATGAGATTGATATTATCCTGAAGAATACAATGGATTTTGAACCAAGAGCACGGGGGCAACTATCTTCCCTTCTTTCCGGCAAGGTCCTGGCAACCCTTTTTTATGAGCCCAGCACTCGCACACGCTTATCTTTTGAAACGGCGATGAAAAGGCTTGGAGGGGAAGTAATTGACCTGGGCCCGGTTGAAAAAAGCTCGGTCGTAAAAGGAGAAACACTTGCGGACACTATCAGGGTAATTGGAAATTATGCCGATGCTATCGTATTGAGGCATCCCAGGGAAGGTGCGGCCCGAATGGCTGCAGAATATTCAAATGTCCCTATAATAAATGCGGGTGACGGGGCAGGACACCATCCCACACAGACGCTTCTTGACCTTTATACGATTATGCGTGAGAGCAGCCTCTCAAACCTGAAGATAGCACTTGTGGGGGATCTCAAGTACGGAAGGACCGTACATTCACTTGCTTATGCTTTATCGATGTATCATGCCGACATGACCCTGATCTCACCAAAGCAGCTGCAAATGCCTGATGTTATCAAGAAAGACCTGAAAAAGCAGGGCGCAAGCGTCAGCGAAACCACCACTATCGAGGATGTAATAGGGGATATCGATGTATTATATGTAACAAGGATCCAGAAAGAGCGCTTCCCTGACCCTGCCGAATACCAGAAAGTGGCAGGTATATACAGGGTTACGGAGGAACTGCTGAAAAAGGCGCGGGATAATCTCATCATCATGCATCCGCTTCCACGCGTGGATGAGATCGATGCTGCGGTTGACAAAACAAAATATGCACGGTATTTTGAGCAATCATTTTATGGCGTCCCTATCAGGATGACACTTCTTGCAATGGCAATGGGGGTTGTATGAATAAGAAGAAAAATAATTCTGATGGTTCAATGAATAAAGAATTGCG
This sequence comes from Candidatus Methanoperedens sp., assembly GCA_026552955.1. GTDB lineage: Archaea > Halobacteriota > Methanosarcinia > Methanosarcinales > Methanoperedenaceae > Methanoperedens. The sequence continues at coordinate 25,782 of JAPMTS010000022.1, read as the reverse complement.
TGTGCGCCCTATCAGGCATGGTACGGTTATCGATCATATTACTGCAGGCCAGGCGCTCAATGTACTGAAGATACTGGGGATATCAGGGACTACAACTGCTGTGGTCAGTGTTGCAATGAACGTGCCAAGTAAAGTCATGGGAAGCAAAGATATTGTCAAGATCGAGGACAGGGAGCTTGAACAGGAAGAAGTGGACAGGGTTTCCCTCATAGCGCCGAATGCCACGATAAATATCATTCGCGATTTTGAGGTCATTGAGAAATACAGGGTTGACCTTCCCGAGCATCTTGAGGGTGTGATGAAATGCGATAATCCAAACTGCATTTCCAATACCAGTGAACCTGTTATCTCAAAATTTACGGTAAATAAGAAGCCTGTGGAACTTCGGTGCATTTACTGCGATCATGTTATTTCCGAGGGTATAACTGAACATTTGATCTGATGCAAACATTAATCTGAGAAAAAGTTCAATTTCACCGCATGGACGAGAACACCATAAACAGAACAAAGGCTGCAATTAATGCTCTGATAGATATAGAGCAGTTGTGGATCGAGAACACTCCTAATTATAACCTTTCTACACAGGAACTGCTTGTCCTGAAAAAAAGGCTTGAACGGGCTTCTGAGAATGTTTCCAGGATATATGAGGATAATAAGGTAACATTGCAGGCAGCTGAAGAAGAGATCAAGAAGATGCATGTCGGGAAAAAAAGAAAATAAAAATATAAGAAGAATATAAAAAGAATAGAATAATAAAATAAGAATATTAATGCTATTATGAATGAAGGTATTCATCGGGATAAAATTAATGTCGGATTAAATGTCGGGATAGTTTTAAAACAGGATCAAAGGAGTGGAAAAATTACCCGGGGAATTGTAAGAAGAGTCTTAACTAATTCTTCATACCACCCACATGGAATAAAAGTTGAATTGGAGAATGGAAAGGTGGGAAGGGTGAAGGAAATTCATTAGTTATTTATTTCTTAAGATCCTAATACCTGCAAATGCCTACCATAAGTGAAAAGATACTCTCCCGCGCCTCAGGAAAAACAGCGCAAGCTGACGATTTTGTGATCGCAAATGTTGATTATGCGATGGCGCATGACGGGACAAGCGTGCTTGCTGTTAAAGCCTTCAAGGAAATGGGGGAAAAGAAAGTGTGGGATTCCGGACGTATAATAATTCCATTTGACCATATCGCGCCGGCAAATAATGAAACCGCTGCAAAGCTCCAGAAAAGTATACGGGATTGGATAAAAGAGCAGGGGATTACAAATTTCTTCGATGTAGGAGAAGGCATCTGTCACCAGGTCGTACCTGAGCAGGGATTTGCCATGCCGGGAAAACTCATGATCGGGGCAGATTCACATTCATGCACTTATGGCGCTTTTGGAGCATTTGCCACAGGGGTCGGGGCAACTGATATGGCGCAGATTTTCGCAACAGGAAAGTTATGGCTGCGTGTTCCGCAAACTATCAGGATCACAGTAGAAGGAAAGCTCGCAAAAGGCGTATCGTCAAAAGATATGACACTTTTCATAATTAAGAATGTGGGCGCAGACGGGGCTAATTATAAAGCGGTTGAATATTACGGCAGTACTATCAGTGAACTCTCAATGTCCCAGAGAATGACTCTTTGCAACATGTCCATTGAGATGGGAGCAAAAACAGGTATCGTTCCGGCTGATGAAAAGACCTTCGAATACCTGGAGGGACGGGCACGTGAAAAATTCCTGCCTGTTTATGCGGACAAGGATGCGAAATATTGCCGGGAATTCAATATTGATGTGGCAGAACTTGAACCCCAAATTGCGAAACCGCATGAGGTAGATAATGTAACAGGAGTAGGAACACTTTTGGGCACACCACTTGACCAGGTTTTCATAGGATCTTGCACGAATGGAAGATTCGAGGACCTGGAAGTTGTAGCAAATATACTGTCAGGCAGGAAAGTGAAAGTAAGGACAATTGTGCTTCCTGCATCGCGTTCTGTTCTGATAAAAGCAACTGAATCGGGCATCATCGCCACCCTCCTAAAATCTGGTGTCATCATTGCGCCGCCTGGATGCGGACCATGCCTGGGCGCCCATATGGGTGTAATATGTGAAGGTGAAACATGCCTGTCAACATCCAATCGCAATTTCAAGGGCAGGATGGGGGCTGGTGGATTGATATATCTTTCTTCCCCGGAGACGGCGGCCGCGAGCGCACTTAAAGGAGTTATTTCAGACCCGAGAGAACATTATTGATTTTTTATACTTCGTTATTTGACGATGTGCGGTTCGTTAATTTTATATGCCATAAAATCCATACCTCGTGCTAATATGACCGAAAAAGCAGATAATGCTTCGACTTCAACCTCTCCTACTTCTGTTATTAATCCTCCCGTAATGAACGGTTCTTATCACGACCTGAAGAATAGACTCGCAGAAAAAATGGCGGGTGAGATCACCCTGTCAGATAATCCGGGAGAGACATTAAAGAAATGGCGGGCAAGTTTTGAGATAGCCCAATCCGACCTGGCTTCTTTTCTTAAAGTATCCCCTTCCGTAATAAGCGATTATGAAAGCGGAAGGAGAAAATCTCCGGGAATTTTTATCGTTAGCAAGATAGTTGAAGCGATCCTTGAAATGGATGCTGCCCGCGGTGGAGCGAAAACGCGATCTTATGAGGGAATGCTTCGCGGTGGTTTCAGCGCTGATGCAATATATGATATTCATGAATACCTTTCTCCCCTATCTATAGAAGAACTCATAAAGATCGTGAACGGTGACGTTGTTTATAGTCCTCCCGCAGAATATATAAAACCATTGTACGGTTATACCATTGTAGATAGTCTAAGAGCGATCCTTCAGCTGTCATACAATGAATTCCAGAAGTTATATGGCTGGAGCTCGGAAAGAGCCATGATCTTCACCCAGGTTTCCACAGGGAGGTCGCCAATGGTAGCCCTGAGGGTAACGAACCTGAAGCCTGCGCTGGTAGTCATACATGGGATTCCAGCATCACAGGTGGATAAAATAGCCGCAAAGATAGCAGAGATCGAACATGTTCCCCTTATAGCAACAGTAATGCCGATGATTGACCTGATCAGGGCCCTTCAGTCACATGATTTAAAACATTAATATTTTTATTTTAATATCAAAAAAGAGAGGTACAAACATGAATGTTGGAATCGTTTCATATGGTGCTTACATACCCCGCTACAGAATACGGGTTGAAGAGATAGCAAAGGTATGGGGCGCAAACGCACATAGTATAATAGACGGATTAATGGTTTTTGAAAAATCAGTGCCGGATATTGATGAAGATACAATAACAATCGCAGTGGAAGCTGCGCGTTATGCGATCAACCGTGCGAATATTAATCCAGAAAAAATCGGGGCCATATATACAGGTTCGGAAAGTCACCCATATGCTGTAAAACCATCAAGCACAGTTGTCGCTGAGGCTGTTGGAGCAACCCCACATCTTACCGTAGCGGATTTTGAATTCGCATGCAAGGCAGGAACAGCCGGAATACAGGCATGTATGGGTATGGTAGGTTCAGGAATGGTTGAACTCGGCATGGCTATAGGTTCCGATGTTTCACAGGGCGCGCCCGGAGATGCACTAGAATATACTGCTGCAGCAGGCGGAGTGGCTTATATCATAGGTAATAAAGATCTTGTTGCGAATATTGAATCCACGTATTCATTTACCACGGATACTCCTGACTTCTGGAGAAGGGAAGGAATGCCTTATCCGGAACATGGAGGAAGGTTCACAGGAGAACCCGGATATTTCAAACATGTTTCCTGCGCTGCACAGGGACTTATGGATAAAATGGGTACAAGACCTTCCGATTATAATTATGCGGTATTCCACCAGCCTAATGGCAAGTTCCCCACACGTATGGCAAAGATGCTTGGTTTCCAGAATGAGCAGATAAAACAGGGACTTGTTGTAACTCATCTTGGGAATACATATTCCGGCTCATGCATGATGGGACTTGCTGCCATTCTTGACATTGCAAAAGCAGGAGACAGGATATTCATGACATCGTTTGGTTCCGGGGCGGGAAGCGATGCTTTCAGTTTTAAGGTGACAGACAGGATCGAGGAAATACGAAATGGCGCGCCAAGCGTTGAAAAATTGCTTGCTGATCCTATATATATCAATTATGCAACGTATGCGAGACATAAAGGCAAAATCAAATTATAAGGTGAAAAAATGAGAGATGTGGCAATTATTGGAGTTGGATGCACAGAATTCGGCGAATTATGGGATAAATCCTTCAGGGAGTTATTTGTGGAAGCTGGAGTTAGCGCGATAGAAGATGCCAATGTCCAGGGTGCAAAGGTCGATGCCCTGTATGTGGGAAATATGAGCGGTGGGCGGTTTATTGAACAGGAGCATCTCGGCGCCCTTATTGCTGATTACTCAGGGCTTGCAAGTCTTCATATCCCCTCAACGCGCGTGGAAGCCGCCTGTGCCTCAGGTGGGCTTGCGCTTCGTCAGGGTATCATTGCAGTGGCATCCGGTTATCACGATATTGTGATAGCAGGAGGGGCCGAGAAAATGACCGATGTGGGCGTAGAGACAACCACAGATGCTCTTGCAGCGGCTGCTGACAGGGAATGGGAAGGCATTATGGGTGCAACGTTCCCGGGTTTATATGCTATGATCGCAAAGCTGCATATGCATAAATATGGAACAAAACAGGAACAGCTTGCAGCAGTGGCAGTCAAGAACCACCACAACGGTACGATGAATCCGAAAGCGCAATTCCAGAATGAAATTTCAATTGAAACCGTAATAAATTCCTTGATGGTCGCGGATCCCCTGCGCGTCTTTGACTGTTCTCCAATTACGGATGGCGCTTCGGCTGTGGTCATTGCACCGGCTAATATCGCAAGGAAATATTCGGATACTCCGATCTATGTAAAAGCATCAGCACAGGCAAGCGGGACCATTTCACTTCATGACAGGCCTGATATTACAACGCTTGATGCGACGGTCGCAGCAGCGAACTGGGCTTATCAGATGGCAAAACTCAAGCCAAAAGATATCGGTTTTGCAGAAGTTCATGATTGTTTTACAATTGCCGAGATATGTGCTATCGAAGACCTGGGATTTGTAAAGAAAGGAGAAGGCGGGCCGGCGACAGAATCCGGTATGACAGCAATTGGGGGTAAGATCCCGATAAACCCGTCTGGAGGTTTAAAAGCATGCGGGCATCCTGTGGGGGCAACAGGTGTGAAACAGGCTGTTGAAATAACACTCCAGCTGCGCGGCGAAGCCGGCAGACGGCAGATAGAAGGCGCCCAGATCGGTCTTACGCATAATGTCGGAGGCTCAGGCGGAACTGCTGTTGTTCATATTTTCGGGAGGGATAAATAAGTATGTCAGTCCCAAGATTTTGGAGAAGACTTAAAAACCTATATAATCTTATCGGAACGCACTGTGGAAAATGCGGTGGTTATTTCTATCCTCCCAGGAACATGTGCCCCATATGCAGGAGGAACGGTATAATCAATCCAATTAAATTCAATGGGGCGGGTTTGGTGGTAACATATACTATCGTGCATACTTCTGCAAAGGATTATTCCAAGCTTACACCCTATATACTTGCCATAATTAAACTGGATGAAGGTCCAAGGCTTACATCCCAGGTAATTTGTGACCATTCGGATATCCATATTGGCATGAGGGTCAAAGCAGCATTCCGGAAGCTGGGTGAAGAAAGCGATAAAGGAATGATATATTACGGGACAAAATTTGTCCCGATGGAATCGAAGGTTTGATCCATACTTTATTTCAATTTTTTAGTTAGATTCATTATAGAGAATGGAGTATATCAGGATATAAGATGAATAATCCTGAATCCGACCAAGAACTTGCCGAGAAAATAAATCCGTTTTTCTCAATTTATGATATACAGCACGAGCAAGGCAACATATACTTTTTCGGCACGCCAAAGCAAGAAATAAATATAATCTTCCAGAAACTATGGCCGTTATTTTCTGAAAAAGGCTTTCAGTTCACCATGAAATATGATCTTGGGGAACATATTCTCATAGCATCACCGTTTTCACCGGTTAAGGAGCGCCGCTGGATCAATGTGGTCCTTGCCGTTGCTACTATTTTCACCACCATGTTCGGGGGTTCTCTTCTTTTTGGAGCTAATCCGTTCACATCCCCGGTTGAAGTCCTGAAAGGATTACCCTTTACTATCGCGATCATGACAGTACTTGGCGCACATGAGGCGGGACATTATCTGGTCGCAAAAAAACATGGTATGCATACGTCTTTACCTTATTTTATACCATTTCCGAACATGATCGGCACAATGGGGGCTGTGATCAAGCACCGTGGGCCAATACCCAACCGGAAAGCTCTTTTTGACGTGGGTGTCTCAGGTCCACTTATAGGGCTTATCGTATCGGTTATTGTAACGATAATCGGTCTTCTCCAGCCTCCGATAACACACGCGCAAGAAGTCTTACAGATAGAACTTGGCATGCCGTTGCTATTTGAACTGATAAGAAGCGTTATACCGGGAAGTGATGGTATTATAATGCACCCGATTGCATTTGCAGGCTGGGTCGGTATGTTTGTGACCGCCCTGAACCTTATTCCGTCAGGACAACTTGACGGTGGTCATGTTCTTCGCGCAATGCTGGGTAAAAAAGCAAAAGAGCTGTCAAAGGTTATGCCTTTTATCCTCATTTCCCTTGGTTTCTATGTCACCTATATCCTGAACCGGGATGGTTTCATATGGGTATTGTGGGGTATATTCCTTTCATTTTTTGCCGCGTCAGGGCATCCAAAACCTCTTGATGATGATGTCCCTATCGGGAAAGGAAGGATGGCATTAGGGATAATCACTTTTATACTGGGATTGCTGTGTTTTTCGCTGGTTCCTTTCCAGCTGCAGTGAAATCAGTCCTCAAATGTCTTCAGGAGAATCCTCATCCCAAACAAACCCCTCGATGATTTCTTCCAGCTCCTCTGTCCTTTTCTTGCTGGAAGATTCTACCGAACCATCCGGCTTGATCACAGAAACCATTATATCAAATCTCTCCGAAGCTGCAATATCAGCCGTGGACAATATTGGGATTTCAATAGTCAAAGGCGGATTCCAGGGATTTGCATTGTATTCTAATTCCTGAAGCTGCGGCGTGTAGGAATGAATGACTTCAAGTTTTCCTTCTTTTGCGTGTTTATAAGCACGATAAAGGGACCTGTTCTGCCGAAAACCCACATATATTTCAAGAAGTGTTACTCCAATAAGAGAATTCGCACCTTTCCCCACAACAAGGTCGCTTATAATCTTATCACCATCATCCGAATGCTCTACGAGAAAACCGCTTTCATTATTTTCATTATTTGATATTTCGATCATCTTTTTAATACAATCCGCCAGAGTCATATCTTTTGTAGGAATGATCCGGTCAAAATCCTTGATCGTCCTTGATATCTGGTCTTCATCATAATCTGTCACACCTTCGCGATTAATGATATCAGTGATCTTTGCGCCCTGGATACCCCAGAGATTTGACTCTATACCATACTGTTTCTCTTTTTCAATGAGTGTCGAAAGACGTTCCTTTGCGTCAAGATGCCTTGCAAGTCTTCTTTTAACGAGTTCCTCGTCGCTTGCCACAAGTTCTATAGCCTTTGGAACGACATCCATTTTTTTTGTGAGTAAGCTGATCTGCTTGATCAGTTCCGGTTCTCCCAATTCCATTACATCAAAAATATTCTCAACAAGAAGCCTTATCTGGTCAAAGACAGAAACATCAACATAAACAGGCCCGTCATCTCCATCGATGGGCAGCCTTCTTTTTTCATAAAGCTCTCCTTTCATTTTTTCAACGAGATCTTTTCTTATAAGAACCACAGGCTGCGCTGCGCGTCCCCTGCCTTCAAAATAGGCCCCCACATTCTCCGAAAGGAGTTTTATCGCCAGGGTGGTCTTTCCTCCCCCCTGTGGGCCTGTCAGCATTAAAATAGGATTTTTATCCAGTTCTTTTGAGAGAAACCTGACCAATTCTTCCTTAGTATGTGAAGATGTATCAAGTATATACATTAGGATCACTAAAAAAAAGAAGCGGGAAAGACCCGCTTTAATCCATTCCGCCCATACCGCCCATACCGCCCATATCACCCATACCGCCCGGTCCTCCCGGTGGCATGCCTGATGATTTGCTGGAAAGGACATCATCGATGCGAAGGATCATTGTGGCTGCTTCAGTGCCTGAACTGATTGCCTGGGTCTTAACCCTGAGAGGCTCTACAACGCCTTCTTGCCACATATCCACGACTTTACCTGTGAATACATTAAGGCCCGCTGTCTTGTGACCTTTCTCATGCTGGCTTCTCATTTCAACGAGCATGTTGATCGGGTCAAGACCTGCATTCTCAGCAAGTGTTCTCGGGATAACTTCAAGAGCATCAGCGAACTTGGCAACTGCAAGCTGTTCCCTGCCTTTTAAGGTGCTTGAGTATTCACGCAGGCGCAATGCCAGTTCAATTTCAGGTGAGCCGCCGCCTGCTACAAGGGTCTCATCTTCTATTGCAACGCCTACAACGCGAAGTGCATCATGTAATGCGCGCTCTGCTTCATCTGCTACGTGTTCTGTTCCACCGCGAAGGATTATGGAAACTGCTTTGGGATTATGACATTCTGTTATATATGTCATTGCTTCGTCGCCGATCTTCTTTTCTTCGACAAGGCCTGCTTTTCCAAGGTCGGAATCATTTATTTCCTTGAGGCTTGTCAGGATCTTGGCGCCTGTTGCACGCGCAAGTTTATCCATATCGCTCTTCTTTACACGCCTTGCTGCATATATTCCTGCTTTGGCCAGGTAATGCTGGGCTATATCATCAATCCCTTTTTGCACAAACACGACATTAGCGCCGCAGTCAATTACTTTGTTGACCATATTATGGATCATCTGTTCTTCCTGGTCAAGGAATAACTGGAGCTGGTCGGGTGATTTTATTGAGATCTCCGCATCAACTTCGGTCTTTTTGATCTCGAGTGCTTCATTGATGAGGAGTATTTTCGCATCAATGACTTTCTTTGGCATATTGGTGTGGACTCTTTCCTTGTCTATAACCATGCCTTCTATCAACTGTGAATCTTCAACACTTCCGCCTACTTTTTTCTCGACTTTTATATCATCGACATCTACCACTTTCTTGCCGTTCTCGGTATCAACTACTGCGAGAATTGCATTTACTGCGAGATTTGAGAAAACATCCCTGGATGCTTCTGCTGCCTTTCCTGTTATTGCTGTTGATGCTATCTTATATAACAAGTCTTTATCATCCGCAGTTACTTTTTTTGCAAGGCCTTTCAGGATCTCTTTTGCTTTTATTGAGGCAAGCCTGTATCCGCTTGCTATGACTGTTGGATGTACACCCTGTTCCAGCAGGTCTTCAGCGTTCTTTAAAAATTCTCCTGCAAGAACTGCTGCTGTCGTTGTTCCGTCTCCGACCTCATCGTCCTGGGTCTTTGAGACTTCAACGATCATCTTTGCTGCTGGATGCTCGATATCCATTTCCTTAAGAATGGTCGCACCATCGTTGGTGATAACGATATCTCCCATTGAATCAACGAGCATTTTATCCATACCCTTTGGTCCAAGGGTAGTTCTTACTGCGGCTGCTACTGCTTTAGCTGCCATGATGTTATTGTTCTGTGCTTCTCTTCCTTTTGTTCTCTGACTGCCTTCCCTTAAAATAAAGATGGGCTGTCCTGCTAATTGTCCTGACATAAATAACCTCCGTTAAGATTCTTATTTGATAATCTGTACAAATAATTGTACGAGAGATTCTCGTTGTTTGTAATTCTATATAAGTGTTTTGATTGGGCATATTATATTATTGGTATAATACAATTATGTGGTTTTTGAAAACAAATAATCAAAAATAAATATACCCTCATCGAATTATCTTAAGATTTAATGGAATGATGCTAATGGAAGAAATCACTTTTAAGACAGAAGATGGAGTGGAAATCGCAGGGAACTATTTCGAACCGAAAAAGGAACATTCACCGGTTTTTCTCTTATTACATATGATGCCCTCCACAAAAGAGAGCTGGAACCCATTTGCATCTCTTCTCCATGATAACGGTTTCGCAGTACTTGCGATCGATCTGCGGGGGCATGGCAGAAGCATAGATAAGAACGGCATAAGATTGGATTATAAGGAATTTATAGATCCCCAGCACAGGGAATCCATGAAAGACATTTCCGCCGCAAAGGAATTCCTGGCAGGAAAGAAGGATGTGGATATGTCCAGGTTAGCGATCGCAGGAGCAAGCATTGGCGCCAACCTTGCTCTGTGGCAGGCTTCCCGTGATGAAAATGTCAGGCTCCTGATCCTGTTATCTGCTGGCTTGAATTACAGGGGAATACAGGCGGACCACCTTGCTCCTGAGTATTGCGGTCCTGTCTTTATGCTGGCAAGTGTTGGAGATACTAATGCTGCCAATAGCAGCAGGGAATTATTGAATTATTTTCCGGGTGATAAAAAATTAGAGATAATCAATGGAAATTCTCATGGAACTAACATGTTCCTCTCAGAATCAGGTATGATGGATAAATTAGTGGCCTGGGCGGTCCTGAAAATGAAATAAGAGAAGAATATGGTTGTCTGGTCTTTTGGGATTTTTTAACCTGCAGATGAACGAAAATACACGCAGATTCATTTCATAGGTGATCTGCGGGTATTTCTGCCACAAAATTTTATTCCAAAATATATTGTTGGCAATTTATTTAAGTCTTTTATTCAACTCCTTAAGAAGTTCATCAGTTGTTTTAAAATCATTTTGGGCATCGAGCTCTACGATATCCCTGAGGATCTTTATGAGGTTATGGACCGGTTTAGCCAAATGACTGAAATTCCGTTTAATATTCAGTCCTTCCAGCCTGATCGAACTATTATTACTGAAATTGCCAAGATTTACAGCAATTGGCAGGTTATTTTTTGTCTTTATCTTATATGTTCCCAATCCGAACCTGATCACGGAAGGTATCGCATAGGGTCTTCCATACACCTGTGCGTCAATGAACTCCGGTGTTGTGGGGATTATTTTTTCAAATGTTATTAAATGACATAAACCGGTCTTTTTATTTATTACGGGATAAGCAATAAAAGGCTGTATCGGGGCAATTGAATTTATTTTACCCACAAGAAAATTATTCAGTTCTGCGGGACGAAACTCCCTCCGGTCCCCCAGACTTTTTATACTCCGCTCAGTTGCGATTATCTCCTTATTGTTTTCCCCGTGCAGTACAAGATCAGAATTTGAAACGATTCTTGTTAATTTAACAATTTTCATCTCAATTTGTTCTACTTCGTCATTTTGTTCCTGTTCAACACCCAGATTGCTTTTTTTCATAATTGATCCATCCGGTTTTTAAATATCGATAGGTATCTTCCCATTATGTACTGCCGTTGCCACAAGGGCGCCGCTTATGCCGATTTCTTTCAATGCATCAATATCGTTCATATCCCTTATACCCCCTCCAAACAGGATATTATGGGTTGAGATCTCTTTGATTTCACGTAGAAGATCCTCATTAATCCCAGCGCTGGTTCCGACTTTACTCAGATCTATGATCACTATATCCTTGATTTCTAAGTCATTCAGGTGTTTTACAAGTTCTTTCGGCTCCTTTTTCAAATTCTCATCTTTTGTGAGTATCGATCCGTTTTTTATATCGATGGTAACGCTTGTTTTGCCCGGATAATTTCTTGACGCATATTTCATGATCTCGAATGAAGATGCTTCACTGCTCAGGATAACAGTATCCGTGATACTGAGGCATTTTTCAATATCGTCATTTTTCTCCACACTGATATTTACCATTGTTTTTGTAAAGGCGGATATTTTCTTGATAACCTCAAAATTATTGCCTGTGTGTTGAAGCCTGTCAAGGTCGGCGATATAGACCTCTTTCGGTTTGACCGCGGATATCATTTCGATTGGCTCTGCGCTATTACATACTTTACTGTTGTCCACTGGCTGGTACTTTTCTCGTTCCCCCTTAATGGCGTGGACAACCCTGCCATCCAATAGATCAATTACAAAAACAATCCGAAACATAAATGTATAAGAGTTGTTATTTTACTTAATGATTATGAAACTACTCGTAAGCCCAATCAATGTCGAAGAGGCAAATATCTGCAAGCTTGGCGGAGCGGATATTATCGATGTGAAGAATCCGAAAGAAGGCTCCCTTGGGGCAAATTTCCCATGGATGATAAAAGCTGTTAAGAATGCAGCAGGCACTACACAAGTGAGCGCAACGATCGGTGATTTTAATTATAAACCCGGAACAGCATCCCTGGCAGCCCTGGGAGCGGCTGTGGCCGGGGCTGATTATATCAAAGTGGGATTATATGATATCCAGACCAGGGAACAAGCCCTGGAAATGCTCACAAAGATCGTGCGTTCCGTAAAAGATTACGATAAGAATAAAACAGTAGTGGCTTCAGGTTATTCTGATTACAAAAGAATTAACTCCATTTCACCGTTTGAACTCCCGGCGATCTGTAAAACAGCTGGTGTGGGTATCGTTATGATGGATACAGGGATCAAGGATGGACGCTCCACATTTGAATTCTTAAATAATGAAGAACTCAAAGAATTCGTAACAAGCGCAAGAGACCACGGGCTGAAGTCAGCCCTTGCGGGTACTATCAAATTTGAAGATATCCCCTCATTAAAAATCATATCCCCGGACATTATTGGTGTAAGGGGATGTGTGTGCGGTGGAGACCGCAATTCTTCCATCAGGAAAGAACTTGTGGAAAAGTTAAGAAAGGAAATTAACAGGGAATAAGGCAGGTGCCTGGTTCAGTTTTGTACGGCTTTCATGAACCTTTCCTTTATATGGGTAGCAGAAAAGGGGATTTCCTTGCATTTTGCATTTTCGGGTTTGACTATTACGTGAATGAATCTTATTTTTCCTCTCAGGGCTTCTTTTAGAACGTGAAGAGAATGCGCCTTGACAGTAGTATTTATTCCGCTTGCTCTTGCCAGCAGTTCGAGATCAACCTGGTTTTGGGTGCATGTGGTCTGGTTCCCTGTTGAACCGTAAGCTGCATTATCTATTCCTATTATCGTGAGGTTATCCGGTTTATAATCACCAATACTGATCAGAGCGTTCGGATTCATAAGCAAACTGCCATCCCCATCAATAACATACACACGCTTTTTTTGAATTATTGCAAGCCCCAGGCCTATTGATGAAACAAGCCCCATTGAACCGAGCATATAGAAATTAAGTTCCCTGTCCCTTATCTCATATAATTCTTTTGACGGGATGCCAAGGTTTGAAACAATTAAATCGTCACCTATCGTTTCCATGATTGTCCTGATCGCCTCGTATCTGGTCAATTCCGGTTTTTGTATGGTACTATTGAATTCCAGATCCACGTTCCTGGAGCATATTTCTCTGGGTTGGGGAATTTCGCTCATTGAACCTTCCCATACAGCAGGAGACATAAGGATAACATGGGGATGAAGACTGCTGAAGGATTCTTTGATCGCCTCATCCAGCCGGTCAATTTCATTCAGGGAATTTATTATCGTGAAATTTATCCCTGATGAGGCCAGGATTTCAGGCAGCCTTTTGCCAAGCTGCCATTGGGTTTCTATGGATTCTTTATAAACACCGCGCCAGCTCGCAATTATCGGAAGCGGGATGTCATAGGTAAGATTGAGTGAAAGGAGTGCATTTATCATGTTGCCTAACCCTGTGCTCTGGATGACCATCATGGGCCGTCCCCCCCCAAGATATATGCCCGCGCATATCCCAACGCCATTCTCTTCCCGGGTGAGAGAGATTGTCTGTATGTTCTTTTCAAGAAGGACAAGGAGAGCTTTTATCCTGTCACAGGGCAGTGTTGCCGCGATATTGATCCGGTTACGTTCAAGAATATCGAGAACTTTCTGTTCAGGGGTATCCGGAGTTTTCGTGGAAAGCATTGACCTGATGTTAAACTATCTCATCCAGGGGAACATTCGCATTTTCGGCATGCGCAGATGGTTTGATCTTAAATAATCCATATTCCTGCTCAACACGCTTTACACCCCCGCCAGTAATATTTAATACGATATGGTCATCCTTTTTCACTTTTCCGGAATCAACTGCTTCAATTAAGGACGCAACGGCAACTCCCGCAGGCGGAAAGATATCAATTCCTTCCAGCTCTTCAAATAGGCTAACGGCGTTCTTCGCATCACTATTTGATATCGCAAACATGCTACCCCTGGTTGCACAGAGCGCGTCATAGACCCCTCCTGGCATGGAATATGGTGGCTCTCTGTTAGAAAGGATATCTGCGTACATCTCATGGATAAGTTTCTTGGGATCAGGCATGTCAATATCCTTAATAATATCGCGCCTGTCTGATTTCCATGCATTGTACATTGGTACGAATGGCAGGTTCTGGGAAAGATGAAGTTCAGGAAGCTTTTTGCCGAATCTTCCATCTTCAAGCAGTCTCATTGATGCTTCCCATGCGGCTATTCCCCCTGTCCCGCTTCCTATTGCCTGGAAATAATGATCAGGTATTCTTTTCATAAAAACTGCTGCATCAAGCATCACTGTTCCCATACCGTCTCTTCGCGCAACGTTCCTTGCGCCGCCCTCGGCCTGCATTCCCGGCATTGCTGAAAGCCGTTCAGCCAGGTGGATGGAATCAGTATAATCACAATTATTACCCATTTGTATAAAATGTATGGAATCAGTGGGCTCTTCAGGCAGCCACATCCTTGGAATGCCGCTTCCCGGCACCACAATATAAACATCGATCCCGGTCATCGCAGATACATGAGCAAAAGCCCGCGCCGTATTTCCGGCAGAAGCAAGGACGAGGGATTTTCCTGAATTCTTGAATCTGGACAATGTTGGAAAAGCTTCAAGTTCCTTGAAACTGCATGTTTTTATATATGCTCCCCTTTCCGGCCAGTAACCATTAAAACCAATAAAAAGATTCGAAAGCCCCAGATATTGCGCAAGTTCCGTGCTCCTGTATGTGACAGGTCCTGAATCGGTCGTCATGATCTCATCAAGCGGCAGCCAATCATGGAATTTCCCAATTCCAGGTACATTTTTCAATTCAAGTTTCTTGTTCCTGTACTTTGTCCGCAAAAGACCATTGTCAGAATCGCATTTGAGGCGGTCTTCAAAAAAAGCGCTGTTGCAGCCGGAACAAATAAGGTCATATTTCCTGTCTTGCGGAATTGAAAGAGCAGGACGATAATTTGAAATGCTCTCAAGGCATACGGATTCACTAATTGTCATAATTAATGATTTCAGTGGTGGAGTATATAGATTTATCCATTAAATACAACAAATTGTCCATAATAGGACATTATTATTTTTTCAAAATACTATTGTACAATGATGCACCATGAATCAGATATCACGATAATGCAGGTGTGTCCCGAAAATTATCTGAACAGCATACTTCACGTCAAAAAAAGGTTCACTTTTATATGAAAAGCGTCCAGTTAGCTATTTATCATGTCAAAAAGGGCCAGTATATTAAGATTCTACGAAGACCTTGCCGCAGATTATGATTGTAGGTTCAATAATCCCCGACTTGACTATATGAGAACGGTGGAGAAAAAGTTCCTCCTTGAAAAGTTGAAACGTGGAATGATCCTTGATATAGGCTGCGGAACAGGAAAGCAATCATTATTTTTGTCAAAAAGAGGATATCGCGTCGTTGGCGTGGATATATCCAGGGAAATGCTTTTAAAAGCAAACGAGAGCGCAAAAGAAGGCATGTTAAAGGACAAACTGTCTCTTGTCATAGCTTCAGCCGAAGCTCTTCCCTTTCGCGATAAGAGCTTTGATGGTTTAATTTCGATCTTCGGGGTGTTCAATCATATCCCAAAAGCAGATCACGCATTTGCGGAAACCTACCGGGTCTTAAGAAATGGCGGCGCAGCTGTATTTACTGTGGTGAATAGATGGAACCTCACATGGTGGTTCAATGCGCTTTTAAGATTAAAGATCGGGTGGTTAATATCTTCCCTGAGAAGTAAAGAGTACACTGTTAATGGATTGTGGACGTATTATTTTACCAGGAAAGACTTGAAAAATACCCTCAAAAGTATCGGTTTTGAAGTAAAGATTGCAAGTATGCTGATTTTCATCTATCCTTTTACTACAAGGAGCCTATTATTTTACGAAAAATATTTCATTGCTTTTGAAGATGCTTTCAGGTGGAAAAGCCCATTTAATGGTCTGGGTTATTACCTTCTGGTCAGCGTAGAAAAATGATGATTATTCAATCTCAAGGTGGATCTTTACAGCTTTCTCTATCTTTTTCAATATCTCATCAGGAATTATCCCTATTCGCTCTTTCATCCTCTTTTTATCCAATGTTCTTATTTGATTTGTCTTGACCTTTGAATCACTTGGTATATTTGCAGTATCTTTCTTAATGAAAACTTCAAAAGGATACACTTTCCCTACACTTGAAGTGATAGGAATGACAGTAACAGTATCAGCATATTCGTTGTTAATATTATTTGAGATCACGACTGCTGGTCTTGTTTTTCCGATCTCTGATCCTTCTATCGGATCGAGTTTGACCCAATAAACTTCGCCTCTTCTAATCAATTCCATCCCCCGATGTCGTACTCCACTCAAGAGCTAATTCATTATCCTCCTTCTTTCTTGCTCTATACCCTTCACTCAATTCTCTGATAAGGTTAGCATTTTCTTCTCTCTCGATACGTTCCCTGATCGCTTCAGCAATAAAGGCGGATTTATTTTTTACATTTCTTAACATCTGGGCGATCTCTAAAGGCAATGTTATATTTACTCTGACTGTATTCATTATACACCTGTATTAATGTATTAATGATGTGTATATGTGATGTACCTAATAAATATTTCGATAATCTGATCATTCGATTTTTTTTTTTCAGAAAAGCTTCTCTATCTTGATCCGTATTTTCTGCACTGCCCCAGGAATTCATCAAACGAATTCGAAGCCGGATGCGTATGCATATAACTGGCTATTGTGTTGTTTTCCATCAGGCCGTCCCGTCCTTTGAGAATTCCTTTCCCCCGATTCAATTCATAGGCAAAACGGGAATCTCTGTCACAATCTGTTACCGAATAATGGAATTCATGACCCCGGATTACCGCTCCTTTTTTCGCAACAGGCGAGTCAGCAATAACCACAGCTTCAGTATAACCCAGTGCCTGGAGCTTTGTGGTCATCCGGGAATTTGCGCCAAGCACTCCTGCCATCCTGTAATTCCTATCTGTTTCAAGGCTGGCGCCCAGATACAAAAGCGCCCCGCATTCGCCATATATCGGCATCCCGTCTTGTGCTGCTTTTTTTATCTCAAGGCGTGTGCCAGATGCTTCAAGTTCTTTCGCAAAAAGTTCAGGATAGCCTCCCCCAAGGTAGAGTCCATCGACCTCCGGCACAGGATCGCTCATGGGACTGAAAAAGACGAGCTGGGCCCCTGACATTTTCAGGGCATCAAATGCATCCTGGTAATAGAAACAGAATGCGCTGTCATTAGCGATCCCGATCCTAACAGTGAACTGCTCCTTCTTGACCTTTGATATATCACGTGCCTTAAAATTCCCTGCAATTGTTTTCAATGAATCCATATCGATATGCTGTTCAATGAAATTTGCCAGTTCCGAAATTTTGGGTTCATTTTCACCCGCCATATGAAGACCAAGATGACGTGATGGAATGGATAATTCTTTATTTATCGGAAGCGCCCCTATGACTGGTATCCCTGCGCCATGCAATGAATCCTTGATGAGTTGAATGTGCCTATTGCTTCCTGTATTATTGAGTATTATCCCTTTAATCCTTACTTTGCTGTCAAATTCAGAAAAACCTTTAACAACTGCAGCTATACTTCGCGATGCTCCATGCGCGTTAATAACAAGCAGGACAGGTACGTCCAGGATTTTGGCGATATGGGCTGAACTTGCGATCTCTGTGGTGTCAAGGCCGTCAAACAAGCCCATGACACCCTCGATTATTGAAAAATCAGCGCCTTTTGATGCACGCGCGAATGTTTCCAGCACGCCTTTTTCTCCCATCATAAAACTATCAAGATTCCTTGAGGAGCGGCCGCAAATCTGCGTATGATGTCCGGGATCGATAAAATCAGGTCCTACTTTGAAGGGTTGTACCTTATATTTCCTGCCCAGGGTTGCCATGAGACCTGCTGCAACCGTGGTTTTTCCCACGCCGCTAGCAGTCCCCGCTATTAAGAGCGCCTTCGTGTCGGGCATAATAATGACAGGCAATCCTCCAGGGTCCCATTCCCCACAATATCCGGATCATTCCCGGATTTTCTCATGGCATCGGCTGTTTTCTGCCCGATGGCAATAATTTTGATCTTTTTATTTGTTTCAGGTCTGAATCCTGAAAGTTCAAACGATTTTGCACTCGTAAAGATCACTGCATCCACATCTTTGAGTACTTCAGGAATACTGTTCCCAGTGGCTTCCAGACGATATGCTGGGGCTTCAATAACTACAGCGCCTTTTGATTCCAATGATTCTATCAATTCATTGTTTGGAACATCGGCGCGTGCGATTCCTATGGTTTTATCCTTTATGTTGCCAACATACTCTGCGAAGTGCAGGGATGAAAAATTTTCAATTATTTCACTTTTTAATCCGTATTCTTCCACCTTTTGTGCTGTTTTAGGCCCTACGCTTACGATTCTCAGGTTTTTTCCCGGCTTAGTCTTTTCTAAAAGTCTCTCAACACCAAGTGAGCTTGTGAAAATGAGAATATCGATCTTTTCTTTCAGGATCATATCGGCTAACCTTAAAAGCGGCCCTGGGTCGGATGGATCGGCAGCCCGCATCGTGGATACTATTATTGCTTCATGTCCATAGCGCTTGAATAGTTCACAAACGCCGGATGATTTTTCTTGAAGTTTTGTGACCGCGATTTTCACAATGCTAAAATCACACCTGGAAACATAATCCTTTTGTCCGAAAAGAGGCTTTCTGGAGAAGTCATGGAAATCACCATCCTGATAATTTCAATATTCTTGGGCTTCCTGCTGGGCATCATGTCAGGTCTTACTCCGGGGATCCATGTAAATAATTTCGCCCTCATACTTGTTGCCATCTCACCATTTCTTTCCAGCCTGGGATTTACACCGTTCTATATCGCTGTCATAATTCTTTCAAATTCGATAGCACATACATTTCTTGATATCATTCCCTCTATTTTCCTGGGGGCGCCCGAAGCAGACACCGCTCTTGCCGTGCTCCCGGGTCATGCGCTCCTCATGGAAGGAAGAGGCGCAGAAGCTATACGCCTATCTGCCATCGGAAGCGCCGGGGCGGTCATTGTCTCTTTGATAATGGTGATCCCAATGGGTCTTTTCTTCCTGAATATTTATGGGATTATCAACGATTACATAGGGTGGATACTTGTTTTGATCGTCATTTTGATGATCGCCACTGAAAAGGGGGAATATGTCAAAGGACAGGGTTCACTGGTTCATCTTAAATTCAAGTTCTTAGCTCTTCTTGTATTTTTTATTTCCGGTTTCCTCGGGATATTTGCATTTGACAACGCCATGTTGATGCAGCCCCTGGTTAAATTCGGTGAGCCCTCAATTCTTTTGCCCCTCCTTTCAGGACTCTTCGGGGCCTCCATGCTTTTGATCAGCCTCATGACCAAATCCGAATTGCCTCCTCAGCAAAAGAACTGCATGTTCGTGCTTCCCAAAAAGAGGATCATACGGGGAATGCTGACAGGGACCGCAGCAGGATCTTTTGTGGCATGGCTTCCCGGAGTATCATCAGCTGTCGGCACGCTTCTGGCCAGGCTTTTTGTCCATGAGGAAAAAGATAGTATGTCATCAAAAGAATTTATGGTGTCGATAAGCAGCGCAAACACTGCCAATGCGATATTCAGCCTGATCGCTCTGTTCATTATTGGAAAAGCAAGAAGTGGCGCAATGGTGGCGATCGATCACCTTGTAAATGTCAGTGATTGGGATTATTCGACCATTATTCTCCTGCTCATCGTCATAATCTATGTTTCTGCAATTTCCTATTTTACCACGATCTATCTTGGCGACAGGATTTCCGGTCTCCTTTCAAGGATCAATTATTCCGTATTATGCGCGATTGTCCTGGCAGGACTTGCTGCTCTTGTTTTCATATTTACAGGCTGGTTCGGGTTCATTATATTCCTGATCTCCACGCCTGTTGGAATGATAGCGACTTATGCAAAGGTCAGAAAAATAAATGCCATGGGAGTTATAATGCTTCCAGTGATATTGTATTTCCTTTGAGTTTGTGGAAAATTCGACCGGATTACAGGATTTACAGGATGATTTTTTTATCCAATTCTGTTGATCCTGTAAATCCTGTCTGAAAATAAAAAATTCCATATTAATTTGATAAGCTTTCGCATAAGCCTAATTCCGACTTTCCAATCCCCCTATCACAGCATCATACCTCTGGCAAATCCTCTTCACAATATCCATCTGGGCATTCTTATGAGTGGGTATCAGGATATCAGCCCCTGCGCCGATCTCCTTCCCCTCACTCGATATGCCATAATCGGGGGCTATCTTTACGCCATCCCCTGATATCCCCAGTCCCATTTCATTGACCATACGCGATACCATTTCTGTTTGGGGCATGACTTTTGCAGTTATGAAGTTAGCTTTTTCGATATACTCATCTCTTAATTCCGAAATATATTCGATGCTTTCCTTTACTTTTCTCCTGGTGCCATATTCGGCAAGGATATTGACGGAGTTGATAAGGTCTTCAAAAGTCGTTGCCTGGATCTCAATTATTCTTCCATCAAAATACTTACTTACTCTTTCCTTATATCCTTTTGAAATTACCAGAACACCCAGTTCATGTATGCGGTCAAACTTTTCTTCACCCGGTGCATACGGATTAATAACCCTGTATTCTGCTATGCCGCAAAGCTCCATCAAAGATTCATACATGGGACTTACCCCTATTCCCTGTTTTCCGAGCCACTTGTCAAGTCCCATTTTTTGCTCCCTGGCAAGTTCTATGATCTTTCGTTTTATGGCTTCAGGATCGCCGGATTCGAGATTGAAATACTCGGCAAACCTTGGAGTGGTTTGAAGAAGCCGCGTTCTACCCTGCTGCAATGCCGATATGAACCCGCTTTCTTCAAGCTCCCTCACATGATCATATGTCGCCGGGCCTCTCCTGTTAACAAGCTCTGCCACGGTTATGGGCTGGTGATAGGCTATCATTGCAAGTGTCCGAAGCACCGGGGATCTGAGCTCTTTTGGCGCTATTGACCGGACCTTTTGCGCAAATTCGGGTTTAACCTGCATTATGAACCTGCCATCCATTTCCTTTATCTCAATAGCGCTATCGCGCGCTATGTATTCATCCGCTAATTCCTGGAGCATTTCCCTGACGTTCTTTCCTCTCACAAGGTTCTTAAGCTGCCCGATGTCAAGAGGTTCACCTGATACAAAAAGCGCAGCTTCAAGGATCTCTTTATCCCCGCTCATGATGCTGTCCTGCTTATGAAAATTTCACCAAAAAATTCTTCCTGCTCTATCCATATCTCCTTCTTTGTGGCAAGGAATAAAATCGCAAGATAAGCCATTAAAATTCCCGTCCTGTCAAGAGTAGAAGAAATTTCTGAAAATTTGATCGATTTTTGTTTCTCCAATAATTCATTCAAGATGTACCTCATTTTCCCTATCCTGTTTTCAATATCTTCCTCATGGGCGACTGAAAGAACGTCCTCAAGGGTAGCCCTGATTTCATCCTTTTTATTTTCGACCCGATTAAGCCTTTTCTTTTCAAATGCTTCGGCTCTCTTTAATTCGGTCAATAATTCTTCAAGTGTCACCGGCCTTTTTGAATAACGACGAAGAGGCATTGAAGGCACCGGATAATCGCTTATTTCGAAATTATCTGACTCAATATCTATCTCTTCAGGAGGTTCTTCTACTTCAACAAGGGCATTTGATTTCATACGCAGCAATATCGAAGCATACAGGAGAGTCCGCCCTGAAACGCGCAGGTCCATTTTCTCAAGTTCATCAACCCTCTTTAAGAATTTATCTGTTAGTTCTACGATATTGATATTCCATGGATCAATTTCCCCATTTTTTGCCAGATTCACGAGAATTTCTATCGGCTCTTCACGTATATCTTCGCCCGGAATTACCTTCGCCTCAGTCATATTCTAATGATAATAAGCATATAAAGCACATAAGCATTTTGTTATATCAATGTTTTTCCGCCATCCTTCGATAACAATACAACACGGCTTCCCCTGGAATCATCCGCAACACAATAATCAAGCGCTTGTGCTACTTTTCTTGAAAAATCAAGAACCTCGTCATGTGAAGGCATGCTTTCCCTCAAAAGGCGCTTTCTTGAAAAACCAAGATGCATATACGCTTTCAATTCAACATAATCGGGTTGTGCAAGTTCTATAAGCCGCGCATAACCTTCGGGATCCGTAATATTCACACCTTTAGTCAATGTTATCCTGATAGCTGTTCTTGTAGACGATCTGTTCAAAATTTCAAGCGATCTCCTGATTTTTTCCCAGCTATTCCCAAGTGGTGAACATGCTTTTTCATATATCTCTTCATCGGGTGCATTAAGGCTTATATAAAGCTGTGTCGGCTTTATTTTTTCTGTCATTTCAGGATTTGTGCCGTTTGTGACCACAAAAGTGGTCATGTCCTTTTTGTGGAACTCCTCTATCAGTTCAGGAAGATAAGGATATAATGTGGGCTCTCCTGATAGCGAAATTGCCACATGTTTTGGGGAAAATGCCTCCTTCCACTTTGCCTTGTCCATGAATTCCGAACCCCCATAACCTGAAATAAGCCTTTTGTGTTCCATAAGGATATCATTCACGATCTGGTCAGGTGAATCCCATACAGGGGGTATCTCAACGGGCACTTCCACAGCTCTCCAGCAGTGAAGGCACCTGTGATTGCACACAAGTGTGGGAGTCATCTGTATGCACCGATGGGAAGTCATTCCGTAGAACTTTGATTTGTAACATGCTCCTGTATTGCGTATGCTCCTGTTGAGCCACAGGCATGTTTTTACGGCGCTATGGGTTCCAGCGAGGTGATAACCGTGTTTTTTCAGGAGTGATCGTGTGGTTTCCGGTAACGAAGTTATTTCTTTCATTTTGTCAAATTTACTATCCTGCATTAAATTAACCACAATAAATAGATTCACATAACAAAAAGTTATTATATGGAAATAGCATCAATTGAAGAAAACCTTTAGAGGTAAATAAATGGCAAGAAATATACGTGTGGAAAAAATTACTCAGACACCGATCGAAAAACAGGAGATTGAAATCGTCGAAAGAAAAGGAGTAGGACACCCTGACAGTATGGCTGACGGCTTTGCAGAAGCTGTAAGCAGGGCTCTGTGCAATGAATATATAAAAAAATGCGGAACGATCCTTCATCATAATACAGACCAGGTAGAAGTCGTAGCAGGCCGCTCCAATCCTGAATATAAGGGGGGAGAATTGATCTCACCTATCTATGTCTTACTTGTGGGAAGGGCAACGAAAGAATTCAAGGACATAAAAATAGCCGCTGATACTACGGCCGTAAGAGCTGCAAAGCAATACCTGAAGACTACACTTCCTGATATTGATTCTGAACATGATGTTATCATTGACTGTAAACTGGGTGCAGGCTCAACTGATCTCCAGAGTGTTTTCAAACGAGGAAAAGCGCCAATGGCTAATGATACCTCCTTTGGTGTGGGTCATGCTCCCTTTTCTGAAGTTGAGCAGATAGTTTACAATACGGAACGCAATATGGTCCTGAATTTCAAGACGGCTCTTCCAGCCATCGGGACGGACATCAAAGTAATGGGTATGAGGAAGAATGAAAAAATAACCCTCACAGTTGCATGCGCCATGATAGGCAAATATGTGGATGACCAGTCCCATTATTTTAATATAAAGGAAGAACTTCGAAACAAAATATGTGACCTTGCATTAGAGTACACTGACAGGGAAGTAGAAGTTTTCGTCAATACGGGTGATGATGAAACAACAGGCTCGGTTTACCTGACAGTTACAGGAACATCAGCTGAAATGGGTGATGACGGCTCTGTCGGGCGCGGGAACAGGTGCAACGGCCTGATCACTCCCAACAGGCCCATGAGCATGGAAGCCACAAGCGGGAAAAATCCCATAAACCATGTGGGAAAGCTCTACAACCTTCTTTCTAACCAGATAGCGAAGGATATTGCAGCAAATGTCTCAGGGATCGAAGACGTTTATATCAGGATACTTTCCCAGATCGGACATCCCATAGATGAACCCCTGATCGCAAGCGCCCAGGTGATACCGCAAGACGGCGCCAATATGAAAGATATCAAATCCGAATCCGAAGCGATCATCGATGAATGGCTGGCTGATATCACAAAGATAACCGAGATGACTACACGGGGAGAGCTGGGAACGTTCTAGCTTTCCACTATTTTTATATTTATACTGCGTTTTCGAGGGCCGTCAAGTTCAACAAAAAATATGCTCTGCCATGTGCCAAGTACCATGTGCCCGTCTTCTACAGGTACGGTTTCACTCATTCCCAGAAGCACGGCGCGAAGGTGTGCATGTGCATTATTATCGATTTGGTTATGTGCGTAGCTTTTGTTTTCCGGAACAAGGTTTTCCAGCATGTCCAGTATATCATTCCGAAGACCGCGTTCGTTCTCGTTGATCATAATACTCCCTGTACTGTGGCGCGTGGTGATAACGCAAATACCGTCTTTTATCCCGTGTTCTTTTACGACAGCCCGGACGCGGTCGGTTATATCGATGAGTTCGGTTCTGGTTGTGGTCTGTATATCCATGTCCATCATCTTTTCACTTCAGGTTAACTATATAACTATCTAATATATGTTGAATATCTTTTTCAATTGATTTTAGATCACGATCGCCATCTATTTTGATCCACTTTTTGGATACTATTTCTTCGCTGTGCATTTTCTCATATATATTATCTACTTTTTCCAATAATTCGCGGTCTTTTTCATGCCTATCTAACGATTTTTTTTGGTTGAATTTTCTCTCTAATGCTAACTGGGGTGGTATCTGAATAAATAAGGTCAGATCAGGTTCAATAACATTCATTGTCCTGATTATTGACAGGGCGCTTTGAAAATCAAAACCCTTGGCGCATTGAAATGCCAGAGTTGAAGAAAAATATCTATCCATAATTACGATATTACCTTTTTTCAATACATTGCATATTTTATCCTGGTCCTTTAATATATCTATAAAATAGGTGAAAAATTGTTCATTTATGTTGAGTTCGATCTTATGATGAAGATATTCTTCTATAATTTTGCCCCATGTACTGGAATAATCAGGATACTCAAATTGGGCAACCTCATATTCCTGTGATTCCAGGTATTTTTTCATAAATGAACATAAAGTGCGTTTTCCTGCCCCATCAATGCCTTCGATAGCTATTAAAAATCCGTTCTTCACTCTGATCACTTATGTTAAAGTATTACATACCGTATTTAAGATTTATCTATATTATCGCAGTTATCGTGACCGGTATTTATTCATCGTATCCTCCGGGGGCGCAGGGGCAGAGGATACCCCGGATTTCAATCCGGGGAGGAATCGTGCCCCTCCGCCATAATAATACTTTCTCTCTGCTCTATCATTAATCATATATACCGTCCTCTCGTAATGGGTTTTGAATGGAAAAAACAATTAAGTTGAAAC
>JAPMTS010000027.1:1550-5630 GCA_026552955.1 Candidatus Methanoperedens sp. | reverse complement strand
AAAAACAGCAAACCAGAGCAACATTGTACTTGAGAACGACGGCTCAGTGAGCTTATCAAAGAACACAGAGACAAAGTTACTTGGAGACATGTACTTCAAGATTGCAGATGACGACGATCTCAGGTTCTACCCCAAGGTCGACTACCAGGTCGGAAATGAAACCATAATCGGGGGACCAACAGGAACAGCCACAGTAAAGGGAACTACAAATATCACAGCAAAAGCAACAACAAACGTTACAGTAGTTGCGACAACAGTTCCACCAACCGTGGTAGTAACCGAAAAACCGGAAACCACACCAGCACCATCACCAACAACAGTACCTGGCTTTGAGATGGTGTTTGCAATTGCAGGCTTGCTTGCAGTAGCATACATCGTGTTGAGACAAAGAAAGTAAATAAATAAATTCGAAGGGAGCAATCCCTTCACTCTTTTTTTTTAATTAAATTATAAAAGTTATACTTAAATAGATATACTTAAATAGATAAATGGCATAAAAAGATATGGGAAGAAAACTCCCGGAGGAAACTGAATGAAGCTGAGTAAACAAAGTTTAATTATTGCAACAACTGTACCGCTCGTATTTGGAGTATTGATCCTATATAATTTCATTAGTGCCATAAACACATTGCGCCCGGTAGCGCCATCTACGGCAATGATATACAGTCAATTATATGTTATCGGACTTTTATTGATCCTGACCTTTGCAGTATACTGGTGTATAATGATGTATCTGATATATCTGCTCCAGGAGAATCTTCTTGTACTGGACAAGAATCTTGATAAGGCAGCAGATGTCGGTGCAAAGCATCTTTCCGAGTCAAAAAATCTGCTGAACCAGGTCATAAACATTCTAAAAAGATACGAAACAGTCCAGTAGTATTCGGCCTAAGGGAGTGATCCCTTCACATTTCTTTTTTGGGCAAACTTATAAATTCTCCAATTCAAACATTGGGTCAATGGATAAAATCGCATGCTCAGTAAATTCATTCTATGAACGATACCCATATCCCTCTCTTCCGATCAGGAATGAACACGATCTGGCAGGAAGACTTCATGCAAATGTGATGTCAAAAATTCTTTATACTGCAGGATTGAAGCCTGCTTCCCTTTCAGGAAAAGACATTCTTGATGCGGGATGCGGCACAGGAGAAAAATCCTGCTATTTTGCATATCATGGAGCAAAGGTGACATCTCTGGACATGAGTTGCTCATCAATTTCGAAGGGAAAAAAACTTGCAGAAAAGTTTGATCTGAAGGTGGAATTCAAGAGATGCGATATCAGTGATTTCAAGACTGAAATTAAGTTCGATCATATATTCTCCCTGGGAGTGCTGCACCATACAAATGACCCTTATGGCCGATTCCGGGTGCTTGCCGACCTGTGCAAACCCGGCGGAACAATAACCATAGGATTATATAACCGGTACGGGCGTTTTCTTCACAGGGCAAAAAGAATGTGGATAAAACTGAATGCAGGGGAAGATATTGACCGGAGAATGTCCTTTGTTGAGAATTCAATTTATGGTGGAAAATTCAGGAATATACATGAGCAGGCGTATGCGGCTGACAAATATGCAAATCCTTACGAAAGTTATCATTCAGTCGTTGAAGTGATCGACTGGTTCAAAAAGAACGAAATCTCTTATATAGGATCATATCCCCATACCGATATTGGCATATTTCGCTCTTTTATGACCCAATTGAAATGGTTCAAAAGCCAAAACGGTTTTTTTATACTTTCGGGGAGAAAAAATTGAACACCAAATGGCGTTTCATTGATCTTGATAAAATTGACGGTTTCAAAAGTGCAGCGCTTTTTGAATCTATTGCAAAATATGTTGGTGGAAACGTTTCTCCGGAAACAATCCTTTTCTGGCGCGTCCTGTCACCTGTAGTATATCTTGGTTATCATCAATGTGTGGAGGATGAAATAAATGTTGATCATTGCAGAAACCATGATATAGGGATAGTGCGCCGGATCCTGGGAGGAGGATGCGGATTTTGTGATGAGAACCAGATTCTTTTCTCCTGTATTGGCAAAGAGAGCGGCATTATACCTCCCGATATCCAGGCTGCTTATACAAAAGTACTTGGCGCGGTGGTGAATGCTCTTCGTACTCTTGGGACAGAAGGTGAAATTGAGCCGGCGCGAAATGCTGTTTATACAAACGGAAGAAAGATATCAGGAAACGCACAGGGACGTTTTGATGGTGCGGTTCTCATCAATGGAAGCCTCCTTGTGGATTTTGATTTTGAGCTTATGGACAGGGTGCTTAAAAATCCCACAAAAAACTTGTATCCTGTGGCTAATGCCCGGGAAGGGATGATAACCCTGAAAGATATTGGAATAACAGACATCGATTCTACAAAAAAAGCCCTCCTGGATGGATTTGAAAAGGCGCTTGGGATAACAACATATGAGGGAATGCTGACGCAAAACGAAACCAATACTGCAAACCAGTTATTGGAGAAGTACCAGTGTCATGATTGGACATACAGGATGGACATTAAACGGGCGCAGAGGAAAAAATTTTCCGTGCTTCCTCCTCAGTGAGCCTGATAACATCCCTTACAGGAATACCGGACTCTTTGGATGCCACTTTGCAGTCTTCGAACTCAGCGGATATATTGAGCAAAACACCTCTTAAGTCCCTGGCGATTTTCACCGTAATTTGAGACTCTTTGCCATTCAAAATAATTGGGACCTTACGCATTTCCCTGTGTGCTATCAACCTGTGCTTGATCGGTATTATCCTTACGCCAAGCGAACCTGTTTCTTCAATGATCTTACGTGCAAGCGTTGCTGAATCCTCAGGTTTTGCGATCACCTGGATAATATGGCCGCTTCGTCCTTTTTTCATAGTTGCCGGTATGATCGAGACATCTCTTGCGCCTGATTTCAACAATTCTTCGATCAGGTTCCCCAGAATCTGGCCTGTGACATCATCCACATTTGTCTCAAGCATTTCGATCATGTCTGAAATTAGCGCATCATCTATCTCACCCCTGATAATTCGCAATACATTGGGAGTATGAAGATCTTTGTTTCCTGCGCCATAGCCTATTTCTTGTGTTTTCATCACAGGGCAGATCCCTTTCTCATTCACAAATTGGGCAAGAAGCGCAGATCCGGTGGGCGTGAGCAATTCTCCATCCACTGGACCCATCTGCCACGTCAGGGAATATTCCTTTAATATTTCAAGTGCAGCCGGCGCCGGTACAGGAAATTTTCCATGGGAAAAATCTATAAATCCTTTTCCCACGGATATGGGGGCGCAGTAGATTCTGTGATCATTTAAGCCAAGATCATGAAATGCAGTACAGGCCCCAATAATATCCGCTATCGCATCTTCCTGCCCCAGTTCATGAAAATGCAGTTTATCGAGAGTTATGTCATGAATTCTTGCTTCAGCTTTTCCAAGGATGTTAAAGACCGAAATTGCATCCATGATAATATCAGGATGAACGTCCAGGGATCTTATCCTGGCGATGATTTCCGGAAATGTCATACAGCCTTCTTTTTTTATTGATACATCGACCGAGCAGGCACTGATTCCTTTTCTGTTCGATCTTGATATTTTAACCTCTACATTTGCAGCCAGCTCCATGGCTTGTCTGATTTTTCCGGCATCTGCTCCAAGATCAATAAGCGCACCTATTGTCATATCACCCGACGCGCCGCAGAAAGGGTCAAAAAGGATTGTCTTCATCTTATTCAACTTATATGCTCATAATGATTTATAAGGTCTATCTGGAAGTGAATAAGTGCATTGTTATCGATATTATAACCACAAATATAGGATTAATCTCCCACAGTTCCAGAATAAGGAACTGATCCATCAGAAAATGTTAGTAATGTAAGTTCAGGTGTTATTTCCGGTATGGGTATAGGGGTTGGTACAGGAGTTGCAGGGATGGGTGTAGGGGTTGGTTCAGAGACAGTTGGTTCAGAGACAGGTATGGGTGTAGGTGTAGGGGTTGGTTCAGGAATAGCAGGTATGGGTGTAGGGGTTGGTACAGGAGTTGCAGGGATGGGTGTAGGGGTTGGTACAGGAGTTGCAGGGATGGGTGTAGGGG
>JAPMTS010000027.1:0-1368 GCA_026552955.1 Candidatus Methanoperedens sp. | reverse complement strand
GGATGGGTGTAGGGGTTGGTACAGGAGTTGCAGGGATGGGTGTAGGGGTTGGTACAGGAGTTGCAGGGATGGGTGTAGGGGTAGCGGTGGGGACTGGTGTTGCTTTGAAGGGATTTGAATGGCAATTGTCACAGAACGTAGCTATTGTATGACATCCACCACATGCTGAAACGCTTGCAACATTTTTATGAACTTTTTTCCAATTGCTTGCATGAGGGTATATCCCGGTTGTTGGTGCAGGTAAGGGTGGTGTAGGTGCGGAAGGTGGGGATGAAGGGGAAATTGTGTAAGTTGCGATTTTTGGTGTACTCCATGTTGGATTTTCATGTTTCCATGTCAATACAAGGCTATTTTCAGTGGTATATGTATATATGATTGATGCATATGGGTCTTCTCCATCCTTGGTTTTCTGCCCGGATACTCCGGCATTGACATGATACACACCATCTACAGTATTTACTGTTGCGTAATGTGTATGCGCACCGATGAATATCTTCACATCTTTCGATACGAATAGATTCTGGAGTTTATCCCTATTGGCTTTATTTGCATCCAAGGAATCTCCCAAATGTCTTTTTGTTGGGTATAAGGGTTCATGGCCAACAACTATTTTATAATTTGTTGTACCTGACAAATCCGTACTCATCCAGTTATAGAGAGCATCCGGTACGTAACCATTACCGTATGCATCATTGGTTTTTCCATCCCAATATTCGTTCATGTTGACGACATGCATTCCACCCACATCAACAGAATATGTTGTCTTCTCTGTCCCTGTGGGGCCTCTCGTAACCGGCAATTTTAGTGTCATGGCTTTAATTGCCTCTACATCACCGGATGTATCAACTTCGTGATTTCCGACTACAAAAAAAATAGGTATATTATTTACATTCGATGCGGAATATGCTCGTTGAGTTTGAGGTATTTTATCCATATCACCGATCATAAATATTGCATCAACCTTACCTGTTGGTGATTGAGGAATAATTTGATTTAGATCTTTTGTTAATTCAGTTATTCCCGCTGCTCCAAATTTTGATGGTCTTGCATCACCAAGATATGCTATTGTTGAACCTGCTGTTACAATAGGCGTGGGTGCAGGCAATGGTATGGTAGGTATAGGTGTGGTAATTGTTGGTTCGGGTAATGGCGGAGTAGTTGCAGGTGTGTTGTTCAGGCCCAGGGTTACATCATCCATCCAGAATGTTCCATAGCCGCCCGGGATATTTGCATAGAAGTAAATGTATGACGTATTTGATCCTGTCTGGAATTCCAGTGTTTTTTGTTCCCAGTCATTTGTGCCCCTATTGAATAAGGTAAAGTTGGTCAGGCGCAGCGGATTCTTATCCGTATCCAGCTCGCCGAATG
>JAPMTS010000043.1 GCA_026552955.1 Candidatus Methanoperedens sp. | reverse complement strand
TAACATTTTCGAACAATACATTTGTTGATTACACAGGTGATGAATTTTTTGATTTTAATGGGAATGCTCATTATAACACGCTTGAAAATAATATATTCACTAATGTGGATGGATACTCTATCACGGATGAAGCGATAGACATGATAGGAAGTAATACATATAATGTAATTAAGAACAATTATATTAAAGCCAACTTCCAGAGAGGTATAAGACCAAGTAGAAAATCAGATAATAATATAATAGAATCAAATTATATTGAATATAAAAAAGGTAACATTCCAAACGAAGGTGGAATTGTATTGTGGAATAGTGGCTCTATTCCATCAGAAATACCTTCATATAACATAATATCCAAAAACACAATTATTGGAACAACCGAAGGTATTGCTCTAAGTGGGGCACAATATAATACAGTAACTGATAATAAAATATCTAACTGTATAAAAGGAATTAGTATTACTAAAGACACTCATAATGGCGCAAATGCTGAGTCAAAAAATAATATAATATCTAACAATATGATGAGTGATATTGATTATGGCATCTACATCAGTTCATCTCAGAATAACGTAATCACTAATAATATTATTAATAATTATAAAATTAATGATGTTTTTAGAGGGTGATTAATAACCGTTTAATTCCTTAATCTTCCATCAATTTCATTAATATACTCATTTTGTATGGCCATGAATGTTATTCAATGTCCATAACATTCTCTATAATATGATAAACACTATCATATTAATATCTTTGGATAAAATTAATAGTAAGCCTAAAAATGTCATAAAACTTGCATTTATAACCTCTTTATTACTATTAATTTGCCCTATTTTAGCATCCTCAGTCCTGGCAGATACAAACCTTATAGTGAATCCAGGTTTAGAAAGTGGAACAAAAACTCCTCTTAACTGGACATTTGTGAATCAAGGCGGAAACACACCGTTATGGGATAACGTATCCCACAACGGATCAAGATCAATAAAAATAAGCATCTCCGGAACAACGAATAGCATATCAGGATATCCACAATCGGATATAATAGATGCACAGCCCCTTACAACATATACAGCCTCAGTATGGGGAAAAACCCAAAACACAGGTGGCTCGAATACTCCGGCTGCCAGGGTAGTGGAACTTGATGCAAATAAGAGCTGGATACGCCAGAATAACATTCTACCTGTATTCGGTAAAGGCACAAATGACTGGACACAAAGAACAGTAGAATTCCGGACTGCTGCGAATACAAAATATCTTTACGTCTATGCCAATATCTGGAATGGCTATGGAGATTTCTGGATGGATGATGTCGAATTAAGATTGAAAGATGCTCCAACACCCACTGTAATGCCTTCTTTGTTTTCTTATATATTATCTACCGATGGTAATAAAGTATATGCCAAAAATGGAATCACAGAAAAAATCGATTATAGGGGAACATTTAAACAATTACTATTATCCACACTGAAACCAGGAAATCATATATTTATAAAAAATGGAGTTTATAAATTAGACACTATAGAGTTACCATCAAATGTTATTATGGAATGTGAATCTAATAATGTTATTATAAGAACATCAACAGATAATCATTTAATTTATCTGGAAAGTAACTCAAAAATAAAAGGTTGTACATTTGAAAAGATAGGTATAAAATCAAATATTATATATATATATAAAAACGTTCGTAATTGGTATGTTACGGATAATCATTTTATAAATACAAATGATGCAGTTTTAATTGTGAATCCGGCAAGTGGATTTCCAATTAATGGCTATGGTTGGGTTCTAAATAACACTGGAACACAGAGTAAATTAGGTTCTATCAAAACCGGTCGTAATATAACATTTTCGAACAATACATTTGTTGATTACACAGGTGATGAATTTTTTGATTTTAATGGGAATGCTCATTATAACACGCTTGAAAATAATAGATTCACTAATGTGGATGGATACTCTATCACAGATGAAGCGATAGACATGCTAGGAAATAATACATATAATATAGTCAAAAATAATTATATTAAAGCTAACTTCCAGAGGGGCATAAGACCAAGTAGAAAAGCAAATCATAATATAATTGAATCAAATTATATTGAATATAAAAAAGGTAAAATACTAAACGAAGGTGGAATTGTACTATGGAATAGTGGTGCTGTTCCATCAGAAATACCTTCATATAACATGATATCCAAAAACAGAATAATTGGAACAACCGAAGGTATTACTCTAAGCGGAGCGCAATACAATACGATAACTGGAAATAAAATATCTAACAGTATAAAAGGAATTAGTATTACTAAAGACACTTATAATGGCGCAAATGCTGTGTCAAAAAATAATATAATATCTAACAATACGATTCGTGATATTGATTATGGCATCTACATCAGTTCATCTCCGAATAACGTAATTACTAATAATATTATTAAAAATTATAAAATTACTGGTATTTTTAGATGATATATATATATTATATACCTCATATTTTTTCATATGAGTTTGCTTCATTTATCTGGAATCTCGGCAAGCTTTAATCCTGCTAATCCCATAATTACAATAAAAAGAAGCAGTGAAGCACTATATCCGAATCCTGCAGATGATTTCAGCAATATTTTTGATGAAGCGATCAAAATAACGAAGAGTAGAACTGACCCCAGGGCCAATGTGATTTCGAGAGATTTTTTGTTCATAATACCACAAGTTTTGCATCAATTATGCCGTTAACGGCTTTTATTTCATCCAGTATTTTCTTATCTACTTCGCTATCTATGTTCAGCACCATGATAGCTTCGCCTCCGATCTCTATCCGTCCTACCTGCATCCCTGCGATATTAATATTGTTCTTTCCGAGTATAACACAGCACGGCCCGATTATATTGGGGTGGTCAAGGTGTCTTGCAACGATCATATATTTTGAAGGAACCACATCAAGCCGATATTCGTCGATCTGTATTATGCGCTGTTCTCTTCCAACAATGGTACCGCTTACGATTTTTTCTTCTTTCTTCTTGGTTAATTTCACTTCGATCTGGCTTGAATAACCCTGAATCGTCTTGGATTTGCTCTCTATTACTTTGATCTTTCGCTCCTTTGCAATAGTGGGAGCATTTACATAATTTACGGCCGGACCAAGCACAGGCTCAAGCAGGCCTTTTAATACCGCAAGTGACAATGGCGAAACATTATGCTCTGCAATTTCGCCGCAATATGAAACTTCAACTTTTTCATAATTGCTTCCTATCAGGTGCATGCAGAGTTTCCCGATTTTTTCTGCAAGAGGGAAATAAGGCTCAAGAACCTGCATGGCATCAGGTTTGATATAAGGCATGTTGATAGCGTTTTTAACCGGGAGGCCTTTTAAGGAATTGACTATCTGCTCGGCGACCGATATGGCAACATTAATTTGGGCTTCTTCTGTGGATGCTCCAAGGTGAGGCGTCATAATAACGCGGTCAAGTTCGATGAGCGGGCTTTCAAAAGGCGGCTCTGTCACGAAAACATCGATCGCTGCCCCGCCTACTATACCATCTTTTATAGCGTTTGCAAGCGCTTCTTCATTAATAATTCCTCCTCTTGCGCAGTTGATAATGCGCACCCCTTTTTTCATAATTTCAAATTCTTTATTTCCGATAAGGTCTTTTGTTTCTTTTGTGAGGGGTGTATGTACAGTAATATAATCTGCACGTTTGACGATATCTATAACAGTTGTAAGTTCAACACCCAGTTCATTAGCCCTCTCAGGAGATATGAAAGGGTCATAAGCAAGTATTTTCATTTCCATTCCCTGGGCGCGTTTCGCAACTTCTGCTCCGATCCTCCCCAGTCCTACCACACCGAGTATTTTTCCACGGACCTCAACTCCCATAAATTTTTTACGGTCCCATTTTTTACTCTTTAAGGATGCATTTGCCTGCGGGATATTCCTTGACATCGCCATCATCATTGCTATTGTATGCTCGGCGGCTGAAATGGTATTACCCTCTGGTGCATTTACAACAATTATTCCCCGCTCTGTTGCAGCATTAACATTGATATTATCCACACCCACGCCTGCCCTTCCGATTATTTTCAGTTTTTTACCTGCATTAATTACGTCTTTTGTTACCTGTGTTTCGCTGCGGACAATAAGGCCTTCATAATCTCCAATCTTTGCTATCAGTTCATCAGGCTTAAGACCGGTTAAAATATCAACATCAAATTCTTTTTTTAATATCTCGACACCCTGGTCGGATATGGGGTCGCTTACTAGTATCTTCAAAATTATCACCAGATAATTTGGTCTAATTGGACTATTAGCATTTCAGCTTTTCGTTTAAGCTTAGATATTTTAGCTTTGAAGGTCAAGATAGGCCCATGGCAAATCCTTCAATAATCGGCAATGATCCGGGAAAACCTACAAGACCATTTGTTTTTATCAATGCGGCGATGAGCGCGGATGGAAAAATTGCCACAATTGAACACAGACAGACCCGGATATCCGGAAGTCTGGATTTTGACCGTATGGATGACCTAAGAGCATCATCGGATGCTATTATTGTGGGAATCGGGACCGTGATGTCCGATAACCCGAGCCTTACGGTAAAATCAAAAGAGAGAAAGGATAAAAGATGCGCTGCCGGACTTTCGGAAAATCCCATAAGAATTGTAGTTGACAGCATGGCAAGAACCCCGACGGATTCAGATATCTTCCTAAAAGGTGAAGGTAAACGAATAATTGCAGTTTCCAAAAGCGCCCCGCCTGAAAAAGTCCGGCTGCTTTCAAATATAGCTGATATAATTTGCATCGGGGAAAAGAATGTCGACCTTGTTGAACTCCTTTGCGTATTAAAGGACCTGGGTATCAACCGTCTGATGGTGGAAGGAGGCGGGACCCTGAACTGGGGGCTTATTTCAAATGGACTCGTTGATGAGATTTATACTTTTGTCGGGAACATCATAATAGGAGGTAAAACCGCTCCCACTTTAGTGGATGGCGAAGGATATAAAAGCGATTTTTGCAGTTTGGCAATTACCTCATGCGAACGACTGGAAGTGGGCGTTCTATTAAAATGGAAAGTAAATAGTAAGCTTTAATATCCTTTACGTCAATTGTAAACGCATGGTTAAACTTGATCAAATTAATATTTCAAATGATGGCCTTACAAAATTTTTTAGTCCCATAGAGGCTGCAATTCTCAGGGCATTATGGAGTGAAGGGGAAATGACTACCTCGGAGCTTACGGGAAAAACAAATATTCCTTTGACTAGTGTTGCTGGTACTCTTGACCGGCTCGTAAAGGCCGGATATACAACACGCCGAACAGAAAGTATCAATGGAAGGGTGAGATATGTTTATGAGCCGGTTCTTTCAGAAGAAGAAGCGGCAAGCGAGATCACAACAAAGATACTTGACAGCCTGGTACAGGCATTCGGACCTCTTGTGGTTGAGAATTTTTCAAAATATAGTGATAAAAAATGAATATTTTAGGTGAAATAAACTGTTATGGACAGTGCTTGAGATCATGGGCACCTTTTGTTAGTTTATTTTTTGTAATGTCAATAGCATCAATTGCAGCAAGCTTGATGCTAAAGAATCCGAAGAAAAGGCTCCAGACATTTGTTTTTGCCCAGGCAACGGGTCTTTTTGCTGTAGCTGCTACGTTTTATCTTATGAATTGCAGTGAAATGCTGTCCTTGTACCTCTATTTTGCATATGTAGCTATTTCCACGGTATTGATATTCGCAACGCTGCGCTATTATGACAGGATAATGATAAAACGCCTCGAAGCAAAACCAGCCGGAAGCATATTGAAATGGACACAGGAATTCGTGGACAAACTGACCACAGCCAGAGTATATTACTTTGATTCCGCGGTGCCTAAAGCGTTTGCAGCAGGGCGTTCGATCTTTATATCAATAGGACTTCTCGAGTTATTGGATGAAGATGAGATAAAAGCTGTACTGGCGCATGAGGCATGGCATATCAGGCATAATTTGAGAATGCCATTTCTTTCGCAAGTTGCGCTGATGGCATTTTCATCATCTTCCGAACCTGAGCTTGAAGACCAGGCGGATCGTTTTGCTGCCAAAATAACAGGGAGTGCCGCACTTTCCTCAGCCCGTAATAAGGTTGATAAAGTATTTATGTAATAAAATATATGGATGATTAAATATGTGGCTTAAATTAAGATTATATCTTGTAATGGCAGTGTTATTTTCCATTGTTTATGGGCTTGTGGCTTTTGCAGTAAGTTATCTGGGCCTTCAGGGAACCGGATTTTTCTTTTATGGAATTCTTGCGACTATAATTATGCTCATTCAGTACATGATAGGGCCAAAAATGGTAGAATGGCAAATGGGAGTGCGATATGTTACGGAACTGGAATATCCTTCACTTCATAGAATGGTATCAGAACTTGCAAGGGACGCAAGGATCCCAAAACCAAGGATAGGAATTGCAAGGATACCTGTACCCAATGCATTTGCATTCGGGCGCTGGGCAAAAGATGGACGGGTTTGTGTAACGGAAGGTATAGTGAATCTTCTTAATGAAAAAGAACTCAGGGCAGTTCTGGGCCATGAAATATCCCATCTGAAACACAAGGATGTTGCGGTCATAACGATGATCAGCGTTATTCCCATGATATGCTGGTATTTTGCGTGGAACCAGTTGTTCTCAGGCGGAAGAGAACGCGGAAATGGGATTCTTATCGGAATAGTGGCGCTGATAGTATATTTAATAACGAATCTTCTTGTCCTGTATGTATCAAGAATAAGGGAATATTATGCCGATGAAGGAACTATAAAACTTGGGAACTCACCACATCACCTTGCATCAGCTCTTTATAAACTTGTTTATGGCAGCGCTAGAGTATCTAAAGAATCATTAAAACCGATAGAGGGTATGAAGGCGTTCTTTGCTAATGATCCGTCTCGTGCAGCGGGTGAAATCAGGGAATTGTCCCAGATCGATATTGACAGAAGCGGTACTATTGATATCAATGAACTCCTGGCTCTTCGGACCCATCCTGTAAAAGTCAAGACTACCGATAAGTTTTTGGAAATATTCAGCACTCACCCAAATATGCTCAAACGCATCCAGCGGTTGTCCTCTCTTCAGGGGATATCCGCATATTAATTTTCCTCCGAAAAGGTTAAAAGGTATGTGATAGAATGAGGAGAAATCATTCAATCATTATGCAGTGATTCGGAGTTTATTTCCGGACATAATTGTTTCAAATTGTTTTGATTATTCAAAATATTGATCTGGCAATAATGCCTATAATCATTGTATATATCTTGGATGAGCCGCAAGGCTGTTCCGGATAATCCGGGACATGTATCGTGCATTATGAAATGCATAACCCCAACGATTGTTGGAAAAGGAGGACTATAGGTTGCTAAATGAATTACAGGGTAGAAAAGGTGACTTAAAAGACAAGTCGGAAGAGTATAAGGACAAAAGAAATGAATTCAATCTTGAAGCAAGTAAATGTGCCACAAAAAGGAACGATTTAAATAAACGTACCAAGGAACTTATCGAAGAGGCACAACAACTCAAGAAGTTGCGTGACGAGAATAATGAACAGGTCGCTCAATCCAAAATCAAGCGCGACGAATTAAATGATCAAGCTAATAAGATTTATGCGGAAATTGATAAGATCCGCAAAGGCCTCAACCTCGGTGATGGCCCTTCACTTAAAGAATTAAAGAAACAGATCGATGCGCTGGAATTCAAACAGCAGACCGAAGTAATGACACCCGCAAAGGAACGGGAACTCGTTGATAATATTACAAAATTGACCGATGAGCTAAAGCACAAAAAACAGCAGCTTGAAGGCAATACTGAATTGAAGACTTTTCTTGAACAGGCCCAGGCTCTCCGAGATGAAGCATTGGTGCATCATAACAAAGTCAAGGAATTTGCTGATGCAGCACAGCAATATCATGATAAGATGATAATAATATTCAAGGAAGCTGATACAATAAGGGCAGAATCTGATGCTGCGCATAAGGAATTTGTGAAAGCACAGGAAGCTGCTGACGAACAGCACAGGTTATTCATCCAGACCCAAAAAGAGATCCGTGAGATCAATAAAGTGATTATCGGATTAAAGAGAAAGACAAAAGACAGTAAAGACGAATCCATCAGGGAACAGGCCAAGAAGGAAGCTGAAGAGGTATATGCCCAGTTCAAGCTTGGTGAGAAACTGAATACGGAAGATTTGATGTTACTGCAGAGATCGGGACTTCTTTAATCCCCTTCTCTTAATCTCATATTAATGGAAAAATCCATCAAGTGCTATTCAGTAAGCTGGGATGAAGCTTGCAGGCTTGCACGAACACTTGCTCATACAATTGTCGGATCAGGTTATAAACCCGACATAATTATAGGGATCTCAAGGGGGGGACTCGTTCCCGCCCGTATGGTCTGTGATCTTCTTTTACTTGATGAAATTATAACCATCAGGACAGAACACTGGGGCACCGCTTCAAGAAATGAGAAAGCCAGGATAAAATTCTCTCTTCCAAAAGAAGCTGATATCTCAGGGAAAAAAGTACTTGTAGTGGACGATATTGCAGATACCGGGGATAGTTTTTCCCTGATAATGGATTACCTGAAAGAAAAGGGTCCTTTTGATATCAGGGCTGCCGTTTTCCAGTATAAGACAAGTTCAACCTTCACCCCGGATTACTGGGGTGAGAAACTTGAAGAGTGGAAGTGGATCATTTATCCATGGGCTTTTTACGAAGATATTGTTGGATTTGTCCGGGAATTACTTATCCAGCCTTCTACAAATGAAGAACTGAAGATAAGTCTCCTGAATAAATATAATATTCCAATTTCAAGAAATGACCTTCTTGAAATATTAAATGATTTTCATACATTGGGAAAGATCAAGAAATGTAAAAAAGGCAGAAAGATTTTATGGGAAAAAATAGAACCTGCGAAAATGGAATAATGAATGTCAGGGTTCATGTTTTTGTTTCGGGAAAAGTCCAGGGAGTGTTCTTCAGGTCGAGTACTAAGGATATGGCGCAGGAACTCGGTCTATCCGGCTGGGTGAAAAACCTTGCCGATGGACGGGTGGAAGCTCTTTTTGAGGGAAAAAAGGACGTCGTTGAAAAAATGCTTGAGTGGTGCAAATCAGGTCCTGAATTCTCAAAAGTAACAGGTTTAGAAATTATTACAGAAGATTATCAGGGGGAATTCAGCGGATTTTTGCTGAAGCGGTAGTTATAAACCATGGTATGCCAATTACAGGACGAGAGAGGAAGAGCGGCCGCCGGCAGCTAGTCTGCTGAGGAAAGTCCCCTCACCATCTGGACCGCGGACATGTGCAAGCATGTAGGGTGAGAATCCTGGCTCTGGAACAGAAACGATACCGCAGTGCACAAATGCGATGATTCCGAAAGGATGAGGTCATGCATATGCGGATGGAACGGCGAATCCACGCGGGTGCAAGCCGAAATAGGGCATTAAGGGCAGTCCAGACCTGTCCGAGTACGGCGCATAGCTGAATGCCGCATTGCGCTACAGGGGCACTCGCCCCTTGCGCTTAACATAAAGGGGCTTACTCTCCTCACTCGTGAAACCTCAGATCAACTACTTCGTTCTAAATAAAGATAATAATTTTTCATTCGTGTGTGATCCAGTAGAGCGCTTTATACTTTTCTGCAAAACCGAATATATTTTTGGCCATTACCGACCTGCCATATTCCTTGAGATCACCCCCTTGATCGTATATAAAAGTATTTTCACCCAGCTTTGTCACTTTAAAAATCTCCCCCTTTTCCTCTGTCCCCACATGCAGGACATCCCCAATCTTTAAATCCTTGATCTTTGGTCTAACTGTTGTTTTTTTTTCCATTATTAATCACCTTCATTTATTTCTTTGTTGCGTGCATTCATAGTTATTAAAACTTACCTGATCGTACATCCAATACCCCTGAGAAGCTTTTCGACATTTTCTTGTACAAAAGAGGCATTTTGATCACCAAAAACTGTGAGCCTATATGTAACACTTTGGGCGTTTTGCCTGTTATAAACATCTATAATATCAGCAGATACAACCCCTTCACTGCCTTCAATGACACTTTTAATGACATCTTCGTCAGAAGCAGCCGGAATATAAACAGAGACATCGCGTATCACGTTTTTCATATTTGCTGATTTCCAGGAATATAATTCCTTTTCATTCAAGGGCCTGACATTCTCGATCAGAAATTCGATATTTTTCCCGCCCCGTTCCAGAATTACAGTTCGAGGCGTGACTTTTTTAACAATCCCAATATGGATTACCTCTGAATATATATGCTTGAGTGCACGCTGAGTGCCAACGGAACGCACAAGTTCCTCATGTTCAGCGATTTTTGTGCCAATGAGCTTGTCCGAACGCCGCAGTGCCGATTCCGTATCGCCAAAATGCGCAGCAGCTTTCTTCATAAGACCCACAAAACCTTCTATATCCTTCTTGATTACTATATCTGCCATCAGGTTGCACTGGTCAATGTAAGCCTTATGCACCTTTTCAACTTCGGGATTCATCTGGATCATAGCATACAGGTACGGGTTTTGTGCCAGGATCCGGCCAACGAGGTCAAGCATGATATCATACATGGGGCTCATGAACCTTCGTGATTTTGCAACATCGAATTCTATTTCCCTGAATACCGTTCCTATGGTAATATATGCAAAATGTGTGAGACCCTGGACAACCGCCATCATCCGGTCATGCTCCAGCGTTTCCAATATCTCTATATGTGCGCCATTATCCTCATACAGGCTTTTTATTATCGGGAGCCATTTTGAACTCCGAACAGGTGTGAAAATCACTATCTGCCCCCTTATATCCGGGATCGAAGGACCAAACATGGGGTGTGACCCCAGGATCTCAACATCCTCCGGTGCATACTTTATCATCGCTTCCATCGGGCCTTTTTTTATGGAAGTTATATCCATAATAAGACTCCCTGGAGACATTTTGGGAGCAATATCCGAAATTGTTTTTTCAGTCTTATTTATTGGAACAGAAATCATTACTATATCACTTGATC
This sequence comes from Candidatus Methanoperedens sp., assembly GCA_026552955.1. GTDB lineage: Archaea > Halobacteriota > Methanosarcinia > Methanosarcinales > Methanoperedenaceae > Methanoperedens. Next base: position 4,167 of record JAPMTS010000043.1, on the reverse strand, counting down.
TAATTTCACTGTCGATGTCATCTGCAAAAACTACGCTCAATTCTTCTGCGATTTCTTTTTTCCTATTTATGCCCCATATGACCACATCAAATCCATGTTTTTTATAAAATCTGGCAAACCATCTGCCCGTTTCTCCAGTTCCCCCGATTATTAGAATTTTCATGCAAGTTCCTCCCTGACAGTTTTTTCCATTATATCAACAGGCGGGGTCTTTCCCGTCCAAATCTTAAATGCCTCAGCTCCCTGGTAAACGAGCATCATCACTCCATCTATTGTCTTTGCTCCTGCAATTTTTGCTTCCTGAAGCAGTCTCGTATTGATGGGATTATAGACTATATCAAATACTACAAGGTCCGTGCGCATCATATCTGAAGTAACGAGGGTTTCGGATACTCCGGGAAACATTCCGATAGCAGTTGAGTTAATAATAATGTCAGTGTTCCTGACAAGGTTCTTGAGATCCTCCATACCTGATGCACTTATTATCCCCGCTTTTCCCACCTCTTTTGCAAGAGAAAAAGCTCTCTCTGGCGTCCTGTTAGATATGGTCACAATTGCTCCTTCAGCAGCAAGAGTGAACGCTATCGCCCTTGCTGCGCCGCCTGCGCCAAGCAGTAACACTTTCTTTCCTTTTATCTCCACATCGTTTTCAGTGAGCGCCATCCTGGCTCCCAGTCCATCAGTGTTATGACCGACAATTCCATTTTTAAAATCAACCGTATTTACAGCGCCTATCTGTTTTGCAAGATCTGTAGGCTTGACTATCGCAAGTGCTTTCTCTTTTAGCGGAATTGTAAGATTTAAACCACCAAACCCGAGTGCAAAGGCACCATGTATTGCATCGTGAAGAGAATCAGCACTGACCCTGAACGCATGATATTCGCAATCCATCCCAAGTGCCTTGAATGCCGCATTATGCATTGCGGGTGAAAGACTGTGCGATACAGGATCGCCGAGAACGCCGAATAGCTTCATGCTATCCTAATTAAAAGTAATGGTTAAAAAATATTATGATTGATAATCAGAATTATGGCCAGATACCATATGATGCATTAAATATAAGGACTGCCAGTCCTACTAAAATTGCCACTGTAACAACAGTTTTCGGATCGATCAATACAGCAGTCTCTTCAGAATCATAGTACCTCATTAAACCGGCTGAAGACATCAATCCGCTGCCTTCTTTCTTTTTTGTCATGGGAAATACTAATGTTTTTTATATGATTTTAATGTATCGTATGAAAAACAAAAATTCCTTATAGTACTATGCTATTTTGGTGGTTAAATCATCAAAGAAAAATGATAGAAATCCCTTATGACAATTCAAAATATCCTTGCTGATGACTATGCTGCTGATGGCCTGCCAATGCGACTTATAGTTACTGTTATTCTTTTATCCGTCATTATCGGCCTGTCATCAAAGGCCGTATCTCTTTTCTTAAACGATGTAAATGAAAAAAAGCTCAAAGGCGAAATTGATCTTATCGAAAAGAGGGCTGCCATGATATATACCCAGGGAGGAGCACGGGATATCGATGATCCTGATGATTTCTCAGGAACCATGGAAAAAATCCATGTTGAGATTCCGGATAATTCCGCTTTTGTGGTGTTCGGTGGAATGCCGTCCCGGGATGGTAATCCTCAAACTTCGGGAAATCTTTATACCGATAATGTATTTTATTATATCCTGAAAGATGGTCGTGTGCAAACCGGATCATCTATCGCACGTTTCTTTACAAACATCCCGGGACAACCAATCGTTCTTTATCCCGGCGAGTATGACCTGACTATGGAACTTGTCAAAAACAAGAATGGTACCTATGTCAAGATCGAATAAAAATTCCACATTCGCAGCAAATGAAAGTGGATGGGCTGATTTCTTTATAACGAGAATAGGATTGATCCTTTTTGCAGCAATATTGCTTCTTTCAGCTTTAGAAATATACCCAATGTTCAAGGAACGAGAGAGCAGGTTGGATCTTGATGCTGTAGCCTCAGATATCGCATCAAAAATAGAAGCTGTTGACAGTATGACTATACCCGGATACAGATATAACTATGTTTTCGAAGAGAGTAACAGGGACATAAAAATAGAAATCTCACCTGAATATATAATTGCCCATGCAAACTCATCCCGGTGGGGAGAACGAGAATTAATTCATCCCGAGCCAGTAGTAACGCATATTTTTGCTCCGAACAGCAATTGGAGTAATACATCCGGTTTTCGAATGTATGTAAGTGATATGATAGGAAGCGGAAAAAATGGGGATATATCACGTCCGTTAGATTTTAATAATGAAAAAGCAAAGGTAGATGCAATGTTCGAATCTACAAGAAAAGAGCTTGCAAGGAGCCCATATACTCCTGATCCGGATAGACCTTTGTTCATTGAAAAGGTAATTATTTATTATAAGGATCAAAAGGAAATCCAAAAGAGGGATTATGTCTTCGTTTATCAGTGATGAAAAAGGATTGATCGAACCTTATACCGAGCTTCCGGTTATGGCTCTGGCCGTAGTTGGATTTATTGTTTTTATCGCTGTCCTGGCCCAGGCTTATACGACATACCAGGAGAAATCCTTTATGGCTGGACATTACCAGGATGCTACAAATCTTGCCCGAAAGCTTGGCAGGGACAGTACTTTGACAGGCGACCGCCCCGGTGTCATTGACGCAGGAAAACTTGAAATACTCGATCCCATAGAAATATTCAGGCAATACGGATCCTACTACAATTTTATGTTCAAAGTCGATTCAAATTCAGAAAACAGGACATATAGTATAGTCATAAAAGATCCTCGACGTAAAGAATCGAAAACAGGCATATCTGCCTCAATACCGGTGACAGTCAGGTTCAATGATGTTGAAGAACAACCTGGTATACTTATCGTAAAAATTTGGAGAAAATAATGGAACAGAAAAGGATCGGTTTTTATCATGATACCAAAGGTTTCTCTACTGCTCTTGATATATTTTTGTTTCTTATTTTGATATCTATTTCGGCAATGATCCTTCTTCCTTCGATTACGGGTAATACACAGATCAAGTCTGCTCTTGAATCTAAGAACCAGGAAAATTCAGGAGATGTACTGCTTACATTATTGAATGGAAGGGTAGATGAATACGAATACATAGTGGCAGGCAACCAGCTGGATGCGCTGGCAGGCAGGTTCAACAATTCTTCGGTCTTTATAACTGGAAAAAAGGTAATTGCAGGGAAGGAATTAAAACATAAGACTTTTTCCGATATAGCAGCTGAAAATGCGGCAGCTCAGTGGGTTATCTATTACAATGGAACAAGAACACAATTGAATTTCATGATGACGAATAATTCCGACAGTTCAAAAAGAATCATGAAAAATTATCTTAATAAGCAAATTGGAGATAGGTATAATTATAATTTCACAGTTTTATGGAGGCCTTTTACTAACGTTCCCATCGGTGGAAATCTGGACATCGGGGAACCTGTGCCGGATAATGCATATATTGAATCGGTATATATCACGATGCCATATCACATTGGTCTTTCTCGAAAGCAAGTGGAAGATATCATCGATAATAATTTCAATGGAAGCAAGTTCGGGAATTTTTCATTTACATTTGAGGAATTGAAGAACAATGAAAATATCCGGGATGAGATAGAAGCCAGTATCTCTCATGGGATAAATGAGACTATTAGTGACACGATCGATGATTCTATCGATTTAATAGTTGATGAAAAGCTGGCCCCTGTTCTTGATGATGCCAGAAATAAAATGATTGAAGATATAAATGGCTTGGTAATTGATTCTGATATTCGGTTTGATCAGGGAATAAATGACAAGATAAATGATACACTTGATAGTGCAAGCGCCAACCTGGCAGGAACAATGGCTGAAAAACTCAAAATTTATCTTAAGAAAGCTGCAAAAGAAGAAATTCAGGAATCTTCGGGGGTTGAAATAAGAGCATTTACGACTGAACTTGCGGATATGTTCGTGAATAATGCTATCACGATAGTTGAAGCAAAAGACCGGATAATTACAGAAGTATTCTCACGTATACACATCAATCGTGCTCAAGCAACATTGTCCTTATGGGAGAAAAAAAGATAAAGTGAAATAAGTGAGTATAGCGACTTTCTACAGTTCCCGAGAGTTCGCACATCTAAGTACAATGTAAAACGTT
>JAPMTS010000035.1 GCA_026552955.1 Candidatus Methanoperedens sp. | reverse complement strand
ACCAAAGAACAAAAAGAGATTTTGAAAAAGTTGGGAATTGAAGAGGAACTTTTTAATATGTAGCCTATGAAACTCGGAAGGTCAGGTTACTATGCAAGCACAAAAAGTCATTGATATCTTCCCTGGGGTTCATCTATACCTGAATGGTTATAAGGTTGACTCTGAACTAAATTGATATTTATATTTATTTCCGAATGGCATCCCAGGCAGCTATAGTAGCCCCTGGAAACATAATTATTATAAACATTTCCATGTACATATCCAAAAGGTGTCATTGCCGGGTAAGGAGAAGATTGGTTGCTTGTGGTAAGATAATAGCTGCTATGAATATTATTGGAACTTATGTTATATCCTGCAGCAGATACGTTAGCAAAAATACCCAGTATCCCGGGATCATTATATATATTATTCCTGTTCCCATGGCACCTGTCATCATCACAAGCAGTTACGACCATTGAACCAGTATGTGTTTTCATCCCTGATGCAATAGAATGGCACAGCATGCAGAGTTCACCACTATCTATTGCCCCATTTCCAGTTTCATCAAGTGTTTCATTCTTATATTGGGACGGGTTGCTGTCGTTAATCCATACACTTCCATTCCAATGCCAGTTATGATTCCCATACACAGTGATATTCCCGGTAATAGCATTATATGAGATCCCTCCTATTGCGAGGTAAGTTGTATAGGTATTATTTAAAGCAGCTTCCTTATGGTTTGAAAATATATCCCCGATCTCGACCTGATCCTTAATATCAGAGTGGCAGGTTATGCACATTATATTGGATGATTTATAAAAACTATGCTGGTTGGCAAAAACGGTTACAACATTTGGCATCGCATACACACTTAATGCCATCAATCCAATAAAAATCAGCATTATTTTTTTCATACTCACCTTTTACTATTATTGAAAAATCCCTGTGCATTCTGATATATCAAATTCTTGTTTGATTTATTGATTAAATAATGAGCCGACTGTTTGGGTGCTGCAAGTGTCCCGTTGTGGATCATGATGTTTCCTGTTGTACTATTATAATTGGTATGACAGTTTGTACAATAGATATTCTTGGTTAAATTATGAGCAACATTAATATTGAAAGCCTCCGTAGCATTTGGATTATAACCATGGCATATGCACCCTGCGCCGTTATGGGCATTTGATGCCAGATTCATGAAAGTCACCTTATCAGGATGGCATTTAGTGCAGAAATCCAGAGCATCTGTTTTGTTTGTGAATAGATTATGGCTTCCTGCAAAAAGTGCATAGGAAGTAATTATCATTGTGGAAATTACGATGAAAACTCCGATCAAAATCAATACCGGCTTTCTTTGCCAAAATCTCTTTTTCGGTATTTCTCGCTTTGATTTAGATTTCGAAGGTTTTGGCAATGAGTTCTGTTTCGAATTTTTTCGCGTGAATTTACTGCCATTGTTTTTCTTCTTTGATTTCTTTTTCATGGTAATCCATTATTCATAAGATTTATCCGGATATGTATGGCAATAATCGCAATCCTTCGTCTTTCCATATCCGTAGGTATTTATTGAATTGTTATAAAGTGCAGAATTATGGCAGGTGGTGCAGACAGTAATATTCACGACACTTTCCCCGCTGTACATATTCGTACTCGGTGTCGCGGTCATGTTGTGCCTATCTTTATCTGTAATGGGATTTGTCTGGACTGCATGACAGTCCTCACACGCTTTTCGTGCCCCAATATTCTTGTGCCCTTTTGTATGGCAGTTCTGACAGGTCAATGAACTATGAAGACTGGTGTTATACATCTCAGAGTCCACAAACATCTCAGGATGGTCCGTGGTGTTCATAGCTTCGAATGAATAGTGACAGCTTGTGCATGAATCCCAGGTTATGTTATGTAAAAATTCGCTTATCCCTGCATTTGATGAAATATTGGTTCCATGGCAAAGCAAGCAGGTCGCATCGCTGTAGTTTGTCAGGATATGATTATAATATCTTGATAGATTAAACGGTGCATAAGTGCCATTTGTGATCTCAGGAGGCACTGAAAGGTTAGAAGATATGAAGACTGAGGTCATATTATTATAATTTTTTTCACCGCTTGAATACCCCTGATAATGGCAGGAACTGCACCAGTTGCTATTATCGATGCTTCCATTGACCACATTGTTCCCTTTCCAGTCAGCGGGTCTTCCCAATGCAGTGATGTTGTGTTTTGTATCATTGTGGCAGTATATGCATGATGTGATGGCGCTGTCGGAAGTCCAGTAACCAGTGGTGTTCCAGGCGGTTCCATTGGATGCATTATCACTGTGATACATCGGGTTTGGTATTTTTGGGGGTGTTATTGTGAGATTTGAATAAACAGTGGAATTCTGGTGGCAAGAGATACAGGTTAAACCTGTTGAATTGCTTGTACTGAAGCTCGCATCTGGTTGCAGGTATTTTACCGGGTGAATATCTATACTGATATTAAGATGGCATTCAGTACAGTTTATTGTATCATTGTGTTTTGCCTTGATGCCGGTGACAGCTGCGGAATAATTTGTGCCTCCGCTGCCATTGTCACCGTGACAGGAAAAGCAATACGTGCTGTTGGGAAGTACAAGAGATGGTTTTGTAAGCGTAGAATTATGCATCCAGCCTGTATCATGGCAGTGTGAAGATGTACAGATTGGATTTGAGGAATTATATCTTATACTATGGTTGGAGATGGTGCTGTGTTGCGTATCTACCATTACCGCAGTAAATGCAGTGCTGGCATTCTGGTGGCAGTAAGTACAATTAGCGCTTATTCCTATTCTTATATCTGACCTTCCCTTGCCATAATGACTGGGGCTGATATTTCCTGCATTTTCTCCGTTATAGACCACCCCTGACCCATTATCCGGATCACTGGCTGACAGTAACATCCCCGATATATTATGGCATTGATAGCATGTGGAGATGGCCTGGGTTCCAATTTCAGTTCCATTCCAGTAATGTTCTGATACATTAAGAAGTGTTGAATTTGGCGTGAAATTCAGGTTCTGGCTTGCAGAAGGCACATGACAATCCGGGCACCTGTACGGGGTCTTGTAATTGGCAGGATGAGCATTGGGTGAAGGTTCGCTCCCATTTCCATGACATGCCCAGCACCGCTTGTTATTTGAATAGTAGGAGGTATTGTTACTTGATGCAGAGTCATTGTTCAGGTTTTTGTGTATCGCATCCGAATCATTGGTAGTTGTTACATCAATCTGAGATAGTAATACAATGCCTGATACATCATGGCATTCCACGCAATTCGGTCCCCCAATTCGGCTCTGGTCATGCATGAGCTGGGTTATTCCTGTGAAACCATATCCATAGCCATGACAACTGTTGCATGTTGAATCGTTCTTGGAATAAAGTGAATGATTCGTGTATTCATATATGCTCGTATTGGCCCCGTATGTGGTATTTCCGCTTATCTCAGGAGGGACAGGTTCAGAATCATTTATGAAGGTATTTACCATATCCGAAGACGTATTTGTCCCATTGGCGTAACCCTGCCAGTGGCAGCTTGCACACCATGAAGTATTGCCAATTGATGAATTAATTGTGTTATTGCCATCCCAGAGAGAGGGTCTGCCAAGTGCTGCGCTTTTATGATTCGTTTCTCCGTGGCAGTACTTGCACCATGTGAGTTGATCGCTGTTTGTCCAGTAACCAGGCGTCTGGTTCCATTTAGTCCCTGCACTGGCATCATTGCTGTGCTCTATTGGAACTGCCACCTGCGGCGGATCCCTGCCAGAGTAACTTCCTGCTTTGGTCTGGGTCTCCAAGACTCCGAAAAATGTAGAATTCTGGTGGCAGTTGGTGCAGTTGCCTCTGGCAGTATTTGGATTGTCAATATTCAGGTCAATATATGAGGCGTTCTGTGCAAATACCTGGATATCATGCACATCATCGCTGTGGCAGAGGGTGCAGTTCACACCACCTGATGTTGTATTGCTGCTATTATGTTTTGTGTAACCTGCATGACATATCGTACAATGAGTATCCTCAGTAACACTGTTTTTGGTAAACATTACTGAGATGTCAGGTTTTGAAATGTTATGCATGGGGCCGTGGCAGATGATGCATGGTACCGTAGAATTAGGCGTATGGTATCTATCGTATGTTCCGACGGTGTTTGAGGAATTCGAATAATTGCTGACTACACCGTTTAACGTTGATTTTTCTGTGATATCAGTCCTTGAATGGCAGCTGCTACATGAACCTATTATTATTGTTCCATTATTATGATTTGTATACGTTGGGGTAGTGCCCCCTGGATTATGACACGTGGCGTTCATACAGGATATATTACTGTGGACATCAAGAGTGTAGAAATCTTTGGTTGTACGACCTTCTACATTACTTGTAGTGGGATTGCCATCATAGGATTGGTGGCACACTGTACAGTAATCAGCACTCCAATTATTTGATGAAATTCCAGTGTTATGGTCACCTTGCCTCCCAGTAAGTTCCTCCCATCCCATAGTATATGGTGAATTTGCGGTTACCGGCGAGCCATCTGATGGATTTCTGCCACTGTGCTGATTGCCACACCATCCATTAGTGGCCCATGCACACCCCCACCAATTATATATGAAAGTTGTATTGGAATATACTCCTTCGGATTCAGCCTTTACTTTCCACTCCCCATAATATTTGGCGCCGTCAAGATTCGTATAGAAACTCGCAATTCCGGATGAATCTGTTACATTGGAACCTGTAGCCATCGTTCCATTGCTGGGTGCGGGGTAATATATTGTGAAATTGACCGTCTTTCCTGAAAGCGCCATTCCATGGTTATCAATATACAATGCTTTTGCGCCGACCCTTGTTTGTTTTCCGGTCCATCTATTATTTGAATCGCCCCATTCGCCAGAATATGGCAAATAATAACCTGTTCCTGCGGTTCCGCCAGTGGCTATCGGGTCATCAAGCACTATATATCTGTCTGTTGCAGCAAGTATCTTATTGACGCCTCCCGTACTCCCCGATATTGCAAATGGCGAAAATGAAGAGGTGATCGCTGAGATTGTGTTATTTTCCACATCAATGGATGTTGTAAGTGCATCCCATGATCCCCCTTTCCAGTGGTAAATGACAAGCGTACTTTCATCAATAGTTCCGAGTTCGAAATCGCTGTATTGAATCGTTATTTCTGCCGACGAAAAATTGATATTTTCGGCGCCAATTTCAACATATTTTACTGCTTTTCCGGGAACCGGAACTTGAACTGGGCTTTTGTTCCCATAGTCATCCAGGATGATTTTACCATCGCTTGCTGATTTGACTTTCAACCTGACCGATACATTCTTGGTTTCAAGGGCATCTACCTCGATTTCTCCGTTATTGAAAATAGTGATCATTGAAAGGGTATCGGTCTTTTTCTGGGCTTTCAATGTTTTATTCTTATCGTAAGTCCTGATATGACCGGCAATGGGCAGACCATTGGAATCGCGAAGATCAATTTTTCCCGGGAATGTAGAATCTGTTGGTATTTCAGTCAAATTATCAGAATTGCTGATATTAACTTCCCCGGGTTTTTCATTAGTCAATTCTTCGGATAAAATTTCCTCAATAGTGCTCAATCTCTTTTTTGATGTATCAGGAACATAGACTGGAATTCCGGGTACATGGGCCCCCAATGCAAAGACCGACATCACATCTATTGTGGCGCTAATTGTATTGTTATCTATCCGGTTTGTTAGTTCCTTCCAATCCTGTGCGCTATTATCAAAAATATAAATAGTAAGCCCGGTTGTATTAATATTTGTTATTTCATCATCCTTGAACCGGAATGTCACATTGGCATCTGCAAAATTCACATTCCTGGCTTCAATTTCCACATATTTTATAGGTTCTCCCGGGGCAGGTATATCGATATTTACAGGTTTATCAGGGCCGTGATCCCCTATTATGACACGACCGTATGGAGAATCTGCATCGATCCTTAAATTTATGGAAAGTCCCATTTTATCAAACGTATTAAAATCGATTATTGCATTTGGAACCTGGGACCAGGTAATGGAATTTACATTTTCGTTACTCCCGCCAGGTATTTCCGTACCGCTTATTTTGATCGTTCCCATAAGCGGATTAGAATTTAAATCAAAAAATGTAATTTTCCCGTCTGTAACTTTTTCTATACTACTTGTTGGAAATAATGGGATGTAAAACAAGGATAAAAGAATACCTGAAAATACTAATAATACCAAAATAATACGCTTCGCCCGTAGAGCTTTATTGTCCCTCATTGTGTTCATTTTTTTGGATTTTTTCCTGGCTGTTGATCAGCGTATGTGAAAACATGATATATAATATTACTATGATTATGCTAATGTGAATATAAATAGTTTTTTGAATTTAGGCCTGATCGATGTTTGTGATTTTTCAGACAGGATTTACAGGATCAACAGGATTGGATTGAAAAGTTATCCTGTAAATCCTGTTATCCTGTCGAATTGTGCTTCCGCTTTTAATTTTTTATGAAAATAAGCCAAAAAAGATCAGGATACCATGACCTCAGTCATTTTCACACTCATTTCTGTCCCTGTTGGGCTCACAACTCTTGCCAGTATTTTTATGGGCTTGCTTTTGTCTATTGGATCAAGGAGCCTTACGGTTAAACTATATTTTCTATAAATACTTCCGCTTTGCGGGATGGCAATGGAATTCCATCCAGTTTTCTCTTTCTGATCCTGTAAAACCATAACTGTTATTCCTGGTGTAAATAAGGGAGTATCTCCAGGTATTTCCATCCTCTTTACATAGGATGCATCAGCACCAACTGTTGATATTATCTTTTCTGTATCATCATCAGGAGGTCTTGCCAGGGTTACGTTAACGATCATTACTTCGGTATCCTTTTTATCAGCGATGAGAAAAGCCGCACTTATCGCCGCTAACAAGAAAATGATCACCAGTATAATTGAAGATCTCATGTTGCCTTAACAATTAAATAATATTTATTTTAAAAATAAAAAAACATTGAAATGATCATCCTGTGTTATTAGTAATTGTTGACACATTAGTATTGTTGAAGGTAAACTCACCACTTGAGTTCATGAAATCATAGCTATAATTGTAGCCACCTTTCCTGATCCATGTCATTATTACCTTTGTCTTCGTATGGCAGCCTACGCACATCTCATTTGAACCTTGAAGCCATGTAAGAGATGAAGAGTTATCCGAGAAACTTCTGTGGGCATCATCAGTAAAGTTTACTGCATAATGGCAGCTTACACATTCCACGGTTATTGCTGTGTGGGCTGTTTTCCCGGTCAGGTTGGTACCGTTTGCCTGAGTGAAATTCCCTGTAGTGATATTAAAGCCTACATTATAACTTCCTGAAGCATTGCCACTTCCATTGCCCAGGGGGATCAGGTTGGAAAGTATCGTCGCAGTAGTGTGACATCCTTTGCAGTCAGTGTTTGAGCCGGATGGCGGAATTAAAGATATATGATAGTTTCCGCTCTGTATTTCACTTATAATGTCGCTGTGGCACTTTGCGCATATCGTTGTATTCCCAGGTTTTTCAAAGGTATGCTGGCCTGAAAATAATGCAAGCGTATTAGGCAGCAAGAAAACACCTATGGCAATTATCGCGACAGTTATAAAAGTCATCTTTTGGTTCAAATTGTTCACCTGTCTTCCTTGGACAATAATTTAATATGTTGTGGTACAATATATATATTATCATGAGTATTATGCTCATGTAAATGATGTGCGAAAATATAGATGACATTCTTCACAAATGTTCTTCCTTGCGACGATAAGTGACGTGAAATGAGTAATTTAGGATTCCTTGGTTCCATTTTTCTAATTTCTCAACAAGATCAGTTCTGGTATAACAAAACCAATCGATGCACCCCTGATCCCGCACAACAAAATACCTGCGATCATTTCATTTTTCATATGTCCTGAAGTATTTCTTTCTATTCAAGATCATAAGCAGGAAAATTCCAGAAAGAAGTGTAATTATTGAAATTGCCCCTTCTAACCAGGGGAACCCCTCGTCTACCATCTGGACAATTCCCTTTCCTTGTAATTTTTCAGGCATTTTGGCATTCACCGTGGGGATTATTGTTGGGATAGCAGATGGGACTGGAGAATATCCTGATATTTTTTTTGATGAAAGAGGCTCATACCATTCAAATCCTTGATCGTTCGAAATCATTTCCGGTGCATTAAATTCAATTACATTATCATTAGCAGTAATGGCATAGACGATCCTGGCACTCTCAGAGGGTCTTAAGAAACCTGAAAAAGAGAGCGTGCCTGAAAGAAACGTCGTATTTTGAGGCACACTATCATTAACCATGATATTTGCTGGCATATCGCCAACGTTGGTTATTGAAAGAGAAGCCAAAAGTGTCTCACCAATGTTAATATTACTTTTGTTGAAACTCCTTTCCATTACTATATAGGGACCATATACATTTATTCTTGGGCCATTTGATTCCAAACTAAAACCTTCATGGAATTCGTTCCAGGTAAGCTCTGCTTTTGGAAGATTATAGACTCCCTGCCTTTTTGCCATGATGGCATAAGTAAATTCTTTATGATCGCGGGCATTAATATCAAAATTCCAGGAAATAGAAGTCCTGTTTTCGTCGTCTTCGAAATTAAAACCAGGCAGAATAGTATCCGTGAGTTTTACATCATGCACAGGATAATTCGCCATATTATCTACACTGATCGTAACATAGGTTATATTTCTAATTGATGTAATATCCCCAACTCTGGAAGATTTTGTATACTGGCTACTCCCCAGGATCGAATCGGAGGTGATCTTATTTATATTAAAGGTGTTCTTCAGAGAGATTGTGGTTGAGGCACTTTTTGTGTAATTATTTCCTTCCCTGTCTTTTGCGCTGGCAATAGCTGATATTGTGTAGGTTTTTCTTGAGGGTAAGGGTATTTGAAATCCCGAAATGATTGATTCACTACTTCCTGCAAGGATAATCGGGTATCTTTTTTTAAGGCAATTTTTTTTAGGATACTGCAATACCAATTCAGCCCCATAATGGGAAATATGAATACCAAGTATTCTTATCCCGGTGTATTCGTTTTCCTTTGTGAAACCAAAATCAATAGAACCACCTTCCACGAGTTCATCACTTTTCATTGATCCATTGTAACTGATATTTATCATGGCAGTTTTATTTGAAAAATTCAATATTTTTATAAAGTATCCATTCTTGATAATGCCAGGTTTTTCTGGTGTAAGTTTATATGAACTTACATCTTCCCATTTGATTTCATGATCCTTTGAAGTCACTTCGTTCATTGAATACTTTTCAAAATCGAATTCATTCATAACTTCAAGACCATCAAAGAATATCCTGACGTGCATATCTATAAGATCTGACTCCCCTGAATTGTGCGTATTTATAAAAGCTGTTATTTTTAAATCCGTATCTGATTTTCTTTCCGAGGAGACCTCTAATTCAAGAACCGGCTTTTTTTTCTCTTCGGGGATTGATGGTTTAAATGAAATTTTTGCCAGAGGAGTTTTTGGAAATGTTCCAATATTCGGGGGAAATGAATTAATGTTTGAAACCTGGTCAGCAAATATTTTTATTCCTTCAAAAGGCGAATTATTGGAAAAATCGAATAAATATGATTCCCCTTCTGTTAACACTCCTTCTTTTACGATCCCGTTTTTACTTACTCTCATAGAAATTGAGCCCAACCAGTCAAAATCCCTGACCTCTATCAGATATCCGTCTGATGTTATCTGTGAGTATGTCCAGCCCAGTGTTGCACTTGACCTGCTATCCCAGCAAATTTTTTCTTCATTAACAGTCTCACAGTCATCGGCAATTGCTGAATCTAGCGTACATAAGAGGACAATCATTACGGATAAGATAAAAAATATCAGTCTCATGTATTTATTGGTCTAAGAAATTTTAAGCCTGTTAAAATCAGCAATATTCCGGATATATTTGAGATGTATGTGTAAGAAGATGACCATACGAAACCTTCCATTCCCAGGGTTTCCCAGGTGATATCAGGTATCAGATCGTGCTGGATGGCATATCCGAACCAGCTAATTCCGAATAATGCTATTGAAAGCAAGGTCAAACCCACAGCAATTTTATGGCGGGAAAATGCATTTAGCTTCAAATTAAGCTTTGGAAATCTGATTTTTTCTTGAATGGATCCATTTGCCTTGGGATATTTCTCAGGAATATTGTTAATAACATCCTGGAGATCAAATGGCAAAACTCCTTTTACGATATAACTGCACCAGTAGTAATATGCGATTATATAGATGCAAAGGCCTATAGACAGACTTCCAAATAACTGGTAATCCTCTAAAAAGGCGTTCATTATAATAGTATAAATGGGGAGGACAATTATCGGAAAAAATGCCCATGTCCATGCAATTTCAATGTTCCATAGTTGGTATTCTGCAGTAATGATTATCCACCAGAGAAGGAAGAGAATGGTGACTGCATAGGGTATATATCCAAGAGGATACTGGAGCATGAAAAGGAATACTGCCAGAGTAATATTTATTAATACTATATATTTTGAATAATATGTCATTTGGTTTGGGATTGCTTCAGTAGCCTGTGTTTTTTTATTTGACAATGCCCCAATATTAATATTCATCATATCAAGCTGGCCTTGCACGTTATTAATTCCAACCTGGACCTGTGCAACCTCCTTTAAGACTGGTTCAAGCCTCTGGTAGATCACTCTTTCAAAAGTCTCGTCAGCAATATGCTGAAGATATGTCTCTTTTCGAAGGTAATAGATGACTCCTGAGATAGTGCCCAGCCCCGTAATAAAGTAAAGAAGGTTCTTTAAAAAATCCAGAGGTTCAAACGAAGAAGTAAAATTATACACAAGTGGGAAAAAAGAGATAAGCAGCAGATATGCCGAAGCAATTACCATGGATATTAATGATGCATATTCTTTGGGAGAAAGATATCTTACCGCATGTTCTCTTGCAATTGAATGTTTTTCATCCCTCCGGCTATTTTCCGGGGCAGGAACTTGTATTTCCTTTCCGGGTTCATCGAATGCATTTGTTAAATCGAATTTCTTTCTATTGATCTTTGAATCATCTATTAGCAAATCAGTGAGGTTAATTTTTCTGCTATAATAACGATTATTATTTACCAAAGATCATCCCTCTGTATACAATTCTTTTGATTTATACCATGCAACTGCTTCCTTGTGCAGTTCTTTATTTGGAAATTTTTTCCAAGCTTCATTTATTATTTCTTCGGTTATCGCAGAATCAGGAGAAGTAAGTGCAGCTAATTCAAGACTTAAATAAGATAAGCTGCAAAGTGTACTTGGATGTCCCTTTCCGATTTCAATTAAACTCATTATCGCATCATTATCAAATGGACCAAATTCTTGTTTTTTCATCAGATCATGAAAATTCCTTTTCCTGGAAACAGCTAGTCCCCGAGCTATGTATTCAAGTGATTGGGCGCAGTTGAAGGGTTTAACATATTCTCTAATCAATGCTCTTTTTAACGTTGTATCATATTCCTCGATCCACTTATCCATATGTTTTTCAAATCGAGGTACTGCCAAAATGAGCCCCGTAAATGCCCTCTGATCAATATAATGAGGATTTGTTGAATTGATGACCAGCTCAAATCCATCCTTTGAAAAATGCTCACCCTGGTCAAAGATGCAAAACAGTTTCTTTCCGTGCTTTAAAAGCGCATTCAAAACCTCTCCATATATATCAATAATCCTTTTCATATCACTTTCATTTAACTGGCTCATGTAATCAGAATCCAGATCCCGGATTATTGAAGACGCAAGCTGGCTTGAGGTCTGGCCACATATCTGGTTGTACCAGAATACATATTTTTCCGGAAGCATTCGTACGATAAAATCAGCAACTTCACTTTTTCCTGAGCCTGTAGGCCCTGAAAGGATCATGAGGCTGGATTGGTTATGCCTTAATGCCCTCATTATCCTTTTGCATACTTTTTCATCTTTATTTATATACATTCTGTTATCAATGATCTTATCAGCAAAAGGATTTGAACTCATTCCATGCTTTTCCAGGTAAGCATCAAACGGATCATTCTCAAGACAATAAACCTCTGGTTTATTGATCAATGTGTTTATTATATCGTCAAGGTTTGTCACCACTTTACCCTCCTTGAATCCCTGACCGAAAATACCAGGTAAAGAAGAATGCAAATACAAAAAATTGCAAAACCGGTAAATTTGATTCCTCTGATTAGGGTCGATAGTGTATTAAATTCCGGACCGTATGTTCTGCCCCCATTGCTTGAATCGATGATGAAATATTCTCCAACATCCTTAATAATCACAGGGTTTGCCGAAATTACGACAATTTCTCCAAGGATATTGCTCTTAGTTATCCTCCATGAATCTTCATTTGGGTTTGCATCCCCTCTGGTCATAATTTCATTTCCCGATATTGAAATAATCCTGTGGGTTACAGGCAATTCAACATTTGGAACTTCAAAAGTAATTATGTCTCCGATTTCTGGTTTGATAAAAATTTTTTGCATTAGGACCATATCTCCTTTTTGGATCATGGGATTCATGGAGTCAGAAATGACAACCGTAAAGAAAATGAGCTTAATATATAGAATCCAAGCAATCAATACTACAACCGCAACAACGACCAGACAATTACTTAAATATACTTTTTTTGATTTTTCTTTATATACTGAGGTAGTATAGTGAATTTCATTTTTCTTTTTATTTCGTTTAAACAAATGAAAAGACCACCCAATAATGCTTATAGATTTTTGAAAACCATTCCTTGAGTCATAATATACTGTTAAGATCATGGTAAAGAGTAATAAGTGCCATATTGCTAAACCAAAAAAAGGCTGGCTCAGCAAATCGTTTTGCCAGACTGGCAATCTTGTTCCGTAAGGTATGGTGGGCTGTACCAAATCGGAAATGGTGCTTATCATTATGATAATATAGATGTCCTTCATATATAAAAAAGCTACCTATTATATCACAATCATTATTTCAAATGCAGTCAATAGTTCGATTCAGGCAATTGGATGAAATCAAACATCAAATCTGAATTAATAGTGGGATAACCTTCCGCAAGAATAGTCCTTCCTGTTATTCCTTTGATGGCAGTAAATCCAAAGTAACTTTAACCCCGGTCTATAAAGACCGGGGCATTATCACTATGTTCAACCAAAATTCCAACTCCGGTATCATTACATGCGATGTATGGCTG
>JAPMTS010000048.1:1062-34725 GCA_026552955.1 Candidatus Methanoperedens sp. | reverse complement strand
CTACAGAAATACAGTATCTGGACAGTTGGTGTAGATGAGACCTGGATACCAGAATGCCTGTCCGGAAGAACATTTAACAGGCGAGAAATCCTCTTAATAAAAACATATTCGGAAACCACAGTGGGTCAAGTGTTATCAGGATATGTAAGAGACCAAAATGAAAATATCATTGCTGGCACGAAGGTAATCATTACCAGCACCTATTCAATCGGATTAGACCAGATGGGTACTGTAAATCCAGACACTGGATTCTATCAGGTATTTGTAAAAAATACAAAATATGATGGTCGTTCGGTGATTGTGGGCCTTGCTGGAAAATCCTTTAGCGTATCTTATACGAAATACGGGACACCTGCCCTTTTAGATGGTACAGTGCAACTGGCATCCCCCCAAGATTTGCACTTCTGGAAACCAGACGCGATCTGCGGTAAGAGTGTAGCATTTGTTGGGTCATTGGTAACTTATTGATCATCGGTATGTGGGGATGGTTGGACTCGGCGTGTCAACAGAGCAACTGATTAAGAAAGAGTTATAAACAGATTTCTCATTATAGCAGTTGTCTTTGTAATTTCACAAAGAATACAATTATCATATATTGGTTGCATTATAGGAATCAAATAGGATTCTCACTCAAGTGGTGAGAGCCCTTGCCGGGCTATACCACTTTAGTAAGAAATCCGTACAGTTTTTATAAAATCCGTTCTCATGGGTTATTCATCCATAATAAGCAATAAGAAAAAATTTCGATCATTTGTATAATATTCTGGAATCTGGGATAATTTGCCGTCATACATCGCATCAATGGAGAATAGATTCCTTGATTTACCATTCAGAACACTTAATTTTCTTAGATGCACAGGGTCTTAATTGCTTGCTTGGATAATATTCAGCAAAGTTATAAATATTTAGACGTACTATAATACGTACATAATGAAACGCAAAGAATTATCAGAAGCCAGCGTGCGAAGAAACTATGCATTCAGTCAGCGTACAATTGAAAACTTTAATTGGCTCATAGATCACAAGATTTACAGGAATGAGACCGAAGCGATTGATCTCGCAATTGAACACATTCGGACTATTTATGAAATGAGGGACGAGGAATCGAAAATATCAATTCCTGAAAAACCCGATGATACAAGAACAACTAAAAAAGTTAAACCTAACGATCATTGATCCTAATTTCAATAACTCCTGCATAAAACAAAATGTTCACGCGAAGCACACTCCCTGACTCTGGGCGAATGCCCAGACACCATATTCTTGCTGGAATATTCCTCAAGCATTAGAAAGGGTCTGGGGAATCTGTCCCCAGCGCACGTTCAGGAAGAAAAAGACGATACAAATGCAGAGGATAAAGAAACGTGAGGCGTGGATGGTGAAAGGTTCAGTGTCTCAGCAGGAGGATTTGTACTCGCCCCAGGGGCACAGCTGCCCCTTAGGGCAAGGAGTATAAATCCTCGTGGGCTGTGGCGCGGGGCATGGTGGCCGATCTGGTAATGTGGGGGTCGTCACCCCAACATAACCATAAGTAAAATCCTCAACCTGTGCATGTGGCTGCTTGCCGGGGGATATTGACCGCAGCCGGATTCATCCTTGTCCTGTCGATCACAAAAGTAACCACTTTTTCGATCCTGGACAGGGAATTAAGAAGTTCCTTGAAACTATAATTTTCTACATATTCTTTGACATTGCCGAGAGGGATCTTATAGCCCATAAGATAACCAATTACTGCGGCGCTGAACTCTGCTGTTACTTCTTGATCCTTCTTCTGGCCGGGCTTCAGGCCGTTGAGCCTGTCATCTACTGCGTGGCTGAGTTCGTGAAGGAATACCTCGATATCAGGGCTGGCAAGCTTGATATTTTTATTAAGCATGTTGTACGATCCATATGCCCCGCAAAACCGCACAGGCACAACCTTAAGGCCAAGTTCCTGTATGATGCTGTTGAATTCGCAGGGAATATTGACTTTGTAATTTTCTGTTATCAGCGGTGCGCCTTCTGTGTCCTCACTCCTGAAAACAGGGATTCCCCTGAATCCTGCAAGTATTTCTTTTTCGTTCGTCTCTGTCTCGCTTGATGCTGTGGTCTTCTCTTCTTTGATCTTCTTGAACACAGGCCCAAAGATATAGAAAGCCTTTGAACCTTTCGTGACATACCTGCCGGCTTCGTGCCATTGCTTGAATCCTCTTGCGTCTTCCGTGTCATGCATGAACATCACTATGCGGTTAAAGAAGCTCCATTTATCAGATGGAATATTACTGCTTCCCCTGAATACAGCATGAGCGACTTTCTCAAGGTTATCCTCATCGAAGATTTTAAGGAGAAGGTCCATCGCCTCTTTTACTCGTGAATTCCTGGTTTCAGGGGCGGTCATTTAGACCACCTCCTTAAAAAAGTCCATATCACGAGCCACAGCGATTTCATGCTTGCAATTATGGTTTTTCGCATCAGGACAGGAGCAAACAATATCCTGTCCGGTGATTTCTACTTTGTACCTGTGGCCGTTCTTGCCGTTTACAGCCTCGTAATATTCAAAGCGGTTTAAAACCCTGATATGGGCAGATCTGGCCAGCCTGTTCAGGGTGTCCGTATCCCTGACATTTTCGAAGCTTTGATCTTTCTTCATCATAGCCTCACCCCTTCTGCTTCAAGCTGCCTCTCAATTTCCCTGCACTCTTCGGCCCATTCCCCCCATGCCTGATTACCTTCAATAGTGAAGGGGTTATATTGTGGCGCGCTGGCTGCTTTTTGGCCCAGCAACTTCTCCAGTTCCTCGATCTTTGCCATCTCCGCAGAGGAGATAGATTTAATTCTCTGTGCGTTGTTTTCCATATCGCTTATTCCTCCAGTACAGGAATGAGCCGCGCCTCTGGGTGTTAGTTGCACCGCAGGGGCAATCTTGCTCTTTTCCTTAATGCTTTATATGCATGCATACTATTTAAAATAACGCATATTAAAATCCTTTAGAATGTGCATGCAAAGTATTAATATAAGTGCATACAATATAACATCGAGGTATCTGTAATAATGACTACTAAAAGCATTAGGCTCGATGAGGAAACATATGATAAACTAAAGGCAATACAGGAGCGCTATGAAGATTTGACTTTTTCCCAGATCCTTGACTTTCTTATTGAATCAAAAGTGGATCTGAAAAAGCTGGAAAAAGTTTCAAAATCTTCATGATGACGGCGGGCAGTTGAACAGCTTCAAAAACTCTGAGGTTATGCCTGTTTTCTTCAGCTTACAGCGAGCAGAGGGCAGGCGCAGCGAGCGTACATACCCCACCCGAAGGGCACACATACGAAAAAACCATTCCACCCCCTTCTGGAATCGTCTTCTTTTGCCTACTTTTTATAAAAGTAGGTCGGCTGGGGAGGGAACCCAGCCGAAATATTCAAACATTGTGTTTGTTTTAACCGCATTTGGATACTTGACTCTGTTAATCCCATGGCCATTATATTGAAACTGTTCTGCACTCCCAAAACCGTTTTTCTGATTAGCCCCCTGGCAATCCTCTTGGGATCTGCGACTGAGTGCCCTGCTTCAATTGCGCTGCTGCAACGACACCGATGCATTCAAAATTTCACGGTCACAAATGCCCATTCAAAATATCTCTAATTGTTTCCAGAAATTCTTTTGATGATTCCAGTGAAGCTCGCGCTTCTTCTTCATCAATGGCAAAATCAAGACCATATATCGCATCGTGTCTGAATCTTCTGTACGAATCAAGAAGGTTCGCCAGAGACTCCAGTTCCAGATACTTTTCTTTAAGATAAACAGGTATGCATTCGTGACTGCGCTCTTTTACACCATCCCTGAACAGAATAGCTCTTGCAGCATGGAACATGGCAGTATAACTCAAAATTGCCACGACTCTGTAACGTTTAATTCGAAGATTCTCTTCGGCGTCTTCTATATTTTCCGATGATAGTCTGATGGAACGATGAGCATTATCCATATCCGGCGGTATCCTCTTTAGAAGACCTTTCTTGAAACATTCATCAAGTTTCATTTTAATCCACTTCCATAAAGCAGAATGTGGTTCTCCACAATTCTTTTGTAGATTGCATCACCTTTTTTTGCCATAGATCTCCATTCTGATAATTTAAATACTGATAAATTTACTTCCTTTTCCAGTTCTTCCTCTATTCTTTTTGCAGCTTTTATGAGATTCTCTTTCCTGGTGGGTGTCACTACTAGAAAATCTATATCGCTTCTTTCATCAAAACTCCCCTGCGCATAACTTCCAAAAAGTGCAAGGGAAATGATGCCTGGGTCTGTTTCAAGGAATTTTTCCCCGGGTTTTGATGAACTCACAAGAGCAATACCATATGCTTTCTTTAGTGAAATGATAAAAGCATTTTCTGCGTTCAGCCTGTAAATATGCGCCAGTCCCTTTTCTTCCTTTAACAGAAAACCTTCACTTTCGAAGGATTTGACAGCGCTGCTTACACTGGCAGGGCTAACTTCGATGATCCTTGCAAGCTGTTTTATGTGAAAAGATGTATTTGGATTTCCCATATAATGCGCCAGAATCTTCCATGGTACGTATTTTCTGAAAAGTTCAATCAAATGAACCACCGTTCAATTTATTAAACGCACGTTCAGTATATAAAACTATCACTTGCTATTACGCAACCAACGAGATGGACAAGATCAAATAGAAAGCTATTTATTATTTGATAGAAAAAATATATTGGGGAATTAATTCAGCATACAATAGAAACCATAGTTATATGTGTTAAATTCTTCAGAGGAGTGGAAAAGAGGGAAGGTATAATGAAAATCAAATCTTATTTTTTGATTGCTTTAATTTTCCTGGGACTAATTGTCCTGGGTTGCATAGAATCTCCAAAAGATGAAAAAATGTCTATAAAGGTTATCGCACATGGTTCACCCATCCATGGTGCGAATGGAATTATTTTCGATAGTAAAGATTTGCTTTACATCGCTTCGATTTTTGGAAGAGAAATCATCGTAATGGATCCAGAAACCGGAAAGATTGTCGAAAGGTTGGGCAGGGAATATGGGATAGATGGACCAGACGATCTGATCTTTGGTACTGATGGATCGCTTTATTGGACGGCAATAATAACTGGTGAAGTCGGCCGTCTTTCTTCAGATAGGATCAATACCAGTCAGTTTGTGGCTCAAGGCGCAAATCCCATCACCTTTTCCGATAACGGTCGTCTGTTTGTCGCTCTTGATTTCTGGGGTGATGCACTATATGAGATAGATCCTGATTTTGCAAAGCCTCCTCGTCTCATTGCCGAGAACCTGGGTTGGCTAAATGGTATGGACTGGGGATCTGATGGATTCCTATATGGCCCTATATGGTCAAAAGGGCAAGTGGTACGCATCGATGTAGATAAAGGGACAATCACAACCGTTGCCGATGGTTTTGGAGCTCCGGCAGCTGTGAAATTTGACTCGCGAGGTCATCTATTTGTTGCTGACCATATGAAGGGCGAGATAGTGTATGTCGATATAGAGAATAGGAGCAAGGAAGTGATTGCTTCAGGATTGGTCGGTTTAGATAATCTTGCTTTCGATTCAAGAGATAACTTATTTGTCTCACATGCTGAAGATGGCTCTATCTATGAAATCTTTATAAATGGCACAAAGAGGATAGTAAGTCCTGGCGGTATGGTTGGGCCTGGCGGTGTGGCTGTGATGCCACATTCTGATGGCGAGTCCGTTTTTGTTGCCGACACCTTCACTATTCGAGAATTCAATGGATTGACCGGTGAAGATCGGGGCATTGAGAGAAGTATTATAAGGATACCAGGGGGCATAATATCTCCTGATACTGTCTCAACAGACGGTGACAATTTAGTGCTGGCATCATCCTTTGACAATGCTGTTCAGGTCTGGAATCCAAAGAAAAAGGAGATCATAGAGGAACACCAGAACTTTTCCGTGCCGATAAATGCCATCAGGTTCCAGGGCGACCTGATCGTGGTTGAACTTGGATATGAACAGGGAGCTGCTCGTATTGTTCGGGTAAGCAACAATGAACGTATCTCCATAGCGAATTCATCTGATGGACTTATCGTGCCCGTTGGTCTGGCTGCTGCGAAAAATGATCTTTGGGTCAGTGATTGGGCTACTGGCAATGTGTTGCAGCTCATAGCGAATGGACGGAAACTGGATACACCTATTCAGGTTGCAAAGAATCTATCTTTTCCAGAAGGTCTTGCTGTTGACAACGATGGAAATCTGCTGGTAATTGAGACAGGAGCAAGACGACTATCACGGATAGATATAAAAACTGGTAAAGTCACAACATTAGCCGAAAATCTCAAACTTGGCCTTGAGACCATCCCGGGCATGATGCATGCGTATTTTTTTAATGGAGTAGCGGTCGGTCCATCAGGAACTATTTATGTTACTGGAGATGTTGATAACGTCTTATATCGATTAGAACCAGAATCTTGATTATTACTTTAATTGAATGTGAAAATAGCACTTGTATCATGCTCAGAAAATAGGGCAGCATCATGATTCTTTGAGATTCACACCGCATTATTCTGTAATTTTTCTCGCGCACCCGTTTTCAATAAAGACAGAAAATGCCCCAATGATATGCCAGACGATACCGGTGACTCTCTGAGCACCTACTGGAGCGCAAGAGTGTCGCCCAGATTACAGCGACAATGACCGCAAGGCAAGAGCCGTGCCAGAGTGAACGCAGCACTGCGGAGTGAACGAAGGATGCGGTGATTGGAGCGTACGGATGGCCAGGCAACCTGTGATGGACCTGTATTCTTATCATTCAATTTCATGACGAATCCTGATTGCCCCTTTACTAATTACTGTGAAAGCGTGCAGCAATTCTTTGATATGTTTCTTGATGGAAGAAGCGACAATTTCAGCTTTCTTTTCCGAAGAAAAACCTGCTAATCGAATGAGAATAACACCATGTGTAATTCGTTGCTGACGAAATACTAGCTCACCAAAGTCTTTATCTGCTGTTAACAGCAAGAATGCTTTACTCTTTGCCATTTCAAGTACTTCATCATCAGTAATTCCGGGATCAATTTCACCAACATATTCCACATTATGGCCTTCCTGTCTAAGGCGCTCCACAATTTGCCTGTCAATATTCTCATCGGCCAGGAAATTCACGAAGTGGCCTCAGCAACAGGATATACTACATCTGCGCGTAATGCCTGCGCTGCAAATGCAAGAGCTGCTCTTATTGACTCTTCAGTGAGTCTGGGGTGTGCTTTTAGAATCTCTTCCGTTGTTTCACCTGCAGAAAGTTTTTCCAGGATCATCTCAACTGTAATGCGGGTTCCTGCGATTATTGGTTTTCCCATCATCACTTTGGGATTGGATATGATCAATTTTTTTGGCATTATTAACTCCTTTTGAATTGATATCAGGATATTCAACAGGTATGGATATACTCTAATCAGATATGGTAGATTCCCATTTATAAATATTGTTTCAAGATGAGATAAGGGCAACACCTCATCTGATGCAAAGATATGTTCAGAGATTCACCCGCATTATTCTGTATTTTTTCTCGTGCACCCGTTTTCAGCAAAGTCAGGAAAAGGCCCGAATGATATGCCAGACGATACCGGCGACTCTCTGAGCACCTGCTGGAGCGCAAGAGTGTCGCCCAGACTACAGCGACAATGACCGCAAGGCAAGAGCTGTGCCTGAGTGAACGCAGCACTGCGGAGTGAGCGAAGGATGCGGTGATTGGAGCGTACGGACAACAATGCAACAATCCGTTGGAAACGGCGCCGTGGATGTTGAAAAAAACCTCTAATGCTTTCAGGATTCCCAGAAATGCCGCTTACTGCTAATCCCTGGCTGGCATCAAGAGGCAGGATGAGCTCGACGGTTATTCCTGCAGGATATTATAATTATATGGTACAATTGAAATGTTTATAGGAGTCTGTGAATAATGATGTCAATAATTCGATCTACATCCACATTCTTCTCCACAAGAGATACGATATTTCCAGGTGCACCTCTTTCTGAACAGACATCCGGATCATTTGGAATAATTCCCAATATGGGGATACCTGTCAGGTCAGTAATAATTCCCGGATTTGTCTCTTCCACAAAACCGCCCCTGTAATCGTTAATTATTACACCGATTATTTTTATCCCTGATCTTTTTGCATATTCGATAGTGAGAAATGTATGATTTATGGTTCCAAGACCTGCCCGTGCTACGATAATGGCAGGGATATCCATGTATTTTATCAGATCCGATATCAGGAATCTCTTTTTTACAGGAACGGCAATACCGCCTGCTCCTTCAACGATCACAATATCATGTCTTTCTTCAAGCTCCTGGAAGGAGTTCTTAATAATTTCAAAGTCAATGTTCTTTCCTTCGATTTCCGCCGCGATCCCTGGCGCCATCGCTTCTTTTAGAAGATAAGGACAGACAAGCTCCATTTCATCATTGACTTCCATCACTTTTTTCATGAATTCAATATCCGGGGAATAAAGGTTACCTTTTTTGATTCCTGCCCCGCTCTGTACAGCTTTCATTAAGCCAACGCTATATCCTTTATTCTTTAGGGCGCCTGCAAGTCCTGCCGCAATTACAGTTTTTCCGATATTGGTGTCGGTTCCTGTTATGAATATCCCGGTCATATCACAAGTTGAATTTTTCTTTAACTTTTCGAATAGCATTGAGGGCTTCGCTTATATCCTGCCTGCTATGTGTCGCCATCAATGTGGTTCGTATCCTGCCTTTGCCTTCAGCCACGGTGGGCGGTCTGATACCCTGGACAAAAATTCCAAGTTTTTCAAGTTCTAAAGCAGCTTTGCGGGTCGTCTCCGTATCCCCGGTTATTAAAGGAATGATCTGGGTTTCACTCTGAATATTAAATACCGCATCGATAAGCCCTTTTTTATACATTGCAATATTCTCCCATAATTTTCTTGCAGGATTTTCTTTCCTGATAATATCTATGGCAGTACTGGCAGCAGCGACATCAGGTGGTGTTAGCGCAGTTGAGAATATGAATGAACGTGATATATTGCGAAGATAATCGATAAGCTCGCTATTTCCTGCGATATATCCCCCTGAACTTGCAAGCGCTTTGCTTAGGGTGCCCATGTTTATATCAGGCTTGACATTAAAATAATCCCCTGTGCCCCTGCAATGTTTTCCAAGGATACCAGTAGCGTGGGCATCATCAATCATGACCATTGCATCGAATTTTTCTGCAACTTCAATAATTTCAGGAAGGGGCGCGATATCGCCATCCATGCTGAAGATTCCATCTGTCACTATGAGTTTTTTCCGGTTCTTGGATGCATGAAGTTCCTTTTCGATAATTGCGACATCCCTGTGTGGATAGACTTTCACATCTGCGCGGCTCAGCCTGCATCCATCGATAATGCTTGCATGGTTTAATTCATCGCTAAGGATCATGTCGCCATTATTCATTAATGCGGATATCACTCCGATATTTGCCATGTATCCAGAGCTAAAAACAATTGCATCATCAGTATCCTTGAAATCAGCAATTTTTTCTTCCAGGTTATCGTAAAGGTCGGTGTTCCCGGTGGTTAGTCGTGAGCCTCCGGCGCCAGAGCCGTATTTTTCGATGGCTTCGATAGCTGACCTTTTCACTTCAGGATGAGTGGAAAGACCAAGGTAATTGTTGGATGAAAGAAGTATGTATTCTCTTCCATCTTTTTTTATCCTTGGAGTCTGTGCGGTTTCTATCGTCCTGAGTTCCCGGTATAATCCTTTGCTTTTTATCTTGGCAAGCTCATTTGAGAGCCAATCCATACTCATAGGACGAATCTTGGCATCAGTTCAGCGGAACCGAATACGCCATATATACCCCTTGCATGGAACTCAAGACCAGCTTTCATCCATCCAAGAGCTGGTCCAACCACGTTGGCTGCCATTGTTGTCTCATCGCCAAGGATGAATTTGTGGCTTGAAACTGCTCCATCAAAAGTTTTTCCAGTGAGTGTCATCGTTGTGCTTACAGGTTTCTTGGGATTTCGCGTGTCAACAACTCCACCGACTGTGACTTTTTCACGAGATAAGATCCCGGCCCTTTCGAGAAGCACATCATCCGCATGTTCCATATTGTGCAAGTGGAGAATTCCTTTTCTAGTATCAAGCTCCCTCTTTATCTCAGCGCAGGTCATATCCGCAGCTTTTGGAAGGTTAAAGCCCTCAAGATGCGCGATATCTTCCCGTATTGTTGCACGGTATGATTCCCAGTTTGAAACTCCTACTCCGAAATTTATGTCAACACCTGTTACTTCCATAAAAGAATTCGAAGCTATCGCGGCAGCGCATGTCAGCAATCCCGGAGTTGCGCCGGCCCCTGTAATATAGGTGATGCCTGCATCCTTTAGAACACCATCCAGTCCAAAGATCATTTCAACTGCCTGCGACCGTTTCATGGCATCCACCATCACCCCGTTATAACCCGCATCTGCAAATCGTGAGACAATATCAGGGATAAAGCTATTCGTAAGGTTTGGAAGAGCAAGGAAAATACCGTCGAATTCCTGTGAATTTTCAATGATTAGAGTAATAGCGTCCTTGGTGCTGATTCCAATTTCACCGGGCTTTTTTGTCTCAAGAAGTCCCGGATCTATCCCCCCATGGTCAAAAATATACCCGGTTTTATCAGCAATGGCCGCAAGTCTCATTTCCTTTTTCTTTGCTAGCATTTTTGCTGCTGCCATTCCAAGACCACCAGCGCCAAGAACGGCGATGTTGGCAGTTTCATTCCTTTTCGATCGTTTCAATTTCACTACCTGTTGTTGTTTCATAAAAAGCCTCGATTTGTTATATGTATCATTATTTGAAGTTCCTTATTCCCCCAAATCTATTGACCAGAACAGGAGCACTTTCCATCTCATTAATATAATTCCCAGGGTCGATATTTTCCACAAAAAACACGCGTCCTCCGCAGGAGTCACCTTTCTTTTTCAAATGCGGTATACGGATGTATCCTTTTTTTCCAGATGCAACATAGCCAGCGGTATATGAAGGGTCATCAGACCAGCAAAGTTCACCGAGCGTCCCTTCGACAGATGCTACTTTTGTTGCAAGCACAAGTGCATCGCTTATATATGTATAAAAAGCTGACAGTCCTATATCCGAAATCGCCATTTGAAGTTCCTTTGAAGCTTCTTCCGTTATCCCAATGTGGGATGCCCGGATGCCTCGAACGAAGTCGGGCTCAAGCCTGTTCCCATTAAGATCCATGATGATCGCACCCCGCATATTTTCACCATTTGCCGGTCCTTTTTCAAGAAGAGAGATACTTTTTTCAATGCACAATTCCGGTATCCCAAGTTCAAGAAGCAATTTCCTGGCAAGCGTTTTTCCTTCGGTTTCATTTTCAACATGCGTCAAGATAAGCGGAAGGGAAGTTAGTTTCTTGACCGGGGTTTTTATTAATTCAACTGATATATTTATGAAATCAGGCTCTCCTTTTTCATGAGATAACGCTCGTTGGGCAAATTCCGTGATAGTCGCCAAGATCATGTTTTTCTCAACGAGGGTCTCTGCTCCTGATATGTGTTTTTCGTTTTTTTCCGCTCTCATTCTGATACTAAACATGAACACCTCCCGGAATAAGTCCAAGGTCATTTATCATCATGATGTCATCGCGCGGCGTTCTACCCTGAGTGGTGAGATAATTGCCAAGAAGCAGTCCGTTCGCGCCTGCAAGAAGACATAAACCCTGCAGATCCCGGAGATTTTTCTCACGACCGCCGCCAATTCGTATATTTTTTCCAGGCAGAATGAGACGGAAAACTGATATTGTCTTTATGATATCAAGAGGTTGTATGGGTTTTTCATTATCAAGAGGCGTTCCTTTGATGGGATTTAATATATTTATGGGGATGGAATCCACATCCAGTTCCCGAAGGGTAAAAGCAAGTTCCAGACGGTCTCGTACCGACTCGCCCATCCCGATTATCCCGCCGCAGCAGACTTCAAAACCAGCCTCCTTTGCAATATGAATCGTTTTTATTTTGTCATCATACGTGTGTGTGGTACATATTTTATTGAAAAAACTTTTTGAGGTCTCAAGATTATGATGCAATCTCGTTGCTCCCGCACTTTTCAGGGCCAAAGCGCGCTCACCTGTGAGCATGCCCGAAGAAATGCACACTGATAAATGGGTTTCTTTCCTGATCCGTCGTATGGAACTTAGTATATTTTCAAAATCTTCCCCAACTACGTCTTTTCCACTTGTAACGATGCAAAATCGGGCGGATCCCTCTTCTTCCATCAGTTGTGCCATGTTGATGATCTCGTCCTCCTCCATCATCGGGTAAGGCGTTATTTCGGTATCGTTGTGTACCGATTGCGCGCAGAATTTGCAGTCTTCGGAGCAGAGACCGCACTTTGCATTAACGATAGAACACAGGTCAACCCTGTCACCGAGCTTTGAGCGCACATGGTTTGCCAGGGAGAACAATTCCATGCAATCTTTTCCTTCCCGTTGAATGAGTTCAAATGCTTCCGAGAAGTCTATAGATTCATTTTTTTCGATTTTCGCAAGGATCTTTTTTAGCATGATTTGAGGTATTGTTAACTTTGTTGTTGGTAATGTTAACAATCGATTAAAATGTTATGGTGTTTTTAGAGCAAATAAAAGTCAAGGATACAATCATGGGCAGCAATTCATATTCGATGTTTGATAACATCGAATTGCCTTAATTGCACCAACATGTAATGTAACGGTCATGTTTAAATAGTTGAATCAAACTTTTTAGAATATGTGGAAAGGGAGTTTTATAGCGAGGAATCTTAATGAAACTTGAAAATAAAAGCGTGATCGTTACCGGAAGTGGAAGAGGTATAGGTGAATATATCGCAAAAAGGCTGGCCAGGGAAGGGGCAAATGTAATTGTAACCGGAAGGACAGCAAGGGATATAGAAAAAGTGAGCAAGGAAATAAATGATGCAGGAGGAAGATCGATTTTTATAAAAGGGGATGTTACGATAGAAAAAGATGTAAAAGAAGTTATCCATGCAACTATCAAAGAATTCGGGAAAGTTGATATTCTTGTAAATAATGCAGGGAAGGGATTAAGAAAATATCTATGGGAAACCGGGGTCGAAGAATTTGAGGAAGTAATGGACGTGAATGTCAAAGGCACTTTCCTGTATATGAAGAATGGAATTCCAGAAATGAAAAATAGCACAGGCTTGATAATAAACATTTCTTCAGGGGCGGGGAAAGCAGGAATTCAGGAGCTTGGTGCATACTGCGCATCAAAATTTGCTGTGATAGGCCTTACCGAATCTGCTGCAGTGGAGGTTAATAATATCAAAATAGTTGCATTATGCCCGGGCAGCGTGGATACGGGGATGTTCAAATGGCTTTTCCCAGGTGAAAAGGCAGACCTCAAACCGGAGGAAGTTGCTGAAAAAGTTGCTGATATCTGCATCCATCCAGGAAAATACCGTCAGGGGCAGTCCATTGAAATTTATAGATCAATGATATTAGCATTAGTAATATGATGGATCGTTTTTCGCCAGCCAATGATCAACCTATGGGTGTATATCTGAACGATCTGGCCTACAATACATGACGGGATGGCCACTACGGCAGGAGTCGCTGAAGATAGTGTTATGTCTGCTGATCCGACCTCTACATTATCCACATAGATCCTGGTATATTCCGAAGTTGTCTCCCCGGCTTTGTTTGCCATTGTGAAATAATATTATCCGGAATTTATGCGCAATTTCTTAAGTCGTCGTGTATAAAATCATATATGTTGCCCTGAGTGAAGATCATTTTCACTCTCAGAGATTGTTGTGAAGGCCATATTTGGGCTCCTAGCTTCTATCACGGCTCGGTTAGGCAGGGTTGGGAAGTGGTAGAGAAATACATTTCCTCACAGAACGTAATGCAGGAGAAAAAGCATTATAGGCAAAAAAACGCTATCAAGCCCTGTACCCTTCAAGTACGGATATAGGTGATTTGTACCAGCTTTAAATATGTGAAGTGAATAGTAAAAATCTGAGTAGATTAAAAAGTCCACGGGGAAATCCAAAATGAAGAAAACACAAAGATTAAATGCGTTTGTTAAAAATCACTGGACAAGCTTAACCTCAATTGCGATTTTTTTTGCACTTATCAAACTATTGATTCACTTATTTACCAATGGTCAATACGGCTATTTCCGTGATGAACTTTATTTTCTTGCTGCAAGTGAACATCTCGACTGGGGCTATGTGGATTTTCCACCTCTTGTCGCACTAATTGCTAAGTTCACCACCACACTTATGGGCACTTCTCTCACAGCTATACGTTTTTTGCCCGCTATTGCCGGAGCTTTAAAGGTATTGTTGACAGGGCTAATCGTGAAGGAGTTCGGAGGTAGTCGTTTTGCAGTTGCTCTTGCCTGCCTGTGCGTACTGATTGCTCCAGTTTATCTCGTCATTGACACTTTGCTAACGATGAACGCCTTCGAACCAGTTTTCTGGATGGGTACTGTTTATTTCATCATTCTTGCTGTTAATCGCAATGATCCGCGGTTCTGGCCTGTAGCAGGAGTTCTTGCCGGGCTGGGTATTATGAATAAACACCCCATGGTGCTCTTAATATTTGGAATCTTCATAGGGATTCTGCTGACAAAAGAACGCCGCTATTTATTTGACAGGTGGTTCACAGCTGCAGGATTAATTGCCTTTCTCATTGTTTTGCCCAACATAATATGGCAGTATCAGCATAATTGGCCGATGATAGAACTTATGCGAAATATTTCAGCCACTGGCAAGAATGTAGATCTTTCACCGCTTGAGTTTGTTCTGAATCAAATGTAAATATCAAACATATCTCTTGGAGCAGTCCTTGTGAGCAACGCCCTTAGCTTTGTGGCAAAAAGCTCCTCCAGTCTGTAAGTCCTGACTGTAAATTCAGGAATGTCAAAGATGCTGATCTTCTTTTCAGCGATCTCAAAAACAGGGATGCGTTCCATGAAATTTATTTCAACCTTCATCCTGTCGATATTTCCGCCGGTATTTGTGTATTTCAGATTGTATTGCAAAAGTGCATATCGCTTTATTGTTTCAATTCCATATCCTTTCATGGTGAAGATCTTTGTCAGGATCTTATCGATATTCTCCCTGCTTTTTAACATATCTTCTCTTTGTTCACCAGTTACAAAATTGAAATCAACATCAACAGAAAGCCGAGGCATGTTGAAATAGATGAAATTTATTGCAGTACCGCCTTTTAGGACAAACTTGCCATTTAAAAACTCAGTATCATAGATCGTTCTCAGAAGGTCAGCGAGCCTGTAAACCTTTTCCAGAATATCTTTTTGGAAATTTGTCTTCTCTGAAAGATTCTCATAGTATTTCCTGTCAGGCTTAAGCAACTTTCATCAACTCTGTTATGTTTTCAGGCACGATGATGTTCCATTCTTTCTTATAAACTCCTTTTATTCCGGGATACAAATAATAAGTTCTCTTGCTGAGATTTTCCCTTATATTTTCAAGAATGTCTTGCGGGACATTCAATTCACTTTTCAGGCGATCGAGGATGAAACCAGTCCTGTGATAAAGGCTTTTTTCCTTGTAAAGGTAAAGATATTCCAGTAACTTTTTATAATTGAGACCGGGAAATGCTGATATGCTTTTTGTTAGCTCTTCGATGCCGCCAGCATATTCTAGGTTCCTGATGCAATCAAGAACGGTTCTTTCCCTGTCGCTGACATTTATTTTGAGAGTTCCTCGCTGGATCTGCTCAATTCCGAACTTGTATTTCGTAGTTATGATCTTATAGGAAATGTCCTGGTATTCGAAAGGTCTTAAGATCTTGTTTGTTGAAATATATGTGATATTATGATAGGACTGCGCTACTCCGTGTATTTCAAGTGCTGTATGGTGCGAGATGAAGTAGGGCCGGGTTAACTGTGACGCTACAAGGATCCTGTCGATAGAAAATTCTTTTCCTATCATTTGCGCCGGAACGATGGCAAACAAGCCGCGCCTGACCTGCCTGATAAAACCCTTCTTTTTCAATCTGAAAAGGATCTGTCTTGCTGTTTTTTTATTTGGAATGAGCTCATATGCATCGCTATTCCTGAGAACCTCTTTCTCATAGAAACCAAAATACAGTTTATGTTCCAGTGGGCTTAGATTTACGCTTATTTTGCTGTTGTTATACATATATGTAGATATACTATAAAATATGTGTAATAAGGTTTATAAAACTATTCCTTCTGACACGTGGAAAGATAGTATTCCTACCCTGTAATCTTCAGGTATCCAGTGCCCCTCTAGATAGAAATAACTTGCAGCCTAAAAGAAACATGCTACCGATGCCGGCGACTGTCTGAGCACCCGGCGCGGACTGTCGCCAGAACAGAAGCGACAATGACCGCAAGGCGAGAGCCGTGCCTGAGTGAACGAAGCGTGAGCGGAATGAGCGAAGGATGCGGTGATTGGAGCGTACGGATAACGGAACAATCCCACATCGGCGGCGCTGAATTGGTAATAGTTAACAATCAATTCTTTTCTCTGGGGGCTTCTCGACTTTTTTGCGCATGTTTCTTGCGATCTCTTTGAAGAACGTGAGCATGAGGCTGGGGAGGTCGATGTTTTCATTTTCGATTAGGTTGTGATCTTGGTGGTGATGGTCATGATTTTGCCAGATCATGCGCCTGCGAGGATTAGTTGGGGGCTTTGTTTGGGAGGGAGGGAGAAAAGGAGGGAGTAAACGAATTGAAGGAGGTAGATAGGGAGGCAGAAAAAAAATATTTCATTATATTGCAACTGATTAAAGAAAATCCTGCCCGCCTCCTTCGGTTTGAATTGTCAGGAATTTCCGGATAGTTGTTTATGAGGACAATTCACCATCCTTATGAGCCTCCTGAAGACATCGTATTCCAATGAATATTCTGGCAGCTATTTCACTTTGATAAAATCCAGCATCAACCTCAAATCATTTACAACCGAATCGAAATCAGGAAGGTTCTTTGTAAGTCTGGCAAGAGCGATAGTCCAGAACTTTTTTGCTTCAGAGAGCCTGTTTTCATCAAAGATCAGTTCAGGGTTGAACTCAATCCCAGTGATCTGGCATTTCAGGATGAAAAGTTCTCTGATCTTATCCCTGTTAAACTCTTTTTCTTTCATAAGCCGCCAGACATCGTAATAATCTCGCGCCTTTCCTCTTTGAAGGATGCTGCGCAGCTTTTCAACCAGGATCTCATTTGGTGAATAAACAAGTACTTCAAATTCCGGAATGTCTTCATACTCAGGCTTAATTTTTATCCGCATGGGCTTTTCGATCATTTTTTCTGTCAGGGAGATGTCATGAGCGATCTTATTCTTGAATCCAATTGGACCCAGGAACTGGACATCAGCAAAAATAGCATACTCTCCTGCATTAAAAGAAGTGAACGAATAATTGATGCTGCTTTTCTTGGAAACAGATGAGAAAACCTGTTCAAATCCATCTTTCAACTCTGAAGGATCAACTTCCTGCATGATCGTGAAGTCCATATCCTCTGAAAGGCGCCATTCAGGAAAGTAAATTTTTCGTATCGCTGTCCCTCCTTTAAAGATCAGGATATCCCTTAGCTTTGAGTCTTCCTAGTAAATTCCGCTGAGCAGCCATGTCAGAGCATAGTCTTTTTCCAGGGTAGCCACGTTGAAACCTGTCTTTCTGGCTCGCCTTCTTAAATCATTTTCATCCATTTTTAATACTCCATCCAGCCCGTCAATTCATCCTTTTTTCGATTGATTATGAGTCCGTATTTTTTTGAGTATTCTATAACTTTTTTTGGTCCTACAGGATCAAGCCACATATATCCTTTTGATCTGGTGGAAGCGATCTGGGAACTTATTTCCTCTGCCAGTCCCAGTAACTCCAGTGCATAACCTATTCTTCTGGTAACCACGCTAACATCCATCCTTTTTGAGTACTCAAGCAGCTTAATAAAGTCCAGTTCATCTTTGGCTTTCCATATCCCTTTAATAACTTCATCCAGCCCGCCGCAGTATTTTGGATATAATATGCAGTCAATTATTGTTTTTTCCCTTGAGGATATATTGAAAGTTCCACTGGCGGTATTTTCTTCCACATATCCAAAAAATCTCTTTTTCATCAATGTGACAAATTCGTATCGCGTATCTCCAAATTCAACATCTTTTTTTCTCCGTGTTGTCGCAACGAAGACCACATTAGGAACCTGTTCTGTCATGCCCCAATAGTTAAGTGCTGTCCAGAAACCGATGTAATAAGTACTTATGATATTAGGAACGAGCAGATATGGGACTTCAGACCATGATCCCCCATAACCTGCTCTTGCCGGGATCAGAAGGTATTTTCCTTTTTCTATCTCTTCTATCCTTCCCTTTTTCTTTAAGCGGTATATAACATTCCAGACAGAGGGGGTGGAGGTTTTCAGAATTCGCTTTGCATCGGTTATTGAAAAAATGGATTTATTCTCTTCTTCTAAAGTGAACAGTAACTTAAGTTCGTTCGTTCCTAATTTTATGTTTTGTGTAATCATACTCTTGTTATAAGAGAGTATTGTTACACAAATATTAAAAGGTTACTATTTACGCCAGTTCAATGAAAGAAAATCTCAAACTCAGCGATTCCTATTCCCCACAATACAATCCATATCCACACTCTGCGCAAACCTATGTCAACAACGGTGTAGAATTCCAGAGGTCAATGCGCCTTCTCACTGATGGTAAATTATCTCGATATTGGAATCATTTATGTTTATTCCAAGCTCATTTTCAATTTCAACAGCTCCATTTTTTATGGTAAATAGCTTCATTTTCCTCAATATTTCGGGTTACATGTAAATATTTAAAACTATTGTATCTCATTCCCATGATAAAAATCTGAATATGAATTTGATTTTGAGCGTATCCACATGGTCTATACTATACGATTGTCCAAATTTATTTTCACACAGCCTGACATATTGAAAACACACCTTTTGATACGCTGATCTTTTCACGAAAAAATACCAGAAATAATTTTTTATGAACCAGTTTTATAGCTATGAAAGAAACAATAGGATTTTCCATAGCATCCAGAGAGTTCGCCTAAGTCCCTGCGCCTCATTGTTCATCATAAATCCGCGCAACTAAATATTACCTAATTTCCTTGTCGGGTCTGAACTGCTTAAACCCGGGCGCCCTACCGCGTAGCGGCGCAGTTAGAAAAAAATAAAAATGCTCATTTTTTCAACGAAGTTCATTGTTCTTCCTTTTTTGTCCCTTCATAGTGATTCAGTAAGGCCAGTAACATTGCCACCAAGCATTTTAATAGAAACCGATGAAAATATTAGTATATAGAAGGACATAACCGGAGCCACTTGAAATTCGCCTTACAGATTTAGCCAAGAGGCAGGGATAAGATACCTATCAAGAAAAAAAGATATTTTCCTATATATCTTTATCTTGATCCTGCATTTTCGCAGATTTAAAGGCAATTTCATGTACTCCACTGAACTGGCTTTTCCTTTCAATCCTTGTATATTCAGATGCACGCCTTGCAAGGCCGCTCCATAACATATCCATATATTTCACCTCACTGAAAGATTAACGATTTAATATATATTCCCGATCGAAGAGCGGAGTGAAACTAATCCGAATGGGTCAATATGCTCAATAGTTTCACACCTCTCACAAAATGTTCTTATTTTAGAAACCCCATGCTTGATCAAGATGATGTTCTCGCATTTTGGCATGACAACTAACTCTCATCAGATAGTCAATTCCATTACAAATCATGGAATCCCGGTTTTTCACACACCTGAGATCCACATCAAGCCTTTCCTTTGCCGAAAGAGCGTATGCAACCTGGCAGATATAATCGCGGTCTTCAAACAATCCGAAAGATTCTATATTGTAGGGATTGAGATCAAAGAATGGAATGCTGTGGTCAATTCCAAACTTGCCCTTACTTACCTGGAAACATACCGTGATACATGTGAATATTTTTATCTTGCTGCGAAACGCTTCTCAAAAGCAACATTTGAAATAAAAGACCTGGGGCTATTTGACCTCAATTCTATGAAAGTCATTAAAAATCCAGCATATCTTTTTCCGGATCCTGATTTCAGGGCGAATTTAATGAAGCGGATAAAAAAACATTATAAAGTGCTGGCGGATGTGGTTGAGGATCCTTTCCAGAGGACTCTTCTTGAATTTCAAATCTGGAATAGTGACTGATCCCCTCCGGATTAATGATATAAATCTAAGTGATAATTATAATTACAATTATACTGAGCATAAAAATCTTAAGGTACCTATATAAGTAAAAAAATACAATTTGGTTACTATAGGATATTGGATAGGTGTCTAAGATGTTGGAAACTTCAAAAGACAGAATAAAATTATTAAAAGCGGGCTTTACAGGAAATATGATAGAAACACTATATATTGAATGTAATGCTTTCAGAATTGAACGAAATCCCAATATTGTTGAATTGGTTGAGTTAGATTCTCTGAGTGAACTACCTCCCCACAAGTCCTACACGTAAGGTGGTATTCTCTCCCCTTCCACGTTATAAAACTGTAATTCTTGTATTAACTGTCAGGTGTGTTCAATAATAAAGTATATATTATATCAGCTAGTATATAAAACGGAATTATGAAACCGGGGTATATACTTACAATCATACTGGCATCAGTTCTGATCTTATCATTTGCCATTGTACAGCTCAATAAAGAAGTTCTCCAGAAAGAACCGACATATCCATCATACCTTTCTATCCGTGAGGTTGATGTCAAGCCGATCGAGGTGACAAGTGCACGAATAAATGTAAATGTCACGGCATACTTAGATCATACCGGAGGCAGAACCCGGGATGCAGTAATGCTAATTAGGGCCATAAACAGCGAAACAAGGCTTCTTGAGAACCAGGTTTCTACTCCCATACCTGAAACAAATTCACAAGTAACAAAAACGCTTTCTGTTTCAACGAACATCAATGTGGAAAGAAATGGTGGCTATGAGTTGAATATCCTGCTTTTTGACAATGGAAGCATCCTGGACAGCGGTAAAGTCAATATCCTTGGGTTGAACGCACTGACCCCCATGTCAAAAAGAAGCGGCGTCGGCCTGAATAATATTGATTTCATAGTGGGCGGTGTGTCGTCTGGCAAAGCATCGATCAGATCAGATATATACCTCGAAAACAAAGGACCGGATGTTTCCGATAACCTCACGATGATCGTCAAGGCAAGGGAGGCCACATCCAATTTGATAGCGGATAAAAAAGATACTCAAACCGGTACTATCACTAATGAGTCTACAGTTGTAAGAAGCGTTGGGCTCGAAGTTCCTGAAGGATATAATTATATGGTAGTAGTTGAGCTCTGGCGTGGAGAAACAATAATAAACACATGGGAGAGGCCTGTCCAGCTTGCTCCTACAAAGACAATGCCCAAAGAAAGCGTTGAGAAAAAAACGAATATCGAAGTCTCAAAGTTCGTGCGTGAAGGTGGTGTTCCACAGGGAATTTCCCCAAGTGAGGCACAAAGTCCAGCACAACCCACAACGCCCGGATTTGAAATATTTGCGGCAATATCAGCTCTCTTAGTTATGTTCATATTGAGAAGGAGGTCATGAAATGGTCAATAAGGAAAAAATTGAGGATTATTTCTACATTGGAATTTTCCTGATTGCAATGTTATTTGCTGTGATAGCTATTTTCAATCTGTATAGCGCCATAAACATGCTTATTGGGAACTTTATTGAATACAAATATAAGCCCATCTTTGATGCATTGTATGCAATTTCGGTGCTTGCCATCAGTATTTATTTCATAAAAGAGAGATTGATCAAAAGATGATTTTTTTTTCATCTTTTTCTCATTTAAAATATTAAGATTTTTCATTATATAATCTTAATATACCCCCACGTAAATACTAGTTCAGGAGTTATTTCCATGCTTAAAACAAAAATACTTCTTGATGAAAATGATATCCCCAAGAAATGGTACAATATCCTTCCGGATATGCCTACCCCTGTTTCCCCGCCTTTGAACCCAGGAACGAAAGAGCCGATAGGCCCAAAAGACCTCTCGCCGCTATTTCCGATGGAACTTATAAAACAAGAAGTCAGCCAGGATAGATTTATTCAAATCCCTGATGAAATCCGGGACATATATGCTCTCTGGCGCCCTTCCCCACTCTACAGGGCGCATCGCCTTGAAGCCGCCCTGAAAACTCCTGCAAAGATCTTTTATAAATATGAAGGTGTAAGCCCTGCAGGCAGCCATAAGCCTAACACAGCCATAGCCCAGGCATATTATAATATGAAAGAAGGTACACAAAGGCTTGCGACTGAAACAGGCGCCGGACAATGGGGATGTGCGCTGTCGCTTGCAACTACTTATTTTGGCCTAAAATGCACGGTCTATATGGTAAAAATCAGTTTCCAGCAGAAACCCTATAGAAGGTCACTGATGAATCTCTGGGGGGCTGATGTTATTCCCTCCCCCAGTAATCTTACAACTTCGGGAAAAAAGATACTCTCCAAGAATCCTGATTCACCAGGTAGTCTGGGTATTGCGATAAGTGAAGCTATTGAGGATGCAGCGAGCCATGAGGATACACATTATGCGCTTGGAAGTGTCCTGAACCATGTAATGCTTCACCAGACCGTGATAGGCCTGGAAGCCAAAGAACAGCTCGCCCAGGTTGAAGAATATCCTGATTATATCATCGGAAGCGTTGGGGGCGGAAGTAATTTCGCAGGAATAAGTTTCCCCTTCCTCAGTGATAAGATATCCGGTAAAAATGACGTCAAAGTGATCGGTGTTGAACCCACAGCATGCCCAAGCCTGACAGCAGGAGAATTCAGGTATGACTTCGGTGATACGGCAGAACTTACACCTCTTTTGAAGATGTATACGATGGGACACGAATTCATACCTCCGGCCATCCATGCAGGAGGACTACGATATCATGGTGATTCTCCCATTGTCAGCCAATTATATGCTGATAAACTTATAGACGCTGTTGCATATCATCAGAAGGAAGTATTTGATGCCGCTATTACGTTCGCACGCAGTGAAGGCATAGTTCCGGCACCTGAATCATCGCATGCCATAAAATGCGCAATAGATAAGGCGTTTGAATGTAAGAAGAGCGGTGAAAAGAAGACCATCTTATTCAACCTGAGCGGTCACGGGCATTTTGATATGGGAGCATATGATAATTATTTTAGCGGTAATATGAAGGACTCAAGTTGAACCTGATAGAAAAACTTTTTGGAAAAAAGGAAAAATCCTCCGGATCAATAACTCAGGACATGCTTCCGGAATGGCTTGAATCCAGGTCACGAAGCATTTCAGAAAAACTTGAAAAGGATGCATTTTCCCTTTATCCTGAAATAGAAAAAACACTCAGGAAAATCAAGGAAAGTACATCCCGGCTTGAAAAAGCACAACCTGAAGGAAGATATCATCTTAAGGTAGTTAAGGTGGCCTCAAGCAACAGGGATAACATGGCAAAACAGGTGAGGATGCTTCTTGAAAACGTAACCATCCCCAAAGATAAAAGTATAAAAGCGATAGCGTCTTTTCATGAAAGCGCGAACCAGACCCTGGGAGTCTGCCTTGAGAACATGATGAAGAGCTACCAGTACACAAAACTCGTATATTTTGAGGAGTCAAAAGAAGTAGTATCGGAGGTGAATTCCCTGGGGAGGCTTCTTAATGAAATAATCGAACCCATAAATTCGAAAAAGCAGGTGCTTGATGCCCTGGATAATTCTAAGGAAATGATCCTGACACTTAGGAAGAACACGCTGGATCTTGAGTCGAATGAAAGATCAATAAAGGAAAACGAAGTGAAAAGCGTTTCCCTGAAAAAAGAAATTGATGAAAAACAAAATGCTCTGAACATTTTACTCGATAGCGAATCCTGGAAGCAATACATAATATCAAGAAATGAGCTGGTTCTGCTGGAAACAAAAGCAGAAAATAAAGTCTCAGAGATCAAGAGCATCATATCCCCATTGAATAAAGCCCTGAACAGACTTAAGCAATTGAACGAAAGCGGCAGACATGCATTAAAACCTGAGGATAAAGAAGGATTGAATTTATCCTTATCATGCCCGACCGATGTTCCTCCGGAGTTCTTTGTCGAATTCCAGAAAATCGTTGAAAGCGGAGTTCTAAATCTTCTAAAACCTGAGAAATTCCTTCCACAGATACGGTTTGCTGCATCCTCCCTGGGTGAGTCAAGGAAAGAATATCATGATATCCTGCATGATATTGATTTGAAGAAAGATGAAATATCCAAAATGAAAATAATTACGGAAGAAAAGAACCTGAAAGACATGCTGTCAGACCTGAAGGAAAAGCTAATGATGACCGAAAAAGAACTTGATACTTCAAAGAACCAGCTTGAATCACTCAGACAGGAAATTGAATCAAATAATGCCAAATTAGGGGAGTATGTATCGGTGATAGATAGCAGGGTCAGGATTTCGTGAATTGCCATCAGACAAGACTGAACTCCGCACTATACACACCCTGCAGTCGAAAGGTAGAAGAACTAAGCTCCCCTTCGAACAAAGTAATCTGCCAGCAACTCAGCCTGCCTTAAGACAGTATCAATAGCCTTTTGCTGCAAATCCGGCGGATACCCGTATTTGTTTAATGTTCTTTTTACCAGTACCATCAACTTTGCCCTTGCACTTTCCCGAATTGTCCATTTGGCTCTTACCCTTTGCTTGTCGGTTATTTCTTCATCTTCTTCAAGCTCTTTATCAAACTCCGCTATCAAGCGCCTGCCTTCTTCATCCAGATTTACTTTGGCGAGACGGCTTTCATAGTAAATCCTTACTGTGGCGCCATCAGCAATGGATTGTGAAATATCATAGATGTCAACATACTGCCCGAACACCGCAGGCGTGTCTGCAATGACTACAATGTTGGTTCTATCTGAGAGCCGGTCATATTCCGCCTTACCAGCTTCGGGTAAAAACTTCTGGATGGTTGTAAACACAATACCGCCGGATTGTTCAGGCTTAACACAAGCTTGGCAATGTAGAAAACCATTGAAATGGATTTGCCGCTTCCCTGTGTGTGCCATACAACACCACCTTTGCGGTTTCCACCTGAAGATGCAGCTTTGATCGTGTTCTTTACTGCTTTATTGACTGCATAGTATTGATGATAAGCCGCTAACTTCTTTTCAGTCTCAACCTGTGTGATGCCTGTCCTTGCATCTTTTTTCTTTGATTTCTCAAATATTATGAAGTTGCGTACAAGG
Source organism: Candidatus Methanoperedens sp. (assembly GCA_026552955.1). Classification (GTDB taxonomy): domain Archaea; phylum Halobacteriota; class Methanosarcinia; order Methanosarcinales; family Methanoperedenaceae; genus Methanoperedens. The sequence continues at coordinate 9,479 of JAPMTS010000048.1, read as the reverse complement.
TCTAATAAGGTGGTGGGGTTCAGCATTCCTGTTGATAGGGTATTTTTAGTTTCTCGACCAGGAACTGGTGAAAGGTTTCACTGTTATGCAGCATGTCGGGCGAATAAATACGCAGTATTTTTTGCACAGCCTGTTCCTGTGCATCTGCGGGAATATCTCGGTTTAATCTTGCAACAGCTTTGCGTAAGCGCTGAGTTAAAATGATCTGCTCAAAACTTTCCCTCTCTGCATTTTCGGCGCCGGGGGCGATGGACAGGCCGTGAACGTATTGCCAGCCCAGCTTCTTAAGTACTTCGATGGCGAAGGTTTCTATGTTACTCTCAGTGATCGGGTTCATTTAACTCCCAGCGGCAAGCATAAAAGGAGCGAAATCCCCAAGATCAAAAACAAGATAACCCAAATCCCTTAATTTTTCTTTATCTTTGATGTCCTTTGCTATAATGCCATATCTTTCCTTTCTCCTGGCATTATACCAATTCACCAGTGTTGCTTTGCGCTTCAATTCCGCTAATATTATCTTTGCCTCTTTCGTATCCAATGAACTCCACTTACATTCGAAAAAGGATATTTCTTTTTTTTCCTTGTTCAAAGTAATAATGTCTATCTCTTCAGTTTTATGCCACCATCTGCCAATACCCATAAATTCAAAATGCAGCAAACCTTTGCGGTTCATTTCGATCAAAAATTCGGCTGCCAATTTTTCAAATGCCTTTCCGAAATAAGAATTAATATCTTTCATGATCATTTCAAACGCCTTATCCGGATTGATTTCCAGTAAACGTAAATTCCTGTAGATGAACCTGAACCAGAAATTAAAAAAATTATCCTGAAGGAAATATCTGGTATCTCTGGCGCGGCTCATTACCACTGGTTTTTCCCTGATTACTATCTCATAATTATTTACAAGCTCGTTAAGGTATTTTGATACCGCACCCGGCTGCAAACCCGTATAATCTGAAATCTCTTTTGGAGTTGCATTTCCGGATGAAATTGCTTCAAGTATCGAGAAATAGCTCCTGTGCTCAGATCCAAACTCAAGTGTAAGAATATTTTTTCCTTCTTCAGCCAGTATCTTTGTGTCTATAAACAATTTTTTAAAAGTATCTACCGGATCATTAGTTCCCATCTGGCCAGCAAGAAGGAGATATTTAGGAACACCACCAAAGATAAAATAAAACTTTGATGCATCCTCGATATCCAGATCAAAAAAAGCCTTCAGGAACGTAAAACTATCGAAAAAGTTAAATGGTTTTATATTAAAAAGCATCGTAGCTCTTCCAAATAGCGGTTCTTTTGTATCTTTAAATATTTTCTTTATCATTCCAACATAAGAACCTATTATCAAAAACATGTGCTTCGATTCAGAATGGTTTATGTCCCAATATTTCTGGAATTTTGAAAAAATTCCAGGATTGACTTTACTCAGATTCTGGAATTCATCAAACACCACAATCAATTTCTCTTTTTGTTCAAATAGCAGAGTGAAGAAATCATCCCAGCTATCAATCCGCGGTCTTATTTTGAGTATCTCTCCAAGCGACTCTTCTATGTCTTTAAAAATCATGGCTTCAGGCTTTATTTCTATAAAAAAATAAACGGCTCTCTTTCCCTTTATGAATTCGCGGCTCAATTCGGTTTTGCCGACCCTCCGGCGCCCATAGATCACCACAAAGGATGATGAATCTGAGCTATAAATATCTTCCAGTATGTGAATTTCATTCTTTCGGTTGACAAAGCCTACCATAGAGTAACATACTGTTCAGTTTGTATATAAGAATTATGGTTGAACTTTTCAGGATGGTTATGAGGGACGAAGTAATGCTTTCATCCCTTTTACCATACCCTATTTAGGAAGTGAAAACCAATTTTACTGCTTTTGTTTTATTGTTTGATAGAACGCGGATTTCGCGGATGACGCGGATGCACACGGATCCTCCCGAAGCCAACGCCCATCAGCTTTTGAATAAATAGTTCACCTACATTGCCAAAATAGTTAAAACATTTTACTTAATAAAAGGAAAAGTGTATATCTGTCATTAATCATATACCATAATGGGAGATACAATGACAAACCTATTATATGTCCAGACAAGCGGAATCGATACGCCTGAACGCCTTTATTCACCTTTCATCCTTGCCCAAACGGCAAAAGCCATGGGTATAGATGCGATAATCTATTTCCTTGGTATGGGAATAACGGTAGTGAAAAAAGGGAATGCTGAAAAGATCCAGATTGGAAAATTCCCAACTCTTAAGGAAGTGATGGATCAGACAACAAAAGCAGGAGTGAAACTTATGGTCTGTGAACAGAGCACTCAACTCATCAATCTTACCAGGGGCGATTTTTTAAAAGAAGCCGAAATCGTTGGAGCTGCCACTCTTAACGACCTTGTGCTTGAAGCTGATGGTACTATGTGGTTTTAGGAGGTAATTATGAAAATCCAATGGAAATGTTCAATGTGCGGATACCAGTTCGAAGGCGAAGCTACACCCCCGGAAAGATGCCCCAGTTGCAAGGAAGCATGCAGTTTCATAGATGCGACCTGTTATATACCGGAATGTGAAGGGCCGGAAGGCAGGGACAGGCGGATTTAAAAAAGGACAGGAAGATCAAGGAACAATATGAAACAGGTTTATATGGATTACGGGTCGGCTACACCGGTGGATGCCTGCGTGCTCGAAGCCATGATACCGTTTTTTGAAAACGATATCGGGAATCCCTCATCGCTTCATTCGCAGGGGCGAAAAGCAAAAAGAGAGCTTGAAAATGCACGCACAAGCGTCGCAAAGCTGATAGGTGCACCCAATCCGAAAAGTATTATTTTCACATCGTGCGCGACCGAATCCAACAATCTTGCTCTTCGCGGCGCAGCAATGAGGTATAAAGATAAAGGAAATCATATAATCACAACCTCGATAGAGCATATGTCTGTGATGAATGCCTTAAAAGACCTGCAAAAGAGCGGATTTGAGGTCACATATATTCCTGTTGATAAGGATGGGCTCCTGGATCCCGGACAGGTAAAGAATGCAATAACAGAAAAGACCATCCTTATTTCAGTAATGTATGCCAACGGTGAAATTGGGACCATCCAGCCGATACGAGAAATTGGCGAGATCGCCTCAGAGAGGAAAATAATGTTCCATGTGGATGGGACAGCTGCAGTCGGCAAAGTTCCTGTTGATGTGGAGAAGGAACATATCGATTTTTTAACAATTTCTTCCAATGATATGGGAGGCACGAAAGGTGTTGGCGCACTCTATATCAAACAGGGTGTGAGGATAATTCCTTTCATGCTGGGAGGAGGGCAGGAATTCGGGATGAGGAGCGGTTCTGAGAACATTCCCGGCATAGTCGGGATGGGAAAAGCTGCCCTGATAGCTTTGGAAGAAATGACGAGTGAAAACGCCAGGCTCATGAAAATGCGGGACAAACTTATCGATAATATCCTCAAAATGGAATACACATATTTAACGGGGCACAGGACAAAAAGGCTTCCCAATAATGCAAGTTTCAGGTTCAGCTTCATTGAAGGTGAAAGCATCATTCTCCAGCTTAACGACCTGGGGATAACAGCAAGCACAGGTTCTGCATGTTCCACAAAAACCCTTGAGCCCTCACATGTCCTGATCGCTCTGGGATTAAGGCATGAGGAAGCTCACGGATCGCTATTGCTTACTCTTGGAAGAAGGAACACCATAGAAGATGTGGACCATGTCATTGTATCTATCCCGAAGATCGTTGCGCGATTAAGAGAATTGTCGCCGCTCTATGTGAGGAAATAATATGGAAGAACAGTTAGAATATTCAGAAAAGGTAATGGATCATTTCAGGAACCCAAGGAACGTAGGCCAGGTAAAGGATGCAGATGGTATTGGAAGGGTTGGAAATCCAGTATGCGGGGACTTGATGGAGATCCAGATTAAAGTAGAGAACAATATCTTAAAAGATGTCAAATTCAAAACGTTCGGCTGCGGATCGGCTATCGCAACAAGCAGCATGATAACGGAAATGGCTATCGGGAAAACGCTTGAAGAAGCACTCAAGATCACGCGCGGTGAGGTGGCCGAAGAGCTTGGGGGCTTGCCTCCTATCAAGATGCACTGCTCCAATCTTGCAGCGGATGCTCTCCATGCGGCTATTAAGGATTATATGGCCCATAAGGAGGAGAAGGAAAAAATTGAAGCGCAAAAATATGATTTCGATGTGATCATCGTAGGCGGAGGTCCGGGCGGACTGACTACGGGTATCCTTTGCGCATATCGCGGGCTAAAGACTGCCATATTTGAAGCTTCGAACTGGGGCGGCATATTGTCATGGCTTTGCCCCAATAAGATGATCGAGAATTTCCCTGGGCTGTGTGAGAAATCAACATGCTCAGACCTTGTCAATAGCTGGGTGAATGAGGCGAAGAAATTAAAAGTGGAATTGAAAAAAGAACGTGTGAATGAGATAACCCCTGATAAGAAGATCATTGCAGAAAGCGGGGAATATAAAGGTAAGATCATTGTTCTTGCAACAGGCAGTTCTCCTGCGTCCGGCGGGATAAAGGGCGAAGAGAAATTCAGCAAGAGAGGAGTATATTATTATGTCAGGAATCCCGGGAATTTCACAGGCAAGCGTGTCATCGTGGTGGGCAGCGGGAATTCAGCAGTTGATGCAGCATTAAGCATTGCTGATACTGCCGACCTCATTACGATCGCATGTAAGGATGAGGAACTAAGGTCAGTCCCGAATAAGATAGAGCGACTGAAAGCGATCGACAGGGTAAAAGTGCTGTATAATACCGAAGTCCTTGAAATTTCAGGGACGGATAACGTCGAAAAAGTCCTCATGAAAGACCTGAAAGAAGATGAAAACATCCAGCAGGTTGTGGATTCGGTGGTACTGGCAGTGGGCCTGACACCCAATACCGAAATTTTCAAGAATCTTGGGCTTGAAATGGATGAGAGGGGCTATCTTAAGACGGATAAGACCCAGAAGACCAATATTGATGGCATTTATGCTGTCGGAGATATCGCTTCTGACCTTCAGCTCGTTGTGGTTGCCGTCTCAAATGGGGCAACGGTCGCTCATAATGCATATATTGAATTGAAGAAACCTTATTGGAGATGAGGAAAAGAAATTTAAATAGGAATCTACAATTAGAAACCCAGAATAATACATATAAGGAGTTCTTTTGCCATCTCATCTATTATCACTTGCCGATTTATCTTATTCCGATATAATCAATTTACTTGATTGCGCATCCCAGCTTAAAGAAAAACGTGCGCGTGGAAAATCATCGCAGGAGCTCAATAATAAAACCCTTGCCATGCTTTTTGAGAAATCCTCAACACGCACCAGGATATCATTCGAAGTTGGAATGACAGAACTTGGCGGGCATGCGATATATCTTAATTATAAGGATGCCCAGTTAGGGCGCGGTGAATCGGTGGCTGATACGGCGCGCGTGATGACACGGTATGTCCATGCGATAATGGCGCGGGTGAATAAGCATGAAACACTCATCCAGCTTTCAGAAAATGGTTCTGTACCTGTTATTAACGGTTTATCGGACATCGAACACCCATGCCAGCTTCTAGCTGATCTTCTTACAATAAGGGAATACAAAGGAAAATTTAAAGACCTTCAATTTGCATGGATAGGGGATGGCAATAATGTGTGCAATTCCGCCATGCTTGCCTGCGCACTCACTGGAATGAAAATGTCTATTGCATGTCCGCAGGGATATGAGCCTGACGCCGAAGTCCTGACGAAAGCCAGGGAACTGGGAGGAAGAATCATTGTCATCACCGACCCAATAAAAGCGGCAAAGAATGCTGATATCCTCTCGACTGATGTCTGGGTCTCAATGGGTGATGAGGAAGAATATGACCAGAGGTTGTGCGACTTTAAACCCTACCAGATCAATAGCAAGCTTTTAGAACAAGCTAAGCATGATGTGATGGTACTTCACTGTCTTCCCGCCCACAGGGGCGAGGAGATAACAGCAGAAGTTGTTGACGGGCCAAACTCAGCCGTATTTGACCAGGCTGAGAACAGGCTGCATGTCCAGAAGGCATTGCTCCTGAAGCTGCTGTCATAAAAAGCAAATTGCGAGGGTTGCCCAGACCGGTCAAAGGCGATAGCTTCAGGGGTTATTTCCGAAGGGATTCGAGGGTTCAAATCCCTCCCCTCGCATTTATAATCTTTTTCAGGGACTGTCCGCTTTTTCTGATATAGTCTTTGGCGGTAAGTTTCACAAATATTTATATAATAAAAGGCTATAGTCTTTACTATATTTTCGGAAAAAATGAGGTGATTTATTATGGGAGAAAAAAGAAATCTATTGATCAATAGTAATAATGTATCGTTAACGGTTATTTCAAGATTATTAATCAGTCTTTTTTTTATTCAATTTTTCTGTGTCCCTGCATTGGCCCAGGAAGTAGTTTATAACGATGGATATAATGTAATAACTAACGACGATGGGTCAAAGGATATAATAAGTGGAGCTTTGAATTATCTTCGATATGATGGTGTATGGAGACCAAAAGAAGAATTGAATATTTCCAATGGAAGCTGGCCATATTTATATACTGAAAATGCAACGACTGCAGATTTCAAGGTAGATGACACTACCCTGAGTATTCCAAAAGCACATATAAAACTTAAATTGAAACAAAATTCAATCAGTTATGATATAATAGTTCCAAAAGCAGAATTGCTGGGGAAAGGAGTATCCTCCAATTCAAAAAGGGCACCTATTCGTATTCCTTATGATTTGAAATCCAAGAAACCCAAAACAAAATATCAAGATAGAACAAATATTAAATACGGCCGACTTCATTTTAAAGCAGGGACTGAAGATATAGCCATACATGATGACACGCTCAGGGATTATATAGAGGCTGGAGAAGTAGTCCAGGACGTAACATATCTTTTCCCTGGTGATTATAATTACGGGGTAGATAATAATGGTGAAATTAAATTAGAATTTTTGAACGATTCACTCAACAAATTAACGGGAAATGTCACAATTGAGATCAGGACCTGGGACATAATTGGCCCAAATAATTGGGGGGGAAATGTAGCATTTTCCCAGGCTGCAGACGTTAAAGCCACAGGTAATGTGGAGCTAAAACAAAAGGTTACTGATTACTCATTATACACCCGGTTTGATGAAGGAACTGGAACAGTAATTCATAATGAAAATATCTTAACAAGACCCCTGGGTAATCTTTTGGGTACTGTGGGAACCGGTACCTGGACAACCGGCAAATACGGGAAAGCTATACATTTTGACGGAGTAAAAAATAAAGTCTTGTTCAATGATCACCCGGACTTCAGGTTGCCCTATGATTTTACGATCTCATTTTTCATCAGAATGACTTCCGATGTGAACAACGTGGATACGGATATAACCAGAAAAGGCAGCACTGCCACTGCGAATCCAGACCAATGGTGGAAAGTCGAGATCAAAAACAATAAAATGCAGGGCGTTGTTTATAAAGGTGAGTCCAACGAAATTGCAGAAAAAGATACGGTGGCTCGCAGGGATGGAAACTGGCATTTTGTTGCATATACCAGAGCAGGGACCACATGCAGTTTGATGGTAGACGGTTCTACTGTAGCATCCAGAACCAACTGCAAGACAAATGCCGTTAACTCTGCTCAATTGGCCATAGGGGCAAAGGATACTGAAACTTCAGGTACCGGAACGGATTATACCCATGGAACCATAGATGAGGTTAGATTTTTCAATCGAAAATTATCATCTTCCGAATTTACTTCTATAAGGAATAATGAACATTTTACATCAGGTACGGTCACTCGTAATCTTGGTTCCATAATCAAAACCGGGGAGGAAATAAAAGAGTTGGGATGTTATGGGACATGGGATAGCTTAATAACGAAAGTGGATGTCATGGCAAGTACCAATAATATTAATTGGGTAACGATAAAGTCAAATGCAGCTCCTAATATCAATTATCCTGTTAATCCGGGCAATAATTATAAATATTCAAGATGCAGGCTGACTACAACTGACTCTTCAAAGACTCCGATAATTCAAAGTATCAGGGCAAATATAGCTCTGAAAGGATCATCATCTTCATATACGATATCCGTATCAACTTCGCCTGCAGGTTTGAGTCCTCAACCTTCAGGGGGAGGTCAATATAATTCAGGACAGACCGCAACAGTGACCGCACAACCCGTCAGTGGTTATACTTTCCAGAGATGGACAGAAGGAGGTAACCAGGTATCTACAAGCGCATCATATTCTTTTGCCGTGACTGGAAATAGAAATTTAGTGGCTGTATATTCACAGAATACCGGATCTTATACGATATCCGTATCAACTTCGCCTGCAGGTTTGAGTCCTCAACCTTCGGGGGGAGGTCAATATAATTCAGGACAGACCGCAACAGTG
>JAPMTS010000048.1:0-1048 GCA_026552955.1 Candidatus Methanoperedens sp. | reverse complement strand
ACCGCACAACCCGTCAGTGGTTATACTTTCCAGAGATGGACAGAAGGAGGTAACCAGGTATCTACAAGCGCATCATATTCTTTTGCCGTGACTAGAAATAGAAATTTAGTGGCTGTATATTCACAGAATACTGGCTCACTGGTAGGATGGTGGAGATTCAACAATGAAGCAGGTGAATCTTCCAGTTCCTTCATTGACTGGAGCAATCATGGAAATACCGCAACCTGTATATCAACGTCCTGCCCCACTTCAACGACAGGGAAATCTGGAAAGGCATTATATTTTGATGGATCCAATGATTATTTAAATGCAGGAAATGGAGCAAGTCTTGATATTACGGGTAATATCACAGTTGTAGCATGGATTAGACCTGGAAGATTAGAAACAGCATATCTTGTGAAAAAGGCCTCTTCAGGTTCTACTGACGGCTATGAACTTTCTTTGAGTGAGTCTACAGGTAAAGCTTACTTTAGAGTCAACGGAAAAACTTCCGGCAATACTTACAAACTTTTTAGCACTTCCAAGTATCCCGTAGATGGTAATACCTGGGTTCATTTAGCCGGGGTATATAATAAGAACAAACTACAGATCTTTGTCAATGGCAATCTTGAAAATAGCATGACAGGTCCGGCAAATATTTTATCAAATACTGATAATTTGGAATTTGGTGGTCCTGATGATTCAAGATATTTCAAAGGTACTATTGATGAAGTCCGCATATGGAATCGTGCATTGAGCCCTGAAGAAATAAAAGCTTCTTATAATTCAGGCATATAAACCGCAAATCAGACCTGGAAACAGCTTCAGGTTTTTTTTTGCAAATACCGAATGGCATATCTGGGTCACTGCGATATTTAACTATTTTAAGTGATAATATAATATGAAAGGGGCTAATAAAGCATGAATGGAGTTAAAGCCATATATGGTTAAACACCGATTTTCGCAGACAGTTTAACCGCCATAATTAAATGTATTTAACTCCAAACATATTTTAATTTCATATTATTTAACCAGGGAATCTCATAAGATTTCTTAAAAACAGGATTTG
>JAPMTS010000047.1:31119-144484 GCA_026552955.1 Candidatus Methanoperedens sp. | reverse complement strand
GCTTAGTTGGATATAGATAACGATTTTTTTATAAAAAGGAGGTTTTGTAGTCTATTAAAGTCGGAATGTCAGGCTCTAAAACTACCTCAGTCCTCTTTTTCGGTTTGAGTCCTATTGACCGGGCGATTGTACCCTTGACACTAGGTTAATTCTCTTTTTAAGATCTTATGTGCTATATTTAGCTGCTTGAATTTTTCAGTGTCCCCGGTAGGCATATCAGGATGAAATTCTTTTGCCATAGCTTTATATTTCTTACTAATTAACTCCAGATCATTTACATCCTGGTCAACGCCAAAAAATTCTCGTGCCTCTTTGCGTTTATCATCAACGTCCGAATCCTCCCTGAAATCGGAAATAAAGTCTTCAAAAGTCTTTTTTTCAAAAAGGACCAGTTTTGACTCGATCTCGATTACCTTGAACAGGACATGGAGGTTATCAACGAATTTACGTTGCATGTTATGGCTGTAATACATCCGATGGCCGCTATAGTACCAGGTCGCAGAAGCTTTGGCTTTCTTAATCGCTACATTTTCAACAGGTACATCAATGTCATTTTCGTTGACACCAATACTTCTTAAAAGCATAATGATATTATTTTTCAATTGCAAAGCCCTTCGATTATGAGCATTCCTGACAATTACTGTCTCTATTTCGTGTCCTTTGATTATTACCATTTAATTCACTCATTTTTGTTTTTGCTCATTAATCGAGTCAGTTCGTCTTATGATTACCCTTGTACCTTAAACTTATCCATGCACTCTTTCACTCTTATCCTGATTAACTACTCCTGTGATGCTTTTTTCTTGAGTTCTGCCAGTGCATTGAGCGCCTCAAGCGGCGTCATGGCATCCACATCAAGTTTCTTGAGTTCCCCAACGACCGGCGATTCCTTTGCTGTGTTTTCCGAATCAAAAAGCATGAGCTGCGTATACCTGGCGCTGTCTTTTCCCCTGCCGCTTATGGAACTTGCATTCTCCATCTCTTTTAAGATCTCCTTTGCCCTCTGCGTTACTTTCAAAGGGACACCTGCAAGCCTTGCTACATGGATGCCGTAACTCTTGTCAGTCGCGCCGGGAATGATTTTGCGAAGGAATACAAGGTCATTGCCTTCTTCTTTCACTGCAACGTGGTAATTTTTCACCCTTTTCAAGACACTGCTTATGGCAGTCAGTTGGTGATAATGGGTAGCGAAAAGCGACCTCACACCCACACGTTCCTTGTTATGAATGAATTCAACAACGGCTTTTGCTATGCTGTAACCATCATAAGTGCTTGTGCCTCTTCCGATCTCATCAAGAAGTATAAGGCTCTTTGGTGTGGCATTATTAAGGATATTTGCAAGTTCCACCATCTCTATCATAAAAGTGCTCTGCCCGCTGGCAAGGTCATCAAATGCCCCAACACGGGTGAATATCCGGTCCACAAGCCCGACAGAAGCAAAAGATGCGGGTACGAAACTGCCAATTTGCGCCATAATAACTATTAGCGCCGTCTGCCTCATGTATGTGGATTTTCCGGCCATGTTCGGCCCCGTCAGGAGCAGGAACTGGTTATCCTGGCAATCCATATGAGTATCATTCGGGACAAAGCCGCCTGGAATAGCAAATTCTACTACAGGATGCCTTGCATCCCTTATCAGGACATTGCAGCCCTCATTCACTTCGGGTCTTACGTATTTGTTATCCACGGCTATTTGCGCAAGGTTCGTGATGACATCCAGTTCTCCGAGTGCTTGTGCTGTGATCTGTAATTCTTTGGACTTTCCTGCGATGAAATAATTGATTTCGGTAAAGAGTTCAAATTCAAGTGCTGTCCGTTTTTCATCTGCAGAAAGTATCATCACTTCTTTTTCCTTGAGCACAGGAGTGTAAAAGCGTTCGCCGTTGGCAGTCGTTTGTTTTCGGATATAATCGCCTGGTACTTGTGAAAGATTTGTTTTTGTGACTTCGATATAATATCCGAATACGGAATTATATCCAATTTTAAGAGATTTTATACCTGTCCTGTCCCGTTCTTTCTGCTGCATCTGCGCTATCCAGTCTTTTCCATGAAGGGACAAATTCTTGAGTTCATCAAGCTTTTCATTATACCCTTCTTTTATCATGCCGCCTTCCCGGACGCTAATAGGCGGATTATCAACAAAAGCCCTTTCAATCAACTCTGCAATATCTTTATGATCTCCCAGCCTTTCTGATATGCCCGGTAAAAGTCCTGATTTTGCACCGTTTTCTTTAAGGGAAGCTGTTATCTCAGGTATTGTAAGAAGTGAAACTTTAAGCGCGATTAGATCACGGGCATTTGAGTTGCCATAAACGATACGGCCGATAAGCCGTTCTATATCTCGAATTCGCGAGAGTTGTGAACGCAGATCGTACCGCATTAGTGTCTTTTTGACAATTTCATCAATAGAATCCAGTCTTTCTGTTATTTTGCCAACAGAAATCAATGGCAAAAGCAGCCATTTCCTCATCATGCGTCCTCCCATTGGTGTTTTTGTGCGGTCAATGACAGATAATAGGGACCCTGTCCCCTCGCCCCTGATGTTCTGTATTATCTCAAGGTTCCGAAGAGTAATGGAATCAAGTACCATGAACTCATGTTCGAAATATGTTCTCATTGTCCGGATGTGATTCAAATCCCTCATCTGGGTTGTTTTTGCATAAGCAAGCGCGGCGCCGGAAGCAGCGATCGCCAGGTTGAGTTTTTCACATCCCATACCTTCAAGGGTCATTATCCCAAAATGTTTGAGGAGCCGGTCACGTGCGTTTTTTGTGTCAAATGCTTCATTATCGAATTTGTTAAGAACCAAACCTGATTGCCTTAACCTCTGGGTCAATTTTTTATTTTCAAAAAGCGTGGGAAGAAGAATGCACTCAGCCGCATGCATCCTGGAAGCTTCGCTTATTATTTTATCATAAGAATTATTATCGGAAAACTGGGTAGTCAGGAATTCACCCGTACTTACGTCAAGGAACGATAAACCGAATTCCATACCTTCACCGCAAACCGACATGAGGTAATTATTTGATTGGTCGGAAATAAGGGATGAATCAATAACAGTTCCGGGCGTGATAACCCTGACAACTCCTCTTTTTACAACTCCTTTTGCTTTTTTAGGATCTTCAAGCTGTTCGCATATTGCTACCTTATATCCCTTCTTTATAAGTTTTGGAAGATATGAGTCGACTGCATGATATGGTATCCCGGCCAGGGGCATGTCCTGTCCTTCTTTATCCCTGCCTCTTGAAGTGAGCGTTATTTCAAGTTCCTTTGCGATTACTTTTGCATCTTCGCCAAAAGACTCATAGAAATCACCCATCCGGAAAAAGATGAGTGCATCGCTGTGTTTTTCCTTTGCCTCGTAATACTGCTTCATAGCAGGTGTCATCTTGTCCATGGAGGATGTGATATTCCCTTATTCCTATTTTTGTTTTTGCATAAATTGGTAAATATTTGGGTATAATCATGGAAAATGGATATAAATACAGCTCATGTATTTAGTATTAGAGGAACCTCCTATCCTATCCAAAAAACTATTTTTTTTGGTTCCTCACCTATCCATTTCTTTTTTCAAGAAAGAGAATAGCATATTTGAATTATTGGAAATAGAAATTTCGCACAGTTAATTCATTCATGAAACAATTGTTATATCCAGGATAATATACCTTAAAAATTATAATTCTAGATAAACTGAAAATTATCATTATTATACTTATTATATTCAGATTTTAGAATAATAGCAAAAACCTTATTTACTGTATGGTAGCAATAGCTTTAGAATGCCTTACGAATATCAAATCCAGATGGTTAATCTAATGTTGGCAATATATTAGACGTCTTTAATAATTCTGATACATATGACTGATTATTCCAAAAACAATTTAATGAAATTCATCAATCACAAACCCGGTAAAATAGAGATTTGTGATGTTACTTTGCGGGATGGCGAACAGACGCCAGGCGTGGCTTTCTCAAAACAGGAAAAAATCGCGATAGCCCAAAAACTCGATAGTGTAGGTGTGGATGTCATAGAAGCGGGATTCCCTGTTGTTTCGCAGGCTGAAGAAGATACAGTGAGAGAAATCGCACATCTTGGGCTTGATGCCAAGATATGCTGTCTTGCACGGTCAGTGGCAAAAGATGTTGATACGGCGCTAAAATGCGATGTGGATTTCGTAAGCATTTTCATAGCAACATCAGACCTGCATCTTAAATATAAATACCATAAAACATTTGATGAGGCCACATCCTGCGCGCTTGATGTGCTGGATTACGCAAAGGACCACGGCCTTAAAGTGAGGTTTGCCGCTGAAGATGCAACTCGTACGGATATTGATGTTCTAAAGTCTATTTTCAAGTCAGCAGAAGAACACCGCGCGGATTATGTGAGCATTGCCGATACGGTAGGAATATTGAATCCCAGTACAGCGTTCTACCTGGTCAGCGAGATCAAGAAAAACCTAAAAACCAGGTTATGCATCCATTGCCATAACGATCTTGGAATGGCTGTCGCAAACACGCTCAGTGGCGCCGAGGCAGGAGCTTTCCAGCTTCATACAACAGTTAACGGTATCGGAGAACGCTGCGGAAATGCGGCGCTTGAGGAACTTCTCGTAGGTCTGCGTGTTCAATATGGTATTGAAAAGTATGATGTTAGCAAATTGATGGAACTGTCAAAGCTCGTAGAACAATATACCGAAATACCGATCCCCAAGACAAAAGCCATTGTAGGAGCAAATGCATTTGCTCATGAGTCCGGGATACATGTGGCTGCGGTTCTTGAGGAACCCATGACCTATGAATTATTCGCCCCTGAAATGGTTGGCGCAAAACGGGAAATAATCATCGGAAAACACACAGGTTCAAAAGCATTAAAAGGTGTTGTCCAAAAAATGGGATATGACCTCTCACACGAGCAGATGAGCATACTCCTGGATAAGGTCAAAAAGTGCAGCCAGGCCAAGAAGAAGGTTTCATGCGGACGGCTTACTGAGTTCATAAAAGAACTTGAGTGAGACGTTACGATTTGAGAAAGGAGATCCTTTATTTCATTGATGCGAAGTTTTATTAATTCCCTATTTCCCTTTCTTCCTGATAATTGCCACATCCCCCAGGGTGGTTCCCCTGATAAATCCGCCGCCCCGCTGGTCTTGCGAAGAGACTCTCTCGGTCAATTTGATATTTAACGTGGTTTCAAGCTTCCTGCGAACAGTATCCTCAGGTACCAGTTCCTCTCGTTCAATTTTCCTGATAAGGGTGGCTTTTTCCATCATCTTTGAAGCCAGTTCCTCGATGGTCAATCCCTGGGATTCCCTGGCTTTCCTGATAACCTGGGCATAATCCGGGAGAATCTCATCCTCGAGCTTATCAAAAGCATCCCTTTTTGGCCTGTGTGAAACTATTACCCTTTCTGTGGGTGCTATTTTTCTTGACACCGGCGTCCACTTATCCTGCGGTTTTCCATAATGGGCGCATTTGCCGCATACATCCAGAATAGTTCCTTCGACTGTTACTCGAATAGGATTTCCCTTTATTTCTGTACCACAAATTTCACATTCCATCACATCATCTCGACGAAAACTCTATATACCGTCCACGCTTAAATATCATTCGATGACAGAATCCCAGGATAATTCCCAGGAAAGCCCGGTTTCAATGGGGAATAATGATTTTTCACGCTATCTGATGGACAGGATAAAAATGCTTGAGGAAAGGAACGCTCTCCTCAAGGAACAGGCCAATAAGATAGAAAATGAAAAGCGTTTTACTGAGAGCCAGATGCTTAACTACGAAAGAGAGATACGCCAGCTGAAAAGCGAACTTGAACGAATAAAAACACCACCGCTTGTTGTGGGGACCGTTGTGGATGTTCTTGATGGCGGGAAAGTAATAATAAGGAGCAGTACCGGACCCCAGTTCGTAGTGGGATCAACGCAGTTGATCAACAACTCAGACCTGGTTCCTGGAACTGCGGTTTCCTTAAATTACCAGAGTCTTGCCGTTGTCGGTATTCTTCCATCTTCACGAGACCCGTTCGTACATGGGATGGAGGTCATCGAATCCCCGAACGTTTCATATTCGGATATCGGGGGGCTTGAAGGACCCATCCGTGAGCTTCGGGAGACTGTTGAACTCCCCCTTACTAAACCGGAGGTATTCGAACGAATCGGAATCGAGCCTCCAAAAGGCATATTATTATTTGGCGCTCCCGGTACTGGAAAATCACTCCTGGCAAAAGCCGTTGCAAGCCAGACAAAAGCAACATTTATCAGGATCGTGGGTTCGGAACTTGTGCAAAAATATATCGGTGAAGGCGCCAGGCTTGTACGGGATCTTTTTAAAATGGCAAAAGAAAAATCTCCGAGCATTATTTTTATTGATGAGCTTGATTCAATAGGAGCAAAAAGAATTGATTCCGCTACATCAGGAGACCGTGAAGTCCAGCGCACATTGATGCAGCTGCTTTCGGAAATGGATGGTTTTAATCCCAGAGGGAATGTCAGGATCATCGCTGCAACGAACAGGCCGGATATTCTTGATCTTGCCCTTCTCAGGCCGGGAAGATTTGACCGGTTTATCTCAATCCCTATGCCAAACAAGGATGCACGAAAGATGATACTAAAAATCCATTCCAGGAAAATGAAGCTTTCGGATGAGGTTGATTTTGATGAGCTATCTTCACTCACCGACGGGGCTAATGGTTCCGATCTAAAAGCTATAGCAATGGAAGCGGGCATGTTCGCGGTAAGGGAAGAACGTTTTGGCGTGGGAATGGAAGATTTCCGTAACGCAATTAGAAAGCTATTGATCGCCCCCACAAAGCACAGCCTGCATTCTGAAGGTATGTTCGCTTAAATTTGCAGATAGTGATGAATTATCTTCTGAATATTCTGGACTTTCTGGTGAGAATTATTTTAGTGGGTTTAATGTTATTGATATTTTTAAAGATCAGGAATATGGATAATGCTATATTGAAGTCGCTGACATATTTAAGATTTGATAAAATAAGGAGCGCTTTGACCTTTGTGATGATCTTATCCCCATTTTTTTTAGCCGCCTCAATTCTTGAATATCCGGGATTTGTCCAGACATATGGTGAAGATCAAGTCCATTTTATTCAGGATATTTTACTGGTTTTTTTCCAGATAGGAGTAATCTATTTCCTGCTTGTTGTGTTCAGGGCACTTAATTTATTGAGGAAATAATGGAAACAATCGCCAATATGCTTGAAAAGATTCTTGAGGAAATTCTATCAGTTGGGGGTGTGGAACTTTGCGCTCTTGTTTCTAAACAGGGATTGCTGATGGTTTCCCGGGAAGCAAGTCCCGGATTTGACAATGAAGCATTCGCCGCTTTGACAGCCACTTTATTTATGTCGGCTGAATCTACGACTATGAGATTAAACAAACAGAAACCAAAATCAATTATTGTTGAAACAAATGATAAAAAGCTTATAATATACGAAGCAGGTCCTAATGCTCTGATAGTTGTCCTGGTATCTAATATGGGTTTTATCGGTCTTATCCTGAACGAGCTGAAAAAAGCCGCAGAAAAAACCAGGAATATAATATAATTTAAAGACTCGAAAACCATAAATTTGAATGAGATAGAAAGTAAATTTGAGTAAAATGAATGTCAAGCTTACATTATTGATTATAATGATATTGCTTTTGACAGGATGCATCGCAAAGGAGAATAAGTATATGGAAAAGATTTCGATCCAGGCAGAGGGATTTAATGAGGGAGATATGATACCTGATGAATTTACGTGTAAAGGAAGAGATATTTCACCTTCGATATCCTGGAAAGGGATACCTGCAGGAACCCAGAGCATCACATTGATAATGGATGATCCCGACGCTCCTGGAGGGACTTTTGTTCACTGGGTGATATATAACATACCGTCCCAAACCTGGAATCTGCCAAAAGGAATGCCGCAGGATAAGACCCTCGCTGACGGAAGCATGCAGGGTATGACGGATTTTGGGCACCCCGGATATGGCGGGCCATGTCCTCCTTCCGGAAAAACTCACAGGTATTTTTTTAAAGTCTATGCTCTTGATATGAAAATCAACCTGCCAGCGCAAGCTTCAAAAAATCAGGTGGAAAGCGCCATGAAGGGACATATACTTGCAGAAGGTGCGTTGATGGGGACATACCGGAGATAGAATAATTATTGAGTTTTTTGTTAACTTCTGGTTTGAGAAGAGCGCACAGAACTCTGAGATGAGCATCACAGCTCTGTGAAAGAATTAACAACGAACTCGCACGGACTCACGTTGCTAGAGTTCGTTTAGTCAGTTGTTTTCTATATGTTTCTCGAAATTTTTTTTCTACGATAATCCATAACCATAAGCAGAGCCACCATAAACAGGCATCCCATGAGGAAAAGCAGTCCCGGATGCGCAGTAATGATGTCGGCTACGTTTGTGAAGATCGTAACTGGAGCATCGGGTAAGGAGGGAACAATTGGAGTGGTAACCGGAGATGAGGCTGTGCTGCTGATACTTTTCATGGTTTCATTTAAAGCACCGGCAGGGGAAACAGCTGGAATTGCAGGAGTTGGAAATGGAGTTTCAGTCAATGAATAATCATATGTTTGTATTATTTTTTCACTCCTGCTTCTCATGAAAAATTCAATGAAGCTTGAAGCAAGCACCGCTGCTAAAATTACTCCCAGGTACTTTCTTATAATGTCAGTAACTGATTTCCTGTCTGTCTTCTCAGGTACTACAACAATGAGCTTTCTTACAGGTGCATATATCTTAACTTCCCGGCCTTTTTCACTATATTTTATCCTCTCCACCTTGACAAGCCCCACGCCCTCCAGATTCTCAAGGTTGTAGGCAATAGTGGTAAGAGGCGCCTGCAAATGATCTGCAATATCAGTGGCAGAAAGAGGCGCATCAGCAAGAAGCTCGATTATTTTCCTTGCTGTGTCGTTTGAGATTACCTGCGTTATCTTTTTGGATTCTTCTCCCAGCGGCAGTATCAGGAGCTTCTCACCAGGGTCATTATCTTGCATTGTTATTATTAATAGACAAGGATATTAAAAGATGTTTCTGTAACTACGAATCTTTCCGTAGGTTAATGATATATTCTCAAATGGAAACGTTTTTGAAATTTATTAAAAAAAAATAAAATATTAAAATTTAATTATACTTTATCCAGCAGCTCAACACCTACTTTCTTTACATTAGGCTTGTTGATCTTTGCAGGCATCCATTTTGGTTTGTTCTTTGGAGCAGCAACGACTTCTGTCCATCCCTTGTATATATGAATCTTCTTTGTTCCTCTCTCCCTTAATCGTAATTCAACGGGTTTTGACTTTGTTCCTTTGCTGCGATTGGCTGCTTTCAATGCTGCCTGGCGCGGTTGGTGACCGGTAAATACTCCGGTTTCATTTCCATTCTTTTCCCTTAATACAAAATTTCTTATTTCTGCCATATTTAATTCATACCCCGACAACGTTTTGTTGTCTTATAGTAGATTCAGGCATCATAGTATATAAATGTTGTTGTGAAAAGGGTGGCAAAGCTTATTGTTTTGATAAAATGAATCTATGCATAGTGGTATTTCAACCGTTGAAAAAACCGAGCCAGTTGGCCTAAAAATATAACAATTAGATGAAAAATCAAATGTCTTCGAACAGTTAAATTATCTTAATGTAACAAAAACAGCATGTATAGATAGTGTAACACAAAATAATTTTTATTGTCTGTCTTTCTTGATGATTTTTCCTTACAGCACTTTAATATTCCCTGCAAACAAAAAAGGCCATGTGCACCTTAATAACAGAGTCCGCAAAAATGTGTTTGACGCAGTCCCATGCATTCACGGCGCAAGATTAATTGAAAGTGCCCATAATGCGGGGAAAAACACGAACGAACTACTCGATTTCAGTGTAAACCTTAATCCTCTCGGACCGCCAAAATTGAAATCGGTATTTAGAGCTTCTTACAAGGACATAGGCAATTATCCTGATAACAGATACCTTGATTTTAGAAAAGCTGCAGCTGATTATCTTAAGGTGTCTCCTGAAACAATAGTCCCCGGAAATGGCTCATCAGAATTGATCCGGCTTTTTGCACAAGCGGTCATTGAACCGGGAGATAAGGTCATAATTCCAACTCCGACCTTCGCAGAGTATGAATTCCAGTGCCGGCTCTTTGGCGCGAATATTGAATATGTGGATATTGATGATATTTTAAACATTAATAGTGATAATTGTAAAGCGGTTTTTCTATGCAATCCCAACAATCCTACCGGGAAGCTCTTGAATCGAAAAGATGTCCTCCTGCTTGCCGGAAAATGCACCTCATCAGAGGTTTTCTTATTTGTGGATGAGGCCTTCATTGAACTTGCCGATCCGGGAGAAAGTATTGCAGACGTTGCAGCGTGTAACGATTTTGTTGTCGTTTTGCGTTCACTTACAAAAACCTTTGCAGTGCCGGGATTAAGGATCGGTTTTGCTGTTGCATCACCCGTTCTAGCAGGGCTGTTAAATAATATCCGCCTTCACTGGAACATGAATTCCATTGCTGCACTTGTGGGTGAAAAGCTTCTTATGGATCATCAAGATCATATTACAAGGTCACTTGGATTATTAAAGAAGGAACGGGAATGGCTGATATCAAAACTTGCGGGCATAAGGGGCTTTAGACCATACCCAAGCGAGACGAATTTTATCCTGATAGATATAAGAGAGTTCGGGCTAACTTCCGCCGAATTAACAGGGCGCATGTTAAGACATGGTATTATCATTCGGGATTGCTCTTCCTTTGATCTGGAAAATCACATCCGTGTGGCTGTGCGCAGGAGAAATGAGAACCACTTGTTGATCGGGGCCTTTTCTCGCGTTATCAAGGAATGGGGAGGCGAACTTGCAGAAAAAGAGATAGGTAAAGCACTTGTTCGGGGAACTGCCGCCCGGAGCAGGATCGATTGCGAATATTACCCGTGCCATTTTGCCGGACAGGATTGCACATTCTGTTTCTGTCCCTTCTACCCATGTGAAAATAATAAAACAGGAGGAGAACTTATTCACAGGTCAACAGGCGGAACAGTGTGGAGCTGTGCCGGCTGCAACCTTATCCACCAGGGACAAATTGCGGATAAGGTTTTAAAAGAGTTAATGGACGGCAAGAAAATAAAGGACGTCTGGAAACGTGTGGTGGAGCCTGTTTTATGATGGAATTCTGGAGTAAGGTTTTGCTCCTTGCAGTTCTTTTTGATATCATATTCGGGGAGATGCCCTCGCATTTTCATCCCGTTGTATGGATGGGAAAACTGATCAGCCGGTTCGTGGACACTGCTCCTTGCAGATACAGAAAATTATATGGTTCATCCATGGTGATTTTTTGTGTAGGGATAACGGTTTTGCTGGCAAGATTGCTTGAATTTACCGGAACAGGTATTTTAGGAATGGTAATCACGGCATATTTTTTAAAATCCAGCTTTTCCATTCGAATGCTGCTTATTTCTGCCATTGGGATACAAAAAGACCTGGATTCGGGAATGATCGAAAAAGTAAGACGAGACTTACAAACCTTTGTTGGCAGGGATACCTCCAGGCTCAATTCACACCAATCAGCATCAGCAGTTATTGAATCACTGGCAGAGAGCTTTGTAGATGGTGTCTTATCGCCATTATTTTATTTTCTATTGTTTGGTCTTCCGGGCGCTCTTGCTTACCGCATGATAAATACGCTTGATTCCATGGTGGGTTATAAAAAAGAGCCTTTCTTGGAGCTTGGATATGCCTCGGCAAAGCTTGATGATCTTGCTAACTGGGTACCAGCAAGGATCTCCATTATGTTCCTATTTATTGCATCGATCTTTTCTGGCAAGCCTTTCGATTCCCTGAGAACGAGTATCCAGGACCATAATAAGACCGCATCACCAAATTCAGGATGGGCAATGGCTGCTGTTTCAGGCGCAATGAGTGTGAGGCTTGAAAAAACGGGATACCACATATTGGGGGATAAATATCAACCGCCAGGGACAACACATATTCGAAAGACGGTCTTCATGATAAGTGTTTCATCATTTTTAGTGATCGGAGTAATATTCTTTATAGGGAAGATACCCTTAGTTCCTTTTTAAATATTGGAGAAAATCATGAAATTATCGAATATCAAAAATGAAAAAAAGAAAAAAAACGGAGAAGTTGACAATTCCTATACCATAGGTATTATGAAAGTCCTTGAAGAAGCGGATCTTTCAGAGGAAGTGCTGGTTTCTACAGCAATGGGACTTTTTGTGCCCCATCCCGGAGTTGAAACACAGGAGATCGCAGAGTCTGTTTTTAAAAGGGAATTAAAACATGCACTCTCTGACCCTAACCTGTGTATTTTATTATACGCAGGCATGCTTCTGGAAAAAGCCGGAGAGAAAGGCGAGCTTCCGGGTATGAACAAAGAGACTTTCAATAAGGACCTGACATTCCTGATAGTGGATGAAGTGATCGGGATGAGTATTGCAAAATACATCAGTGGTGACAAAGGGATATTTGAATACGTGAGATTTGATAAAATAAAACCCGGCATATTGTCAAAACTGGGGCCATTCATGGATGATGTTATTGCAGGGCTCATAGGTGGAGCATCCGCGAATATGTATTCAAGGGGGAAAGATGACGGCTCAAAACATGAAAAAAAGAAAGCAAAGAAAACAAAACCGAAAAAGGTATTGAAGAAGTCAAAAGCAGGCGGTTTCGCCGGATGAGAAACTTCATATTAGCCTTTCGAAATGGTTTTGGTTTTCTTTCTACGATACCCGTGGGTATAACCATGGAGGGGATCGAAAACCTAATGAAGCACATATATCTTTTTCCAGTAGTGGGTAGCGTCATTGGATTAATTCTTGCATTAATTGTGATAGCATTAACAACATTTTTCCCCCCCACAATAGTTTCACTGTTCGTGATTATATCGATCTATTATATAACAGGATTCAATCATATTGACGGGCTTGCTGATTTTGGCGATGGTTTGGCCACGCATGGAACTAAAGATAAAAAGATCGCTGCCATGCGAGATACGGCTATCGGTACCGGGGGCATTGTTTTTTGCATGATAGCACTTATTGGTCTGTTCGCATCTCTTATATCTATCCAGGAATCAGAATTTTTTGTAGTTCTCCCTTTTGCATTGATAGTGGCAGAAACGAGCGCCAAGCAATCCATGGTCACTGTGGCTGCTTTTGGCAGGAGCCTGCATAAAGGTTTCGGGGCAATGACCGTGAATAATACAAAACGCTCCGATCTCATTCTTGGAACTATTTTTTCGGCAGCAGTGTGTTATGTTGTTCTTGGGGTCATGGGTATTTCTGCCTTCATAGTATCCCAATTGGCAGGACTTCTGGTCCTTAATACGGCAAACCGCCATTTTGGAGGCGTGAGCGGAGATGTTGTGGGGGCGTCAAATGAGATCGGACGCCTTGCAGCCCTGCTGTATATCGGAGGTTTAGGATGGATGCTATTGTAATGGCCGGAGGCATGGGAAAACGCCTCGGAAAAGATGAAAAACCTCTCACTCCCCTTTATGATAAACCATTGATACAATACGTGCTTGAAGCGCTTCTTGGTTCAAGGAACATCGAACACATTTTTGTGGCAACATCACCACGGGTGAAAAGAACCAATGATTGGCTGGATGACTTTAAGAAAGACCATGATAAAGTTGAAATTATCCATACCCAGGGCGCAGGTTTTGTTAATGACATGATAGCAGCAGTTGAAGAAGCAGGTATCTGTGGGCGTGTTCTCATCATGATGGCCGACCTTCCCCTTGTCACGAGCGGACTTATAGACAGGATTATCGAAAAATATTATGAGGTAAAAACCCCTGCACTTTCTGTCCACATGAAACTTGATGTATTCACAAGCCTTGGCCTGAGGCCGGATACTGTTTTTCATAAGAATAGTGATTTCATCGTCCCGTGCGGAATAAACATCCTTGATGCAGGAAGTATTCATAATGAGCAGGAGGATTATAACCTGATACTTGAAGATGAAGAACTTGCGATCAATGTTAATTCACCCGGGGACCTGATTGTTTGCGAGAGGTTGATAAATTCTTGTAAAGCACTGCGGTAAGTTTATGTATTTAAAAAGGAATTAAGGCAACCTGAATCAAATTTTTGTGGTTCAATATTAACCGTAGCAGGTAAAAGCCTGCGGCGTATGGATTGAAACAATCCGAATGCAGTAAAACCGTATGGTATGCATGAGTCGGACCATACATGGTCTTACGGAGGAAAAGAATGAAAAATAATTATAAAACAAATGCAAGATTGCTAGACCTTATATCAGGTCTTAAAGAACAATCCAGGGACAAAAAGGTCCCACTATGGCGTGATATTGCGTTAAGGCTTGAGCGCCCCACAAGGAATGCCGCAGAAGTCAACCTCAGCAGGATCAACAGGTACACAAAAGAGAAAGATCTGATCCTTGTTCCGGGCAAAGTCCTGGGTGCAGGTGAATTGAATCATCAATTGACTGTTGCAGCGGTAAGTTTCTCTGAGGGCGCAAGGAACAAGATTATAGAAGCCGGAGGCTCGTGCCTCTCAATAGAAGAACTGATGAACAAGAACCCGGAAGGCTCCAGGGTAAGGATAATCGGGTGATAACATGACAGTGATAGATGCAAATAATCTTATTCTGGGAAGAATGGCAAGCACAATAGCACAGCGAATACTAAATGGTGAGGAGATCAAAGTCATAAACGCTGAAAAAGCGATAATCTCAGGCCGAAAAGATACCACATTCGATCGGTACAAGGCTTATGCAGCCCGTGGTTCACGGGAGTTCGGACCTCGATTTCCGAGAAGACCCGACCAGATAATAGCAAGGACCGTCAGGGGTATGATCCCCCATACTAAAACTACAGGAAGAGAAGCCTATAACAGATTAAAGGTTTATGTCGGAGTTCCTCCTGAACTGAGCAAAGAGCAAGCGATCACCCTGAGTGATGCAAGTATTACTCGTCTTAGCACCAGTAATTATACGGTGCTTGGTGATTTGAGCAAGAGATTAGGGTCAAAATTTTAGGTGTTATATATGAAAATCGTTAATTCATCCGGAAAAAGGAAAACCGCAATCGCCCGAGCGACCATCAGGGAAGGAAAAGGCCGCATAAGAGTAAACAAGAAACCTATAGAAATATGCGAACCTGCATTGATCCGTTTAAAAATGTCTGAGCCTCTGGATTTTGCAGGTAATGTCATCCCAACCGTTGATATCGACGTGAATGTTCACGGCGGCGGTATATTTGGACAGGCAGGCGCTGTTCGCACAGCAATCGCAAGAGGTCTTGTGGAATGGACAAATGACACAGCGCTCAGAGACGCTATGGCACAGTATGACAGAAGTCTGCTGGTGAACGATACCCGTTACAAACTGCCAAAGAAATTCGGCGGTCGCGGAGCCAGAAAGAGAAGACAGAAGTCATACAGGTGAACCATGATACCGGTACGATGTTTTTCATGCGGTAAAGTCGTTTCCAGCGTATGGGATGAATACAAGAAACGATCTCAGACTGAGGACGCCGGCAAAGTCCTCACTGACCTGGGAATAGAACGATACTGCTGCAGGCGAATGCTGCTGACACACGTAGAGTTGGTGGACCTCCTGGCACCGTACCAGTAAGGAGGGGTTGTAGGGTAGCCTGGTCCATCCTATAGCGTTCGGGACGCTGTGACCTGAGTTCAAATCTCAGCAACCCCATCTCCCGGCTATGGAAAAGAACATGAACCACTCCCAGAGGGACTCTGGGAACAAAATATGCATATAACAATTGAATTCATTGAACTTTGTGGTACTAAAGTTGTTTTTGAGGTGATTTAGTGAGTGAAATCAAGATGACGCGATATGAGCGAGCAAGAATTATCGGTGCAAGGGCACTTCAGATTTCCCTTGGAGCGCCGGTTTTGATAGATGTCGATAAAGGTGAGCCCATAGATTTAGCTATGGCAGAGTTGGAACAGGGAGTAATCCCGATTACAGTAAAAAGAGTATATATTGAAAAGAAAAAAGCTTCATAGGTGTGATTTAAATGGAAGATATTATTGATATAAAACAGGATGTAAAACAGGATACTAGTTATGAATCGATCATTCCGCAGGATGAATACCTGACTGCAGGTATCCATATTGGTACACAGCAAAAAACAAAAGAAATGATGCGCTTTGTATATCGCGTCAGGACTGATGGATTATATGTACTGGATATACAGGCGACTGACCAGAGAATAAGACTGGCTGCAAAATTACTTGCAAAGTATGACCCGCAAAAGATCCTGGTCGTATCTGCAAGGCAATACGGTCATTATCCATCAGAGATGTTTGCAAAGGTAATCGGTGCAAGAGCAGAAACGGGCAGGTTTATCCCCGGAACTATGACAAATCCGAAATTGCATAAATTCATAGAACCCGATGTTCTCGTTGTAACAGATCCATCAGGAGATATGCAGGCAGTGAACGAAGCAGTAAATGTGGGCATACCGGTAATAGGCCTTTGTGATACCAACAATTCATTGACCAATGTTGACCTGGTAATTCCTACAAATAATAAGGGCAGGAAAGCGCTGGCGTTAATATATTGGCTTCTAGCAAAGAAGACCCTTGAGGCAAGAGGGGATACTATAACACATACAGTAGCAGATTTCGAAGCTGAACTTTAGGAGAATATGAGAGCTCCGGCGGTTTCGGGGCAATTTTACCCGCGCAATAAAAACGACCTGAACAGGGAGGTCAGCCGATGCTTTGATGGTATACAGGCATGTAAAAAACCAGTTCTTGGGGCCGTTGTCCCTCATGCAGGATATATATATTCCGGAAATACGGCAGCACATGTATATTCGATGCTTCCGGAGGCTGACACTTTTGTGCTGCTGGGGCCGAATCATACAGGATATGGCTTCGGAGCATCCGTATCAAGCGAAATTTGGAGCACGCCTCTTGGTGAGGTGGACTCTGATATTGAATTCATCAAAGCATTGCCCAGAAGGATAATCGATACTGATGAAACAGCTCATAAATATGAACATTCTATTGAAGTACAGCTTCCTTTTTTACAGCACCTTTTCCGTGATTTCAAAATAGTATCTATCTGCATGGGAATGCAGGATGAAGAAACTGCTCTCGATGTGGGCATGGAACTTGCCGAAGCTGTGCGCAAAGTGAATAAGAAAGTCGTGATAATCGCATCAAGTGATTTTTCCCATTATAAACCGGATAAGGTAGCACGCCTGGATGACGCCTATTTTATTCAATCGATACTTGATCTTGATATTCCTGGCTTTTATCGGAAATTGTATGAACGCAACGCTTCAGCGTGCGGATACGGACCAATTGCAGCGATGCTTACAGCCTCAAAAGCACTTGGTGCAAAGAAAGGAACCCTGGTTAAATACAGTACGAGCGGGGATATTACAGGGGATTTTGCCTCCGTTGTCGGATATGCAGGGATCATAATAGAGTAGGATGAATTACCGGAAATACCTTTTAACGAAGAGATCAACCTATGAGAATATCAGACTTAATAAAAAAATTCCCTGAAGAAAAAGACCTTAAAGCACATTCAAGACCGTATTTTAACCATTCAATAGAATTCAAAAATATCTTCACACCCACAGAGCGCGCAGAAATGCTTGACATAGCAGGCCTGAATATGTTCTTTTTCCCTTCAGAGATGATCACAGGATGCGATCTTTTATCCGATTCCGGGACCACCTCGATGACAAATGAACAATGGGCAGCCCTGCATCTTGGGGATGAAGCCTATGGGTCAAATAGAGGATATTTCCTGGTAATGAAGCAGATCCGGGAAACCTTCGGGGAAGAGTTCTTCAATGATCCTAACTCAGACAGGCCAAATGCCTTTATTTTTCACCAGGGAAGACCGGGCGAAGATGCTCTTTTTACTATGGTAGGACGGCTGGGCAGGGACCTCATAATTCCCGGAAATGGGCATTTTGATACGACCGGAGCAAATATCAAACGAAATAATATGCAAGCAGTGAATCTTTTTTCACCGGAACTCATAAGTGAGAGTCCAGGCTCTCATTTTAAAGGAAATATGGATGTGGAAAGATTCAAGAGGCTTCTGGAACAATCCGGTGAGAAAATACCTCTTTCATACCTGACAATAACAAATAATACTGGCGGAGGCCAGCCAGTCTCTATGGAAAATATCAGTGAAGTTTCCAGGCTTTCCCATGATCATGATATTCCCCTCTTTTTTGATGCCTGCAGATTCGCGGAAAACGCCTGGTTCATACAGCACTATGAAAAAGGGTACAGGAATAAAGAAATAAGAACGATCGTCAAAGAGATGTTTTCGTATGTGGATGGCTTCACGATAAGTTTCAAAAAAGACGGGCTTGTAAATATGGGCGGGGGACTTTTCTTAAAAGATAAAGGACTTTTCGTGAAGAAATATCCGGATATCCCGGATGCTCTGATGGGATATCAAATTGATAAAGAGGGACACCCTACCTATGGTGGATTATCGGGCAGGGACATTATGACGCTTGCTGTGGGTTTGAAGATTGCTGTGAAAGAAGAATACCTGACCTACAGGATTGACCAGGTAAAGGATTTTGGCGAGGAACTCCATAAACATGGATTACCTGTAATAACTCCAATAGGCGGCCATGCAGTTTATCTTGATATGAATAAATTTTTTGCGGATACTGCAATGAAACCTGAAGATTTCGGCGGCGTGGCGTTCACTGCGATTCTCCTGGCTGCTTATGGCCACAGGGCAATTGAACTGGGGAATTTTTCATTTGGATACTATGATAAGAAGGAACAAAAAGAAATACTTCCTGAGTTCAATTTTGTAAGATTTGCCATCCCGAGGCTCAGGTATGAGAAGAAGGACCTTGATTCGACGGCAGAGGCAGTAAAGATCCTGTATGAAAACAGGGATAAGATCCCTGCGGTAAATGTCACTTATGGCAGGGATCTTCCCATGAGGCATTTTAAGGCCAGGTTTGAATTCAGGAAATAATTTGTAGAATGGAATACAGATTCGAACGGATCCGTGAAAATCCGTGTCATCTGTGTTCTAGTAAAACTAACCTTAATTAAATTCGAAAATTAATTACTCCTTGCCTAACATTTCATTAGGGTACCCGAAAGGTATATAGGCAAGCAATAACAAAGAATTAGGTATACCTAATAAGAAGTGAAAAAATTATGTTAGCAAGCTTTTTAATCACATTCAGGGAGGCTCTTGAAGCAGCCCTGATAATCGGAATAATTGCGGCTTATGTTGCAAAGCTGGGAAGAAAAGACCTGAATCGCTATATCAATATGGGGATTATAAGCGCATTGATCGCAAGTCTGGCGGTTGCTCTTGTATTCAAAGCAGTCTACGGAGAATTTGAAGGCACAGCAGAGCAGCTTTTTGAGGGTGCTGCTGCGCTTACAGCCGCGATCGTACTTACATACATGATCCTGTGGATGGCAACTAATTCAAAGAGAATAAAAGGCGAGCTCCAGGAAAAGATCGACCTTTCCCTATCAAAAGGCCAGATGGTTGGAATTACAGCCCTGTCCTTTGTCGCAGTCTTTCGGGAAGGTGTGGAAACGGTTCTATTCCTGGGAACGCTGGCGATCCAATCCCCGATAGATACATTGGCAGGTTTCATTATCGGCCTGGCAGTCGTGATCGCCCTTTCATACATAATGTTTAAGGGGATTTACAGGCTTGACCTTGGCCAGTTCTTCAGATATACAAGCATACTGCTGATACTTTTCTCGGCAGGTCTTGTAGCTATGGGAGTGCATGAATTCAATGAAGCAGGCATCATACCTTCGGTAAAAGAGAATGTATGGGACGTAAATCCGCCTCAGAATCCGGACGGTTCATATCCCGCCCTTCATGAGAATGGACTCATAGGAGGAAGTTTGAAGGCCCTTGTGGGTTACAATGGCAATCCGTCGCTTAGCGAGGTCATTGCATACCTTGGCTACTGGATCATAATTGGAATGTTCATATTCAGGACTTACAAAATAGGAGTGAAAGATGGAAGCAGATACCCCCAGGATTGAAGAATATCTTGAATCGATATATAAATTGCAGCAGGAGCAGCATCCTGTAAGTACTTCTCGCCTTGCCGAACATCTCAAATTATCTGCGCCGTCGGTATCCGAGATGGTGAAAAAACTTGCGAACAAGCGCCTTGTAAATCACACCGAAAAGGGTGTATGTTTAACGGATGAAGGGAACACAATGGCCAAAAGAGTGGTTCGAAGGCACCGCCTCTCTGAACGCCTGCTTACTGACATCCTGGGTTACAAATGGGATGAGGTGCATGATGAAGCCTGCAGGCTTGAACATGCCATAAGCCCACAGATGGAAGACAGGATAGCCCTGAGTCTCGGGAATCCTAAAACGTGTCCGCACGGCCATCCCATCCCTGATAAGGATGGTGTGTTATTAAAGGAGAAGGTGAGGCCGCTTTCGGAATTAAAATCAAAGGAAAAGGCAATTATCGTCAACGTGTTCGAAGAAGACCCTAAAATGCTCCAGTATCTGGCATCACTGGGATTGATCCCCGATGTCAGCGTCCTTGTTGAGGAAGTAGCTCCGTTCGGAGGCCCGCTGATAGTATGTGTTTCCGGCTCACGTTATGCCCTTGGAAGAGAAGTAGCATCAAAAATAAAGGTAAAATAAATGGCGCTTTCATGTCACGGCGCCCTTCGTGAAATTAAGGGCAGCACTGATTTTACTTTTGCCCTGGCAGGAAATCCTAATGTGGGAAAATCAAGTATATTTAACAGCCTGACCGGGATGGGTGTGGTAACGGCAAATTACCCCGGAAAAACGGTTGAACTCAATTTAGCTACCACGAATTTTAAGGAACTCCGTATCGGCATAATTGACCTTCCAGGCAGTTATGCCCTCGGAGCGGTCTCGGAAGACCAGTGGGTAGCGCGAAGGGCGGTCCTTGACTGCAAACCTGATGTTGCAATAATGATCCTTGATGCCACAAACCTTGCCAGGAACCTTTATATGTTGATCCAGTTCATCGACCTTGGCATCCCGATAGTTGCAGCTTTAAACCTGATAGATGAAGCCCGGAAAAGAAAGATAATTATAAATTCCGGGGAACTGTCACAGCTTCTGGGTATCCCCGTTGTGGAAACGATAGCTACGACCGGGAGCGGTCTTGACGACCTGATACAGAAGGCAGTAGATACTGCAAAAATTAAGGAAGATATAAAATATTCATTGCATTATGGTGAGGACATCGAAACCAATATCAAGAAACTGGAAGAAAAACTTCGTCCCCATGACTTTGGCATAAATCCCAGGGCTCTTTCCATCATGCTCCTTGAAGATGATACCGAATTCATTGACCTTGTCGCAAAACATGAAAAAGGCAAGTCCATAATAGAAGAAGCAAAAAAGATCAGCAGGGAGATAGAGGAATTACATGGTGAAACAACCCCTTTAAGGATCGCGCGTGAACGACATGGCCTTGCAGGTTCGATCGCATCCCTTGTCCAGGGTGATGTTGCACCTATGGCTTCGGATAAAATATGGGCGTTGACGACATCACCACTTACCGGCATGCCGATCCTGGTGGGTGTTCTTGCAATAATTTTTGCGTTCCTTTTTTACGGCGGTGACTTGCTTTCAACGTTCTTGAGTAGCAAATGGGCAACGTATATATCACCCGTTATTGATGGGGCTATATTCTCTGTTTTTGGAAGCGGGCATATCGGCAAAATACTGGTATGGGGTTTTGACGCAGGTATCCTTGCCGCTCTTGCTGTGGGTATACCCTATGTTCTTACGTTCTATTTCATGCTGGCTTTCCTTGAGGATTCAGGATACTTGAACTCTGTGGCATTCCTGACCGACAGGCTTATGCACAAATTCGGGCTTCATGGGCGCGCCATCATCCCTCTTGTTGCGGGTGCGGGCTGCAATGTGCCCGCTATAATCGGCACGCGCGTTCTGACAACGATGCGGGAGCGGACAATAGCCAGCACCCTGATCACCCTTATCCCATGCAGCGCGCGAACAGCCGTTATCCTGGGCGCCGTATCCCTGTTCGTGGGATGGAAGCCTGCTGTGGCGATTTATCTTATCATACTTGCTCTTGTTTTTCTTGTTGGTGTAGGATTGAACAAAATCATGCCCGGCAAATCAACAGGACTTGTCATGGAGATGTTCCCATTCAGGGCACCAATAATGTCAAATATAGTGAAAAAAACCTGGTACAGGTTCAAAGACTTCGTTTTCGTGGCCTTCCCGATAGTCCTTATTGGCTCTATGTTCCTGGGCGGGCTTTATGAAACAGGGTACCTCTGGAAACTGGCTGCTCCCCTGTCGCCTGTGGTCGAAGGATGGCTTGGTCTTCCTGCAGTAGCCGGGCTTACTTTGATATTTGCAGTGCTTCGAAAGGAACTTGCACTGCAATTGCTTGTAACCCTTGCAATGGTCATGTATGGCCGGGGAGCAGAGAACCTGCTGCTCTTCATGACGCCTGCACAATTATTCGTTTACGCGCTTGTGAATACGATATATATCCCATGTGTTGCCACTATCGCAGTACTTGGGCGGGAGCTTGGCTGGAAGCGTGCATCAGGCATCATGATTTTCACCATAACTCTTGCGATACTTGTCGGCGGGATAGCTTTCAGACTAATAGGATATTTCCACCTGCTATGAAAACACAGTGTCCGCTTTGCGGTGCAAAATTTGATGAAAAGGATAATGAAGGCTGCAGATTTTGTCCGCGTTTCATGAAATGCAGTATGATACTGTGTCCCAATTGCGGTCATGAGTTTCCAAAAGCCACGTTTTAAATAACACTGTGCTAATTTAAACATCCATGCGAATAGCCCTGAAAGTTGGATACATTGGCACGAATTATCACGGTTTCCAGACACAGCCTGATGTAAGAACGATTGAAGGTGAGTTATTTGCATCTTTATTCAAATTGGACATTATAACGAATCCGCATGAAGCAAATTATATTGCATCAGGCAGAACAGATAAAGGAGTTCATGCTCTTGGCCAGGTGATAGCATTTGATACGAAAAGACCTGAGCTGGCAATACCCGGGGCGATCAACAGCAATCTCCCGCGGACAATATGGACATGGGCAAGAGCGCTGGTCACAGATGATTTTGATCCGCGGCGTTTTGCAAAATACAGGGAGTATATGTATATCATACCGGAAAAATTGGATACTTCCATTCTAAATAGCGCATCAGGGTTAATAGAAGGCAGGCACGATTTTTCAAATTTTATCACACCTGAGAAAGAACGAAGCAGTTCAACAATCGTATATGACCTGAATATCCGCATACTCGGTGAGTTCACGATCATTGAGATCAGAGCAAGCCATTTTCTATGGCACATGGTCCGAAAGATTGCAGCCGCATTGAAACTGATCGGAAACGGGAAAAGGGATATTCAATGGCTTGAAAAGATGCTTTCGCCCTGCGAATTCCATGAAGCGCTGGAGCCAGCTGCGGCTCATGGTTTGATACTGAAGAACGTGGGGTACACGGATATTGATTGGAAAGAGGATGTTTATGCAAGAAAGAAAGTATCGCAAAATCTTGAGGATGAATTCTTATGGCACAGCGTAATGGCGCAAACACTAAAAGAACTCAGGAAGAACATGACATTATGACAGGAAAATCAATATGTTAATAGCATTTGAACTTTCAGGAGAACACAATACCATTCCGGCATCAGAAGTATTGTCGTGTCTCAGGCTGCTTAATGCAGATTTTTGGGTTTGTCATTCTCTTAACGGTTGTCTTGTTATCGATATAAAAACCAGGACAGGGGAAATAATCGAAGCTATCTCAAAACGGGTTGCAATGACACATCATATCATCGAGGTGCTGGGGATGGGAGGACCGGATGAACAGGAAATACGGGATATGGTTGAAAAAAATATGCCGGATTTTAATGGAACATATAGCGTCCGGGTCAAGCGCGTGAGAGATTATTCAAAAATAAACACAGAATTGATGGAGGGGGAAATAGGACGTATTTTTCATGAAAATGGAAAACGAGCAAACCTGAAAAATCCGCAAATGCAGTACAGGGTTGTCCTTACAGAGGACAAAAGCATTTTCGGATGCCTTTTGTTCTCGATCGATAGGGGTGTATTCGAATCACGAAAGCCGCATAATAAGCCTTTTTTTTATCCCGGTGTCCTGATGCCAAGAGTAGCAAGGGCGCTTGTGAATATTTCAATGCCCAGGGAATATCTCCTTGACCCTTTTTGCGGAACAGGAGGAATTCTTGTAGAAGGAGGACTCATCGGTTTAAAAGTGATAGGCGGGGATATGCAAAGAAAGATCCTGCTTGGTGCCAAAATGAATCTTGACCATTATAATGTTGACTATTCCCTAATGTATGAAGATGCATGCCGCCTTGCGCTTCGCGATGAGAGTGTTGATGCTGTTGTCACTGACCCTCCCTACGGGAGGTCAGCAGCAATTAAAGCGGAATCCCTTGAATATATGCTTGCCATATCCATGAAAGAGATACATCGTGTTCTAAAAAACAACAAACGTGCGGTCTTTGTGTCCGAGCGTCCTATCGAAGGGCTTGCACAGGATGCTGGTTTTAATGTCATTGAAATGCACCTGCAAAGGATTCATAAGAGCCTGACCCGGCGTATCCTGGTACTTGAAAAACCAGATTAGATATTAATATAGGAGTGAGTGGGCAGGAAGGGGATTATGGTGGTATCTTAGAAAAAATGTTTTTCTGCCCACTATTCGTATATATACGAACAATAGTATTTATAGTTTACGGTTGGTGTAAAATTGAATAAATATTTTCGATAATTGATTTATGCTAAATTCGAAGGAGGTTAGTGAGCAGAAGTAGTTATGGTGGTATTTAAAAAAAAATCTGCTCACAACAATTCGCATATATACGAACGGTGGCATATATAGTTTACGATTGGTGTAAAATAAATTGAACTGTTTTTGATTGTCATCCGAACCTCAAATCGACCCAAGCGCAGTCTCAAATATCTCAAGACCCTTATCAAGCTCACTCTTCTTGATTATCAAAGGCGGGACAAACCTAATGACCGAATCACCTGCCGGCAGTAATATCAGTCCACCTTCAAGTGATCTTTTAATGACAATATCTCTTTTTTCAATTGCCGGATCCTTATTTTCCTCCACAAGTTCAATGCCTGTCATAAGACCAATACCACGCACATCCCCGATTATCGGGTAGTTACTTTTTAGCTCATTCAATCGTTTTATGAGATAATTCCCTTTCTCAACTGCTTTTTCACCCAGTCGTGCCCTCTCCATAAAATCAAGTGTGGCTAGACCTCCGGCGGCAGCAAGGAGATTTCCCCCGAATGTGTTTGCATGGGTTCCGGGCGGCCAGTTCATTATCTTGCTGCTTGAGAGCATTGCTCCCAGCGGTATGCCCCCGCCGATTGATTTAGACATGCACACGATATCTGCCCTCACATCAAAATTCTCAAGTGCCATGAATTTCCCGGTTCGAAAGCCTCCGCTTTGGATCTCATCCGCTATCATCAATACATCGTTCTCATCGCATATTCTTCTGATCTCTTTATGGAACTCAGGCGGTGGAACGATGAACCCGCCTTCTCCCTGTATTGGTTCAACAACGATGGCAGCCGTATCCTTCGGGGAGAGTTCCCGCTTGAAAAGAGTCCGTTCGATCTCTTTTGCACAGGAAATGCCGCATCCCGGATATTCAAGGTTAAGAGGACAGCGGTAACAGTAAGCATAATCCGTATGCAACACCTTCAAAGATGGAAAATGCTCCTTGTGCTTGATCTTAGAACTGGTAAGAGATAGGGCACCAAGAGTCCTTCCATGGAAAGCCCGGTAAAAAGCGATCATGCCTGTCCTTTTAGTATACCAGAAAGCAAGCTTCATGGCAGCTTCAACTGCTTCTGTTCCCGAATTAGAAAGAAATACCTTTTCGTATCCTGTCATTTCACAGAGTTTTTCGCAGAGTTTTACAGGTTCCTCTGCATAAAAATCCGAATAGCCGCAGTGGACCATTTTTTCCATCTGGGCACATACTGCCTGTTTCACTTTCGCACAATTATATCCGATATTCATTACCGCAACGCTTGCAGCAAAATCGATATAGCTCTTTCCTTCCACATCAAATATGGTCGAACCTTCTGCGTGGTCAATCACCAGATCAAAAGAACGTGTAAGGGAGGGGGACGCGACTTTATGGTCACGGCTTATGATTTCTCTTGATCTTTGGTCTGTTTTTATCATGTTTTTCTCCTATTCAATGTCTATCTGCGCTTTCTGCAGTTTTCCGCTGTAATCAAAATATACTGTTTTTAACTCCGTGAACTCCTCTATTGCTGTCGTTCCACCTTCCCGGGTCCCGTTCCCTGTAGATTTGATCCCGCCAAAAGGCAAATGTATCTCTGCACCGATGGTAGACGCATTGATATAGGTAATTCCCGTATCAATTTTTTCAATAGCCTTGAATGCATATCTCATATTTCCGGTATATATGGAAGACGAAAGACCATATTCAACCGAGTTGGCAATATGGATAGCCTCATCAATATCCTGCACCCTGATCAAAGAAACAACAGGCCCGAATATCTCTTCCTGCGCTATCCTCATGTCGGGTGAGACATCAGTGAATATTGTGGGTTCAAAAAAGTAGCCTGGCAGCGGTTTTATGATATTCCCGCCCAGTACAAGTTTTGCACCTTCGTTTTTTCCGATATCTACGTATTTTGCGATCTTACGAATCTGTGAGTCATTAATAACAGGCCCTATATCGATATCTTCATGAAGGCCATTGCCAACTTTTAATTTTTTTGTTCTCCCGATAAGTCGTTCCAGAAGGTCGGGAAGGATTT
The DNA here is from genome assembly GCA_026552955.1 of Candidatus Methanoperedens sp. Taxonomy (GTDB): domain Archaea; phylum Halobacteriota; class Methanosarcinia; order Methanosarcinales; family Methanoperedenaceae; genus Methanoperedens. The sequence goes on along the minus strand of JAPMTS010000047.1, from coordinate 117,596 downwards.
TCTCATGCACGATCACCCTGCTTGCTGCAGTGCACCGCTGCCCTGTCGTCCCGAAAGCCCCCCAGACTATCCCGTCAATAGCAAGGTTGATGTCCGCATCATCCATAACAATTATGGGATTTTTTCCTCCCAGTTCCAGCGACACTTTTTTCATATCTCTGGCAGCTTCCGCCAGTATCCATTTTCCGGTCTCAAGTGAGCCTGTGAATGAAACCGCCCGTATCTTCCTGTTATGTACGATCTCACTGCCAACTGTCTTTCCTTCGCCGGTCACAAGATTCAAAACCCCGTTAGGAAGACCTGCTTCTTTGAGTATCTTTACCAGTTCGATCGAAAGGATGGGTGTATCGCTTGCCGGTTTGAATACAAGTGTATTTCCCGCTACCAGGGCAGGCATTATCTTCCATGCGGGGATCGCTATCGGGAAATTCCAGGGTGTTATAAGTCCAACCACGCCTATGGGGCGCCGTAGAGTCATACAGAATTTATCCGGGAGTTCTGATGGGGTTGTCTCACCTGTCAGGCGCCGGCCTTCTCCTGCGGCATAAAATGCCATATCGATAGCCTCCTGCACATCTCCTCGCGCTTCTTTTAAGACTTTTCCCATTTCCATGGTCATGAGGCGTGAAAGCTCTTCTTTTCGTACTTCAAGCATTCTTGCCGCCCTGAATACTATTTGAGCTCGCTGGGGAGCGGGCTTGCTGCTCCATGCATCAAATGAATCTTGTGCGGCATCGACCGCATTTTTCACATCCTCTTTATTTCCTTTGTGCAGCTTCCCGATCAATTCAAGAGTTGCAGGGTTGATATCCTCAAACATCTCGCCACTGCTTGATCCTGTCCATTCTCCATTTATGAAAAGTTTGTATTCTTGCATCTTCCTCACTCTAATAATAAGTTGTAAGCTGACATATTTTAAAGTTTTGTATCCCCAGGACGAGACCTTCAATAAGTACGGTAGGTACTCCCGGAATTAACTTCCGTCAAGGATTACTCATATGAAAAATAACACCACTATATCTAAACGATATGTTCATCGTTCATCGGTTAATCCTTAGTTTACTTTTTAATTGGCTTTCCTACTTTCAAACCTTTATCCGAAAATTCAATGGATCGCATCTCACAATCATGCTTTGTCCCACGCAGTTTAATGATCTGCAAAGCCCGGACCATAGTTCCCTGCTTATCCATGAAATTATGAAGGAATATCACACCATGAGATGTGAATTGTTCAATTGTATATGTATCTGGTTTTGTAAGCTCGGAGAGCAGGATAGTAGTGCATCCGAGATTTCTCAAATTACGGATAAACCTGACGATGGAACGCTCTTCAGATGCCTGGCTTTGGGATGTGAACCTGATGGCAGACAATGAGTCAATCACCAATCTCTTAATACCGCACCGCCTCACCTGATTTTCCACTTCTTTAAATACTGAAAATGGAGTTGGTGCTTGATTTACAGGAGTATCGCCTGATTCCTGATTATAATCCGGAGTGATAAGATTTGCCATCTCATCATATTCCCCATAATTAATCAGTGGACCCAGATCAATAAAGAACAATTTTTTCTTCTTGATCAGATCATCGATCTGCAGATTATATCGTGACATATCATCTACAATAGTCCCTATACTTTCGGATAATGTAATGTATGCTCCTGCTTCCCCTTCAAATGCCCCTGTTGTTAGAAATTGGACTCCAAAAGTAGTCTTGCCGCTCCCCGGTGAGCCGCTCAAAAGGTACTGCCGTCCCTGCAGAAATCCTCCTTCAACCAACACATCAAATCCTTCAATTCCTGATTTTACTCTCATTTATTAAAAATATGATGCAATGTTTTATATATAAATATAAGTGTGAAATTTGTGACAATTGCTTTTAATATAGTGTTAATAGAAAAAAGCATCCTTGAGGTTTCTCTGATCATAAACGCTGATTTAATTATGCTTTCGCAAAAAGGAAAAAGATGAACGACTATACATTTGGTATTAAGGTACTCGATAATGCCGTAGACGGACTTACAAAAGGCAAGAATATCATGCTGATAGGCCCTTCGATGAGTGGGAAAGAAATTATCCTGTATAACATGATGTACTACGGTGCTACAACAAATGAAAATGGAATAATAATGGTAACAACCCGCGAACCAGCAACCCATATTCTGGATTGGTTCAAGGAACACAATTTAAACCTGCCTATGTCAAGGATCGGGATAATAGACTGCATTACAAAGACTCTTGGCAGCAATGACGTTGAAAATGATAATATTAAAATTACAAACAGTCCTGTTGATCTGACAGGAATCGGGGTTAAGATAAGCCAGTTTTTGGATGAATTCTATATGAAAAAAAATATCCGGAAAAATCAGCTTCATATAAATTCACTATCTACATTATTGATGTATTCAAATATCCAGACTGTTTTCAGGTTCCTTCATGTTTTTACGGGACGTATCAAGGGCGCAGGCGCTCTTGGAATTTTTGTATTAGAGAGCGGAATGCATGATGATAAGGATATCAACACCTTAAAACAACTGTTTGATGGTATTATAGAAATCAAATCTGAAAATGATAGGAATTTCATTCGGGTAATTGGACTTTCACAAAAACCAACTCCATGGTTTCACTATGAAATCGAAGGATCCAATATAAAGATGGGAGAGTGAAATTGCATGCTTGAAACCGGGATTCCAAAGATTGATGAATTCTTGGGGGGAGGAATACCTGACGGAAAGAGCCTTGTATATTATATCCAGCCGGGTGTAGAAGGGGAAGTTTTCGGATTACAAACTGTTTATACTTCGTTAAAAAGCGCAAAGACAGTGGTATATGTGGCATCAAGTACCTGTCCGGACAATATTAAAGGTCAATTTGCGCAGTTTGGCTGGGATATAGATATTTTCAAAGATAGATTCTTTCTTGTCGATGCCTATAATTCACTAATAAGAGCACCTTCAAAAGAGAAATATGTTGTGTCAAATCCAGAGAATATTGAAGATTTAAGTAAAATAATAATAGATGCGATGAAAGAATTGCCACCAAGTACGATAGTATTTGGTTCTCTTTCCACTATCCTTGATTTGTGCGGTGAGAAAGAAACTATCGAAGCTATCAGGAATTGGAATAAATATGCAATTCTTCATGATCATACTATGATTTATAATTTCACCGTCTGGCCGTATTCTCAGGAAACTTTGGATTCAATAAAAAAAGAACTCTTTAACGCAGTAATAGCTGTAGGCGGTATCGCCGACCGTGTCATCTTTGGCCAATACTACTGGATACTGAGATCTGATTGGATAAAAGAATCGAGAAAATCCATGCTTAAATCGGATTGGACGAAAGAATCGAGAAAATCCATGCTTTTTAGAGTATCTCGCCCGGGAGGGATTACGTTATTCATACCAAAAATACTTATTACAGGGGCTTTTTTTGCAGGAAAATCTACATTTTTGCATGCGCTCTCAACTCAGAGCGTCTCTGTTGATAGAATAGGGACAACAATAGCTATTGAGCGTTGTCACGTGGAATATAAAGGATTCAGTGCAGATCTCTTTGGAACATCCGGACAGGAGCGATTTACCCCGATAATAAAACTATTAAGCGGTGAATCTATGGGTGTATTTCTCATTTTGGATTCATCAAATCCTCAGGATTTTATACACGCAAAAGAGATACTTCAGATTACAAAGTCTTATGGACTGCCGTATATAGTAATAGCCAATAAACAGGACTTACAGGAAGCATTGACCCCTGAAGAAATAAGGAAGCATCTTGGCTTAGGTAAAGATATTCCCGTTATTCCAGCGGTGGCAAAAGATAAAATCGGGATATTTGAAGCATTTGAAATATTAATAGATAAAATTACAGGAGGAATCTAAATCTCGCATATTTCTGCCCGGGATTATATTTCAGGCAGGTTATCATATGCAAAACGGTTAAAAACAGTCTGCTCGAGAATAACTGTTCTCACTTATCACAGATTATTAATTAGAATCATTATTGTTATAATAATTATAATATAAATATATATTTATATTTTGAGGAAAAATTATGGACGAAAATAGAATCAGTTCAGGAATTCAGGGTATTGATGAAATGCTCTATGGAGGTATAATTTCAGGGCACATTATTGGCGTCGTAGGACCAGCAGGATCTGGAAAAACTCTTATTTCTCTGCAATTCCTGCATTCATGCTTAAAACAAGGAAAAAAGTGCCTCTATATTTCAGCAAATCACAACGAAAAGGAGCTTATAAAGAATTCGCGGATATATGGATGGGATTTTGAACCATTTATTAATAACAAACTTCTTGATCTCAACTCCCTGGAACCTGTTCTTACTTCTAAATTTCTTGATGAACTGCCCATTATTGTGAGTAAAATAAAAACAGATATTGTTATAGTAGATCCGGTTACGGATTTCCTGTTACTCTGCCAGGATGAAATTGAAAGTCGCAGCCGCCTGTTCAATCTCTTCAAAATAATCAAAGAGTATCGCGCAACTGCATTGATAACAGCGGAATCTGATGTGGATTCCTCCTCAACAAAATCCGGAATAATCGAATATGCTGTTGACGGGTTATTTATCAATCGCAGGATCCAATCAGCGGACATGAATGAGATAATGCATGTAATACAGATCGCAAAAATGCGATGGACAAAACATATAAGAGAAATACGGCAATATGATTTTACCGATAAGGGAATAGAAGTATATAGCAAATACAATGTTCTTCTGGGTGATACAAGTGAAACCAAACGAAAATAAGCAGTTCAAGGATATCCTTTCCAAGGAAAGCGTGCTGATATCAATTCCATCTTCATCTTCTACAGAGGAACAACTATACAGTATAGTATATAAATCAATAAAAAATTCAGAAATAAAAAATATTATATGGGTCTGTTACCAGCAAACTCCAGATATAGTCGAGAAAAAGCTCAAATCTCAATCTTATTTTTTTGATGGAATCCAATTTATTGATATGATAACTCTTATGATGGGGCTTGTGATAAAAAAGGATGATACAAAATACTGCACTTCTCCCACAGATTATAACTGTCTTTTTAAATTAATAGATGAATTTATTGAAAAAAAAGGCAGATGTATCATAATTATCGACAACCTGAATGCTATGATGTCCTATGATATGCTTGAGAGGATCATAAAAACAGTCAGGAGTTTGAATAATAGGATAATCCAGAATAATTCCGCAATTATATATCTTGAAACCACAGGAGCATGCGGCATTCAGACTGAGGTGGCTGTGCGAGCTACTATGAACTATGTTATGGATTTCAGTGACCAGCCAAATAATAATAAAGACTTTGCATGGGAATCATTTAAAAATGCTTCATGGAAAGACGTCATGACAATGAATATTCCATTATTATCAATGTTGTTATTGGTAATGTTCTTAACAGTTATTTTTCTTACCTCGATTCTAATAATTATTTTAACAAAATAAATAGTTATTTTAATCCTTCAGTGATAATAGCCGTCATGTGCGGAATAGCAGGTGCTACAGGAAAAGATGCTAAAGACACAGTCCAAAAAATGCTTGAAGCTATCAAACACAGGGGACCTGATGGCAGCGGTATATTTGTGAAAGATGATATCGCTATTGGCAATGTTTTGCTTAAAATAACAGGGGAAAAAAAACAACCCATCTCAAATGGAGGCGCCCTCACTTATAATGGGGAGATATATAATTTCAGGGAAATGGCACACATTCTTGGAATTACAGCCGATTCCGATAGCGAGATCCTGTATGGGATGATCTCATCTTATGGAATAGAAGAGGCTGTTGGCAGATCAGATGGTGATTATGCATTTGCATATGCTGAAAATGGAAAGATATCTATAGTGCGTGATCCTGCAGGGGTAAAGCCGCTTTATTATTCCACAGGCCAAGATTTTGCATTTGCATCTGAAAAAAAGGCGTTGATCGCAATAGGCAGGAATGATATCGAATCTCTCAAGCCGGGATACATGCTAACGTTTTGTGCCGGGAATATTATTGAAAAAAAAATTGCCGCTTTTTCCACAGGGCCAATATTGGCAGATGAGAAAACAGTACGAGAAATGCTTTTCAAAAGCCTGGAACAATCCATTAAAAAAAGATGTTATAAACCCTGTGCGATCGCTTTTTCCGGAGGTCTTGACAGTTCGCTGCTTGCTGCACTATGCAAGGATGCAAAGTTATATTCCGCTGGCATGAAAGGTTCTCATGATATTGGCCAGACAAAGAAGGCGGCACAGCTCCTCGGCCTTCAGGATAAGCTGCATCTACATGAACTTACCATTGATGAACTGGAAACTGCCCTTCCCTGTGTGATAAATGCCATCGGATCTCCTGAAGCCATGAAAGTAAGTATTGCCCTGCCTTTATATTTTGCTTCAAAAGATGCCCATAGTGATGGGAAACGTGTCATCCTTTCAGGCCAGGGTGCTGATGAACTATTTGCCGGATACAAACGGTATGAGTCCATGACTGCTCCGGAACTTGAATCCACATTGATAAATGATATTGGGAATATCGCCCGGAATAATCTTGAACGTGATGATGCAGTGACCATGGCAAATTCAGTTGAACTCAGGGTTCCCTACCTTGACAGGAAAGTCGTGGAACTCGCCCTGAGGATCGTCCCTGAACTCAAGATTCATAATGGGATACGCAAATATATTTTAAGGATGGCATCTTCGATGATTCTTCCTGATGAGCTTGTATGGAAAGAAAAGAAAGCGGCACAATACAGCAGCGGTGTTTATTCGGCTATGGAGAAGCTTGCCAAGAAAAACGGATACAAAGGGGCTTTAGGAATATATCTGGGAGAAATTAAGCACACAGAGTTTTCCTTTTAAAATTTGAGACTTTTGAGTCAGAGATTAATCAGCCTATATAATTCAAATCCTCATCTTTTTTTTTCTTTTCATTTATTTCTTTTAGATGTCTCTTTAAGCTGTCATCGAATTTTTTTATTTCCAGCTCAATTTTGCCCAGGTCAATATCGACCTCTAATATCTCGGATGCTTTTTTTATCCCTGCATAACATGCCTTTATATCCAGGGCTTCCGGAAATGCTGTATCGCACAGGAGAGATATCCCATTTATCCCATTAAGCTTTGCATATTCTATCACAACCCCATTGACACCGCTGATTTGAAGCTGTCCGTCCGCTTTTTTTATCCCTTTGCTCTCAAGAAAACTCAATAGTTCGATCGATGTTGCAACTCCTGATACTTCCGGTTCTTCAACATATTTTTTTATGTGTGAGGCAATTACTGTATAGATCGTTTCAACACCACAAAGCTTTGCAGCCTCCACGATCTTCTCAGCAAGCTCATTGTCTTTTTCAACAATACCGAATTGCATCTCACCTGAGAACAGGATGAGATTTTTTTCCTTCGAAAAGAAAAATTTGAATGGACTGACATCCCTGTCCATAGGTATTACAATACCGTTATCAAAACAGGCAACCGAAGGTGAAAAAAAAGGAACAAGGATATCCGCGAACAATTCCGGTTTTAAACTGTCTATAAAATAGTCAATAGTAGTCTTGGCGACCATTCCCATGCCTGGAAGACCCACTAGCATGCGAGGTTTATCCATTTCCGGTTTATTATGAAATCTGAGATCCATATTTTCACATTCTTAAAAAGCTCATCTAATCTTTGCTATTGAAATATTATCTGTTCCTTAATACGTCATCATATTTTAGGATATGTTTACAACTGGCATTGGAAACAATTATCATTCCAACCGCTTTTAAGGGGGTGAGGAATTTTATTGAATGCAGCAGTATTTGCCGTAGAAAATATTCCACTCATCAAGAAAGGCGATGATATAGCACGCATTTTTTTGCAGCGAGCCCAACTACAGGAACACGATATCTTTGTTATTTCATCTACCGTTGTTTCCAAGTCGGAAGGAAGGATAATTTCCCTGGAAACCGTGAAACCTACAGAAAGGGCAAAGCACATAGCTATGAAGAATAAGATCGATCTCCGATTTGTCCAGGCTGTGCTTGATGAAAGCATGGAAATATTGTTGGACTCTCCCTTTCTTCTCGTTCGTTTGAAGAATGGAAATATCTGCGTGAATGCAGGAATTGACCACTCCAATGTAGAAGGCTGCGACAATGTCCTGCTGCTGCCTGAGGACCCTGATAAGAGCGCACTTGACCTTAAAAGATCATTATTCGATTACACAGGCAAGAATATCAGCGTCATCATCACAGATACCAATGGAAGGGCTTTTCGTACAGGACAGACAGGAGCTGCAATAGGATGCGCGGGAATTAAACCGACAAGGGACTGGCGTGGTACAAAAGACCTGTTCGGAAGGATCCTCGAGGTCAAGAATGAAGGCATTGCAGATGAAATAGCAGGTTTTGCCAACATAATGATGGGTGAAGGCAATGGCGGAATCCCGATCGTCATAATAAGGGGTCTTGACCTGTATAATGATTCAAATGGGATTAAGGAATTATACAGACCTGAAAGCGAAGATGTAATACGTAAGGCGATCCTTAAATCCCGGTCAATTTGAACTGTTTAATATCTTTTTTGACTTCAAACAATTCTCGTGCAATATTTCCCACTTTGATCCTGTATTCTGCAGGTGTGTAAACACCAAGCCGCCAATTATCTAGCTGTGCTTTTTCAAGTGATGCCACAAGATTTGAGGCTTTATCAATGGATATCATTTTACCATTAATCATTACCTTGGCTTTCATTTCGGCGATCTCGGGTGTTTCAGGAATATCAACAAGCACATAACCCGGATCAATACCTGCGCGTTGCGCTATTTCATTCTCGATCCTGGGCGTGTTTTTTCGAAATTTTGCAACATCAATATTCACAGAATGGATATCGGTATATAAAGCCCTCTTGAAAAGCTGTCTTTCATCAAGCCTTTTCACTATCTCAGATGCGTAGCCTCCTGCATTTTTCATTTCCATCAAAAAAGTGTGATCATCCATTCTTTTTAATAACTTTGCGTCAAGCCCGTTCTCTATCATGTATTGTGCAGCATGATGGCACATGGATTCTGCTATCCTGCTGACATGATGGAAATATACGGTAGGATGCATAAGGAATCTTGACACAAGGAGAGACTCTGCAGCCTGCAGCCCCCCGATACTAAGTACGAGTTTTTTTTCATTGAACTTTAGTTCATGAATCAACCTGACATGATCAATAAGACCAAAGGCCACACCCGTATAATGGGCATCCCGTACAAGATAATCCATCCTGTCCACATCAATTTCGCTATGGATTATCTGTCCGGAATTTGTTTCTCCCCTGATATGCCGGGCTATTGCGGATGGGGATAGGGAATACTTTTTGAGTATATCTGAAATTTCTCCTTTCCATAATAATTCCTCTATATCCTCATGGCTTTTTCTTGTATAACGCGAGATAACACTTTCAGTAGCATGGGAAAAAGGCCCATGACCGATGTCGTGGAGCAACGCTGCCGCCAGAAGTTCATTACGCTGCTGCTCATCTACCTGTTTAACAAGATGTTTTGCAAGGTGATAGACACCGAGTGAATGTTCAAAACGCGTATGGTTTGCGCCCGGATAAACAAGATTTGAAAAACCCAGCTGCCTTATCCGCCGAAGCCTTTGCACCTGCGGGGTTTCGATCAATGAAAGCGCAAGGTCGTCCAGTTCAATATAATCATGTATCGGGTCGCGTATAACTTTCATAGGTTATTATTAATTCCTCGAATAATCCCTGAAACATCTGCCGGATCTTTTGATACAGCCCATGTCCATTCACCAAAGCCGCCCTGCTGGTTTACAGCTTTTACCCATTCATCCAGGAATTCACGTTTGGTTTTATCTTGCTGTGAATCCTGTCCTTTGGTTTCAAGTACCAGAAGTTTTCGATTTTTTAAGCGAATCAGGAAATCCGGTCTGTATTTCCTGACTTCGCCTCTGAAAATATAAAGGATCTCAAACCCAAGATGGTCATTCTTCACCCAGGCATCAATATCCGGGTTCTTATCAAATTCAAAAGCCTCCGACGCTTCCCAGGTACTGTCGAATACACAAAAGTTGATGTGCGATCGTTTCGTTTGCTCACATGGTTTTCCGGTGTACCATGTTCTCATGTCGCCTGTTGAACGAATTGGTCTTTCGCTGTCAAATACCGGAACTATGGACTCTGTATTTTCAAAACGGATTGCTTCCCAGATATGCTGCACGATTCGTGTCATGTTGAGCGTGATAAGAATACGCCGCTTAATATCATCTTCGTTGAAAAATGGTGGATAAATATATATTTTTTCAGATGAAATAAAGGTATCAACAATCTGGATCAATTGGGCTAAAAGAATTTCTCTGTTGCCTCTCCAGCTTGGATTCATCTGCTCGAATATCATTCTTGCAGTTTCAAAAATTATTCTCTGCGTCCTGAATTTCTTGCCAAGTTCACTGAGGTGGATCTCAGATATTCTTGAATAATCAGGTTTTCCATCTACGATCGGCGCAAGTTCAGCTATCATTGCTGTTTCTTTTGCATCCAGTTCCAGGGGCTTCACTTTATCCATTTCAAGTTTCAGTTCTGGTTTATAAATATGGTCGATTCGAATAATATTCGGCCAGGATATTTCGAATTGCTTTTTTTCACCCATGGGTTCTATTCTCGTTTTCGGAGGTAGTGGAGGCGGTGGAGGACCATCCTGCGATTCATGTGGCAGGAAGGTGAATGGAATGCCGAAAATATTCACATATTCAGCATCGAATTGTTTTGTCTCTTCATTGATCTCATAAGATGTTCTTCGAAGACCTCTTCCCACAACCTGCTCGCATAATAACTGGCTTGAGAAAGCACGAAGACCCATAATATGTGTTACAGTCTTGGCATCCCAGCCTTCTGAGAGCATTCCGACTGAAATTACACTCTGTATTTGTTCGCCTGATTTTCCTACCTGGCCTACGGTGTCAACCTGCTTGCGGAGATACTCAGCCAATTCCTTTTTTGTAAGTTTATGTTTTTGTCCTTCCTCTTCTTCCTTTTCTCCTTGATTATTTTCAATGGCAGTTGTTTCCTCCTGGGATTCGGCTATTTTCAGGACTTCCGAATCTATATGGAGAATGCGTTCAGGAATACAGAGTTCATCGATGTGGATATTCTTATGGTCAAATGCATGTTTGACGCGCGCCGCCGTTTCAGTGCGATTGGTGACAGATATCATAACAGGAGGCGTCTTGAAACCTTTATATTTCCATAATTTTGCTGTTTCAAGCCAGTCCTTGCCAAGAAGATAATAACCATTTGTTACAAGGTCGGGAAGAGGTTCATGAGCCTGTGCATTCCGGTTCAGTTCCTCCTTCACATGTTCGTAAATATGATACAGTTTAGACCTGTATGTCTTTGCATCAGGAACGCCATCATCCCTTATAACAACGCGCGGCGTTTTTACAAGTCCTGATTCGATGGCATCGTTCAATCCGAAATCACTTATTATCCAGGAGAACAATGTCTCATCTGAACTCTTTTTACCTGATGGGACAAAAGGCGTGGCCGAAAAATCATAACAGGTAAGAATTCCCCGTGTTTTGTCTATCCTGTCAAGGCCGCCAACCCATTTTGTGGCTTCTTCGATATCTTCCTTCTTCAAACCTTTTACTTTTGATTCCGCAGGTATGCGCCAGGCATGATGAGCTTCATCATTTATGATATTGATGTCATGCGCATTTGCAAGTTCGCCGAGAACTTCACGAACGTAAGCTTCATCACTTTTTGCTCCGCGCTTATCGACTCCTTTCTTTTTTGCTATCTTTTCTTCAGTTTCCCAGTTAAGGGCGTGCCAGTTCTGGATCAGCACTTTGCCCTGATTCAATTTTTCAAATAGACCCGGAGGAATAATATTGAATTCATCATAATAATTGCCGTTTGCACCTGGCTTCAATACTTCGAGCCTGCTTTTTACTGTAAGTCCTGGCGCAACGATAAAAAAGTTTTTTGAAAATCGTGTATCCTGCGGATAGGTTACTTTGTTCAATACCTGCCATGCGATAAGCATCGCCATAACGATGGTTTTTCCAGTGCCTGTTGCCATCTTTGAACACAGGCGTTTGAATAAACCACCGTCTGAAGGTATTTCGATACCAACTTTTTCTGCTTCCGGCGCTTCTGCAAGCCATATCAGAGTCTCTATGGCTTCAAGCTGGCAAAAGAAAAAACGCCGGTGTTCCCGCTCTTCCGGGTCGCGCCAGTGTTCGAGCAGTCTTTTTGTGATTCCAGTAACGCCGCTATATCCAGCTTCACGCCATGTTTTTATGCGTGGCCGGAACTTATTAGCAAGAGGTATTTCTTTGAATATTCCGGGATCATCGAATGCTTTGGAACTCTCGGAAGCGACAACATAACCGGCAGGGCGCCTGCCATCTTTGAGGGTAAAGAAGCGTGTTTCTCGGTCATAGCTCCAGAAATGGGCAGGTTCTTCATAGGGAGAGTTGACTATGAGCTTGTCGATAGTGGATTTCACTTGAAAGTATCCTCCTTGATGGTCATGCCATCATCCACAAGAACTTTTCTGATCGTTTTCCTTACAATGGAAGCCAATTTTACAGCCTGAATTGCTTCATCTTCAGTCACAATTTCGTCAATGCCGGGATATCGGGCTGTGACAGCATAAGGTGTAAGCTCTTCTGCTCTTTTTATTTCCTCAATCCATATATGAGAGCCGCAGAAATCTAATAATTTTTTAATGTTATGTGTGTATGGAAAATCAATGTCATTATATACAAGATATGCTTTCAAATATTTTTCAGCGCACTGCTGAGCATGGAATGCAATAAGCCTGTATGGGCGGCTGCCAGGCATTTTCAAAGCATATTGAGCAAGACCCAAATCCTCATCCGCGCAGCTTATCCAGAGAAGTACTTTATCTAAATGATCCTGATCAGGTAAGTTCATAAATTATTTTTCCTTCCCTTGATGCATATCTTCCAATTGTGCCGGGAATCTTTTGGTCGCGTTCATATTCTTCTCTTGTGAGAATTATTATATCAAATGCATATTTTAATTCAGTCAGAACCTGAAGCATTTCAATCATTAATTTTCTGCGTTTTTCTTTTATAGGAGATATTACTAGGAGGTCAATGTCGCTTCTGTTGTCTGCTGTCCCGCGAGCTTGAGAGCCGAAAAGGATTATCTTTTCCGGGTGGAATTTTTCCACGAGGCGGCGTGCGGCTTCGTTGAGTACTTCTGGACTTACCATTGCTGCACCTCTACATTAATGATTCTTGAGGTCTCAGTTAGAGAAATTAACCGCAGATGAACACAGATGAACGCAGATATGCGTTCAATCATTTTAGTGTGAAGGAACACGGATAGCACGGATGACACGGATAGGTACGGATTGAGAATATCCGTGAAAATCCGCCCGATCCGTGTCATCCGTGTTCTAATTCGCTGTGAAAGTGCTTTTGCATAGAATAATACAAAGTTCAATGCTAAGCTTTGCGTTCTTTGCGCCCTTTGCGGTGACAAGTTGAAATGCAAATTATCCATCACTTAACCTCAACTATCTTCAAACTCTCTATCCCGCGATCATCCACTATCTTCACCGCAATGCGCCTGTTCCTCCCCGCTTCAAATGGCAGCGAGACCGTCCCACGATATGTTTCAATTAATTCTTCATCGATCTCAGCTTTCAGGTTCTTCGCAAGCCTTGTCCAGCCATCCTTATCTCCAGCCATCGGGAAAAATACCTGCTGTGGGAAAAGGCTTCGTCCATCGTAATCAGTGTCAAGCATCCACAAAGCGATCTTTTCGGTACCACCCGATTCGATCTCGCCTGTTTTGGTGTTATAATAATCAAATCCCAGGACTTCAACGCGGTATCTATCCCTGCCCTTTGCATCTTTTACGACCTCTAATTTCACATCGGGCTGCCCGATAAGCCAGAAGCTCTCGTTACTTGCACGCTTCTTCTTGAGGTCATCCGTGAGAAGGTCTGTATTCATCTGGACTTTCAGGAAGGTCATACCCACCTTTTGCGGGTCAGTTTCATCTATATCCTTTGCAGCTTCAGGATCGAACTGAAATGATACAAAAATGACCATAGCAGGACGAGGTACAAGTTTTCGCGCTTCCTCCCATGCCAGTTCAACCTGGCGGCGCTCAAGCGGCGCATGTTCAGACCCGAATGAGATCACAGCGCGCTGGAAGTATGCTGCTGCGCCTTCCTTTACGGAAGCTGCGCCAAGATCATTGGGCTTTGTTTCAGCATCCGCATGCAGCCACCGCACACCTGCAAGAGGCTCAACACGTGAGAACTGGATGTATTGCCCGTTCTTCCCCCTTATACCGCATTTCAACAACTCTGCGCGCCATTCGCTCTGCCGCAAGGTCTCCCCGGAGCGCGCCACAGATACATCAGCAGGCTGCGCCTGGGCTTTGATCTCAGAGAGCGGCTTGACCACAGGCGCAGGCACGGCCTCAACCGTGAACGGCCCGCTCACCCGCGCTTTTCCATTATCAATAAACGGCTGGTCATACAGCGTCTCCTGTCCTGGCGACTCATTATTTGCAATGCTCTTTAACGTGATGTGCGGCACAGTCTTATATTTGAATCCCGACCCTACGCCCTCATCAGGATGCGCCAGTTCATAATAATCAAACGCTACGGTCATCAGGCGCTGCTTTGCAAGCGCTACAGCCACACGTGAGGTATCGCACGTTATCCAGCGCCGCCCCCACTGCTCAGCAACGTATGCGGTAGTGCCTGAGCCGCAGGTGGGGTCAAGCACGAGGTCGCCGGGGTCTGTGGTCATGAGGAGGCAGCGGGCGATGACTTTTGTGTTTGTTTCAACAACATACTTTTTGTTAGTTCCAAATCCTATCCCCGTATCATTCCAGACATTCTGTAACTTACTCAATGGATTATCTTTAAAATATCTGACAAATCTAACCATATTTCCACTTACTATAATTCTATCTTGTTTTAGAAGGCTATTTATTCCTTCTTGACCCGTCCTCCATCCCCTTCCTGTACTAGGCAAGAATGAAATATCTCCAATTTTTATTGGAAATTGAGTACTTTTTCCACCAGTTTGAGAAGTTAAATCAGATAACTGGTACCTTTCATTTGTTCTTGAATCGACGAGTGGATATTCATTGGCTATTATTGCTTCTTCTACTTTTAAATCAAATAATTGGCGATATTTTAGCTTAGTAATATCTTTCGAATACCAAATAATAAAATCACTCATAGTTGAAAGATATTGGGCTGTCTGCCCACTTGTAGTTTTATAAACAATAAGACTTACAAGATTTTTTACCCCAAACACCTCATCCATCAAGCACCTAACAAGATGCACATTCTCATCGCTGATCTGCACAAAAACACTCCCGCTTTCGGTCAACAACTCCCGTGCCAGCAGCAGCCTGTCCCTCAAATAAGTCAGATACGAATGTATCCCCAGCTCCCAGGTATCCCGGAAAGCCTTTATCATCTCAGGCTCCTGCGTCAGGTCTTCATCCTTCCCATCCTTCACCTCACGTTTGTTCACGAAGGGCTGGAAATTGGAGCCGTACTTGATTCCGTAGGGCGGGTCGATATAGATCATCTGGACTTTGCCAGCCATCCCCTCTTTCTCGATCAGCGAGTTCATCACAAGAAGCGAATCGCCAGCTATCATGCGGTTTGACCAGTTGTGCCTGTGTTTGTAGAATTAGATAGCCTCGCGCAGCGGCGGGTTTTCCTCTGTGAACTCAAAAAGGGATTTTTGTCTCTCGATGCCGCTGCGCTTTCTCACAGCATCGATGATGGTGCGCGGATCGATGCGCTCATGGACGTGGAGAGAGACTGTGGGAATTTCAAAGGAAGTATGTTCGGTTTTCCCTGCCCATTGAAGCTGCGGGTCAAGGTGCGGATCGTAGGCATAGGTCTTTTTCCCCCCATCTCTGTCTGTTTCCGGGGTTACAAGACCTACAGGCGGGTTATTGCACCGCTCTTTTCCCTTGTGGTCGTATTGTTCGATGGGTTTCTTCTCGGTTTTCGTGGTTTTAGACATTCTGAATATATCTATAATTGTAGATGTGTGTTAAATATATTCTCTTTTATTCATATCCACACCATCTTCAAGCGCTGGGGCAAATACCCCAGACCCCACGGCTGCGTCGCCTGGCGGCGGAGCTTTCGAGTTCATTTATTCTTACTAATTTTATTTTATAAGTTTCAATGCAGTTTTCAGGTCAATTGGTTTTATAAGATTCTTTACAGAATCAAAATGGTCATCATCTGTCAATATATGTTTGACATTCTCAACTATTCCGGTTGCTGCAATGAGAGAATCCGCTGTGGGGATATCATATTTCAGGCGCAATTCTCCAGCACGTGTAGCGATAGTTCTGTCCACATCCACAAAAATAAGGTTGGAGGTAACCAATTTATCAAGATCACTATGCATCCGTTCTTTATCTTTCATGCCGTGTATCTTGATAAGTTCCGTTATAGTGATCACTGAAGCAAGTCCAGTTATTTTTTTATTATGTATCGATTCTGCAAGTTCAAAATATGAATCGTCTATGAGCAGGTCAGCCACATGCATCGTATCGATCATGATCTTGTTCATTTAATAACGATCCTCTTTACGCATATCTTCAATTTGCTTTCTCACAACTTTAGGGTCAAGATCAGACCATGATCCGCAAAGCGTTCGAAGATCCGTCGGGGGCAGGATTTTAAGATAACCATCCTCCTCTATAATGACGAGCTTTTCGCCTTTCTCAAGCCTGTACTTCTTCCTGATATTCGCAGGTATCACTATCTGCCCCTTTGCACTCATGGTTATAGTTTCCATATCTTACTAGTAAGACGGCATAGAATTTATATGTTACCAAGGTTCTTCACCTAGATCATTTTTATGCCTTATTTATCTGTTTTTGGAGCTACTAGACCTACAGGTGGGTTGTTGCACAGCATTTTTTATATTTTTTTCTGCTTCCACATGGGCAGGGTTCATTTCTTCCAATCTTATTTCCCTTTTCTCTTGTATTGATTTTATTCACCACCTCTTTAAAAAGAACATAGTGCCGGGAAAGCCTCTCCACATAGCTCTTGTCTTTTATCATTCCTTGAAATAATTCCAAAAAATCATTTGCATATTTAGATTGCACACATCCAATTTCAAGATGAGGCTGCGTCATCATGTCTATTAGCTTTGTATCTGCTCTCCCCATCCACTTTTTATAAAATTCAGGCGTTTCCCAGCCATAACTGATGGTAGCAAGAATATCCCCTGGTGAATCCCTTGAAACCACATTAATAAAAATCCGTCTGCAATCACAATTCAATTCATCACAATAAGATTCCCAAAGACCATAAATTCCATTCGGGATATTTGAATTATTATCTGCAATGATTATTGATCTTGTTTCAACTGCTGCAATTTCTGGCAATTTTTCGAATAATGGAACCATTGGCATAAAATTCACTTCTTTTCAGATTTTGCCTTTGTTTTACTTTTTTTGATGCTTTTAGACTTACTTTTCTTTTTGATGGTTTTTTCTTCAATTTCATCATCGTCATCCTCAAAATATTCGCCATACTCATTATCAAAAGTGTCCTTATGTCCAAGTTTTCCACCTGAAAACATATCCATAAGTGCGCCCATAGGCATGGCTATATCCAGTACTTCCAGAGGCAGGTAACCTTCGATCTTCCCTTTTTTTATCCTCCCCATTGCTATCTGGCATATTTTATAGTCGGCATAATTATCTGGAAAGAAATCTCTTGCTTTCCTGATATGTGGTATAGCCCTTTTATCCTGCTGCCTTACCATACAGTCCAGCAGATGGAAAAAATCCACATTAATATATTTCCAGTCGTATTTTGAGGGATCAAAGGTATGATCAGGCATTTCTGACATATAATCATCCAGCAGCTTTGTCAGAAATTCATTGGATTCATCACATCGAATTTCGCCAATTGTACTTAAGGCGTTTATTGTTATATGATCCGCCCCTCTCCCTTCCTTTACAGGATTTGCTATCCTGTATTCCACTTTCTTGATCACCTCCGGAATGCAAGCTGTCCCGAATTTAATAAGCGCTTTCCGGACTTCATCGCCAAGATCCTCTTCCTCCAGCGCGCTTACCAGGGGCATGATGGCATTTTCATCGCCCAATTCTCCCAATGCCCAGGCGGCATGATAGCAGCTCCATGTATCGTAATTATTTAACACTTCTATCAATTCCGGAACCGCAGCCCTGCCAATCAAAACAAATTTCCGTCTTACGTTTTCCAGTTCAGTATCATGTTCCCGTGAATATTTCAAACCATCATATTTTTTCAGATTTTTGATCAAACTTTTTAATTTTTTTTTAATTTCCTCAGGTTTTGTCATTGCATAAATCTCCTGAATCCGTTTACCGTTCCATTAAATTAACCATCCATATCGTTAAAATGTATTGAAATAATTTGTGTTTGGTCGTTTGATATCAATAACAGTACCATTTTTTGGTTTGATTTATGGCATCAATGGAATAAGAGTCTTGTGTTCGGAAGTAATGAATAATAGAAAAAGCCTTTATACAATAAAACGATATTGAGGCTTGATAACCATGATAAATGCGAGGGATCGTCTTTTACAACACTGAATCGCTAAGGAACAAGAAAATAAGTATTTTTGATACGACGCTACGGGACGGGGAACAGACCCCTGGCGTATCGCTTACCTATGAAGAGAAACTTCTCATAGCCCAGCAGCTAGATAAACTCGGTGTGGATATTATTGAGGCAGGTTTTCCCATGTCATCAGATGGTGAAAAGGCTTCAGTAAAGAAAATTATGGACGCCGGATTGAACCTTCAGATATGCGGACTGGCAAGGGTGATAAAATCCGATATCGATACCTGCCTTGACTGCGGGGTAGATATGGTACATACCTTTGTTTCTACTTCCGATGTCCAGAGGATATCGACCATAAAGAAAAGCAGGGACGAAGTCTATAGTATGGCAGTTGACGCTGTGGAATATATAAAAGACCATGGGGCAAAATGTATGTTCTCTGCCATGGATGCCACCCGCACCGATATCGATTATTTGATCAATATATATAAAGGTGTAGAGTCTGCCCATTGCGATATAATAAACGTGCCGGATACAGTGGGTGTGATCGTTCCTTCAGCCATGAATACATTGATAGGGCAGATATATAAGAATGTCAAAATCCCTATCGATGTGCACTGCCATAATGACTTCGGGCTTGCCGTGGCAAACAGCCTCGCGGCTGTGGAAGCAGGAGCAAGCCAGGTACAGGTCACTATCAATGGTCTTGGCGAGCGGGCAGGAAATGCAGACCTTGCAGAGACCGTCATGGGATTGCATTCACTATATGGTGCAAAAACCAATATCAATACGAAGTATATTGTTGAGACTTCACACCTTGTGGAAAGGCTCACCGAGGTAAGGATGCCGCCCACAATGCCTATTGTCGGGGATAACGCTTTTGCCCATGAATCGGGCATACACACGCATGGGGTTCTTGTGCGGTCCGATACATTTGAGCCAGGGGTCATGACCCCGGAAATGGTGGGCCACAGAAGGCGCATCGTACTCGGAAAGCATGCAGGGAAACATGCTGTAAAACAATCGCTTGAATTTGCCGGACTTCATCCGGATGATGAGCAGCTAAATGAGGTAATGAAGCGAATCAAGGATATTGGCGATAAGGGCAAACGTGTTACGGATGCTGACCTGTATTCTATAACAGAATCAATAATGGGCAATGTATCAAAACAGGAGCAGGCGATCGTCCTGAAAGAAGTGTCCGTTATGACAGGGAACATTATAACGCCCACTGCAACCGTAAAAGCTATTGTGAACGGAAAAGAACGCCTTGGGGCTCATATCGGGGTTGGGCCTGTTGATGCAGCGCTAAATACAGTGACAAGTATCCTTGGTGAATATAAATTTAAACTTCGCGATTTCAGGATAGAAGCCATTTCAGGAGGCTCTGACGCCCTTGCAGAAGTTCTCATCGGTGTTGAGGATGAAAAGGGCAGGATCGTTTCTGCGCGCGCGACGAATGAGGATATCGTAATGGCCTCTGTTGAAGCGCTGGTGGCTGCCATTAACCAGCTAATGCGGAAGAAGTAGATTTTCTTTTTTCATAATTGAAGCTTTAGCATACTCCACGCATGCCCCAAGAATGGTTTCAATTTCCCCGGAGGCATCCATTCCGGCCGCACCTTCATGGCCGCCGCCGGTCCCATTGAATTTAGCGCTAATATCTTCCATCAATCTTGCAAGGTTTATCCCTGCATTCTGTATTTCCCGCCTTGCCCGCCCGCTCACTTTTACAATATCATCCCTTGTCGCAGCAACAAAAGCAACATCCGCCCCTATTGAAACCAGGCTTGATGCTGCTGCGCCTCCAAAAGAATTCACGTGTGATGAAACTATTATCCAGTCATTCACACGTTCGATGGTCAAACGCTGGGCAGCCTTCAAAAAAGCAATTCTCATTGAGACGTCCTGGGGAACCGAAGAGAGAAGATCAATAACTTCGTTGTATTCTATGCCGCTTAAATCCATTAATTCAGCAACGGCTTTGAATGAATCTGAAGAAGCATGCCTGAAGTTGCCAGTATCGGTGATTATACCCGATATAAGCGCAAAAGCTGTGCGTCTCATTATGGGTGCGCCCATTTTCTTCAAGACCTCAAGAACTATCTCAGCAGTTGAACTCTTATTGCGATGCAGAAAAAAGGCTGAATTCTCTGAAAGGCTTGATGTTGCATGATGGTCAATAACAGCGTAGGACTTTAAGGGAAACCCATTCAACTGCGCGGGAGTTGATGTATCCACAACGACCACAAAGTCATAATCTTCCTTCGGGGCAAGAACATAATCTATATTTAACTGGGCTGCGAGCTGGGATGCAACCCTGTCGCATCCGTCAACAACCCCAATAGTACCCCCGATTGCTTCTTTTAACGCTAATGCACTTCCCAGGGCATCAGGATCTGCGTTCCTGTGACATAAATAAAGAATGTTGTTGTAATCCAGCAGTCGATTATAGAATCCCGATTCGTCTAACTCCATAATTACTTGGCGACCGGAGTACCGATTGCCTGTTTGAGCTGCTCCTGCAATTGCTGGAATCTTTTCTGGATGCGTTCTTCCTGTCGGGTAATTGTTTCTGTACGCAGGCTAAGTGTATCTTTTTTCTCAATGAGGGCATTCTTTGTCTTTTCACGTTCGGTTTTGATGAGTAGATCTCCGATCGCCCTGTATACAACAGCATTATCATCAAGATTTTCAAGTTCTCCCAGGGCCAGTTCGGTTTCTTTCAGATTGATCTCGATCTGGTTTTTCTGGGCTGCCAGGGCCTGTGCCTGTTGCTGTATCTGCTGCAATTGTGCAAGCTGGTTTTGAATTTGCGGGGGTAATTCTGAACTCATTTAATTCACCTGTAAATTTTGTGTAGTATTGTGCATCTTTAATTTATAACTTGTGTATCGGGTGTGAAAGAACACATCTCGCAGGTGATTTTTATCAGCCGAAGCCAGCCGTTTATGGCAGCCCTCATCGAAACCGTGTCATTTGCCTCCACTTTTAAGATCAGCACTTCACTTTTAAGTCCCAGAGTTGTCCTGGTGCGCTGGTAATCCTGGTCAAGTTCCGGGAGCAATGCTTCATAGATTATGCGGGCATTCTTCCCGGCATCGAATTCAAATTCTGCAAGAACAAGCATCAAATGTGATAGGTATATGTTGTATATTTAGTTTTTCAGAAAAATTTTTAAGCTGGATTGCTATTATATAACTTGATCAAACATCCGATGGATTCATGGATTAAAATCGAAATAATAACAATATCTGCATTAATCGTTCTTTCCGCGTTTTTTTCACTTTCAGAAACCGCACTCCTATCAGTCAATAAAATACGTATAAGACATCTTGCAGAGACGGGAAATAAGCAGGCGAACGTATTGATAAGATTACTTGTAAATCCTGAGCTTTTCCTCGCAGCTATCCTGATTGGAAATAATATTGTAAATATCAGCGCCTCTGTACTGGCAACGGATGTGGCGCTTGCTTTTTTTGGCCAGTCGGGTATAGCTGTGGCAACCGGGGTGATGACGCTGTTCATTCTTGTTTTTGGTGAAGTATTCCCTAAGACCCTTGCTTCAAGGAATGCTGAATATATCGCCCTTCGTGTTTCAGGGCCAATAACAATAACTATCCGTTTTCTTCGGCCATTTGTCTGGTTTATCACCAGGTTAGTGAATTCCATGATCTTACTCATGAGAGGAAAGGAACGAGTAAAGCATCCGTTCGTCACGGAAGAGATGATCGAAATAATGCTTAAGGTAGGGGAAAAGGAGGGGACAATCGAGAAACACGAACGGGAGATAATAAGCAGGGTTTTTGATTTTACTGATGAAAAAGCGCATGGCGTGATGACGCCCAGGGAAAGGATCGTATCCATAGAAGAATCCGAAACACTTGATATTGCACTTGATTTGATCAATAAGTCGGGTCATTCGAGAATACCTGTTTACAGGAAAGAGTTCGATAATATCACGGGTATGATCTATGCCAAAGATTTTTTGAAGTTCAAAGACCATGACCTCCCAAGAACAAAAGTTTTCCAGATTTTGCGTCCATTGCAGATTGTCAAGGCAGGAAAAGAGATCTCTTCAATTCTTAAGGAACTCCAGCAAAAGAAAATGAGTATTTCAATAGTCGTGGATAATAATATGAAGGTCATAGGATTGGTTTCAATTGAGGATATCCTGGAAGAGCTTGTAGGTGAGATCTTTGATGAATATGATATTGAACCAAAATCCGTATTGACTGGAAATATACCCTTATAAGGGAACAAAGGATACAATTAATAGGACATCTTGCCATTAAGCCTGAAAAACGGAGGAAAAATGCCAAAAAGATCCGACATCAAAAAAGTGCTGCTTATAGGTTCAGGCCCCATAATGATAGGACAGGGGGCAGAATTTGATTTTTCTGGCAGTCAGGCATGCCGTTCCCTTCGAGAAGAAGGAATAAAAGTCATTCTGGTCAACAGCAATCCTGCTACCATTATGACAGATACCGACATGGCAGACTCGGTTTACATAGAGCCCCTTGAGCCCGAAATCGTGGCGAAGATAATAGAAAAAGAACGGCCTGATGGCATAATTGCGGGACTTGGGGGGCAGACCGGCCTTAATATCACAACTGAACTTGCGGATATGGGTGTGCTGGAAAAATTCGGCGTTGAGCTTCTGGGGACATCCTTGCAAGCGATCAAGGACTCGGAAGACAGGGATCTCTTTAAGAGAAAAATGATAAGCATTGGCGAAAGAGTCCCGCGCTCAAAAGCAGTGAACACACTTGATGAAGCCCTGGCCCTTATCGAAGAATTGGGTCTTCCGCTCATTATCCGTCCCGCATACACTCTTGGCGGCGCAGGAGGGGGTATTGCCTATACAAAAGAAGAGCTACTCGAAATAACAGAAAGGGGTCTTAAACGCTCAAGGATCGGGCAGGTACTGATAGAAGAGAGCATTATAGGCTGGAAGGAATTCGAGTATGAGGTCATGCGTGACAGAAACGATACCTGTATCGTCATATGCAATATGGAGAACATCGACCCCATGGGCATTCATACAGGTGAATCGATCGTGGTAACACCTTCCCAGACGCTCTCGGATACTGACCACCAGAGACTTCGCAGTACTTCAATTAAGATCATAAGGGCTCTTGGAATAGAAGGTGGATGCAATATCCAGTTCGCTGTTCGCGATGACGAGGTCAGGATCGTAGAAGTCAATCCGCGTGTTTCGCGCTCATCCGCGCTGGCTTCAAAAGCAACGGGTTATCCGATAGCTCGCATGACCGCAAAAATCGCAATTGGAATGACACTTGATGAAATAACCAATGATATCACTAAAAAAACTCCTGCGTCTTTTGAACCTACCATCGACTACACAGTAGTCAAGATACCGCGCTGGCCATTTGATAAATTCGTGACAGCGGATAAGCATCTCACAACTGCCATGAAAAGCACAGGTGAGGTAATGGCCATCGGGCGCACTATTGAAGAAGCGCTCCAGAAAGCGGTACGTTCACTTGAAGTGGATATGAACTTCGGGTTCAAGGAATGGACTAAAGATGAGATAGTTGATATCCTGCGCCATCCCACGCATGAACGCCTGTTCGTCATCTACCAGGCATTACGTGATGGCATGCCAGATGAAGAAATATCACGAATTACCAGTATCGACCCGTTCTTCATCCAGAAAATCCGAAATATTATCGATATTGAAGATAAAGTGAAAGCAGACCTCTCCCCGGACAACCTGAAGAAAGCCAAACGTATGGGCTTGAGCGATGAGAGAATAGCATTTTTGACCGGAAAGAGCCGTGAAGAAATCAATGATATGCGAAGGCTCAAGGGGATAATTCCTACATATAAGATGGTTGATACATGCGCAGCAGAATTTGCGGCTGCAACGCCATATTATTATTCAACTTATGAAGAACAATGCGAAGCATCGCCTTCGAATAACAAGAAAGTGCTTATCATTGGTTCAGGTCCGATCCGCATCGGGCAGGGCATTGAGTTTGATTACTGTACGGTTCATGCGGTATCAGCTCTTCGTGAAGAGGGTATTGAGACCCATATATTGAACAATAATCCTGAAACCGTTTCTACTGACTACGATACCTCAGACAAATTATTTTTTGAGCCCCTGACCCTTGAAGATGTCATGAATGTGATAGATCGGGAACGTCCTTATGGTGTAATGGTGCAGTTCGGGGGACAGACATCAGTGAACCTGGCAATACCCCTTAAGAAAGAACTTGAAAGGAGAACTGATCTTGATACAGTCATCCTGGGAACCACGCCCGATAACATGGATATCGCTGAGGACAGGGGGCGGTTCAATGCCATGATGAAAGACCTTGGGATATTCCAGCCAGAAGCAGGATGCGCGATCAATTATTCACAGGCTTTTAATGAAGCCAAAAGGATTGGATATCCCGTACTTGTGCGCCCATCATATGTATTGGGCGGACGGGCCATGGAAATCGTATATGATGAACGCGACCTTGACCGCTACCTGAAAGAAGCCGTAAAAGTATCCAATGAGCATCCAGTGCTGATCGATGATTTTCTTGATAACGCCGTTGAAATTGATGTGGATGCCATTTGCGATGGTAGGGATGTGCTGATCGGTGCGATAATGGAGCATATTGAAGAAGCTGGCATCCATTCCGGAGATTCCGCCTGCGTTATACCAGCGCAGTCCCTCAAACCTGAGATCATCGCTATTGTTCGTGATTATGTAAAGAAAATAGCTCTTGCGCTCAATGTGGTGGGGATACTGAATATCCAGATGGCGACAAAGAATGGGATAGTTTATGTTCTTGAAGCGAATCCCAGGTCAAGCCGCACGATCCCATTTGTGAGCAAGGCTACAGGTGTTCCGCTTGCCAAGATCGCTGCCAGGGTAATGGTGGGGCACACCCTGAAAGAACTCGGGATAATTGGTGATATCACCCCGAAACATGTTTCCGTAAAAGAGGTGCTTTTGCCTTTTGATAAATTACCTGGCGCCGACCCGCTTCTTGGGCCTGAGATGAAAAGTACAGGTGAAGTGATGGGTATAGATTACGATTTCGGAAAAGCCTTCTATAAGGCAGAGTGGGCCGGGGATAATAAACTTCCAATGTCGGGTACAGTCTTTCTTTCCATTCGTGATACCGATAAAGAGAATATCGTTACTGTTGCAAAGAAAATGCAGGATGCAGGTCTTTATCTTCTGGGTACGGGAGGAACAGCGCGATTTTTGGTTGAAAAAGGGATCAAGATCGATGTCATAAAGAAGGTAAGTGAAGGTTCACCGAATGTTGTAGACCTTATCCATAATAAAAAAGTAGATCTCATTATTAATACGCCAACAAGCAAGCAGACTGTTAAAGATGGTTTCCAGATAAGGCGTGCAGCTGTTGATTTCAGCGTGCCTTATATAACAACTATTCAGGCTGCACTTGCTGCCGCTGATGCGATCGAAGCGATGAACAAAGGTGAGATCACGATAAAATCGTTGGGTGAGTACCATAAATGAAATTCGCCGCAAGCGATCCAATGCTTGCTTATTTTAGCACGCTTGAAACTGAGCTATACCGCGCTATCGAGCATGCAAACCGCGCCCGCGCAAACGGCGCAGACCCGATGCCGACGATCGAAATACCAATCGCAAAAGACCTTGCAGACAGGGTTGAGAAACTTCTTTCTATCGAAGGAGTGGCAAAAAAGCTCAGGGAACTTGAAACTACGATGTCGCGTGAGGAAGCGGCTCTTCAGGTGGCAATTGCTGTTGCAAAAGGTGAGATCAAAAACTTCGAATCAAACAGGGATGCCATCGAAGCTGCAGTAAGGGTAGCAATGGCAGTCCTTACGGAAGGTGTGGTGGCTGCGCCTATAGAAGGTATCGCCAAGATAGACCTGGCAAAAAACGATGATGGCACCGATTATATAAGGATATATTATGCCGGCCCGATAAGGAGCGCCGGGGGCACCGCCCAGGCGCTATCGGTGCTGGCTGCCGATTATGTGCGGGCGAACCTGGGGATCGCGCGTTTTGTCCCGCGGCCTGAAGAAGTTGAGAGATATGTTGAAGAGATCACAGCATACAGGCGCGTGGCGAATTTGCAGTATCTTCCGTCGGATGATGAGATCCGGCTCATTGTCAGGAACTGCCCCATATGCATTGACGGCGAACCAACAGAGGAAGCTGAAGTGGAAGGCAGGCGGGATCTCCCCAGGATCGAGACCAATAGAATACGTGGCGGCATGGCGCTTGTCATTGCCGAAGGTATTGCTCTTAAGGCGCCAAAAGTGAAAAAGCATGTGGATAAGCTCAAACTGGAAGGATGGGACTGGCTTGATAAATTCGTAGTTACAGTTAAAACCGATGATGCCTCTGCGCAATTAAAACCAAAGGACAAGTACCTGCAGGACCTGATAGCAGGACGGCCTGTTTTTTCCTATCCCTCAAGACCGGGAGGTTTCAGGCTAAGGTATGGCAGGGGCAGGAACACGAGTTTTGCAGCTGCGGGTATCAGTCCCGCTACAATGGTAATGATGGATGATTTCATTGCGGCGGGCACCCAGATAAAGGTGGAGCGGCCGGGAAAAGCAGCGGGTATAGCACCAGTTGATACCATCGATGGCCCCACAGTTCGCCTTTTCAATGGAGATGTTCTCAGTATTAAGACAGCAGAGGAAGCCCAAAAAATACGCCCGTCTGTGAAGCAGATCCTTGATATCGGAGAGATACTGATAAATTTCGGCGATTTCCTGGAGAATAACCACCCTCTTGTGCCCTCGTCCTATTGCTTTGAATGGTGGATTCAGGAACTTATGGCAAAAACTTCAATAAAGGAGCTTGGCAACCTTAAGAATCCTGACCAGGAAAAAGCGCTTTCTTTATCAGATAAATTTAACGTGCCGCTGCATCCAAAATATACATACCTGTGGCATGATATTTCAATTGAGGAGTTCTCCCAGCTGTTCGAATACATCCAAAAAAATGGGACATATTCTGACAGGCTCTCATTTGCACTGGATGAAAAAATAAAGAACATTCTTGAAGTTCTTCTTGTCCCCCATATCGTCCGTGAAAAGAAGGTTGTGATCGAAGAACCGCTCCCTCTTATGAGATGTCTTGGCCTTGATATGACTCTTAAAAAGACTTCCCTGGTTATGGGGGCCAACATTCTGGATACCGTCTCTAAAACAAGCAGGATAACCATCAGGGCGCGTGCTCCCATAAGGATCGGCGCGAGAATGGGACGTCCCGAAAAATCCGATAAGCGTGAAATGAAACCCGCGCCGCATGTGCTTTTCCCGATAGGTGGAGCCGGAGGAAAGAGGCGATCCCTTGTAGATGTGAAAGATTTCGTGGATGATGAGGATATTAGCAAAGAGAAAAATAATGAATTCAAGAATAGTGAGTTCCAGACAGGACTTACTTACCAGAAAGGAAAAGTGGGGACAATAAACGTTCAAATTGGCCAGCGCATATGTCCGGCATGCAAGAGCAGGACTTTCAAGAACAGGTGTTCATGCGGAAAATTCACAATTCCGCTTCTTAAATGCCAGTCATGCGGCATAGAAGTCGATAAACCACTATGCCCGAAATGCAAAAAAGAGACTACGTCTGTCACTGAAATGGATATTGATTTCATATCGGAATACCAAAGAGCGCTTGATAACCTCGGGGAGAGGGATGTTTTCAAACCCAAAGGCGTTCTTGGCCTTACTTCAAAAAACAAGACGCCTGAACCATTAGAAAAAGGGGTGCTCAGGGCAAAGCATGATGTGGTGATGTTCAAGGACGGGACTGTGAGGTATGACCTATCGGATATGCCTCTTACGCATATCAAACCCGGGGAACTCGGCGTCTCGGTGTCGAAATGTAAGGAAATGGGTTATGTGAATGACACATTCGGGAATCTGCTTACGGATGAGACCCAGATCCTTGAACTTAAAGTGCAGGACATTGTTGTTTCAAAAGATTGCGCCGAATATCTTTTAAAGACTGCACATTTCATAGATGACCTTTTGACGAGATATTATAAAGTCGAATCTTATTATAATATCGACAAGATCGATGACCTGATCGGGAAACTGGTCATAGGCTTAGCCCCCCATACATCAGCGGGAGTGCTAGCCCGCCTTGTGGGCTTTACCACGGCGTCTGTTGGCTATGCCCATCCTTTTTTCCATGCAGCCAAGCGGCGAAACTGCTTTCATGGGGATGAAAAAGTATTGGTTCAGAGAGGAGATAACTTTGAACTTTTGACGATTCGCGAGCTTGTTGAACTCAATCTTACCGACAAAAGAGAAGAAGATGATTTCGGAACGCAATACAACAAGGTTAAGGGTCTGAAGACATTTGCTTTCAACATAAAAACAAAAAAATTCGAATTGGCGGATATAACCCATGTTTCAAAACATGTTTCTCCTGAAAAGCTGATAGAAATAAAAACGAAAAGCGGCAGGAAGATAGTCGTAACTAAAGATCATCTGTTCCCGGATAGGACAGGAGAAAAAGTGAAGGCGCAGGATGCAGATGAATTATTGATACCCTGGAACATTAAAAAACCACCTATCGAATCTAAAGAGAATTATGACCTGCTTTCGATAACTGACGAGAAAATAAAAAGGATTCCGAACGTTATCTATTCTCTTCCAGAAGATAAGATAAATGCATTTCTAAGAGGTTATTTTACCAGGGATGGATCATGTTCCCTGATGAGCACTTTAGAGGTGAATGTAACTTCAGTAAATAAATGGCTTATAGATGCTGTGTCCTACCTCCTGATGTTTTCCGGGATCAAACACTCTATCTATGAAGATTCGTATAACATAGGGATATATGGCAGCGAAGCTGGAAAATTCATAGAAGACATAGGCTTCCTCGGTGAAAAGCAAAAACATGCTGAAGAATTGCTTAATAAATGGCTGCCTAAAAAAGGCGGTGCGAGAACAAGTTTTGATGAAGACGTGTTCATCGATAAAATTGTGGAAAAAAAAGAGATAAACTCCCCGGATAAATATGTGTATAATCTGACAGTCGATACCCATCACAGTTTCATCTGCTCGGGAATTACCACATTCCAGTGCGACGGCGACGAGGACTGCGTGATGCTGCTGATGGACGGCCTCGTGAATTTCTCGCGCTCATATCTTCCCGACAGGCGGGGCGGGCAGATGGATGCGCCTCTTGTCCTGACGTCGCGTATCGATCCCAATGAGGTTGATAAGGAAGCGCATAACGTTGATGTGCTGTTTCAGTATCCACTTGAGTTCTTTGAAGCCACGCTCAAGTACACAAATCCAAAAGACCTGGTCAAGATCATGGATACGGTCAGTGGAAGGCTGGGTACGCCTGCCCAGTATGAAGGCTTCGGATTCACCCACGATACAGCAAATATCGCTGCCGGGCCAAGGAACAGCGCATACAAGACGCTGGGCACAATGATTGAAAAAATGGAGGCTCAGCTTGGGCTTGCAAGGAAAATAAAAGCAGTTGACCCACAAGATGTTGCTGAGCGTGTTATAAATTCTCATTTCCTGCCCGACCTTATCGGGAATCTGCGCTCTTTCTCAAAACAAAAGGTGAGGTGCACAAAATGCAATGCCAAATACAGGCGCCCGCCCCTGCAGGGAACATGCCCAAGGTGCGGCGGGAATATCGTACTTACCGTGCACGAGGGCTCGGTGAGGAAGTATCTTGAAACCAGCTTGCGCATTGCGGATGAGTACAATGTGCGGCATTACACGAAGCAGAGGCTTGAGCTGCTTGAGATCGAGATGAGGTCGCTGTTTGAGAGCGATAAGGTGAAGCAGAAGGGGCTGGCGGATTTCATGTGATTATAAAAGATGAAAAACCATGGTTAGTTTGTTTAGATATTGGGTAAAAAGATTATTTTCTGCTTTTATCGCCATTGTTCTCAATTTGTTCTATCTCCATTCCTTTAGCCATTAAGAATCCTCTGGCTCTCTCAGTATATTCATATTCGCTAACCTTCACCCAGAATTCTTTTGAATGGTTGGGATAAACCAGATGGGTCATCTCATGCATAATAACATATTCCAGAACCCATTTCGGCATATCCAGAAGTTTGTGAGATAGCCGAATTGTGCCTTTGTTCGGTGTACAACTGCCGTTCACCCTCTCTTGATTTGTAACAAATTCAATGGAATTGACCTTCAGCTTCCCCTGAAAAAACTTGACGTTGAATTCATCAAACTTGGTTATAAGATAATCGTCATTATTGATTTGTTTTTTATGCATTTTTTTATCGATTTTCTTTTTCATTTTTTCGATGATTTTTCTTTCCTCTTCATGCTGCATTCCAAGAGGGAGATATACATGAAGAGTGTCCTCGACCATCCTGGCTTGAATGGTCTTTTTCCTGTCCGGGCTTCTAATTACTTTAATTTCCATGGTTTGGTTCTACTTTGACTGAACGCTGATAAAGCTAATCTATGTCTGTAAGAGTACAGACTCTCTCCCAGACATGAAGGATATGAGATGTATCTCTGATGTATTGAAAACATGGATATCGGGTGAGTGATGGCATTGGCTATCACACTGGAGTTAATAGCCATTCCGAATCTGGAGAACTGAATAAACCTGCGCAAAAAGGGTGTTTTTTTTTACGCAAAAAAAGCAGAAGAGCAGACAAAAGACTCTCTTAAACAAAAATTAATGAAATCCAAAAAATAAAACAAGCTCTTATGCTATCTGATTGAAGGAACACATGGAGGAAAGACCCGGGCATTAATCTTGAAACGTCTTACTTATAACGTTAATCAATTGGCAACAGCTTTGAATATGGATTATAAAACCATCGGGCATCTTCTTGAGGTCCTGGTCAAACATGGAATGATTATGAAAAACCACCTTGGATACCCTGATTTATATTTAATTTCAAATAATATCGCAGAAAGTCTCTATTCTTTTGATAATGAGAAGTCAAAACTGTGATTGTCGCTTATCAAAAATATTTGGTACAGTTTTAAGCTTCTCAGGTCATTCCTGAAATTTGTGTTTATATTTTTTTTCTAATCTATATATATCTTTTTCCCCAAACATTGCCCAAACATGCCGAAATATTTATATGTAATATTATCATTATAATGTTTAGAAGTTTCATAAATAGTGACATGATAATGGAATTACATTGTTGACTTCCTTCTGAAAAATGAATCCAACCTTCTGGAATAGCTAAAAATTATAAGAAAAAGGTGTGAAAATAAAATGATATTAGATAAAGGATTAGCCAAGGCTATGTTCGATGGAATGAATAGTCATAAATCCATAGCTGCCATACAAAAAATATTCGTCCTATGGATGAAAGACGGAGTCAAGGTTGTAACTGGCGAAAATCTTCTCGGAGAAATGATGAAATATAAGCCTGCAAAGATAACGAGAATAAAGTGACAGCTTTGGTGACTATCCCAATATACATTCGTATATTCGATTATAGTGGTATAATGGACAGGTAGGGGAGTGGGTGGTATCTTAAAAAAAATTTCCTGCCCATTACTTTTCATTTAATCATATATGATATTTAAGATTTACGATTGCAATAAACTTTTTTTATATTTATTAAAAATGTTTTATGTTTGCTATTCCACTATTGAAATGTATAAACCACCCACTCCTCAACCTGCTTTTTTCAATACCACCGAATAATATTGATGGTTATTAGGTTTAAATGATTTTTCCCAAACATTACCCTAAGCTATATTTCGTGAAAGCGATATTGTCAAGATATTCAGTCGGTATAATGTCAGCATTATGATTGCATCATTTTGCAATCTAATACAACTGCATTGGTCAGACCACCATTCTTCTCTAAATCGTTCTCTATTGACATGAGGATCAAGTGCCTGACTCGAATTAAATCACCATTTGCAATATTAGTCAGATAATATTTGTTTTAAAGAAAAAAAGGAAGCACAGAAGATTTACTAAATCCCTGTGTTTCTTGTTCTCTGATGTTTTCTTAGTGCGCCCGCGCAGCCATGGGTATAGAGTACATCCACAGTGCTATGATGCCGAACATGAATATCAATACGATATAAGGCAACACGGATGACCTTGAATTGGGATTATTCGTGGATATCTTATATGCCGTATATATGGCGCCCAGGACCCCAAGTATCGAAAGAATATACTGGATAACCTGTATCGTAGGCATGTTTAATATGGACAGGTTCCCTGTGATATTCCATCCCACAAGAGACGCCGAACTATAAAATATAGCAAAACCTTCACCAAGGAAATGCTTGGCATTATGCGCAAGGTGTATTCCAAGCCCCAGGGGAATAAGAGCATACCCATAGCGATTGAAACTGGACATAGTCGTTTCAACTGAATTTCTCGCTCCTTCGCCCAATTTTGCAGTCTGGTCGGATATTATACTGGAATTCGATGTTTCTCCTGACATCCTGCTTGAAACAAAACTTGCGGCCAGCATAAGCAAGAGCGGTATTAACATTGCCCCAGCAAAGATCAATGTCCAGGCAACAGTGAAATTCGTGATGCCAGTGGTATTTTCAAACCAGTGCATGAAAGGTTCCCATACCTCAAGCATTATCATCGTCTGGCTTACAACGATCCCGATCAAAGCAGTGGCAAGGAATGATTCTTCAAACCTCGGTTTCTTGATGAACCAGAGTTCGCTTGTGGGTGGACGCGGGGTTATTCTTATTGCATCATGATCACAGGTCTTTATGCAATTAGAGCAGAAGTTGCAGGCACGGTTGGAATCCATGGTCCTTGGATATTCAAACATCGAACAGCCTTCTGTTTTTCCATCCCCCTTATAACATAAAGGCGTCTTGCAGGTCTTGCAGATTTCGCTATCTGCCCTGAGTTCAAGTGCTGAACTCATGGAATAGTTACTTGAAAGTCCGCCAAGGAAACATAAATAACGGCACCATGCTCTCTTTTCATATACTGCTCCCATGAAAACCACGCCTATTAATATGAATAATAAGAGAATTCCCGTATTAAGAGGAGATTCAACAACACCAAAGATAACATCAGACCATGTTATTACAAGAAATGCGAATATAATGATCCAGACACCATACGTCTGAAGAAATTTTGGCACTTTCCTGTGCATGCCCACTTTTTTTTGCACTTCATCGCTCACTCGTGAAAGGGGACAGACAGAACACCACAGTCTCCCGAACAGCAGGAAAAGGACGGGTAAAATGGGCCAGAGCAATATCCACATCATGATGGAGCCAAAATTTGAAGATGCTTCGGCACTGCCAAAGAAAAGTTGTATCACGATTATTGCGAATATTATCATCGTAGGCAACACGAAAATCAGGGGATACCAGCGACTTTTAAGAAGAGATTTTAACGTTGGATAATTCAGGAAATTGATCTTCCTGAGTTTTTCTGTTTTTGAAGTATAATATCCCGCAATTCCAATTATGGCAACAAATAATGCTATCGCATACCAGTTCACATCCCCACCCGCACTATGGGGGGCAGCAGGTTCTTCCGTGCCATGTCCTGCGTCAGGTTGATCCATGTTCATTGTGTTTGAGTCACTTGTACTCATATTATCCATTTCATTCGCATTCGCGGGTAAAGCCAATGCAAACAATAATAAAATCACACTTAAAATCAATAGTTTTTGATTCATTTTGTTTTACTCCATATTTACACATAGTGTAAAGTAAATATATCATGTACCTCCGGGTATTTATACTTTGTTTACACCATATGTAAAGTAGGATATAGTTTCTCAAAAAGTCAATAAATAGGCAGGTTAAAAAATCAAATGCAACCATCAGAACTTTCAATATTTATGGTTTTTTTGCAGGAATAGTTACGATCATGAAACCCTGCTGCTTTCCGCCTGTACCAGTTATATTTTCAGGTTCCGGAGGGCACAGGCTTCAGCCTCTTGCTATCATATCGGGCTTAACTGTAAGCTTTCGATGATGGGGGTATTGGTATCTGCTTTTGGTGTCACATTTGGAGCATATACTGATTATTTATGGAATTTAAGATTCTATGGAGAAGTCTATGCCACTGCCTTTTCTTATATTTTTCACATTTTCAAAAAAAAATCTTCAAAAATTTAATAAATTAAAGGAGAAACTTTCAAATTTTAAACCAAAATCAATATTAAATATAACTTTCCATCATGTACATAATGAGACTGAAAGAACTTGACTTAGCAACTTTAAAGAAATCTGGATATATGAAACAGAGACAAAAAGACCTTTTTGCGGTCAGACTCCGCATTCCCTGTGGTAATGTTACATCAGAACAGCTTCAGGGAATCAGCGGTATCGCCAGAAAATACGGCAGCGGGTATATACACATCACTACCCGCCAGGGTATCCAGATCCCGGATATCAGTATCGATTATCTCGACATAATCACGGAAGAACTGGAATCCAACTGTACACCGCCGGGATCTTTTGGATCACGCGTCCGGAATATCGTTGCATGCCCGGGAAACCATGAATGCTGTCATGGTATAATCGATACCTACAGCCTCGGAATCCTGCTGGACAAGGAATTTTTTTGTGAGGATATGCCTGTAAAAATGAAATTCTCAATTGCAGGATGTCCCAATGCTTGTGCAAAGCCCCAGGAAAACGATATTGGAGTAATGGGCGTAATAAGACCAGCAATATCTACTGAATGCACGGGATGTGGAGCCTGTACCACAATATGCCCCCAGAAAGCTATCTTGGTGGAAAATGGAAAAGCAAGCATCCTTCAGAATAGATGCAAACTCTGCGGCTATTGTCTTGGATCATGTCCAGAAGGGCTTATCTTTGAAGGTAGGAGAGGACTGAAGATATTCATTGGTGGAAAAGTTGGACGAAATCCAAGACATGGAAGGGAGTTTATAGAAGTAAATACAGCTCAAGAAACAGTCGCTGTATTTAGAAAAATAATCGAATGGTCAAAGCACCATACAAATATTGGAGAGCGATTTGGAAGCTGCCTCGACCGCTTGAAATTAGAGGATTTCAACAAGGAGGTTGTATATCAGTCTATAACGGCAGGAATATACCCTGGCGAAGCAGAAAAATCGCGGGATGAGCAAATTTTAGAAATATAGTCTTTACAACCCTGAAACTCAGTTGTGACCAATTCATATTGCGTTCATTTCTTGATTTTTGGTTATATCCCAGTTATTATAAGGAGATAGTGAGGAAGAATATCGTTAAGTACTTATGTTTACATTGTATGTAAACTACTATGATAGAACTTGATAATCTCGATGTAAAGATATTGGCCTATTTGCAGAGCAATAGCAGGGAATCATTCCAGGAAATAGCAAAGTGCTGTCTTACAAGCATTCCCACGGTCAAGAGCCGTGTAGACAGGATGCTTGAACTCGGGGTTATCAGGAAATTCACCATAGATATCGATAACAATAAGCTGGGAATAACCGAAGCGATACTAATTGTAAATGCAAAGCCGGGCGCAGTCAGCAGGATAACGCAAGAGCTCCGGGGGCTTGAAGAGGTTAAGGAACTGTATGTAACCTCTGATTCTGACACAGCTATAGTGTCAAGGGTAGCAGGAGATATGCGGCGGATCCTTGCAATACAGGAAAGGATAAATCTTACTGATGTGAATAACATCCGCATATTATCCGTAAAAAATGCATTCACAAAGGATTCAACTATCCCCCTGGCTTCTTCCAGTATAACCCTGACATGTTCTTATTGTGATAAGAAAATGACAGGAGACGCTGTAAAAAAGAAATTTGACGACAAAGACTATTTCTTTTGCTGCACCACATGCCAGGGAGAGTTTGAAAAGAAATATACTAAACTTTTCTCAAAGGTTTAATAAAGGAATTAAAGTATGGACAGGAATTCCTACCGCAAGGTTCATGACGCTTTTTGGAACACTTTCCCTGTACAGGGCAAGAAAACCGTAAACAAACGATGATGAACAAACATTAAATCCAAAAAGTCATCGCCAGTAAATTCCTGGCACCCATTGAGAAACCAAGGACAATTAAAGTCAATGTCAATATGTATTTCTCATCTTCATTATGATCTTCCCTGGAATCCTTTTCAAGCAGAAAGACTATCAATATGGCCAAAATCAAGGAAAGAGGGATCAGCACTGCCCCTGTTCCAAAAATGGACGCCAGGAACGAACTGAAAGGATGTTTGTTTATGTAACCAAATAAGTCAACACCAATATATGTTGTGAATGAATCGAGCAGAAATGAAAATATCGCAAATGAATACATCCTGCTTCGAAGATATGTCATATTGATCGATGGAGATATTCTTTTAACGATTTCGGTCAATATTATGGCTGGTACAAGACTATATATCAGGATACCGGGATTCCAGTTATAAGAACCAAAATAAATGAGGATAGCAATCCCTACAAACGATAATACGACCCCAGCAATTGCATATGCATGAATGTAGTTCCTTATCTTCTTGATCTTCTCAAGATATTTTGTGAGGAGAAGTATTCCAAAACATATTGCAAAGACTACAAAGAAAATAAGCGGTGTAATGAAAAAGTATTTAACAGGCGGCTTCAGAAGATCTGCATCCTCGATTACCCTGAAAACTGAACCCATGAAAATATAAGGGATCGTAGCCATGACAAAATCCTCATCAACTTTGATCCTCAATTTATTCAGTAATTTTAAAACTCCATATACACCGGCAAATAAAATAATGACATATGTGATCATGTCAAAATGATTATAACTCGTATCGCTGATGATCCCCTCAATATAATTCCTGTTTATGAAATCGACCAGATCCAACTTCATGATAACTTTAATATAAATCTATGAAATTCTGTTCTCATCATATTCAAGATATCATCTAACATATCGGCAACCTCTGGCAGCATTTTCAGAACATAATAAGAAATTAACAATAAAGCCAGCAACGAGCCTGCCTTTGTAATAAAATGCTCTGAAATATGAAAACTTTCATCAGGTGTGCCAAACCAGCTTAATCCATAGGCTGAGGCTGTAAAAGAGACGCGGATAATATTCAGCACATACACCACAGGCACGGATATCATAAACACCTGGACCTTCCGTCCTAAAGTCGCACTGGAAGCTGAAGAAATTATGCCTGAAAACAGGGCAATGCTTTCGATCGCTGTGCAGGCAAGTATAATTTCAACGACCAGGCCATTTACTGCAAGCTGGTTCCATGCCACATTCGTAACAGGAAAATCGAATTTCCCGATCAACCATGTTCCCTGTCCTGCGACCGTTGATATTATCCATCTGTTTAATAATTCTACCTCCGCAAACAGGAAATATACCAAACCGCTAATAGATGCTGCCCTTGATAAGGAAATAAACACTTCATAGTCGCCTGTATCATTTTTATCCTTCGCCTGGAATGTTATATATGCTATAAATAAGGATGCAAAGGCTGCGGCGATTACCAGGATGATATTAACATAATCCTTAAGCTCAATGTAACTCCCAAGTTGCCCGGACCAGTATATTGCAAGGAATATCCAGCCGGAACCAGCAAAGATGAACCTTGAATTAAAGGATTTCGGAAGGAACGATGCAATGACCAGAAATACGAGCGAGACCAATAGCGTTAATGTTATAATATCACCTGGTTTTCCATACCCTTCTTTCTCAAGGATGGTAACAACATTGGTGTCCGCAGCATGTACTCTTCGTATATTCCACCGAAAGCCTCTATCGCTTCTCTTTCTTCTCTTTTTGCCAGCCTGTAATACATTAAAACAAGAATTGGCCACATTGCAAGTGTGATTATGGTGGGCCACTGGATCAGCAGCCCGATCGTTAGTACTATAAGGCCCAGATACTGAGGATGCCTGACATACCTGTAAATGCCATCGGTCACCAGTTCTCCATTTCCTGAGTGAATGCTGCTCCAGCCCTTTGACATCAGGAATAGTCCCAGGAATATAACCGCGCTGCTTGTTACCATCACAAGCGCCCAGGAAGCTTCCATACTCATTAAACCTGCATTAGAAATAAGAACTCCAAGCAGGTGTCCCTGTGCATGTCCTAAAGAGAGGTTCAGGCCGAAAAGCGCAGAGAGAACATATATCGTAAGTGGGAAACCATACATCTCCGAAAACAGCGCTATTATGAACGCTTCATATATTCCCAGGGTACGCCAGTTCTGCTTCTTCAGGGGAGTAAGGAAGCTGAGCACAAAGACAGAAAAAATCCCAATGCTAAGAAGTGTTGCTCCCCAGTTGCCGTAAGCATACCCTGTAAATAAATGATGCCCCCCACCTTCTATATTGCCAAGTTTTTCGTAGCCAAGAAGCACTGATATGCCTGAAAGTAGAGCTAAAGCCATGAGCAAAATGAATCCGGCTGCAATAAGATTGCTTAAGAATTTTTTCATAGCCTCACGATATATCCATTACTGCCTGCTTCACGATCGATATCTGATAATCCAGATCAGGTGAATCAAAAATTATCCAATAAACTCTTCCCCTGTTATAATTCATTTTAAAATAATAATAATTTATGACATTATTTTCTTTCATCACATAAACATCAGGCTTTTCAAACTCCATTATATCCAGTTTTACGGATTTGGTCAAGTTCATCATATCCATATTACTGTCCATGTTTCCCGACCCCATATCCCCCATATCGCCTGAGTTTCCATGCTCATCATTTCCCGATGGGCCGCCCAGCATTGAGTTCATTGCATTGAAAGCATCGCTCGCAGCATTATGGTCTGAAGCCTCTGCCACCCAGATGCGCATGATGCCCTTATTGCTACTGTACACTGCCGAGTAAGCTTTTTCAAGAGGTATGTCCTTGATACCATTCATTTTCGATATCTGCTGCGCCGCCCCATCTCCAGTATCGTATCCGGAAAGGGTCATATCACCCACTTTATCTGTGAAGATGCTTTTCCTGGAGT
Source organism: Candidatus Methanoperedens sp. (assembly GCA_026552955.1). Classification (GTDB taxonomy): domain Archaea; phylum Halobacteriota; class Methanosarcinia; order Methanosarcinales; family Methanoperedenaceae; genus Methanoperedens. The sequence continues at coordinate 78,118 of JAPMTS010000047.1, read as the reverse complement.
CAGATAAATATAGAAGTGATGCCGCCAGCATTATGATAAGGACGATTGCAAATACACGATGAGTTTTTTTCATTTTTTTTCCTCAGGCTGCGATTTTTTCCACTTTTGCAATTACCGCCCTGTCTTTTATGATCGCTCTTGCAATGTAGATGCTTCCAGCGACATTGGCAAGGAGCCCGGCAATTATTATTGTGTCTTGATACTTGATGAGGAACGATGATGCTGCAATGATCAAACCAATTGAGGGCAAAATATCGCTCACATGGTGCAGGCAGCATGCCACCATCGTCAGCGATGAAGTAGCTGAACCTGCCATACCCATTTTTTCCGAGCCTGCTATATTTCCGGTTGTACTATTCCTGTGATACCTGAAAAGCCCCATCTGCACGCCGACTGCAAGAGGGATCAGATACACAAATATTCCGTTAGAAAGAAATACCTGGTATCCCTGCTCAAACGATCCTTCGGCAAGGGAAGCGATCGAGATATTGAAAAGAACCACAAGCATTCCTGCACTTGCCCCGAAAACAAAGGGATTTCTTAACAGGTTTTTGATGCCCGTTGACATTTTATTTACCATTTCAGGACTCTCTCTTTCACTCCTGCAACATCCTGGATAACGAGTTCAAAACCAGAGCTATCATCAAATTCCGGGAATTTCAGTGTACCTTCAAAATGATGTCCTCCTATGCCTCCGTCCCATGACTCCGGTTTAATTATAATGCCCTTGCTATCGCGGATATAGGATAATTTGGCCATATCATAATCCAGTGATCCTGAATGTGTGTCGAGTTTAATATCAAAGGCATTATTGCCAAGATCCACCGCAGTGATAGTCACTCCTGCTTCTGAGCTTACTTTCGCTTCAGTTGAATCCACTGTAGATGTTTTATCTGTAGAAGCGGGAACTCCAGCGGCAGGTTCTTTGCCCGATAAACACCCGCTAACCGCTGCTGTGATCAAGATCAAAAGCGCTATTATAATTCCAGATATTCTCATGTAACTCCTTCGTTTTTATTTTCAATTTTGTATGAATTATATTTTAATTCACCATAACTTCCACCATGGTTTTTTTCTCCATCGTACCCACAGGGCCGCTCTTCTGGTATTTTTCGGGATCAGAATCAAATGCTTTCTTACATCCGGGTGCACAAAAATAATAGGTCTTCCCTTTATATTCTGATGTGTACTGTGCTGTATTTTCATCTACCTGCATTCCACAAATTGGGTCTATCTGCATATTTCTCATATCTCTTATTATTGTTTTTACTGTATTTGTACTTTACGTTTAATGTAAAGTACCCTATCTTGACCAACCAAAGGATTGGAAAACCTGGTTTTACTCCCCATACCAACTACGATACCACAATCGCATCTGGCCAATTTCTCGGCTCTGGGCATCAATGATCGCCTGGGCGAGAGTTTTCATTTCTTTGCGGTCTGTTCCCTGAAGCAGCATCGTCGCCATCATTATCGCCATCTGATGATGGGGGATCATTTGTTCGATAAACTCTTTATCAAACGGCTTTGCGTTCTCTAGCGTCTTAATATCGGTTCCATCATCCATCATGCCACCCATGCCTCTGCCCATGCCCATTGACGAAGAATCAACTGGCACATCCTTATCATACCATGATTTGTACCATTCGCGCATCATCGCGTTTTCTTCGCTCTGTGTGCGACTGATGTTAACTGCAAGTCCTTTTATTTCTTCATGTTCCGCTTGTTTAAGCGCAATTTCCGCCATGAGGATTGCATCATTGTGGTGCGGGATCATCTGTTCAATAAAGTGGCGATCCATATTGCCCATCATCGAAGAACCCATCATGCCACCGTAGCTTCTATTATCACTCCAACCAAATATACCGCAATTTCCCATCCCACCGAATCCGCTCAATTCAGGATTTGCACCATAAATAAAAAACAGTCCGGCGATGCCCACGGCAATCATGATAACAGCTAATAATCCAAGTTTTTTATTATCCATATCTTATCTCCCTTTCGTACTCCCTGTTATTTCATAAAATATCTTTCTTTTTTTCGTTGAACTCCTCTTTACTTATCTCTCCCCTGGCATACTTTTTCTTTAAGATATCAAGCGCTGATTCTTCTTTTCTTGCTCCACCACCTTCCCATAGATATTTGATAAGCAATATAAGCCCAGCTACTATCAGTATCCAGAATATCAAGCCAAAAATCCACATCCCTGAGCCCATTCCGGAACCAAAGCCATTCATCATTCCCAATTGCATATGTTTAACCTCATGATAAATAGTTAATTATGAGTACATAAAAGTATTCAACAACCAATTTTTTTTAATCAAATAAATATTTATATATTATTCTTATTTTTTAAGTTATCGATCTCAATACAAATACGGATGATTTTCTGCCTGTATTCTTCCATCAATTTCTGGTATTCTTCCGAGAGTTCAGGTTGGCAAAGAATGTATGGTTATCTTTAGTGTAATATATCTCTTCACCATCATTCCTGAATACAACGATCTCAGAAATCAGCCGTGGAGGGGTCTCAAACGTCTGATATATTTGAATAAACAGTACCAGAAGAATTGATGGGATAGGTGTGACCGGAATATAGGAGTGCGGAAAAAAAGTAGTGTTTTTTCCGGCCACTAATTTACTAATACATCATCCTTTTTTATGTGGGTTGTGGTTTAAAAATGCAAAAAGAAAAGGACAATTTTCTTTAGACATCGAAATATGTGGCAATATTGTTTTAAACTCTGCGCCTGACTGATTTAGCACTCAGTCTTCCCTAATTCAGAAAAGGTATCGCTTATCTTATTGCTAATGATCAAAAAGAGAAGAAAATAATCGCGAGCTTTTCGTATATGAACCGCGGCCAAAATCCATCATTGAATCCATGCCGGAATCCATATCCCCGCTTGCTGGACCGGTATTTTCCCTTGCAGGCTTTTCATTGCCTATTTTTTCTTTTATTATATCTTTATCCGTACCTTTCGTTTTTCCACAGCAGTCCATTTTTAATTCTCCGGATTAATTTTGTAGTTGGTCATTTTACTTTAAATTTTGAAGATATTCTCAACATTAATTTTTTAAAGCGCAAACTATATAATTTACAACGCTTGTAAAGTAATTAATTTACATTGGCATTGGGCTTTGAAGGAGATATGAAAGCGACAATTATAAGTGAGAAAAAGAAACGTGACTGAAGATGACTTAGAAGCCATTGAAAAAGAGATGTTGGAGGAACTAAAGAGGCCGCATGGCAGGAGGATACTTGTCTGTCCCATCTGCGGATCCACTGATGTCACATATTATATGGGCTTAAAAATGGGATATCAGTACCAGTGCAAGAGCTGCAATTATGTGGGAGCACTGATACTGGAAGAGGATGTTACTCCTAGTGCTGAAAAATAAAAGATTTCAATATCAGAGTCAATTACTCATTCCCCAATCCCACCATCGATATCTCTTCCCCGCATTCCGGACATTTCCCATCCTTTACTTTAATAGCGCTCACCCTGAAACCCACACGGTCGATCAGCAGGGTATTGCACTTCGGGCAATAGGTGTTCTCATACTTATGCTCCCCCACATTCCCCAGATACACAAACCTCATCCCCTCTTTCTTTGCGATATCATAAGCCATCTCAAGAGTGTCAATGGGTGTTGGATACAGGTCATCCATCTTATACATGGGGTGGAATCTCGTGAAATGCATGGGAGTGTCCTCGCCAAGGTTATCATGCACCCACTTCACAATCTGCGTTATCTCTTCTCTGGAATCATTCTTTGTGGGAATAATAAGAGTTATGGTTTCTACATGCATGCCCAATTCCTTTGCCAGCTTTGTAGATTCAAGCACAGGCGCAAGCCTTGCGCCGCATATTTTTTTGTAGAAATCCTCGGAAAATGATTTGATATCGACACGGAATGCATCAAGATACGGCGCAATTCTTCGAAGCGCTTCCGGGGTGATGTAACCGTTGGTCACATATATCGTCTTTAATCCCGCTTTTTTCGCAAGCACTGCGCTGTCAAAAGTATATTCATGCCAGATGGCAGGTTCGTTATATGTCCATGCGATAGATTTGGAACCGGACGCTAACGCCCTCTTTATGGCAGTTTCAGACGCAATTTCAATTGTATGGGAATCAACAACTGAAGCCTGGGAAATGTTCCAGTTCTGGCAGTGCTGGCATCTGAAATTACATCCTATTGTGCCCAAAGAATACGAAAGTGTTCCGGGCAGGAAATGATACAGGGGCTTTTTCTCGATAGGGTCAACAGCTTCACTTGAAACAGTATTATATATCAGCGTGTAGAGTTTCCCATTCTTATTCTGTCTTGTCCTGCATATCCCCAGCTTACTATCACCGATAGTGCACCTGTGTGAGCAAACATTGCATTTTACCTTTTTATCCGGAAGCTCATCGAACAGAACCCCTTCCTTTATCATAAATCCCCATTATCCATAAATCCCTGGACTCGTTTCTATCTGCTTTGAGCGTTTCTTTCTCAACTCATCCTTTATTCGTTCATAATAGCTCATTATATCAGGAGTTACCGAGGGCCCGGTCTCTCCGGTAGCAGAAAGGAAATGTTTCTGGCTTACCTCTTTCGCGTTTATGTTCTCACGCATCGCAAAGCGTCCGGCTTTCTTGCATACTGCGGCAATATCCGCGCCTGTGAAATCTTCGGTTATCCTCACAAGTTCCCCAAGATTCACATCCTGTGCAAGCGCCATCTTCTTCGTATGGACTTTAAATATCTCAGACCTTGTCTTGGGATCAGGAACAGGTACAAGTATCATCTCATCAAACCTTCCCGGCCGCAATAGTGCCGGGTCGATTATATCTGGCCTGTTAGTGGCACCTATGACCACGACACCAACCAGTTCTTCAAGCCCGTCAAGTTCAGAAAGCAATTGGTTTACTATTCGCTCCGTAGCATGCGGTTCACCTTCGGCAGATCCTCTTACTGGCGCAATCGCATCAAGCTCATCAAGAAATATTATTGCAGGCGCCACCTGGCGAACCTTCTTGAAAATCTCAGCTATATGTTTTTCGGATTCACCATACCATTTTGATAATATGTCACTGCCTTTGACAGTTATGAAATTTGCCTCACTCTCATTGGCGATTGCTTTGGCCAGAAGAGTCTTTCCAGTGCCCGGTGGGCCATAGAGGAGAACGCCTTTTGGGGCCTGGACTCCAATCCGTTTGAAAGATTCACCATAACGAAGCGGCCATTCTACAGCCTCGGAAAGTAGCTCTTTGACATTCTCAAGCCCTCCGATATCATCCCATGAAATATTTGGCACTTCAAATACGATCTCACGAAGTGCTGAGGGCTGGACTTCCTTCATTACATCTTCAAAATCCGAACCTTTAATAATAAGTTTATCAAGTGTATCTTTGGGAATGACTTTCAGTTCAAGGTCAATTTCAGGAAGAACTCTTCGAAGAGAGGTCATTGCAGCCTCACGGCATAATGCCGCGATATCCGCGCCAACGAACCCATGTGTGCGGTCAGCAAGGTTGTCCAGGGAAACATCTTCGGTAAGGGGCATACCGCGGGTGTGGATCTGGAATATCTCACGCCTGCCTTCCCTGTCTGGCGCTCGAAGCTCGATCTCACGGTCAAACCTGCCGGGTCTTCGAAGCGCCATGTCAAGAGCTTCGGGACGGTTCGTGGCGCCAATAACGATCACGTTCTTTCTTGATTTCAGGCCATCCATAAGCGAAAGAAGCTGAGCCACGACACGGCGCTCTACTTCGCCTGTCACTTCAGCGCGTTTTGGGGCAATGCTATCTATTTCATCTATAAAGACGATCGCAGGAGCATTTTTCTCGGCCACATCGAATGCCTCACGAAGTTTATGTTCACTTTCCCCGTAATATTTTGACATTATTTCAGGGCCATTTATCGTGATAAAATATGCTTCGCTTTCGTTCGCCACAGCCTTTGCAAGCATGGTTTTTCCTGTTCCCGGCGGCCCGTGGAGAAGCACTCCTTTTGGCGCATCGATACCCAGCCGGTTGAATAATTCCGGATGCTTAAGAGGCAATTCAATGATTTCACGGATCTTACTCAGGGCAGGTTTTATTCCGCCCAGGTCTTCATACATTACCTCCGGCAGTTCAGCTGGAAGCTCAACAGCCTCCGGAAGGAGTTCTATCTCTGTGACATCGGTTATCTTGACTATCCCACCCGGTGATGTTGAAAAAACATGCAATTTTATCTCGCCAAGCCCGAAAGAACCCCCAAAGAATTCCGGGAATACCTGCTCGAACATGACATCCGAGCCGAATGATTCCCTGGGCCGCCTCACGCTGGTCGTGGATATGATATCTCCTTTTGAGACCGTCCTGTTATGAAAAATCGCACTCAGGCTTTCACTTGGCGCATAAATGTGGATATTCTTTATAACGGGTGCAAGCGTTACTTTTTTTGCTTCTTTCCACTCTGCTTTAAGAACATCCACATATTCTCCCAGGCTTGTCCTTGCATTTGTCCGTATAAGCCCGTCCATTCTTATGACATCGAGCCCCTCATCCTGCGGGTATGCTCTTCCCACCACCGCAGATGTTGAATGCTGCTCCACTCTTATCTCAACAACATCAAAAATATTGACACCTATCATGTTCCGGAATTTTTCATCAATCCGGACGATTCCCTTTCCCACATCTCTCTGGTCTGCCTCAGCTACTTTTAACCTGACTGATTTTTCCATATTACCCTATATTAATATCTGGTTGTTATTTCATAAAAGTTTGCTTTCTGCCCGGCCCCACAGAAATGTATTTAATTTCCACACCCATCAATTCTTCGATCAATTCAACATAGAGCCTGGCATTTTCAGGAAGATCAACGAAACTCACGGTATCTGAAATATCTTCATGCCATCCCGGGATTTCCATATATACAGGTTTGCATCCTGCAACATCATCGGAAAGTTCGGGCATATATTTCATTGTATTTCCTTCCAGATCATATTCGATGCACAACTTCAATGGATCAAGGCCTGAAAGTACATCGAGTTTGGTAAGAGCCATGGATGTATATCCATTGAGGTTGATGGATTTTCGCGCCAGTGGCATGTCAAACCAGCCGCATCTTCTTGGTCTTCCTGTGGTAGTTCCAAATTCGCCGCCTTTATCCCGGAGATGCTCACTTACCTGGTTCTTCTGTTCGGTGGGAAGAGGCCCTTCTCCAACGCGTGTTATATAGGCCTTTATTATTCCGATCACGTTATTCACTTTTGTCGGGCCGACTCCCAGCGCCGCGCACGCCGAACCTGCGATAGTAGATGAAGAGGTAACGAATTTTTGAGTCCCGTGGATTATATCCAGATGCGTCCCCTGTGCACCTTCAGCGAGGACTTTTTTACCTTCCCTTAAAGCTTGATTTATCTCTTTTGAAACATCGGTGATATAAGGTTTTAATTTCTTACCGATCTCAAGATAATCTTCAAGTCCTGAACGCGCGATCCCGGGATCTCCACCCATTTCTTTTATCGCTGCTTCTTTCTGGGGGATTATTTCTTCGATTTTCCTCATGAAACGGTCCTTATCAGCAATATCCGCCATCTGTATCTCTTCCCGCCCGACTTTATCCACATAGGCAAAACCGATCCCCCTGTTCGTCGTCCCGATTTTCACGGCGCGCTTTGATTCACGAAGGCCATCAAGCGCAACATGATACGGCATTATAATACTTGTCTTAGCATCGATGCCAAGCTTTGATGGCGGCACTTCCACGCCATTTCTGGAAAGCATGGCAAGCTCTTCCATCAAAACCCCGGGATTCATCACAGTCCCAGGCCCTATCAGGAGGCGCGCACCAAAAAGCACACCTGATGGAATCAGATGCAGTTTGTACGTTTTGCCTTCAGCCACAACGGTATGCCCCGCATTATCGCCACCCTGGAACCGTGCGACAATATCATAGTTTGAAGCCATCATATCCACTATCTTTCCTTTACCTTCATCCCCGAACTGTGCGCCTGTGATTATTGTGAACATATTACCTTCTAAGTTAATTATATGTATTTTAAACCTTTTTTACCTATTGTGCGTAATAAATTCCTTCAATGGCAAAAGTGTAACGGTTTAAAAAATTCAACCGAGTTATGCGATGTATTTGAATCCAATGAAAAAATTTAAGCCATTTGAAGAATGGACAAATGATATGATAATTAATGGTAAACATGTTGGATCTGATATATGATAATGATGATAATAATTATTTATATTAAATAATATATCAGTTAATATTAAATACTATCAAATCATCATTAATATTGCTGTAGGATTGGGCGCCTAATGCCTTTAGTACCCTCAGTCTCCTTCGAACCATCGTTTTTATTAGGCGCCTGATGACTACACTATTTTTGACAATGTAATCGAATATTATTAATGGTTATTTAGGTTAAAATGATTTTACCCAAACTTTACCCTAAGAATTCAAAAGCTTATATGTACAATTTATTTATAATTGCAACGCCGCCTACTATTTTGACCCCATTCACCGTTATCTGAATCCCTCCCATTGAGAAATGCATAAACGAATGCACATAAAATACCCATACCAATAAAAAGTAATAATCCACTTATATTTCTATCAATAAAAAGGAAAAGTGCAGAAAACATTAAAGGTGTAGCTATTAATACCATCCACCCCCTAATTGCTATTATTCTACCTGCAAAGGTGATTTTTCCATATGACATAATAGTCATAATATCAAATACAGTATATAATGCTTATGATTACAAGATATAATAATGTAAAGGTATAAGAATTTATATTTTAATTATACCCCCCTCTTTGACATCTCGTAATTATCTACTGTAAGATGATCTCGTTTTAAATTTTAAGTTCTCTTTATATCGAAAATTATCGACAGAATCCTTATAGGATGATAGTTAACTTATCGCGAATCATTATGAAGTAGGCAGTATAAGGTGGAGGAACAATCTTTCCCTCAACGTCCTGGAGACTCAAAAGCCATTTTGCTGCATCATATCAACTCAAATCACCGGACTCTTCCTCAGCCAGTCGATATCGCTCTGGTATAATTCCCTCAGATCCTTAAGTCCAAGGCGCAGCATTGCAACGCGGCTTACTCCCAGCCCCCACGCAAGCACAGGCTGTTTTATGCCAAGCGGAAGGGTGACTTCTTTCCTGAATACCCCGGCTCCGCCAAGTTCGACCCACTTTCCCCTACTTTCGATATATACCTCAGGCTCAACACTTGGTTCAGTGTAGGGGAAATATCCCGGCCTGAAACGTACTTCGTCAAAACCCATCCTGTGATAGAACTCTGTGAGACAGCCAAGAAGGTTCTTGAAGCTCACGTCTTTATCCATCACCACACCTTCCAGCTGTTCGAACTCAGGGGTATGGGTGGGATCAATGGCTTCGCGCCTGTATGCCCTGTCGATGCAGAAAGCCTTGACAGGCGTGTCAGGATGATCTGCGAGGTATTTTATGGTTACTGCAGTCGTATGAGTCCGAAGCACTTGTTTGCGGGCAACATCTTCACTCCATTTGCCCCCCCATCCGCGGGAAATGCCGCCGCCGTTTTCATGCATTTCCTTCACCGGTTTAATGTATTCTGTAGGCAGATCGCATTCGGTGGCAAGATGAAATGTATCCTGCATTTCCCTGGCCGGATGCTCCTGCGGCTGGAAAAGGGCATCAAAATTCCAGAATGAGCTCTGAACGATGTCCCCTTTTATCTCGGTAAAACCCATCTCAAGGAAAATTTGCCGCATCTCATTTATTAAGCGCCGGTAGGGATGAAGTTTTGCCCCATATATCGGTTGAATCCGGGTATGGATATCATAGGGGCGAATCCGCGCGTTTTTCCATGAACCACTTGTGATTATAGTGGGTGTTAGCTGCGCTATTTCTTCTTCAATGGTCAAACCACCTTCTGCACGTGCTTTTCCCTCTGCTGTTATTATTATGATCCGGCTCTTTTTCACTGTTTTTTCGACCAGGTTCCGTTTGATCAGGTCCCTGACAGCCTCCCCGATATCTGAAAGCGGGCCTTTCTTGAGTTTTGAAAGTATGGTCTCATCTTCCCCGATTTCTGCTTTCTGCAGGGGAATGATCCTGTCGCCTTCTATTTTCACCCAGTTTTTCTTTCGAAGCCAGCCAAGGGCGATCCCCACCATATGCGGCGGGAATTTCTTTTTCAGGTCTGAAAGCAAGAGAGGCGCTTTTATCGAATCCATGACCTGCCGTTCAGGAAGTGATATTTGGGCATATTGTTCCCCTTCTTTTGTAAGGTTGTATATAGTCGTGATAGTTTCTTTTACTTCACACAGGTTTTTTTCAGCCAGCATGAAAGCGGATTGCATGGTAGCTTCTATATTTAATTCCGAGGCTGCAGCAAGGTCTTCCGGTGAAAATCCGTCCTTTTTTGAAAGTGCCAGCAAAACCCGCTTTTCATTGTTTGTGAGATTTGTGTCTTTTGTAAGCGCCATAATATGGCATTAGAATGAACAGGAGGATATTTAATCATTTTTGAGACCTGCGCAAAAGCGAATTTTTAAATACAATACAAAGGCTATGTATTGTTATTCGTAAAATATGTTTCAAACAAATACTAGTTGTTAATAAGTTGATGGCTTTGCCAGAATTGAATACAAAAGTGGATGAATATGAAAAAGGAAGATATCTTAAATATCCTGAAACAGGCTAATAATGAAGTTCGGCATAGGTATAAAGCAAAAGTCAGGGGGATCTTCGGTTCTTATGCCCGGGGAGAAGAACATGGGGGAAGCGATGTTGATGTTCTTGTGGAGTTTGAAAAAGGGGCGAATCTTATACATTTTGTCGGGCTCTCACTTTTTCTGGAGGAAAGAATAGGCATCAAAGTTGATGTCGTACCCTTTGACACAATTAGAAAAGAAATCAAAGAGCAAGTTTTGAAAGAGGCTGTTTATTTATGAGGGACCATAAACTGTATTTGAAAGATATTTTAGAGGCGATGTCTTCAATAGAAAGGTTTGTAACAGGCGTGGATTTTGAGGACTTTAAGAAGAATGATGAAAAATCAAGTGCTGTAATTAAGAAGTTTGAAATAATTGGCGAAGCTACTAAGAATATTCCAGAAAATATAAGGCAAATGTATCCTGATGTCCCATGGAAAGAAATGGCAATGTTTAGGGATAAGCTTGTCCACTTTTATTTTGGCGTAAAGTATGAAATTGTGTGGGCTACGATCAAAGATGTCATTCCGCAGTTAAAACCTGAAATTCGTAAAATCTTAAATGATTTAGAGGATGGGGAATGAAAAACCACAGAGAGAACAGAGAAAAGAAACAATCCTCAGTGCTCTGTGCGTCCTGGTATGAAAAAATTAACAACGAACACGTACGAACACCATACGAACTCACGTTGCTGGAGTTCGTTTCAGTTCGTATAAGTTCGTTGTTTTATCCTCTGATAATAGGATAAAATATGGTTTCCGAAAAAACACCCGTTCACGATGTTGGTTTTATTCCTGCAAATAAAATTATTAAAACTCCTGAAAAAAGGATAAAAATTCAAGACCTTAACCTGCCCGCTCCTGTAAAACAATTTTACCTAAATTCAGGCATAACATCCCTTTACCCCCCGCAATCTGCTGCCATTGATGCAGGGCTTCTTGAAGGCAAGAATATCGTTGCTGCCATACCCACAGCATCAGGCAAAACCCTCCTTGCAGAATTTGTTATGCTGCAATCCGTCCTGGACGAATCTGAAAAAGGAAAAGCCCTTTATATCGTACCCCTGCGCGCTCTGGCCAGTGAAAAATATGATCGGTTCCTGGATTTTGAAGCAATTAAGAAAAGCGATGGGCGAGCAGTATCGACCGGGATCGCAACGGGTGATTTCGATTCCCGCGATGAGTGGCTGGGAAACTTTGATATAATAGTCGCTACTTCTGAAAAAGTGGATTCTCTGCTTCGAAATAAGTCACATTGGATGCATGAGATAACGGTAGTGATAGCAGATGAAGTTCATCTCATTGATTCGCCTGATCGCGGACCAACACTTGAAATAGTGCTGGCAAAATTAATGAAACAAAATCCGCAAATAATAGCGCTTTCGGCAACTATCGGCAATGCGTGGGAAGTGGCAAAATGGCTGACCGCAGAACTTGTTGTGAGCGAATGGCGCCCGATCGGATTAAAAGAAGGAGTCTTTTTCGGGGAAGCAATCACATTTGGCGACAGGAGCCAGCGTCATATAAGAGAATTTCATAAAGACAGCGCCATATCGCTTGTCTCCGATACTATCAAAGAGGGGGGACAGTGCCTTGTTTTTGAAAGCAGCCGGAAGAACTCCGAAGGTATGGCGGGGCGCCTTGGAGTGTCAATATCGAACCTGCTGGATCATGATGCAAAGGAAAAATTGCATGTTATTGCAGCCCAGGTCAGGGAAACAAGTGAAGTGGATACGGCAAAAAAACTTGCAATGTGTGTCGAAAATGGCAGCGCTTTCCATCATGCTGGTCTTATCTCCGAGCAGCGCAAGCTCATAGAAGGGGGATTCCGGAATGGGATTATCAAAGTAATATCATCGACCCCCACGCTTGCGGCAGGGCTTAACCTGCCGGCGCGGCGGGTCATAATAAAGGGATACAGGCGTTATGATGTGAATTTTGGCCAGGTGCCTATACCTGTTCTTGAATACAAGCAGATGGCTGGAAGGGCAGGAAGGCCGGGACTTGACCCTTATGGTGAATCAGTGCTTGTCGCAAAAACATATGATGAACGGGATGAACTCATGAAGCAATATGTACTTGCGGGTGCTGAAAATATCTGGTCGAAACTCGGCTCGGAAAACGCATTACGAACACACATCCTTTCCATAATCGCCACGGGATACGCAAGGAATATGAATGAATTGATGGAATTCATACGGGCCACCTTTTATTCGACCCAGCAGGAACCATGGAGCCTCAAGATAATGATCGATAATATCATAGGTTTCCTTGGTGAAAAGGAAATGATAATACAAAAAGAAGGACTTTTTATCACACGGCTGGGTGAAATGGTCTCTCGCCTGTATATTGATCCGCTTTCAGCATCATTGATCATTGAAGGGATGAAGAAAATCGATGAGAAAGGATTAGATTATACTGAACTCACCCTTCTTCACCTGCTGGCAACAACACCCGATATGCGCCAGCTGTATCTGCGCTCAAATGATTACAATTGGCTAAGTGACTTTATCATGGACCACCATAGCGAATTCTTGTATATACCGCCCCAATTCAAAGTCGATTACGAATGGTTCCTCTCACAGGTCAAGACAGCATGTGTTATGCTTGATTGGATAAATGAGAAAAAAGAAGAAGATATCGTGAAAAAATTCGGTATAGGAGAAGGAGATATCAGGGCGCTTTCCGAGACCACGCTATGGCTTGTCCATTCAATGGCCCAACTGGGAGAATTTCAAAAACGACGTTGTGCGGGTAAAGCAAGAGAACTTGAAAAACGTGTTGAGTACGGGGCAAGTCCCCAGCTTCTTGACCTCATACAGATACGCGGTATTGGAAGGGTACGCGCGCGCAAGTTGTTTGATTCAGGGATAAGAGACATGGAGGAGCTGCGAGTTTCTGAGCCGGCCAGAGTTGCAAAGTTAATAGGTACAAAAGTTGCGCTAAAGGTCTTAATGCAGATAGGAACAACTCCACCACCGGAAGAAAAACTGGAGGAACAGCGCAAACTGCAAGATTTCGGGTAAATTTAAATACTTCTCATACTGTAAGTGACACCAGTGATAGATTGAGCTTAACGGGATTATTGTATAGTAGTTATGAGGTAATGCTTGCCAATGAAATAAAGGACAAACCAGTTCCGGCGCACGTTGCTATTATAATGGACGGCAACAGGCGGTTCGCAAAAAGGCATGGCCTGGCGCAATATTATGGTCATTTTAAAGGAGCCGACACAACAGAAAAGGTCCTTGACTGGAGTTTTGACCTCGGGATCAAACAGTTAACAGTCTACGCCTTTTCCACAGAGAATTTTGACAGGAATGATGTCGAGAAAGGCAGGCTTTTTGAACTTATCGGAATCAAGTTTGATAAAATATGCCTGGATGAACGCACACACAAACGCCGTATGAGGGTGAGGGTGATAGGGAATATAGAACAGCTTCCTCCAGCGCTTAAATCATCCGCAAGACATGCTGAGGATATCACAAGAAATTATGATGGCGTGTATCTAAATGTGGCCCTTGCTTATGGTGGGAGGCAGGAACTTGTGGATGCTGCACAGAAGATGGCCTGGAAAGTTAAAAAAGGCGAATTGTCACTTAAGGATATTAATGAAAGTACAATTTCCAATAATTTATATCCTTCAAGCGGCCCTGTCCCATATGTGGATCTTATAATAAGGACGGGGGGGGATGAAAGGATATCCAATTTCCTACCCTGGCAGGCAAATGGTAATGAGTGTGCTGCGTATTTTTGTGCCCCTTTCTGGCCGGAGTTTCGAAGAATTGACCTTCTTCGTGCGATTCGCACGTTCCAGACACGAGAAAACGAGAGACAAAAGAACACAATCATGCGTGTCGTGAGACTTTTAAGCTATTACGGCAAGGTGGAAGTGGAAGATGTGATTCGGATATCAAGGAAATCCCTGACAATTCCGAAAGAAGAAGTTGTAAAGATCCTCCACGAACTTGCATATCGCAACGTGGTATTGAACAACATGATCAAATGGTGACCAAGGAGGCTTTCCCCTTTCTTATTCAACTGACCTTATTTTCCAAATCTTCGTTGACGTCTCTGGAAATCTCTTAATACCCTTAAGAAATCAACCTTCCTGAAATCCAGCCAGTTCACATCTGTAAAATAGAGCTCCGAATAAACCGACTGCCATATAAGAAAATCCGTTAATCGTTTTCCTCCTGCCCGGATTACGATATCAGGTTCTGATTTGAATAATAAGTGGGATTCGATCACAGCTTCATTTATTTCACCAGGTGATACGGTTCCCTCTTTTACCTGGGACATGATTTCTTTCAATGCCCTTATCAACTCATACTTTCCACTATAACCAAGTGAGATATCAAGAACCATATCATTCGTAATCTGTTTTCTGATTTCTTTGTCCCCTCTTTTAATAATATTAATATTCGATGTGATGTCCTTGAGTGCAAGCGGTATCTGGGTAGATAATTTACTGCATATCTTATTGCTTATGAGTGTATCCACATCGATTATACTAATATAAATGGTAACGGTCTTGATCCCCATATCTTTGCACCAGCAAGCAAAGGAATGTAATTTGAGGTAATTCTTGTCGGAAAACAGATCATTTTCGGAAAGTGCAAGGACAATATGATGTGGCACATTCATTTTTCTTATCTTTGTCTTGAGGTTCCATTCGTATATACTTGAGATAAATCCCATCGCCCTCTACATGGGGTATAAGGATAAAGTATTTGCCTGCAAATACCATTTCAGAGAATAAATGTGGCCGATAAAGGAATATGAGAAACAGATCATTTATATTCTTCTTGGGTTGCTTGTCCTATTTTTTCCTTTTTTCAATGCAAACCATTTTATTCTAGCTTTTATGTTTCTTATGACTTCGATCCTTCTTTCTGTCGTTTCCCCGGATTCATCAGTTTTCCGTTTCTTTGCAAGGGAATCGGATATTAGAGCTGGGAAGCTTGTAGGGATAATTCAGCTATTTATGACTATGGCAATTCTTCTTATTATCAGCCTTATAGTGGGAGTAGATAGTGCGGGAGTGAATAAATTCCCAATATTTATTATAGGGGCTGCTTTTGCTATTACCACATTTGGCGATGGCATTGCGGATATCATCCACATTATTGAAAAAGAAAAAAAACAAAACCCGGATGACAGGCAAAGCAGCCATAAAGTCTATTCCGCAAAATCAAGTATCGTTTTCCTGATAGCAGGGAGTGTTTTTGCTTTAATTTCAGGAGTATGGATATCAGGCTTTACCCTGTATGTTCCTGTCGGAATGCTAATATTCCTTTCCGTTATTGGGGCCCTTACCGGGGCTCTTCTTGAATCTATGACAAAGGATGAAGATAATATCGTTATTCCTTTTGGCTCGGCAATGGTTATGTGGCTTTTCTATATGTTCGGATACAATGTGGATACTTTATACCTTATGAAGGTGCTTTTATTTTCTTTTGTGCTTGGCTATCTATCATACAGGGCGCGTGTTGCCGATGTATCCGCCATGCTTTCTGCAACGTTGCTCGGGGTAGTTATAATAATATCAAGCGATATTAACTGGTTCTTTATCCTACTTGCTTTTTTCTTGCTTGGCAGTATGTTTACCCGTTACAAATATAATTTTAAAATGGCCTATGGGATAGCCCAGGGAAAAGGAGGAGTCCGCGGATATAAGAATGTTTTCAGTAACTCCCTCGCTGCCCTTGCACTGGCTCTTTCATATGGGATTTTTCCATCTCATGGGCAGGTACTGATGGCAGCGTATCTTGGTTCAGTGGCAACCGCATGCGGTGATACCCTGGCAAGTGAGATAGGCGAGACTTATAAAGGTGAGCCAAGAATGATAACGACCTTTACGAAAGCAAGGCCAGGTACGGACGGCGCAGTCTCGATCCTGGGTGAAGGTGCGTCATTATTCGGCGCATCGGTTATAGCACTTCTTGCCTTTGTATTGATCCCGATAGATCTTTCCCTCGTATTTACTGTGATAGCAGGAGGATTTATCGGCACGAACATCGATAGTGTGCTTGGTGCGACACTTCAACAGAAAGGTTATCTCACAAATAATGGTGTAAACCTTCTTGCAACTATTTCAGGAGCTGTCATTTCCGGTTTACTTTATTATGGGCTCGTAGTATAGTCCGGATAGTACTTGGGCCTCCGGAGCCTAGGACCCGGGTTCAAATCCCGGCGAGCCCGTAACAGTATACATAAATTTACATGATGACCATGATAATTATTATTTTTTTATTTAGATAAATTTAAATAGCTAAACTGCTAAGTATGTACTAGTGAGGAAGGGTTAAATGACAAAAAAAACTACAGCCGGAATTATAGTTGAATGGGACACTGGGAAAGCAACTGGATTTGCATCAAAACAGGAAGCAGAACGGTTTATTAAACATATATGCAGAAAAACTGCGCCGAATTTGGATTATAACATATATAGCATAAGCAGGATTAAAGGATGAAATTATAGGTTGATGGCGCTTGGTTCATCGCCTCCATGCCAGCTTTTCCGCGGGCGCATCCGGACAATATGAGCGGATTCCGAATTATCATCAACGATGAAAGCGACTCCTTTTTCTGTTCCCATCTTTTTTAGGGAATCGCCTATTCTCTCTTTCATATATGTGGGACGAACAGCTTCAAGGGCGCTTATGTCATCCTGCGCGGTGATACGGTGGCAGATTATAATATCACTTTGCGAAATGACATCGGAATGAAGTGCAGCAGGCCTCTGGGTTGCAAGAATTATTGAAAGGCCGGGTTGTCTTCCCTGTCTTAACCATTCATTCACAAGGATGCTTGTTGCAGGGGTTTCTCCATTAACGGGTAAAAATAAATGAGCTTCGTCCACAAACATCCAGACCAGGGGGAAAACTTCATTGAGAGGATTTTCTCCCATTTCCCGTTTTTCATATATTCTTCTTGATCTTATACTCTCATTATAAATTTTGGAGCCAAGTATCTTAACGGCAATTGCCTTGATATTCTGGTTATCAATCGAGCTCAGGTCAAGGATGCTCACTTTTCCCTTCTGGATAATATCGGAAATGATTATCCCGTCTTCATGAAATATCCCCCATGAAATGGCAAATCGGAAATAGTTCTTTGCAGCGCTTCGCAAAGTCGCATCCTCCTCCCCATCTATGGTTATATGATCGATTATATTCACTAATGAGAATCCGGATGTTCTTTCTTTTATCCCGTCAATCGTTTTCAGAATGAAAACACCTATCTGGCTAATGGGATCAAAACCAAACAATGAACACCAGTCATAACCTGAGAGTTCATGGGGTGAAATTGAAAACGGCTTTGCCTCAATATTCATTTTTTTATAATGTTCAAGACTTCCCGCCGGAACAAGGAGTTCTGCATTGATCCCCTCTGGAGTAAAATCCCACTTTGATAAGATTTCATTTTCTTTATTATTTGGATGGCGCATCGTCCAGAATATTCCCATTGTATCAACAACAAGAGCAGCAACATTGACTTCAGGTGAAAGTGTTGCCAGCTCTTCGATTATTAGTCCCATTGTATAGGACTTGCCGTATCCGCGTTTGCCGCATATGAGTATGGCATGGGGTCTTAATGCATCCATATGAACCCGTGAACCCATTGATCTGTCAAGAGCCAGGTATCTTCCCACTTCAAGCGTACCCAGGCTTGTGTTGGAATCTCTTCTGCCGATTACGTATTGTTTATGGGTGACACCTGATCTTTTTAAATCACGCGGGATTATTTCGTCTATGGAATTCATCAATCATATCCCCTGCAAGAAGTTTTGTAGGCGGCTGATAGTATTTAATATGTTGGTTATTATTTTATAGTGTAAATACTTGTTATAATCATAATAATTGCAATTTATATTATAATAATAGTAATAATTATTATATATTGTCCAGGATAAATTTATATAAACAAAAGTCCACTGCAAGTCAGATCATGGAGTGAGTGAAATCATAAATAATAATTTGATATTAAAAAAAGATATACAAAAAGCCGATAAGAAAGTGATGAGCGCTGCATCAATATTAGACGCAATTAAATCATTGGCACTAAAAAAGAACCACAAAAAAAAAATTTGTTCATATAAGGTTCGAAAATACAAAAACCAGCGTATTATAATTCTTGACTGCAAGAACTGCAGATCAGGTTCTTCATCCATCACAGATTCAACATGCAGGGAATATATTTTTCAAATACTGAATTCTGAACCCAGGGCGAACCGCCTTGTTATGTCTCATCTTTTTGAAAGGGACTATGAAATGGAAAATCTGGATTTTCTTTATTCACTTGCGCGATTCATCTATAATATCAACAATTATAAAAATTCAAACAATGGGAAAGAATGTGAAATAAATGTAAAACAATGGAAAGAATGGCTTCTTCCCATAATAGATTCAAGTACATCCGATCCGGTAAAAGCGTATCTGGAATTAAGAGGGAAGATCCCGGATCTTGAAAGACCAATCCTGTCAGATATTGGATTTGAAATTGGAACCGAAACATGCAGGATCTATTTTCTCTCATTACTGGAAAAAATGATCTCTGGTGTACCTTTACTGGCAGACCGGATAAATGGCCGGATGCCAGGTCAGGATTATTACGGGAATATAAAATCGCTTGTCAGGCCCGGCTTTTCCACCTCAAGGATCTATATATCCCCGCCATCGAATACGGAATTTCTTGAAAGATATGAAGTACAAAGATCGGATGGAAGAATCATGCCGATTACGATCTATAAGCTGACTGACCGGCCTGAAAGCTTTTATTTCATAATTCCTGGTGAATATAATAACATGCACCCAATAGAATTGGAGGTCATAGAAACGGCCAGGAAGAAATTGATGAGACACAGGCCAAAGAATATCAATTTTGCAGAATCTGCCAATTCCAGGGAATATTTCGAAAAGCTTGGGATACAATTGATTTCAGAAGAGGCTCGTGAGAAAGATCTAAAACTCACACCGGAAGAAATTAATATATTATCTGATATCCTGGCAAAATATACTACAGGATTGGGGATACTGGAAGATGTGCTCTCTGATGAACGCGTTACAGACATTTATGTGAATTCCCCGGCTGACATAAATCCGGTTCATGTCGTAGTTGATGGAGAAGAATGTTCTTCAAATATCTATTTATCACAGGATGATATCGATTCAATGATAACGCGGTTCAGGGCGATAAGCGGAAGACCATTCGGGGAAGCAAATCCGGTACTTGATATGGACCTTTCGGAGTATAAGACAAGAGTATCAGTAATTGGGGATCCGTTATCATCGGGCGGTCTTGCTTACGCTTTCAGGAAACATGCGAGAAATCCATGGACGCTTCCGAAACTTATAAACACAGGTTCGATAACTCCGCTGGCTGCAGGTTTATTGAGTTTCCTGATGGACGGCCAGTCTTCTATTCTTGTCACAGGTGGTGTCGGTTCGGGAAAAACATCCCTCCTTTGCGCCATGCTTCTTGAAATACCCCAGAAATACAGGATATTGACCATTGAAGATACTCCTGAGCTTCCCATTGAAAAATTGCAGAAACTTGGCTGCAAGATCCAGGGAATGAACACAAAGGCCGCTGTGGGTGGCACGAACATCGAAGTAAATCCGGAAACGGCTCTTCGCGCTGCCCTTCGGATGGGAAATGCTACTCTTGTACTCGGGGAAGTGAGAGGCCCTGAAGTAAAAGTATTGTATGAGGCGATGCAGGTTGGAGCTGCCGGTAATTCTGTCATCGGTACCATCCACGGCGCTTCCACAAGAGCGGTATTCGAACGGATAGTCAACAGCCTTGGGGTTCCAGCAGCATCTTTCAGGGCGACGGATGCTGTCGTTGTAGCACAGAACGTAAGAATCAGCGGAACAATGAAAAAGAAAAAAAGAGTTGTGGAAATAGCGGAGGTGACCGGCGGAGAATGGGAAGAACATCCAGACGCAGATGACATTTTCAACGATATAATGGTATTTGATGCCGTCAACGATAAGCTCATAGCTACTGATTTGCTGGACAGGGGAGGATCAGAGCTTGTAAGGAAGATCGCTCATAAATGGGGTATGAGCGTCGATGAAGCATCCCTGAATATAAAGATGCGCGCTGTGATCAAAGAAACAATCGCAAAAGTTGGCCTGGAACATCCCAGGTTCGTGGAATCAGACATGGTAATAAAAGCAAACAATGCTTTTTGCCTTTACTTTGATAGAATGCAGGATGATAAAGGAAAAGTGGATTTCCAGGAAGTTCTTGACAGGTGGATGGTTTGGTATCATGATTTTGTGGAAAAAAACCGGCTGGATTAATGGGTAAGATATGGATGACCATCAGAATTTTTATTGCCGTGCCTGCTGTTTTTCAGTGAAACACTTTAGCTGGATTGTTGGCGATCTTGATAAATACAAGAAAAAAAGCGAAAAGACCGTGAGCAAAGAGTTCCTTGATGCAATGAATTTTTCAGGTTTTGATCTGGAGCCATGGGAAACACATATACTTTCATATACATGCAGCCTGTTTTTATTCATTTTATTGATAAGTCTTGATATAATTATATTCAACATTTCCACATATGAAAGAAATTCGATACTATTTATCCTCGTTTTCACTGCAATAGTTCCCATAGCTGCAATGATTTATTTGAGTGAATATCCTAAAATTCATGCAAAATTCATAAAAATCCACACACTTGGTGATATTCCGGAAATCCAGAGTTATATCGTTATGTCAATGAAGCTTGTTCCAAATATGGAAAGAGCCATAATTTTCGCAGCTGATAATTCCCTGCGGCCGCTGGCAAAGGACTTAAAAAAATTAATTTGGGACATCCATCTTCGCGTATATAGCAATATAGATGAAGCGCTTATCGAATTTGCAGACCAGTGGGGTAAAAACAGTGAATATTTCAAGCGTTCGCTCCATCTCGTGAAAAGTTCTAACAGTGAACCTGATGAAGCCCAGAGGATCATGACTCTTAACAAATCACTTGATATAGTTCTTGAGGGAACAAAAACCATGATGGATGCGTTTGCAGCCAAGCTTAAGACCCCTACCTATGTCCTGTACTCGATTTTCATATTGATCCCTCTTGCCCTTGTAGCATTGATCCCGGCAGTAAGCATTGTCGGGGTAAGGATGGATACTGTGACCCTTGTTATAATTTACGATATCGGATTACCTCTTTTTACTTTTTTCTATTCGGAGTATATTTTATTACAGCGTCCTGCCACTTTTTCACCGCCAAACATATCAGCAGGACATCCTGAACTTTCTAATAATATCTCGACCAGGAAAAATATTATTATTGTTACATTGATAGCAGGGGCAGCAATAGGTTCTTCAGGGTATATTCTCCTTGGTTTTTATAATCCGTTCAATATCATATCGACAGAAGCTATGGATGGATTAGTATTGCCCACTTTCCCGGTCGTGTGGGCTCTAACTGCGATGATCACGATATATTGCCTCGGGGTATATACGCCCTATAAGAAAATACGCGACGATATAAAACAAATCGAAAATGAGTTTGCTGACGCTATGTTCATACTTGGCCGAAGGATTTCCGAAGGAAGGTCGGCAGAGGAAGCTTTTGTACATACTTCCGATACTATGAAAGGATCAAAGATAGGGGAAGCTTTTGCAGATATTGCAAAAAATCTTTCATCCATGCGGACAACATTGCATGGCGCTATTTTCAATGAGGAATATGGGGCATTCAAGGATATTTACTCGGATAGGGTACATACGATAATGAAACTTCTCACCCGGAGCGTTCATAGAAGCCATGAGGCAGCAGGTATGGCGATCATAAAGATCGCAGATCATCTTAAGGAATTGCAGAATGTGGAAAAAAATATCCGAAGGTCATTATATGATGTCACCTCTACTATGGGTTCAACTGCCATCATTTTTGCCCCCCTTATCGCAGGCGTGACGCTTGCTCTTTCGGAGGTGATCCAGAAGATATTACACAATATCTCAAAAGAGTCCCGGAATTTGCCTGAAGAATATAATATAGGGGATTTTATGAAAGAAGCAGGAACAGGAATGACACAGAGCGTCTCCCCGGATATTTTCCTGCTTGTGGTAGGAATCTATATGATCCTTCTGGTGATAATCCTCACACGGTTTGCAGGTGGAATAGAGTATGGTGATGATAAACCCCAATTTATGTATGATCTGGGCCAGAGGCTGCCTATGTCGATAATGGTTTTCACGGTTACGACCGTCGTTTCAAGAGTGATCTTCAGTTCAATGGTTTAGAATCGTGAATTATATCGGCACAATGTAAAGATATCTATATTTACTTATATCTATATACTCCCATACCAATTCCAAAAAGGTGCTTTAATGAAAACTTGCATAATGTGCGGCGGCGAAGGAACAAGGCTTCGTCCATTAACTTTTGATAGGCCAAAACCTATGATCCCCCTGTTGAACAAGCCATCATTGGTCCATCTTGTGGAACATCTGGCTATCGAGGGTTTCAATGATATCGTGCTTA
Organism: Candidatus Methanoperedens sp.; assembly: GCA_026552955.1. Lineage (GTDB taxonomy): Archaea > Halobacteriota > Methanosarcinia > Methanosarcinales > Methanoperedenaceae > Methanoperedens. The sequence continues at coordinate 54,902 of JAPMTS010000047.1, read as the reverse complement.
CACTTGGTTATCTGGGAGGAGAAATTGAAGCCGCACTTGGTGACGGAAGCATGTATGGAGTGCATATAGAATACGTGCATGAAAAGGAAAAGCTGGGAACAGCAGGGGGAGTAAAGAACGCCGAAGAGCTATTTGAAGGTGAACCTTTCATGGTCGTAGGAGGAGACCATGTGATGGACCTGGAACTTCGTGAATTTGTGCGTTTCCATGATAAGAACGATTCACTTGTGACCATAGGTCTTTTACCCATTGATGACCCGCGCGATTATGGTATAGCGGATCTTGATGTAAATAACAGGATAAACCGGTTCTTTGAGAAACCAGGGCCCGGGGAAATATTCAGTAATCTTGCAAGCACCGGGATATATGTTTGCGATCCAGAGGTAATGAAATGGATCCCCAAAAAGAAATACGATTTTGCAAAAGACCTTTTTCCGGATATTATGAAAAAAGGCGAAAACATCAATGGTTTCCTTGTGCACGGAAAGTGGACAGATATAGGGAATCCGCAGGCTTACAGGGAAGCATGCAGATGGATGCTTGAACAGATGCCGGGTACAAAAATATCAGGGCGCCTGAACATCAGGGATGCAAGAGTAACAGGTCCCATCGATATCGGACATGATGTATCCCTTGGTTCAAATTCCGCTATAGTAGGCCCTATTGTAATCGGGGAAAACACGACTATAGGGGACAAAGTCCTGATCGGTCCTTACACGTCGATCGGCTCAAATTGTAAAATTGGCAACAACTCAAGGATCCTTTCTTCATATATATTCAATAATGTTGAGATCGGCTCAAATACCGCCGTTTCAAGTGCTATTATCGATAACGGTACTAAAGTAAAAGATTCATGCATACTGGAAACAGGCACAGTCATTGGACCGAGAGTTATTATCGGGGAAGAAGTGACGGTAAATTCAATGGTAAGGATATGGCCTGAAGTCAGGGTAAAAAATGGAAGTAAAGTAAGTGAGAACCTTGGGAATGAGGATTTTGGGAATAATATTAAAGGTTCTTAAGCTTCCCTTATTTCGACAGTTCCGTCTTTTTTGCCTATATAAACCATATTTACATTGGTGAATATACCGTGTTCCACAATGCCGGTGCAATACGAAAGCTCTTTATTTAACGATACTGGGTCATCGATATACCCGAAATCTGCATCCATAATGAAATTTCCATTATCCGAGATGACAGGCCCATCCTTATTAACACCCATCCTCACTTTCGTTTTTCCGCCGAGTATGGCGATATTTCTTTCTACAAGTTTACGGGCACAAGGTATGACTTCAAGGGGAACTGAATGACTCAAAACATCGGCCATTTTTGATTCATCCAATATTATAACAAATTTTTTTGCTGACTCAGCTACGATCTTTTCCCGCAAATGAGCCGCTCCTCCGCCTTTTATTGCTATGAAATTTGCCAACTGGTCTGCACCGTCAATGTCAATATCAAGGACAGGATGCTCATCAAGTGTTGTAAGCGGGATACCGTTCTCGACAGCCAGGAATGCTGACTGGTATGATGTCACAACACCCTGGATCTTCAGGCCATTGGCTATTTGCCGTCCCAGTTCTTTTATCGCATAAGCTGTTGTGGAACCCGTGCCAAGCCCTACGACCATATTGTTTTTTACAAGCCGGGCTGCCTGTTCCCCGGCGGCCTGCTTGGGATTATGGGTAGTTTTCTTCATGATGAGTGGCTTTAATGTCTTTTATTTAAATAAATGATTTGGAAAAAATGAAACTGGACAATCCCCAAAAAAAACAAAACCAAAAGATATAAATAAGAAAATAACGGGTTAGTTGAAATTAGAAAAAACGATAAGTTTAAAACGATATAAAGCAAAACGTAAGTGTTTAAAACGGAAGGTTGAATAAAATGCGAATGATATCATTTAATAGATTTTTAATTGTATTTATAATTTTGGCAGAAATTTTAGTGTTTTTTCCTGCTGTGAATGCTTCTGAAAATTCATGTGTGGATTGTCATAAGACTTTGACACCATTTATTGAAGAACAAAAAAGGTTTAACCAGATAAGGATCCAGCATCTTGAAAGGAATGCCGATTGTTCCCTGGAATGCCATGAAGACCGGGTAAGACAGCTGGCCACAGCTAATTTCCAGCAATGGTCGGAATCTGTCCACGCCCTGAAAGGAGTCACATGCGATGCCTGCCATGGAGGCGACCCGAAACAGGCCACCAAAGAAAAAGCACATATAAATTTCAAGAACAATACCGACCCTGAAAGCCCTGTTTATTATACCAATGTTCCAAAGACATGCGGTGAATGCCATTCAAAAGAACTGGATAATTTTGAAAATAGTACTCATTACAAGAAACTTGAATCTTTGCAGCTCGCCCCAACATGTACAACATGCCATATCCCCCATACCTTCACAATCATGAATCCTGAAGATTTCAGGAACTCCTGCGGGAACTGTCATTCTGTTTATAAGAAAGTAGCGCCTTATGACATACCATTAAAAGCAGAAGATATGCTAAGAAAAGTAAATAAATTGAAATTCAATATTGATAATGCCAGACAGGATATTTTCTGGGCAAAGAAGAATGGAACTGATGTGGCGACAGCTGAAAAGTATACAGATAATGCACTCAAAACGCTTGGAGATCTTGCGCCAATGTGGCATGAATTCAATCTCACTCATTTTGAGGATGTAATAAATTCAGCGAATTCGGAAATAAAAAATGCCATGGACATCGTGAAACCCGCTCCTGTGCCGACTGAAATCCCCACAGCACCGGGATTGCCAGGATTTATGGGTATTACCGGAATAATTTCGCTAATGGCCGTGTTCTATATTCTGAGAAAGAAATAAAGGCCGTCAATGATGAACGATATCCTGTCATGGAAAGGTGATAAGTAATGCAGCCACATTTAAAAAGAGCTTTTACTATATTAGCTCTTATAATAATTGCTTTTATTTTTGTAAGATCCCTGGTTGTCCCTGAATCATTCGGGCAATATGGATGGTACAGGGGTGATTCTGTAAAAGAACTTAGAAATCTCACGGTAAATTATGCGGGTTCTATAAGCTGTGGAGAAGAGAACTGTCATGAAAATATTTACACAGTATGGGTGAAGGACCGGCATAAGACCGTGAATTGTGAAACATGCCACAGCCCTGCGCAAAAACATGTTCTTAATGCAAGGGAACCATTAACACCAGCTGATGATTCACGAGATTATTGCGGTAAATGCCACTTCAAGCGGATATCAAGGCCTGAAACCTTCCCGCAGATCGATCCAGAAGCTCATGGCGAGGATCTAAGATGCGTCTATTGCCATAATCCGCATAAACCCTGGTTCGATTAAAGGAGGAAGAATATGGATATTACACGACGAGATTTTACTAAGATCGGATGCAAAATTATAATAAGTGCGGCCTCAGGAACTGCAATCGTAGAATCAATGTTCACCAAAGGTATTGCGGCTGAAAATCCCCCTGAAGGGTATGATTGGGAGAAACACTTTTGGGGTTATGTGGTGGACACGCGCAAATGCATAGGTTGCGGAATGTGCGCCAGTGCATGTAAAATGGAAAATGAAGTGCCGTTTGATGAAGAAGTTTACAGGACATGGATTGAAAGATACCGGGTGAAGAAAACAATAAATGAAACCAGAGAGGAAGAAGTTGAAATTGATTCACCTGATGGGGGAATAGAAGGATTTGAGGATGACATTCCCGCCGAAGAAATAAAAAAGGCTTTCTATGTACCGAAAATATGCAATCATTGTGATAATGCCCCATGCGTACAGGTTTGTCCGGTAGGTGCAACGTATACGACAAAAGATGGTGTTGTACTGGTGGATTATGAATATTGCATCGGTTGCAGGTATTGTATACAGGGATGTCCATATGGTGCCAGGTACTTTAATACCGAGAAGGGAACAGCAGACAAATGCACGTGGTGTTACCACAGAATTACTAAAGGTTTATTACCAGCATGTGTTCAGGCGTGCCCCACAGGAGCACGAAAATTCGGAGACCTGAAGGATAATACAAGCGAAGTAAAGAAAATAATGGATGAAGAAAGAATCACTCTTCTTAAACCCGATCTTGGTACAAAGCCCAAGGTATTCTATATCGGTTTAGACCGGGAAGTGAGATAATGTTAGAGAATCTGATATGGGGTTATGTTTATCCCAATGAATCCGAAATACAATGGAGTATATTGATAGTATTGTACCCTTATATTACAGGCCTGGTAGCAGGTGCTTTCATTGCTTCATCATTATACCATGTTTTTGGCAAGAAGGAGATCAAGCCTGTAGCAAGATTTGCACTTCTTACGGCATTGTCATTCCTGCTTGTTGCAATGCTGCCTCTGCTCGTTCATCTTGGACGTCCGGAGCGTGGAATTGAGATCATGTTCACTCCACATCTGACATCTGCAATGTCAGGTTTTGGCTATATATTTTCATTCTATCTGACCATCGTAGTGCTTGAGATATGGCTTTCCTTCAGGGAAGATATTGTGAATAAAGCTCTTAGTTCTCATGGATGGAAGGAATTATTATATTCAAGTCTTGCCCTGTTTTCATTTGATATTTCTGAAAAAGCATTGCATGATGATGAAAAATTCGCCAGGAAACTTGCTATAATCGGTATCCCCTCGGCAGCATTCTTGCACGGTTATGTGGGTTTTATATTCGGCGGTATCAAGGCAAACCCATGGTGGTCAACCCCCCTTATGCCGATCATTTTCCTCATGTCGGCTATAGTATCAGGGATAGCGTTATTGATCTTATTATATATTGCGGCAATGAAAATACGCAAACATGTAATTGACCATAAATGTCTTCAATCACTTGCACATTACCTGTGGATTTTTTTGATCCTGGATGTAACATTGGAATTACTTGAGATAGTTAGCATGAAATATGCCTCACGTGAAGATATTGATATCATTAACAGGCTCCTTTCGGATAAGATCGGATTTACTTTTTATGGTGTGCAACTGACACTTGGCATATTCATACCTTTCGTCCTATTACTTATGGTGAGTTTAATAAAGAACCGTGAAACGCTGAAGCTTTACATGATATCCATATCATCTATCTTTGTGGTAATAGGCGTATTTGCCATGAGATGGAATGTAGTGATCGGAGGGCAAGAAATTTCAAAAAGCCTGAGCGGAACACTTACATATGTACCTGTTTTCTACAGCCAGGAAGGTATCTTACCGGCTTTAATAATATTTATTCTCCCATTCATAATATTGCTGGTTGTAACATCTATCCTGCCACCGTGGAAAGATATGGAAGAAGAACCGTCTTAGGTAATTTGTCGAATCAGTATTCATGAGACGCACAGATGCCAGGAAAGGCCTAGTGTCTCATGAATATTTGGAAAAAGACATCGATTTTGATTTTGTGATGTCATGTTAAAATAATCGCAAACTTTTTATTGTATTGAATCATCACGTCATAGCAAGAAAGACAGAATAAAAAACGGGTACATAGTTCTGGCATTAAAAAATATTAATTCAAATCACAATAACGGCGGAAAAGAAAAAATGTCACCAAGAGATAAAAAACCAGATTCATACATGAATAGTTTTAGATTTGCACAAAAATTATTAATAGTTATCATTTTCTTGATCGCCCCAGTAGGAGCAGCTGATTATGAAGCTTTAAATAATTCATGTATTAATTGCCATAAGAGTTTATCACCTTTTACGAATGAGCAATTACGATTCAATGATATTAGATCGAATCATACCGAAAGAAATATATCTTGTTCACTTGAATGTCATGAAGACATAATAAGGAAAAAAGCGTCTGATAATTTCCAGCAATGGTCTGATTCAAGTCATTCGGACTATTCTGTTACCTGTGATGCATGCCATGGAGGCAATACGGAAATAAATACAATAGAAGGGGCTCATTCTACCATTGAGAATATAAGTGATCCGCAAAGTCCGATTTATTTTAAGAATATTCCTGAAACATGTGGAAAATGCCATGCAACAGAATTGGATCATTTTAAAAATACCATGCATTATCAAAGATTAAGAGCCGAATCACGTGCGCCATCATGTGTAAATTGCCATCAACCGCATAGTTTCAAAGTATTGCATGCATCTGAAATCACACCATTGTGCAGTGTTTGCCACAATACAAAAGACCAGGTCTCAAGTGCAAATATTCCAAAAGATGCAAAATTTGCACTTGAAAAAGCGGATGAATTAAAAGAAGAAATCAGAAAAGCAAGAAATTCTGTTTCTGATGCAAAGGCAAAAGGAAAAGATATTGTTTCATCCCAAAATGATCTTGATAAAGCAATAGCTATTATGAAGGATGTTCCATCATTGTGGCATAGTTTCAATATAAAAGATTTTGACAGGCAAATTCAAGTCGGGATAGATTCGGCTAAGAAAGCGCAAGGCAAACTAAGTAACGCTGAACCAACTGCACCTTCTGTTCCAGGATTTGGGATAACCTTAGTTCTGGGAATATTTGCAGTTTTATATCTTATTAGAAAACGGTGAAGGGAAATGGATAAAATATCACTTATAGATGTTATTAAGCATAGGATTTCAAGATATAAACTTCCTATTATTATTGTATTAATCATATTGCTTTCAGTTACATTAGTAATTTCTGCAAAAATGCTGGAGATCACTGAAAATCCGGCGTTTTGCGGCAAGAATTGTCATATAATGAGGCCTTATTACGATTCATGGAGGACTTCATCACATACTACCGTAAAATGTGTGGAATGCCATTATGAACCGGGTATAATCGGCCATGTAAAAGGGAAACTAAATGGGCTTATGCAGTTCTATAGTTATGAGACCACTGTGGAAGAATATTCAGGAAATTTATATGCTAAAGTAATGGATAAAAACTGCCTCTTGTGCCATGAAGATCGAATTTTTTCAACCGAGGTTCCATTCACAGGTGTCAACTTCAGTCATAAGAACCATTTGCTAAAACCAAATAGGGCTATACAATTAACATGCACAAGCTGCCATTCCATGCTTGTTATCGGCATGAAAGAACATCAATCGGTATCAGATCCGACCTGTGTCCAATGTCATCCCAATATGGAACAAGAAGAAAAAGGACACATCGTGGTAACAACATCTACCTGCTTTACATGCCATTTCAGGGATGTTTCCGATAATTTATCGATTTCCGGTTGTCCATCCTGTCACGGTCCTCCAACCGAAACTCCAAGGAACTATACAAACTTTGATCATACAAGCCATATAGACCGTGGAGCTAATTGCCTGCTATGTCATACAAATATATCTATCGGAGCGAATGATATTGTTTCCAAGGATAAATGCATTTCATGTCATTATAAACCTGAGAGGGTGGCAAAATATGATGATTTCGGTATGGTACATACGAACCATGTCACAAATAATAAGATCGCATGTTATTTTTGTCATTCTGACGTAAAACATGTTCCTCATATCAAGGAAAATCTATGTAGCACCTGTCATAAGAGTGATCATCCCAGCAATTGGATAAATACTCATAAGTCACAGGTTTTGATAGGCAAAGTATGCAGCGATTGTCATCGACCAAAATTCTGTTCGGATTGTCACGCGACAGGAAAGGCAAATAAAAACGGGAAATAATTTAAAAACGAAAGTCGTTTCATTGCAGCTCTGGAATGACTTTCCCCTGTGCTTTTTATAGACATGAGCCTACTGATAAGATAGCTTAAAAATCTAAAAGAAGCCCTTCCAGAAGCTCAAATTCCATAACATTAAGAGCATCCCTATTTTGCGTCCAGAACTTTTTTCGCTTCAAGCCAATTTAAAATAACATAGGGTAGATATGCAATAGAAGTTCCAATAGAAGCTCCCACTGCGCCATATCTCGGAATTAATATCAGGTTCAGAATAATGTTTAAAATCATGGAAATTATCGAGTTAAATAATCGTTTTTTGGCTAATCCCTGATAATCAAGGAACAGATTTAGAAATATCAGGAAAGAACGGCTTACAAGAAATATTGTCAAAATTTGTAATGGAAAAACTGCTCCAGCATATTTATCACCATATATTAACGGTATCAAGAATCCGGATAAAAATATTATACCTATAGTTATGCTTGCCATAAGCCAGGTATTGATTCTCAGTATTTTAAAAAATAACTGTTTTAATTCCTCCTTATTGTCATTATTTATTTTAGCAAAAACAGGCATTGTACCCATAGCGATTGCCAGGCTTATTTGAGGTACCGTATTAACGATATTTTTTCCAACTGCATATATCCCTACTTCATAATTTGAAGAATATAGGCCAAGCATAACTGTATCTATTTCAGTTGCTATAACAGATCCAATGCTTGTGAAGAATAAAGGAATCGCATATTTAATAATATCCAATGAGGATGAAATATTTGTTGAATGATCAATCTTTATATAAAACTTAAAATATAACAATGATAAACCAATTGCCATGGTCAAAAATGAAGCCAAACTAAAGGCATTAACGATATTGATCAGATTTTTTGAAAATTGGAACAAAAGAATAACAAAAAGGAATTTAAATCCAAATTCCAAAACATTGACAATAAAATTATATTTTATTCTATGCAGCCCTCCAAAAGCAGTTTTCAAATATTCTAAAAATCCCATCGAAAAAACCAGAGGAGCAGAATATTTTAATAGAATTTCGAATTCAGGGTGGCCAACAAGAACGCTTATTGTTTTGGAACCAAAGAAGATCAAAAGTGCAAAAAGAGTACTTATTACCAGTCTTAGTTTAAAACTATTTATAATTACATTTTTTAATTCGTCTGTGCTGTTATACTGTGCGATAAATTTTCCGGAAGCATTAATCCCAAAATTTGAGATCAAAAAAATACCTGAAATAATTGCGAATAAAAAAGACCATAAGCCAAAATCTTCGACCCCAAGTACTCTTGCAAGGAATATATTGAGTGCCATAAATAAAACAAATGATATTCCTTTTGCTGCAAAACCCCAGAGGGTTTCTTTAATTAATTTATTCTTCAAATGATTAAAAAGACTCATTTTATGTTAAGGGATGTTTAATTGCTAATAAATGTTGGTAATGCATCTCAAATGATTTTATTTTTGATATATCAAAAACAGCAAATTGTTCGATAAGTTCCTTATTTTCAATTCCGGAATAATCACTGATCAACCTTTTCAATAAGATGAATTTATCATAATCTCTGTCAAAGACATGTGAATCAGCGTAGTCTATTATATATATATTGTTTTTATAATAATATATGTTATCAGGAGTTAAATCACCATGGATCAAACCTATTTGCTCTTCGTATAACATATCTAAAGAGGTGCAAATTTTTTTATAAAGATCAATTAGTTCCGAAAAATTACGATATCCTGATCTTATTTGTGTTGCAAGGTTTGGTGCAGGAATGAATTCATATCGTATTTGGTTGTTCCCCAGGATATCATACTCCGGAAATTTAATAGAAGATTCATTAAAATAATATTTTTCTAAAAAAGATCTCTCTTTTTCAAATGAATCTTTATCGGAAAAAATCTTGATTATATGGTACCTGTCATTGTCTTTGTATAACTCTATGGAGCATGGCCAGGATCCTTTGCCGGTCCTCTTTATCAGGAAATTCTCATCCAGGCGTTTCTTCAAAGGGAGAAGATGGTGTATTCTCAGAGTGAAACATAGTTTCAAAATTTCCAGGAAAAACCGATCCATAACAAAAATGATTTTTTTGATCGTGTTTATTTTGAATCGCGGCCTGAATAAAAAATATGAGTAAAAAAGGGAAAATGCCTCTGCGTTGTTTCTCACTATGTATTTATTATTCTTAAGGACAAAAAATGTGTTGGATCCCTTATTTGAAGAAGCATTTTTATTGAAACTCTGGTAGATATATGTATTCGCAAGCTTTATGCAGGTGAAAATATCGTTTTCATGGGTGTCAATGATTATTGGTTTCAGATAATTTTTGGAATAAATCAACTCTTTCAATAACTTTATTCTCCCCATACTAATTTCTTTCTTTCGTTCATAAAGCACATCATTTGGTGCGTCAAGCAGGATAAATAAATCCGGTTTTGGTGCAAGAGAAATCAACAGAGTCTCCAATAAATGATTTTTTGAACGGACAATAGAATCATAAAAATATCTATCAAACAAGACAATTTCCGTATTCCAATTTAATACGCTTTTTAAATATCTACTATAAAGTTCAATAAATATAATAATATTTTCAAATGATGCGACCCTCTTGACGGAATCTGTCATAGATTTTGTTTTATTCTTATCTATATGTCTATATTTAAAATGCCTGTAAATCCTTATAGGCCACAAATAGAAATCATGCCATCCCATATAGGTGGTACTTACATTGAATATGCCAGACAATTCATTTTCTAACTCCCTGATCAAAGTTGTTTTTCCTGCACCGTCTATGCCCATAATAACAACAATTAATTTTTTATTTAATTGCCTCAACTTGAAGATCTTTTTTTTGATATGATAAATTGTATAATTATATATTTTTTTTCTAATAAGTTTGGATCTTATTTTTTTAGTGTCGTTGATCTCTAACTGTTTGATGCTAAAATGTTTGAGTTCATTCAATATGAACATGGTTGGTTGAACATTATTCTCCAAAAAGGAATATGTTCTTTTGCTCTTCCAGGGAAAAAACAGATACCCCAAATATCTATCTAAATAGATATATTCATCTCCAAGAACAAAAATACCATTCGTAATCATTCTGGACGATTTCTTGAGTTTCCCGAGTGATAAACTCACAACATTGCAGTAATCCAATCCATCGATAATAAAATCAATTTTTATAAAGCTTTGATCGATCGCATCAAAACGAACATATATAAAATGGTTGTTATAAGTTGAAAGATTTATCAGTTTGTAATTTGAAGGAAAATTTATGCATGCGAAATCAGATTTTGAAATTAAAATATCAACATCTTTATCCTTCGGGGAAATTTCATGCTTAATAAAAAGTTCCTTGAGATATAATTCTGTTTTTATTTTATTTAATAACTGAATCATTTTTATTACCTATTCCTTCAAGCCACAATATATTGATTCCAATATCATTAAATATTTTTCCAAAGAATAATTTCCAGCAGACTTCAACCCATTTTCAATTATTTTCCTCCTCAAATCTTCATTATGGTATAGTAATTCTATTTTTTTTGCCAGGTCTTCTTGATCTTTTGGTTCAAATAAAAAACCGGTTTTAGCGTCAAAAACTACTTCATTTAATCCCTCTACATTCGAAGAGATGACCGGGACTCCTGTAGCATGGGCTTCCAATGCAACAAGGCCAAAAGGCTCCCAGTGGGATGGAATCACAAAGCAATCAATGATCGAATATAACCATCTGATATCCGGGATATATCCGAGAAAGAAAATATTTCGTTCTAATCCCAATTTATTAGCATATTTTATATTTTCCTTTTTTTTAGGTCCGTCTCCGGTAATGAGCAACTTTATATTTTCCAAATGTTTCAGTTTTCCCAGGGCAAGAATTAAATCATGGCATCCCTTTCTTTCTATGTGCCTCCCTGCAAAACCAAGAATAAAATCATTATCATCAAGGCCGAGTTTTCTTCGTTCCTCCAGCCGGTTCGTTGTTTGCGGTCTGAAATATTCCAGATCCACAAAATTTAACAAAATTTTTATTTCATCTTCCTTAATTCCTGCATTTTCGATAAGCTGCTTCTGTGTTGCTTTTGATATGGCTATATACAGATCAACTTTGTCCTGAGTCCTTTTGATAAACTGCCTGTACCACCAACGATTCTGAAAAATACTTCCATGCTCATGAAAAATGAGTATTATATTTTTGAAAAATAATAATTTCAATAAGTATCCAAAAAACATGGACTTTGGCAAATGACAGTGCAAAATATCAATATTATGATCCTTTACAAGAGTCCTCAGTTCAAAAAGGGATATGATGTTGAATTTAGAAAAACCAGCATGTGAATAAACATTATGGTGGTTCACTTCAACCCGTATTTTATTATTCCTCAGCGAATAACAAAAAATATTTTCATTGTTTGTTTCCTTTTCAAAAATTCCTTTTATTATTGTCTGGGCCCCCCCCAAACCCATGTGATCAATAACATGCAGGATTTTCATTTGAGTATCACATCTTCATACAACTTCAAATAGGATTCTCCGACCGCTTTCCAATCCATCATTTCCGCAATTTGCCGGCTTCTAATATTCATCCTCTTTCTTTCGTCCGGATTATCCATAATCCTGCGAATTGCATTTACGATCGCATCCGAATCGCCCATGGGTATGATAATACCATTTCCATCCATAAGCTCCACCGTCCCGCCAGTATCAGTAACAATGACACTAAGACCTGATGCCATACCCTCCAATAAAGCATTGCTCATACCTTCATTCAGTGAGGGCAGAACAAAAACATCACTGTTTTTATAAATATCGGCAATATTATCGTGGGAAATATAACCTTTAAAATCCACTATCTCGGAAATGCCAAGATCCTGCGCCAATTTCTTCAACTCTTCTTCCTGGTTTCCCTCTCCTACCAGGACCAATTTTATATTTTTATCCTTTAATTTTCCAATAGCTTCGATCAAATACTTGATCCCCTTTCTTTCAATCAACCTGGAGACACACACGATCCTTAGCATATCGCCGTCATTCGTTCTATCAAGATCCGGTTTAAATTCCGAAACATCAATTCCATTATAAATAACGCTTATTTCCTGAGCTGGTGAGGTTAATAAAGCTAGCTCTTTCAATCCTTTACTGTTTGCAACCACTGCCCCTGCTCTTTTCCAGATGGATCTTATGATGGGTTTTAGAAAGACATATTCGAAGCCGAACCTGTTATTAAATCCTGGCACATCGGAGCCTCTCAAGGAGACAATATACGGGATTTTTTTCCTGAACAAATAGGCAATTGCTCCGCAAGGGATACCGAAGAAGGCATGGCAAACATCATACTCTTTTTCTTCTATCAATTTCTTAATAAATTTATTCGCTTTCCAGCTATAGGTAATTATCTCTCGTTGGGTCCAGTAATGAATATCTTTTTTATTAATAGGCAGTTTATAAATGTTGACAGTATCCCCAATTTTTTCCGTTTCAAATGTGTTAGAAGAAGATGAAGTTACAACATCCACATCAAGATCCTTAGCTGCAAATTCTTTTAATATATATTTACAGGCATTGCTCCCGCCCCCTCCCAATGGAGGATACTCATTATTCAGCATCAATATTCTCATTCGATAACCTTTTCAGTCAAATAGTTCTTTCTCTCATTCTGCCCATAATAAACCTTGAGCATAATATCTGCGAGAATCCCTGATACTATAAATTGTACGCCAATGATCACCATCAAAACAGCCAATAAAAACAGGGGCCTGTCAGAAAGACTTTTCCCGAATAACAGCCTCTCAACACCCATAGATCCCCCTATAAGTGTTCCTGAGATACCCAGCAGCAGCCCCAATCCCCCAAAAACATGGATGGGTCTGACTGAATATTTCTGCCAGAAGCTTATGACTATCAAATCAAGGAAACCCTTCCCGATTCTTAGGAGGCCATACTTGGTTTTGCCGAATTTCCTCGGATGGTGTTTAACTTTTTCCTCGCCGATCTTGTAGCCCCTCCACAACAGCATTGCAGGAATGTACCTGTGGATTTCCCCATACAGGTCCAGACCCTTTACGCATTTGATCTTGTATGCCCGAAACGTGCATCCTGAATCATGTATCACCTCACCGGTGGTCATTTTCCTCAGTAAATTCGCGAATTTGGATGTGACTTTCTTGGAGATGGTATCTTTTCTATCAGCGCGCCACCCGCAAACTACATCATAATCTTCCTTCTCGATCTTTTCGACGAGCTTGGGAATATCCGCAGGGTCGTTCTGCAGGTCGCCATCCATGCTGATAACAATATCCCCCTGAGCCAGGTCAAATCCGGCCTTGAGAGCTGCGGTTTGTCCAAAGTTCTTCCTGAACTTTATTATTTTGACATTATTATCCTTTTCTCGAACCTTCTGCATGTTCTTGAAGGTGTTATCTGTGGAACCATCATCTATGAAAATGATAATATATTTCCGCTCCATCTTTTTCAATATATCGCTTAATTCAGAATGCAGAATTTCTATGTTTTCTTCCTCATTATAAAAAGGAACTACTATGGATATCATTTAGAGCCACCTTATGCCAATCTAAAAAATTTTCTATGAACTCCAGGTTCATAATCGTTTTGATTCAAGATCTTAAATAACCTTAATAACATGCGTTCTACAATACGCGTTAGTATATATATATTTACTCAAGCACATAAATAAATAATAATGATGTTAAGTATCATATTAATTATATCATGGAGATTTATGAAAGATTAATAGGAATAGAAAAAAAAATCTAATGTTATGCAACAGTCCCCTCCAAAAAAATAAATATATATATTTGCATATCAGTTTAACCTACAATTTTAACGGTATACTTTAATGAAAAAAAAATATAGATTTCCTTTAGATTTATTAGTTATGCTCATATGGGCAATTCTCACACTCATTTTTGTTATTAATCCTAATTTAAGTGAGACTTTTATCACACTCGTTTTGAGTATACCGATATTCCTCTTCATACCAGGCTATGTCCTGATGGCAGTATTGCTGCCAAACAAGTTTGAACTTGAAGGAATAGAACGTCTCGCATTAAGTTTCAGCCTGAGCATAGCTTCAGTACCCCTTCTTGGTTTATTATTGAATTTCACTTTCAATACAAGACTATTAACGATATTGCTGATACTTTGCATTTTTACAATACTATTTATTTTCATCGCCGTATTCAGGCAGGCAAGAATTCCTGAAGATGAGAGGTTCTGTGTACCGTTCGATTTGATCCATAAAATTATTATGGAAGAATTCAATGCGTCCAAAGGCAAATCAGAAAAGGTGCTTGCATGGATACTTATTTTGTCGATAGTTTTGGCGATTGGAATGATGATTTTTGTAATAACAACGCCAAAAATTGGTGAAAAATTCACGGAATTTTATATCCTGGGTCCGAAAGGGAAAGCTGAATATTACCCCACAGAGTTAAAATATGGTTCTAATGTTGATGTTCTTGTAGGTGTGGTAAATCATGAATATACCCGTGTGAACTATACGGTTAAAGTGGTACTTGATACAGAAATTTTAAATGATAACACGTTCTACCTGGATCACAATACAACATGGGAAAATTACATCTCCTTTGTGCCTAACAAAGAAGGAAATGAAATGGAGCTTGAATTCTGGCTTTTCAAAGATGATGATTTTGCCTCGCCGTATCGTGATCTGCACCTGTGGGTGAATGTTAGCCAATGAAAAATGAAATCTATCTTCCGATACTGGGAATAGCTGCAGGGGAAATTATGATGTTATCGGGACATGTTTATATTGGCCTCGCATTGCATGTAATCAACCTTCAGGCGATCACACTCGCCCTGATATTCAGCGACTTATCTATAGAGAACAAAAACCTGATTCAAATCCTTTTATTGTTACTCCAGATGCGGATATTGAATCTTGCTATGCCTCAATTCTTTACCACCAAACTGCTCTGGTATCCTCTGGTATACGGTGTTATGTTCATATCCATATATTATGTGACAAAGCAGCAGAATATCACTTCAAAAGATATAGGTATTAATTTCAATCGATGGTATTTGTACATACCTTTAGCATTATTGATCGCCGCAGCAATGGCGATGCTTGAATTCAAAATACTTGACCCGGTCGCTCTAATAACGAATTTGAAAATTCAGAATATTCTCCTGATCTCCATTGTGATGTTCATTTTTGTAGCGGCTATAGAAGAGCTCATCTTCAGGTCATTATTGCAGACAAGGCTTCAATCTGTGTTTGGTGCCAATAAAGGAGTTTTGTATGGCGCCGGGCTTTTCGGGATAATGCATTCCGGATATGGCCTTATGGATGAGATATTATTCGCCACATTTTTCGGGGTAGTTCTGGGTTTTATATTCCAGAAAACAAGGAGTTTTCCCTTCATCCTGATAATTCATGGGACTGCAAATGTATTTTTATTTGGTATTCTACCTATAGTATCAAGATGATCTTTACTATCAGGATAACTGCGATCGTTATAAGAAGAGCAATGGAACATGTATTAAGAGTACTTGAAGCCCAGTTGTTCCAGTATTTTGAGTCTGAGATCAGGAGTGCTATGGAAAGGGAAACAATTAGGGATAGAGTAGCCATTACACCGCCTTGATTGATAGTCTCTACAGGAAATGAAGTCTGAACGTTTGATATGGCAGATATTATACTCATAAATACATCGTAATTTCAATTCTTTAGCCTAATACCCGCAAAAATGATGCCAATGGGTATAAGTATTCCCATTGCTATGGCCACTTTGCCTAAATTCCCATACGTATTCATGATATTCTCTGCTACTGTACTGTTCTCCTGGCCTACCTGATCATACATAGTCCTGAATAAATTATCTTCCACAAAACCTGTGATCAAATTATATGTATCTGTCTCATTTGTGGTAACAGGAGAAGTTATACGGATCATGGCAACCGAATCTTTTGCCCCTAATTTCTCGAACATGAACCAGTAAATCATTATCTGTTTTTGATCTTTTTTACTATAATCAAGTCTATTAGCGCGCAATTTTGCAAAAAGATTTGTGGATTCTCCTATTTTGAACTCAGCTATGCTTTCTTTATTTATTTTCCAGCCTGCTCCTTCTACACAAATTCTTTGCTTATGGAAACTTTCTCCAACCTTACTATTGATAATGTCCATCCATACCAAATTCCCATCATTATTTGTGTATGTCCTGCTCAGAAGCACTTTGGCTTTTAAGAGTTTATATATTCCATCAGGATATCTATAATCAGAACCTTTCCATTCTCCGATAGTTTTTGGAAATGCTTTTACTTCTTCCTCATTGTTGTAGTCATATGAGGTTTTTAGCATCAGGCGATTCACGCTCTCACGCCAGTATTCGGTGTCTGCAACAGTGTAATCAGTAATATCCTCCTGGGATAGCAATAATACGGAAACATATGAAAGGAGCAATATGCCTATCATTATTAAAAGATTTTTTTGAACTGCAGCCGTCCGAAACACCTCCCAACCAGAAATAAAGATATCAAGGAAAAGCTGAAAAAAACAAGACTTGAGAAATCATGGAAATAATGTATTGCAGCGGTCTGCCCATACACCGTTGAAACTGCCAATACTGATGTGATCCTGAGAATATTCCCTGCCATGGCAAGAGGTATTGCGGATGCCAGGATCGTTAACTTCATTGATCTACTGCCTTCCAGAATTAAAGCAAAGAGGGCTCCGATCGTTAACAATGATATTATTGAATTTATACCGCTGC
The DNA here is from genome assembly GCA_026552955.1 of Candidatus Methanoperedens sp. Taxonomy (GTDB): domain Archaea; phylum Halobacteriota; class Methanosarcinia; order Methanosarcinales; family Methanoperedenaceae; genus Methanoperedens. The sequence continues at coordinate 37,508 of JAPMTS010000047.1, read as the reverse complement.
AGGTAATACCCACCTCAAATGATCCTTCTGGAATGGTTATGACCAATCCTTCTAACCGGGCCGGTATTCCAATAAGATTTGCGATATTTGTAGAGGCAAATGCTGAAAAAGTTTGTGCGGGAGATGCTATGATATCCACAAGAGGAAATGGTATCATAAATAACAGGAAAAGGAATGGAAATTTGATTTTTTTCATGAAATCCCACCCAAACAAATATATTATGACACCTGCAAGGGTCACTATAAAAGATATGCCTGACAGGAATCTTATGGTCCATACCATGCTGATTACCTGAAGAACTATTCCTGCTATAAAAAGCCAAAGACCTCCCTGTGATGTTTTCTTTTCCACAGATGCAAGAACAGGTCTCATTTTCCATACAATATATCCTGATACTATAGGTACTATAAATCCATGTGAATAATAGTCATTATACATCCACGACTCAAACATCCATCCAACTGTATTATAATAGAAAACTCCTATTATCCCGATGAATACAATTAAAAGATAATTCATTCTAAAAACCTTTTTTATGGAATTCCTCTACTGTTTGCATGTTTTGTCTTATTGTTCTCATTGATCAGCCTTGACACCGAATGCAGTATGATGCCTGTGAAAGCCATGAAAATACCCAATAGTGTCAAAACTATCATAAAAAGCATAGGCCAAAATCTCAAAGTCTCTCCTATAAAAAAATCTTTTAGAATATCCAATCCCAATCCCATGCCAATAATAGTGCATACCATTCCGGGGATTGTCAAATAATACAACGGCCTGCAAAGTTCAATATCTTCAAGCATTCTTACCAAGGTTTTAAGAACATGCTTCCGATCATTTTGTGTCGTGCAGTCAACACTTTGTTTCACTCCTATCTCTATCTCTTTCACTCTCAATCCGGCATTTGCAGCATCATTTAGCATATCGTTTCCATTAGTGTTCCCGTTGGATTTGAATTTGAATGCGGTTAGAGTATGTCTGGCAAATGCCTGAATTCCGCTTTGCATGTCGGTTGTGGATAATCTTGGATTAGAATTTAGAACATTATCAATACTGTATTTCCCTTTGAACTGGGAAAAATGTAATTTTTTTCCACTATGTTTCACCTGCCAACTACCGTTTACAACGTCTGCTTCTCCTTTGAGTATGGGATTTATAAGGGTCGGGATATAATCGGGGTTATACTCACTGTCAAAATCCATAGTTACAATGACTTTCGCTCCATTTCGCCCAACATATTCAAAACCCGACTTGAGCGCTGCACCTTTTCCCATTTTCCTGGTGTGGCGAATCACTTTTGCACCGGCAAGTTTTGCCATCTCTCCCGTACGGTCAGAACTACCATCATCAATTACTAGTACATTGTCAACATGTTTCTTTGTCTGAAGTACCAGGGTACCTATGTGTACTTCCTTATTATAAGCAGGTAAAATCGCTGTTATTGTCATCTATTGAACCTTCATATGGCAAATGCTATGCAGAAATATATTTGTCACAAATTTTAAATAATTATCCTTGGATTTTCTGGTAATAATCATTTACTACCACTTCTTTTTTGGTTAATATTTATCATATTCAATACATTGAAGGTATATAAATGCGCCTTTAATTATACATTTGGATTAATATACTTACTATCATTATGAGTATTTTTCCATCCATCGCATTTATCCGACCCATAAATCATTCAAATATCATTTATTAATTTAAATATACCTACAATTTATTGAGTTTTTTGAGTTAAAAAAGATTCATGATTGTTTTATTTCGTTCTTTAACCCCAAAGTGGAATTTTTATTATATATAACCTGATGATAATGGTTTGAATGGCTACATCACTAAAAAAATGAATTGGATTGGGAAATGGATTAGACTGAAATTCCCTGCCGTCTTCTGTTCCTGTTATGAGGTTGTGCCTTTCTAATAATGGGCCTGGTTGGCCTTCTTTCTGACTTCCTTATTGCAGCTTTCTCAAAAGCAGGCAATATCTCTTCTGTTATCTCCACATCATTTTCTTTCAATACTCTGCCAAAATTATCATAATCAGTTCTTGAAAGGATATTTATGGCTTTTCCCTGGGCTCCTGCTCTTGCAGTCCTTCCGATCCTGTGGATATACTGTTTGCTCTCTCTGGGAATATCGTAATTGTAAACATGGGAAACACCGCGAATATCAAGCCCTCTTGCAGCTACATCTGTGCAGACAAGGACACAGAATTTCCCGGTATGGAATCGCTGCATTACATCATTTCTCTTGTATTGGGTTAAGCCCCCATGGATCGCTAGAGCATCTATACCTGAAAAGACCAGGTTTTTTGTGACTTTGTCGGTATTTCTCTTCGTATTGCAGAAAACCATTATAAGATCTGAACTTTCATTCTTTAACAGATGAAGCAACAAAGAGAATTTTTGCTCATCTGCAACATCATAATATGTCTGTATAAGTTTTTTGGGATCAACAAAAGAATCTACTGAAACCTGAAGCGGTTTTTGCATGTAACGCTTTGAAAGCAGGACAACTTCTTTTGTGATGGTTGCCGAAAATAAAAGTGTCTGCCTTTCCTCAGGGCATTTTCTTATAATTTTTTCCACATCATCCTTGAATCCCATATCGAACATCCGGTCTGCTTCGTCAAGAACGAGTGTTGTTACTTTGCCCAATCTAAGAGTATTTCTTGCGATATGGTCAAGCAACCTGCCAGGTGTTCCTACAACAACGTCTGCTGTCCTCAATCCCCTGATCTGGGGATTAATTCCCACACCGCCATAGACTGCAATGATTTCCAGGGGTTTGTACTTTGAAAATTTAGCCAAAGCCTGGGCGACCTGCTCAGCCAGTTCTCTTGTGGGAGTCAGGACAAGCGCCTGGATCCCTCGTCCTTTTTCAGCATTTTTCAATATACCGGACGCAAATGCAAGCGTCTTTCCCGATCCTGTTGCAGACCCGGCGATAATATCTTTCCCTGCAATGATCAAAGGAATCGATTTTTCCTGGATTTCACTGGGACTTTCAAACTTCTCATCTTTTATTGATCTCAAAACAGGCTCACAAATGCCCAGATTTTTAAAACTTTCCATAATTTTTATGAAAAAGCGTAATTGCTTTTTCTTTCTAACCTCTTTAATTTATATTTAAAACAATTAAGAGCTACAAACACAACTTTATAAAAGTTAAGAATAATTTTCTACTTAAAAGTTAACTGTGCTGATAATAGTGAACTCCCAATATATAGTTTTGCCTGTTTTGGATTATGTTATTATCTTCTGGTATGTTTTCGTTTTTTCATAAGAAGTAATTGGCACCAAGTTAATTTTATATGGTATCAGAGATATGTTCTTTATTGCAGGAGTGGGAAAGGGACACTATTGCATAAACAAATGGAATGAGGTGAATTTATACGGATCAGAGTGAAAATCAAGACATGCCGCCTGGACTTGGTTCAAGGGTGATTGTATCAATAATTGTTTTATTCGGATTGTTGATTTTTTCAATAATCTATGTCGCATTTTTCGCTATTTCATTCAGTCTCTTCCAGAAGATCGCCGTTATTCTGGTCGCTATACTTGTAGCGATAGCAATTCTTGGAGCGATGTGGGCTTCCTGGGGAATTAAATACGGAAAAGAATGGAATGAAAAAGGCTGCAAATAATAGATTATGAAAATTCTCACCCATGTTTGCTGCGCCCCATGTTTTACATACCCGCACAAAAGAATGCTGGAGGAAGGGCATGATGTAACCGCTTTCTTTTATAATCCTAATATCCATCCCTACCAGGAATATAGAAATCGCCTGGTATCCCTGGAAAAATATGTGGAACTAAAGGGAACTCGGGTAATTTACGAGAATGATTACGACATAGAAAACTACCTGCGCCAGGCACTTGCCGCAGAAGAACGCTGCGAATTCTGCTATAAAGAGAGACTTAATAAAACTGCAAGAATTGCAGGACAGCTTGATTTTGATGCTTTTACGACCACGCTTCTCATTTCTCCATACCAGAAACATGAAACTATTATCAAGACAGGGGAAAAAATAGCAGACGAATCCGGTATAGAGTTCTATTATGAGGATTTCAGGAAAGGATATCAGGAATCCCGTGATATATCAAAGACTCTCGAACTCTATATGCAAAAATATTGTGGATGCATCTTCAGTGAGAAAGAGCGGTATTTCAGAAAGAAACCGCAGTTTTAATATCCCCCAATCCATTACATTAAACCATGAAAATACTTCTGGCAGAGTATGCTGTGGGTGCGGGCATCGAGGAATTCATGCTTGAGGGAAAAGCAATGCTTCATACTCTTGTGAGAAGCTTTGTAGCATGCGGCCATGAGGTAATGTATCCTTCCAGGGGTATCAAACTTGAAGCAGGAAAGGCTGTCATAACAACCGGATTTGAGGGGACGCTCATGGAATTATCAAGAAAATGTGATGCTTCTTTAGTTATTGCACCTGATGAAATTCTCGGGGACCTGACTGAAATAATAGAGAAAAATACACAGAATCTCGGTTGCCCTTCCGATTCGATACGTCTTTGCGCAGATAAATTAGAATGTACGTTAGCTCTTTCTCATGCGAACATACCCGTCCCGCACACTATTGGGAAAGGGGAATATGAAGGGGATTTCGTTATAAAACCACGATTTGGCTGTGCTTCGGAAGGTATACATAGGAAAAAGAAAGGCGAATTGAAAGCGGGTTTCATCGCTACGGAATTCATTGAAGGGGAACACCTGAGTGTAAGTTTAATTACCGGAAAAACACAGCTTCCACTTACAGTTAACAGGCAGTTGATCGAAACCGGGGAGAATTTTTCTTACAAAGGAGGAATAGTTCCCTATCATTGTGAAAGGAATGAAGAGATAATAGATGTGGCAAAAAAAACCGCCCGGGTCCTTGGGTGCCGGGGTTACGCAGGCGTGGACATTGTGCTCGGTGATAGGCCTTATGTAATAGATGTCAATCCCAGACCAACATCATCAATAATAGGTATATCAAGAGTGATGGAGGATCAAATAGCTGACCTGATATTAAAATCAAGATTCGGGGATCTTCCCGATCACGTGGAAATAAATGGCAATTTTACTTTTACAAAAGAGGATCTATCTGGTTTTTAGTACGATCCAGAAATAGAACGCCCCCAAGAGAGTATTGAACCAATAAGATGCAAGCCTGTAAAGAAGTGTTGCAAGGACGGCCATTTCCACCGGCACGCCTCCATAGATGAAAAGTATTGCCATAGTACCGTCAACAATTCCAAGTCCTCCTGGCAGGAAAAGAGGGAGCCATCCACTTATCATGGATATAGTATAGGAAATGATCAATACGCTGATATGAATATGAGTTTCATCTATGGAAAGAAACACCATATAAATAGCAAGTATGTCAAAAATCCATCCAAGATATGAGTACAGAATTGCCTTTCCAAGGGCGTTCTTATCCTGGCGAATATTCCTTAAACCCCCATGGAAAGAGTTAATAGATTCATCAACAGCAGCAACATATGACTTATGATCAAAACCTTTTTTCACCAATCCGATAAACGGCGCAAAAAACCGGATGGATGTATGCACAAATGAAGATAGCTGATCTTTTCTTATATAAAAATAGATTATTAGACCGAAGATCAAAAACGCAAGTCCTATAGAAAATCCCAATCCTGCGACCGCCCAGAAACCAAGTTTTATTGCGGGATTGGAGAACAATAACCAGACACCCACCATCCCGATGGTCAGAAATGGAAACATATTGAGCATCCTGACCGAAACAACCCCAGCAAAACATTCAGCTTTACTTATTCCTGTCTCTTTCCCCAGGAACATGGCTTTTACAGGTTCACCTGCTGTCCCGAATGATGGCGTGATGTTATTGATAAATGTCCCTGCCATATAGAATTTAAATAATCTGTAAAAGCTGATCTTCACAGGAGTCAGGTATCGCCATGTGATCGTGAAAGTTACGATATTCAATAAATTGAAGAATACCGCAAGAAGAAGTAATGGTTTATTGACATTATTTATTAAATATAAGAATTTTTCAAATCCGATTTCATTGGCGAAAATCGTAAAAATTATCGCCCCAATAAAAAATACGATCAGAATATTTCTCGATTTGAACCTTTCCATGAAATCCCACCGATACTTGCTCTCACACTAAATAAGAATTGCGGGGAATATTCTAATAAACCTTTGAAATCATTAATCAAAAATGACCGTTCATTCATATTATCTGAAAGATAACAGGGTAATAGAAGAAGATTATAAGAATGTTACGTTAGATTCTCCACTTACATGGATATGGGTATCAAATCCTTCCCCTGATGAAATAAATGAACTTTCAAGAATTGCTGATATTAAAGCCAATGTTTTTGAGGATTGTCTTGATGAA